>DAOSWM010000005.1:0-100086 GCA_035380045.1 Tenuifilaceae bacterium | reverse complement strand
AAGGATTTTTGAACAGAACACCACGAGGACGAGAAATTACTGCTTTGGCAGTAAAACATTTGGGAATGGAAGGTTTTACCCGGCAAGGAAAACTATTCTAAATTTGGAATTGAAGGCTAGTTGAACGATTTGGAAATTTTTTCCAGGTAGTTTTTGTCCTCAATCTTTATGCGCTTTCCGTTCATGGAAATAATTCCATCGCTCTTAAAATCGGATAGCAGACGAATTACCGATTCGGTAGCAGTTCCAACAATGTTCGAGAACTCCTCACGGGTAAGAATAATGTTAAGGAAGCCCTCGCTGTTACATCCAAATGTATCCTGAAGCATAAGCAGAACCTCGGCCAAACGTTCGCGAACCGATTTTTGTGCAATATCCTTAATGAAGCTGTTGGCCTGGTTAAGCTCGCGACAGGTTAGCTGCAGTAAGCCAATGGAAAAATCGCCGTTGGAACGTATTAGCTGAAAAATAACTTCCGAAGGAATAAAGCAAATTTTTGCATCCTCAATAACCTGAGCCGTAGTACAAGCGGGTTCGTTGCTTAACACGGAACGGTATCCAATAATATCGCCCCCCTTGGCAAAAGCAACTATCTGCTCTTTGCCATCGCTGCCGGTTTTATAAATTTTTAGAACTCCGCTATTTATACAAAAAACACCCGCAATTCGGCTGCCCTCGGAGTAAATAATTTTGCCCCGCTTATAGTTTTCACAAACCTTATCGGAGTTTAAGTGGTTGTGCTCCTCGGATGTCAGTGCTTTAAACACTGAGTTATACGAGGCTAAACATACTTTGCAGTTATTTTCGTGCACAATTTATTTGTTAGGAGTAACCCTTGAGTAATTGTAAAAACAAAAAAAACCAGAATAAAGTTTACAAATATTATTTCTATAATGAAGACTTAAACTGATTTAAAAACCGAACATCGTTCTCAAAATACATACGAAGGTCTTTTACCTGATACTTTAGCATAGCCATTCGCTCAATTCCCATACCGAAAGCGTAGCCAGTATACTTTTTACTATCGATATTGTTGAATTCAAGAACATTGGGATCAACCATACCGCATCCCAGTATTTCGAGCCAACCGGTGTACTTGCAAACGTTACAGCCTTTTCCTCCGCAGAGGTTGCAGCTTACATCCATTTCCGCAGAGGGTTCGGTGAAAGGAAAGAATGAAGGACGAAGTCTGATTTTTGCGTTCTTCCCGAACATCTCCTTGGCAAAGAAAAGGAGCACCTGCTTCAAATCGGCAAATGAAACATTCTCATCAATATATAACCCTTCAACCTGATGGAATATGCAGTGCGCACGGGCCGAAATGGCTTCGTTACGGAAAACTCTTCCCGGACAAATTACCCTTATGGGTGGTTTCTGGGTTTCCATTACCCGAACCTGAACCGATGAGGTGTGGGTACGAAGAACGATATCGGGTTTCGACTCGATAAAGAAGGTATCCTGCATATCGCGGGCCGGATGCTCCTCGGGAAAATTCAGCGAGCTGAAAACATGCCAATCGTCCTCAATTTCTGGTCCTTCGGCAATGCTGAAACCAAGCTGCTTAAAAATATCGTACAGCTCTTCTTTAACAAGAGAAATTGGGTGCCTGCTACCCAGAGTGAAAGGAACACCCGGTAGCGACAAATCAATTTCGTAACTTTTTTTGCTACTTGAAGCGATTGTTTGCGAAAGGGTTTCAATTTTTGTTGAAACGAAGGTTTTCAGCTCATTCACCTGCTTTCCAATATCCCTTTTCTGCTCGTTGGGAACATCCCTGAAATCGACAAAAAGTTGGGTAATGAGACCCTTTTTCCCCAGCATTTTAATTCGGAAATCTTCCAGCTCCTTCAAATTTTCAGGTGAAAAAACCTCTGCTTCTTTTCTAATCTCTTCAATTCTGCTTCGCATTGCGTATCAATTAACAAATAAGTAATAAAGTTGCAAAAATACAGTAAATCATTATTCTGTTAACACTTTCATGCTAATTTTAATGGGCTTAAGTGGCATATCGGCCTGATTTGTTTCTACAGCTGCAATTTTATCAACAACTTCAAGCCCTTCAATTACTTCCCCAAAAACAGTGTAATCACCGTCAAGGTGTGGTGTTCCCCCAACCGATGAGTAGTAGTCAACCTTTTCGGGTGGAAAGCTGTAGGGTTCAAGTTTCGAAAGAACTTCCATTAAAGTATCCTGAAGGCTGGCAGCAATTTTATTGTAATCAGGTTCTAACCCTTTATCCATTAATTTGTCAGCCTTCTCCATAATTAGGTTGTTCAATGTAAATTTTTTAAGGTAATCGTTCTTGCGCTTAGCAAGTTCTGCCAACTCTTTTTGGGTAAATACTTTTCCTTGAACTAAGTAGAACTGCGAACCGGAAGACATCTTTTCAGGATTCTCCTTATCCCCTTCCCTCGCTGCGGCCAGAGCACCCTTTTTATGGAACAGCTTGCTGTTGAACTCGGCAGGAAGCTTGTAGCCTGAGTCGGCTGCACCGTACATTTTTCCATCCTCCAGCGGTTTTTTGGTATCGGGATCGCCAGCTTGAATCATAAAATCCTTAATAACGCGATGAAAAGCAATATCATCGTAAAAACCTTCCTTTGCAAGCTTCAAAAAATTATCGCGGTGAACGGGCGTTTCGTTGTAAAGCTTAACTTTAATATCCCCTAAGTCAGTTTTTATTAGAACAACAGGTTCCAAAGCTTTTTCAACTTTTACCTCTTCCTTTTTTTCTGGTGTTTGACAAGAAAATAAAACCAAAAAACTAAAAGAAATACCAGCAAGAAAATATTTATGCATATTCATAATACCAATTTTTTAAAATTTTTGTAAAAATACTAATATATATACCTATACCCTAAACTGAATGTATATTTTTGTATAAAATTAGTATTATGCGATACTATTTAGCACTTTTACTATCAATTATTTCCGTAAACCTATCAGCTCAATCAGTTGGATTAGTATTAAGTGGAGGGGGAGCTAAAGGTCTAGTTCATATCGGTGTTATAAAAGCGCTTGAGGAGAATAGTGTACCTATCGATTACATAACTGGAACAAGTATTGGAGCCATTGTAGGTGGATTATATGCTATAGGATACAGTCCCGATGAGATGCTTGCAAAGTTTAAATCAGAAGAATTCTACAACTGGAGTAACGGCATAATTCCTGAAAAGTATATTTACTACTTTAAGAAGAAACATCCAACCAGTTCAATGTTTGAGGTTTCGATTCGGTTTCAAGATAAAAAAGCCATAACTCAACTACCAAGTTACTTAATTCCAACTCATCAAATGGATATAGCATTCCTCGAAATATATGGAGAAGGAATAGCTGCAGCAAACTATAATTTCGATAACCTTTTTGTACCATTCAGAGCGATTGCAACGGATATTTACACCAAAAAACCATATATATTCAGTGAAGGTGATTTAGGTACCTCAATTAGGGCATCAATGACATTTCCCCTTTATTTTAGACCAGTTAATATTAATGGAAGACCCTTGTATGATGGTGGTATTGTAAATAATTTTCCTTGGGATATTATGGCTATCGATTTTAACCCCGAGTATATAATTGGTAGTCTGGTGGCATCAAATGCGCCTCCACCCAACGAGTATGATTTGTTGCTTCAAATAGAAAACATGGTTTCGTTCCAGTCAAATTTTAATTTACCCGATAGCTTAGGATTATTAATAAATACAAATATCGATAATGTTTCATTACTAGATTTTAGCAAAGCAGACGAATTAGTAAACTTAGGATATACTAATACATTAAAATATATCGATTCTATTCGAACCATTGTTAATAGAGAAGTTGATACATCGTACGTAAACAAAAAGAGAAAAGAATTTATAGGTAAGCAACCCAACCTTTACTACAACAACATAGCAATTAATGGATTAAAACCAATTCAGAAGAATTATGTAGAACGAATGATTAGAAAAAAATCATCTGTTATATCTCATGAACGTTTTAAAAAAGAGTACTTCAAGTTGGTTTCTGATGGTTATATTGACAGAATATATCCACAAGCCATTTTTAATTATGAAAAGGATGTTTACGATCTACATCTTGATATTACCCAACAACCCACACTATCTTTTGCGATTGGAGGAAATGTGTCATCAACAAGTTTAAATCAAGGCTTCTTCGAAACTAATTTAAAATTATTGAGTACACCATCACATCGTTTAAACTTAAACACATACTTTGGCAAACTTTACTCAAGTTTTCTTGTTCAGGCACGACAAGACTATCCTACGGTTTTACCATTTTATACTGAATTTGGTTTAACTCTAAATAGATTCGACTACTACAATAGTAGTGTAGACCCATTCTTTACAGATGCTAAACCAGCTTACCTTATTAAAAAAGAATTTTTTTTCGAAGGTGATATCGGAGCCCCTTTACAGGTAAACTCCATGATGAAAATGGCTCTAAAAACAGGTGAAACAATGAATGAATATTACCAGGTTGATAACTTTTTAACTACTGATTTACCTGATAATACATACTTTCGTTTTGCAGTTGGAGAATTTTCTGTTGACAGAAATACTTTAAATTTTAGAATGTACCCTACTAGTGGTAGAAAGCAATTCATAAAGTTTGGGTATGTATATGGTAGAGAAGACCACGAACCAGGAACCACTAGTCAAATGTACATTGAGGATTACTTTTACCATAATTGGTTTAACATTCATTTTCTAAATGAATCCTATCATAATGTTTTAGCTAAACAAATAGTATTCGGTTTATACCTCGAAGGTTTCTACTCAAACAGAACTTTTTTTAACAACTATACTGCTAGCATTCTAAATGCAAAATCTTTTTCACCCACATCACACAGTAAAACCTTGTTTATTAAACACCTGTATTCAAATAGTTTTATTGGTGCCGGATTAATACCAATCCTTAATTTCTCAAAAGACTTAAGTTTACGTTCCGAGTTATACTTTTTTCAGCCATATAAACAATTAGTAAAGAATGAAGATTTCACAGCTTCATATGACAAGGCTTTCACTAAATATTACCTGTTCGGTTCAATTTCGGTGGTTAAACAAACTAGAGTAGGCCCTATAAGTTTATCGGTTAACTATTATCCCAAAGAGAATAAACAGTTTTATGTGCTCTTTAACTTTGGATATATACTATTCAACAATTCAGGATTAGACGGATAGCAATGGGATATTTAAAAAAATTAGCAGGACAAACTGCATTGTATGGGTTAAGTAGCGTTGTTCCTCGTTTACTTAACTATATACTAGTACCACTTCATACCAGAGTATTCCTACAGGAGGATTATGGTATAATAACTGAAATGTACGCCTATCTCGGATTTTTGTTGGTATTCCTTACATTTGGATTGGAAACTGGATATTTTCGTTTTGCATCAAAAGAAAAAGATACCGATACAGTTTACTCCTCAGCATTTTATACATTACTGTTTACAAGCTCAATTTTTATACTAGTATTCTCAATTTTTTCACCAGTAATATCAAACGGATTAGGTTACCCATCAAACCCTGAATACATTTACTTACTTTCTGTTGTTATTGGTTTAGATGCATTTTGTGCTATACCGTTTGCACGTTTAAGGTTACTTAATAAGCCATTAGTATTCTCCTCAATCAAAATTGTTGGTGTAGTAATAAATGTGTTTTTAAACTTTTTCTTCTTAAAAATTTGCCCAGCATATAATTTCCCATTCAAAGAATTAATTTATAATCCCTCAATTGGAATAACCTATGTATTTATTAGCAATTTAGTTAGTAGTGTTATTATTACCGTTTTACTTTTACTCTTTTCAGGTACTATTCCATCACGATTCAACATATCAAAGGTTAAAACAATAATGTTATATTCTCTTCCGCTATTAATAAGCGGATTGGGTGGCACAACCAACGAATCCTTTGATAGAATTTTTATAAAATATTTAATTAGTGAAGAAAGTAATCCATTATATCAATTAGGAATATATGGTTCAAATGTTAAGCTTGCTGTATTAATGGTTCTTTTTATACAAATGTATAGGTATGCAGCAGAGCCGTTTTTCTTTTCACATGCCGATAATAAAGACTCGAAAAGTATTTATAGCAATATGATGAAGTATTTTTTCATATTCACATTAATTATTTTCTTAGGTGTTGGATTGTTTACAGATATTCTACAATTACTTGTAGGAAAACAATTTAGAGAAGGATTAGATGTTGTTCCGTTACTTTTGTTAGCAAACTTATTTGCAGGTGTATTTTTTAACCTTAGCATATGGTATAAGCTAACTAATAAAACATGGTATGGAATATATTACACTTTTGCTGGAGCAGCAATAACAGTTACTTTGAACATTATTTTAATACCCAGAATTGGCTACTACGGAGCGGCAATTGCCCGTTTATTTTGTTATATAGTCATGTGTATTTTATGTTACCAGGGAAATAAAAAATTCTTAAAAATACCTTATGATTTAAAAGCAATGTCAATTCATTTCATTGTAGGTATAGTAATTTTTATTTTTGGATATTTTATAAAAATCGATCAGCCAGTAATTTATTTTCTGTATAGAGTTACATTAATTTTATTTTATTTATTGTTTATTATTTATTTCGAAAGAATTCCAGTTAAGCAAACAATAAAAACATTTATAAAATGGAGGTAAAAATTGTTAACAACTCAAAACATCAATCACCAGGTTATAGTACCCCTTACAGTGCTGGTATGGACTTACGTGCCAATTTGAATAACACAGTAACTATACCACCCTTTGAACGTAAATTAATTCCAACCGGTTTGTATATTGAACTACCTATTGGTTACGAAGCACAAGTCAGACCTCGTAGCGGACTAGCATTAAAAAAAGGATTAACAGTACTTAATACTCCGGGAACTATCGATTCAGACTATAGAGGGGAAATTGGCGTAATACTTGTTAACCTAAGTAACTCCATTGTTACGATTGATGATGGTGAAAGAATAGCACAATTGGTTGTAGCAAAACACGAAGTAGTTGAATGGATACATAGCGATAAACTTAACGATTCAGTTAGAGGAGAAGGAGGGTTCGGTCATTCTGGTACTTAAAACAGCTAATAAATGAAAATTAAATATTTTAGGATATTCTTTAGCACATTAATCATACTAAACGTATATGCTTGTAAAACAAGCAATATTTTTATAAGTAAAAATCAATATGAAACAAGTGTTGGCCCATATATATATTACTACGAAGGTGTAAAAAGTAGATTAATAGGTCGTTATAACGATGCTATTATACTACAAAACAAATCTATTAGTATTGATTCCGCAAACTCTGCACCATACTATGAGTTATCTCTAGTTCACGGTTCATTAAATAATAATACTAGCGCAATTAAGTATTTAGAAAAGGCGATATCTCTAGAAGAATCAAATAAGTTTTATCGAAACTATCTGGGTATTCTATACATAAACGAAAATAGAATGAATGAAGCATTAAAAAACCAAATTGCTTTGGTAATGCTTGACTCATTAAACCCCAGTTATAAATACAGTTTAGCCCTATTATATAATGATATAGGACAAAAAAAGAAATCTATTGAATTACTCGAGCAAATCACAAATCAATCTGGTTTCAATCCACAAATTGCTGATACTAAAATTAAAATATTATTTGAATTAAACGATTTAAGTAAAGCATCAAATGAAATTGATAAATTAACTTCACTTTTTCCTAATGTTGCATTATACCAACTGTACGGAAGTGAACTTAGTTTTAGACAAGGAAATGACAGTTTAGGCTTAGTGCAAATAAATAACGCAATTGATTTAGAGCCTACAAATTCATTCATTAAAGTCAATAAATATTTACAATTGAAAAATTTAGGAAATGTAAAAGAATCAATAAACTACCTAAACGAATTAAGCCAAGATTCAAGTATTTCTTCAAAAAGTTTAATCGATTTATTCTATCCTATCCTTTACGAGCCCACATATTACTCTTTATATTCAGATATACTAGATAATATAATTATTAATTATTTACATAATTATAATGGTATAGTTGAAGTGCATGCCTTAGCTTATGAACACTTTTTAAATACACGTAATTTTTCAAAGGCTAGACAACAGCTAGCCTATATGATACAGTATGACAACATGAATTCTGATAACTGGGAAAAGGCCATTTCTTTCGACTTTTCAACATCTAGTTACGTTTCAGCAATTAATTTATCGCAGCAAGCACAAAAATTGTTTCCACAAAAGGATATATTCTATATTTTACAAGCTCTTTCACTTGATAATATTGGTAATACCCTTGAAGCAATCGCTACTCTTAAGAAAGCAACTAGAATAATAAATAGTAATGAAATAAACTCTGAAATGCATGCAACAATTGCTGATTTGTGTCACAAAATTAACCGAAATAAGGAAGCATATAAAAATTATGAAAAAAGTATTAAATTAAATCCTAAAAATGCACGATCATTAAACAACTATAGTTATTACCTTTCAATTGAAAGAAAAAAATTAAGAAAAGCATTAAAAATGAGTACCAGAGCAGTACTTATTGAACCAAACAATAGTACCTATATCGATACTAAAGGATGGGTTCTTTTTCAAATGGAGCGTTACAACGAAGCCAAAGAAGTTCTTCAAAATGCAGTAGCAAAAGATGGTAGTAAAAGCCCTGTGATAATTGAACATTACGCTGATGCCCTTTTTCTTTCTGGTAATAAAGAAGCCGCTTATATATACTGGTTAAAAGCACGAGATTTAGGAGGAAATTCATTAACATTACAAAAAAAAATTGAATTGAAAAATTATGTTGAAGAATAATGTAATACCATTATTAATACTAATTGTTTTTTTAGTTACTTGTAAATCAAGCGATAAAATATACAATTCTACTTCAACATATAATTTTGCGCATCATTTTGATTCCCTTATTGAATCAACCTATATTGATGAATATATTGAAAATCAAAAATTCAATATAAGAATAGATTACAAAGGAACATTACATACACTAAAGTCAAATATGACTGTTAATACTGATTCAATTATTTTTATAGAATTTTCATCAAGTTTTTCTATCCCAATTGCTTCATTTTATGCTTTTCCTGAGAAAATTCTTGTGGTTGACAACCCTGATAGAACAGTATTTGAATCGGATTATCAAACAATCTCAGAAAAATTAGGTTTTGAGGTTTCGTTTGTTTTAATACAAAATGTTTTGCTTGGAAAACCGTATTTAATAACAAAAAATATTCACATGAACAAAAATTTGAATAGAAATAACCCAATAATTTCAAGTTATTTATTCAAAGACACAATATATAATTATACATATACATTTAACACAGTTTCAAAGGAATTACAATATTTTGATATTATTAACGATTATAGTAGTAAGTATTCTTTATCTACTAATTACAGTTTCGATTCAAACTACTCAACTAATTACCCGCAAAAAGTAATTACTTCATTTAAATTAGAGAATAATCCGATAGAAATAGAACTTGATTTTAGAAATTTAAACATTCAGGAATCAATTCAATTTCAATATGATTCAACTTTTAAGGTTTTACCTCTTTATCCAAATAATGAGTAAATTCAGGTTAATAATATCTATAATATTGCTCCTTTGTTTTTTTGCTTCAAAATCACAAACCATTAGTGAACTAGAGCAAAGAAAAATAAAAACAGAGCAAGAAATTCAGCTAACAAATAAATTGCTAACTGATACTGAAAAAAAACGTTCTCAAAGCGTTAATGAGCTTAACTTATTAAATTCAAAAATTAAACTTCGAAAAAAGCTAATAGATGATATTGAGTTACAAATTATACTAATAGAAAAAGAAATCTATAATAAAAATGTTATTATAAATGGTTTAAATAAAGATATTTCTAATTTAAAAAGAGAGTACGCAAAACTAATACGATTTGCTTGGAGAAACCGGTCAAAAATGCAAATGTTAGTATTTATATTCTCATCAAATGATTTTAGTCAAGCATACAAACGTATGCGATTTTATCAACAGCTGTTAGTTTTTAGAGAGAAGCAAGGAAAAGAAATTATAAACATGCAAACCCTAATGAATGATGAGATTTATAAGTTGTCGGAAAACAAGAAAAATTTAGAAAAACTAATTAACGATAAAACAACAGAAGTAAGTTCACTAAACAGTGAACAAATAAAATATAAGAGAAACGTATCAGAATTACAAAAAAGAGAAAAACAATTAAAAAAAGAACTAAAAGAAAGAAAAAGAGCAATGGAAGATTTGAATAAAGCCATTGAAAACCTTATAGCAGAGGAGGCAAGAAAAGCAAAGAATAATAAAGGAACTGTAGTAAGAGATTCGCGTTATTTAAAACTTTCCGAAGGATTTTTTGGTAATAAAGGGAAATTACCCTGGCCATCAGCCCAAGGAATCATTGTTGGAGAGTTTGGTGAACATAACCATCCTGTATTAAAGGGTGTAAAAATTAAAAACAATGGTGTTGATATTAGTATGCCAAATAATAGTAAAATAACGGTAATATATGAAGGCGAAGTTAAAAAAGTGGTGTCCATACCAGGTTCTAATATAGCAGTAATTGTAAGGCATGGAGATTTTTTATCCGTTTATTCAAATCTTTCAAAAGTATATGTTAAGGTAGGAGACATGCTGAAAGCCCAACAAGAGATTGGTGAAATTTTTTCTGAGCCCAAAACAGGGAAAAGTATATTAAATTTGCAAATATGGCACGAGAGCAAAATTGAGAACCCAGAAAATTGGTTACTTCCTTAAAAAAGATGATTAATATCAACTTTTATTTTAGCTTTTTGAAACATTTACAACTAATAATAAGTATAATTTACCTGTAATTTTATATTATAATTAATGAAAAAGTCTATTAGCATACTTTCTAAGTTAGAAAATATTTGCCACGTCGAAAAGTTGGTAGATGAAATATCAGAAGGTTGTAACCTTTCATCCGATTTGTATGGTAAAGTTCTGATAGCTACAATAGAAGCAGTTAATAATTCTATTGTACATGGAAATAAATTCGATGATACTAAATCTGTAGATGTTTCAGTTCAAATAAACGATTCTTCCATTCATATTTATGTTAAAGACCAAGGTGAAGGATTCAATTACGAGAGTGTACCCGATCCAACAAAACCTGAAAATATTGAGAACATATCTGGGCGAGGAGTATTTTTAATGCGTAACTTAGCCGATACTATTAATTTTTATAATAACGGATCTCAGGTTGAACTAATTTTTAATTTATCTAAATAGTGGCAATTAATTTTTTTTCAAACAATATAACGTTTAAATTAAAAAAAGTAAGAATAACAAAAGCATGGTTAAAAAATGTAATAACATATTATAATAAAAAAGTTGGGGAAATAAACTATATTTTCACAAATGAAAAAGAGATATTAGATATCAATACAAAATTTTTAAACCATTCTTATTTAACTGATATTATAACTTTTCCATATACAAGTAATAATATTATCTCTGCTGATATATATATATGTATCGAAGTTGTTAAATCAAATGCGGCAGACTTTCAACAAGAATTTTCAGAAGAGTTAAACAGAGTAATGGTTCACGGTGTTTTACATATGGTGGGTTTTAACGATCACACTGAAAAGGAACAATATGACATGAGAGTAGCTGAAAACTTTTGGTTAAATAATCTTAATGAAACTTTACTAAATGTTAAATGAATTTGATGTAATTGTAGTTGGAGGAGGTCATGCAGGATGTGAAGCCGCAGCAGCCGCAGCAAATCTAGGATCAAAAGTATTACTAATATCAATTGATCTAACAAAGTTAGCTCAAATGAGTTGCAATCCTGCAATGGGAGGTGTAGCAAAAGGTCAAATTGTTCGTGAAATTGACGCTCTTGGTGGGTTATCTGCAATTATTACAGATTTAAGTACTATTCAATTTCGCATGCTTAACAAATCAAAGGGACCTGCAATGTGGAGTCCTAGAGCACAATGCGATAGAATGATTTTTTCACAAAAATGGAGAGAAGAATTAGAAAAAATACCAAACCTTTTCCTTCTTCAAGACAGTGTAACCGATTTGTTGGTAGATAACAAAACCATTATTGGTGTAGTAACCCAATTAGAATTAAAAATAAAAGCGAAAAGTGTAATATTAACTAATGGTACATTTCTAACAGGCGTAATGTATGTTGGTGAAGTTAGGTTTCCTGGAGGAAGAATAGGCGAGGTAGCATCTTATGGATTAACTGAAAAGCTTAAAAGTTTAGGATTTCAAACTGGAAGAATGAAAACAGGAACCCCTGTTAGAATTGACAAGAGAACAGTTAATTTAAACAAGCTTGTAGAACAAAAGCAAGATGATGAAGTAAAATTCTTTTCATATCTAACCAAAGAACCAAATACGTTACAAAAGCAAAGTTGTTATATTGCACATACTAGTACTATTGTTCACGATACACTTAAAGTCGGATTTCAAAAAAGCCCTTTATTCAAAGGAGAAATTCAAGGAATAGGCCCTAGATATTGTCCAAGTATTGAAGATAAGTTAAGAACCTTCGCTGATAAAGAACAGCATCAACTATTTTTAGAACCCGAAGGTGAAAGCACATACGAAATGTATCTGAATGGATTCAGCTCATCTTTGCCTTCCGATATACAGTACAAAGCTTTAAAAAAAATTCAGGGATTTGAAGATGTTCATATTCTTCGACCAGGATACGCAATAGAGTATGATTACTTTCCTCCAACACAATTATTTCATACCCTTGAAACAAAGCAAATAAAAAACTTATACTTTGCGGGTCAAATTAACGGAACTACTGGTTATGAAGAAGCAGCAGCGCAAGGATTAATTGCAGGAATTAATGCCAGCAATGCAATATTAAAAAAAGAAAAGTTTATACTTAGCAGGGAAGAGGCATATATAGGAGTTTTAATTGATGATTTAGTAACAAAAGGAGTGGATGAACCCTACAGAATGTTTACAAGTAGAGCAGAACATAGAATTTTGTTACGTCAAGATAATGCGGACGAACGATTAACACCTATAGGATATAAGTTAGGACTCGCTTCAAGCGAACGTATGGACATTCTAGAGAAGAAGCTTAAAGATATTAAGACACTAATAAGTTTTATAAAAAACCATAGTGTTAACCCCGACGAAATTAATGGTTATTTAATTGAAATTAAATCAACACCAATTACCCAAAAAAGAAAGTTAATTGATATAATTCTTCGTCCCGAAGTTAATTTAATTCAACTGGCGTCAAAATACCATAAATTGACAAAAATTGTAAATAGCATTGAATCATTTACAGTAGATGTCATTGAATCGGTTGATATACAAATTAAATATGGAGGATATATCGCTAGAGAAAGGCTTGTTGCTGATAAATTGCATAGATTAGACCACATAAATATTAACACAAATTTTGACTACAACACGCTAAACTCAATATCAACAGAAGCTAAACAAAAATTATCAAGAATAAAACCAACAACAATAGGACAAGCAAGGAGGATACCAGGGGTATCACCTAGTGATATAAATGTATTGCTTGTTTACCTTGGCAGGTAAAGTTCCACGTGGAACAACTAAATGTTTAACCAAACCATCAGCCAATGTTCCACGTGGAACATTGTAGAGGTTGTTTTTAAAAAAGGATTATGAATAAAGAGGTAACGGTTGTAAAGGGGGTTTTGGTGTCTCCCGAGCTAAGGACAAAGAGGGGTGTGGAGATTGTAATGTCGGGAGGGAGAATTATCGAAATTAAAAATTGCCCCAATGTAAACAAACCTTTTATACTTCCTGGGTTTATCGATTCGCACATACATATTGAAAGTTCTATGTTAATACCTAGCGCTTTTGCACGTATGGCTGTTAGGCATGGAACCGTAGCTGTGGTTACCGATCCTCATGAAGTTGCGAACGTTGCAGGGATTGATGGGATAAGGTTTATGGTAAATGATGCAAAACAAACGAAACTAAAATTCTTTTTCGGTATCCCATCCTGTGTACCGGCTTCACCCATTGAGAAAAGTGGAGCTGTTCTTGGTGCTGAAAAAGTTGAGTCGTTGCTGAAAGAGAATGATTTCTATTTTTTAGCTGAAATGATGAATTTCCCTGGGGTGGTTTTTAACGATAAGGATGTGCACAGAAAGTTGAACGCAGCAAAAAAAGTTGGAAAACCAATTGATGGGCACGCTCCTGGTTTATCGGGTGTTCCGTTAGAGCAATATGTTAATTCAGGTATTTCAACCGATCATGAATGTAGTACTACAGAGGAGGCTATTGAAAAGATAGGTTTAGGAATGAAAATCCAGATACGGGAAGGAAGTGCAGCAAAAAACTTCGAGAAGTTAATACCTATTGTTAAAAGCCACAAAGACTCAGTTATGTTTTGTACCGACGATTGTCACCCAGATTATTTACAGAAAGGTCATATTAACAAAATCGTTGCAAGAGCTATTGAGCTTGGATACGATTTATATGAGGTGCTTCAAATAGCTTGCATTAACCCAATAAATCATTACAAAATCCCTATTGGGAAAATCGAGGTTAATTGTAAACCCGATTTCACAGTAGTAAATGACCTTGTGTCTTTCGATGTAATTGAAACATATATTGACGGAGAAAAAATATTTGGGCAGAACGAAGTATTCTTAAACGAACCCAAAACCTTACCCAATAGTTTCTATTTTAGGGATGAGTTATGCAAAGAAGAATTAAAAGTTACTGCCAAAAGTCAAAATTTAAATGTAATAGGTGTAATAGACGGTGAATTAATTACTAAATGGATTAAAGAAACCGTATTAGTTCCAATTGGTTCAGTTGTTGATACAAACCCCCAACAAGATTTATTAAAAATTGTTCTACTTGATAGGTATTCAAATTCAAAACCCATTGTGGGTTTTATTCGGGGATTTGGAATTAAAAAGGGAGCAATTGCAGCAAGTATCGCACATGATTCCCACCATATAATTTCAGTGGGATGCGATGATGAAAGTATTTATAAATCCTTAACGTGGATTATTGATAGCAGGGGAGGAATATGTTATACCCATAACGAAACACAAGGTATACCATTGCCTTTTTATGGATTGATGACTAGTATGGATGGAGATAAAGTTAGTCAAATGTATCAAGAGTTAAATAATCTGGTAAAGGAGAATGGTTGTACCTTGGAATCTCCTTTTATGACAGCTTCATTTATGGCACTAACAGTTATTCCTGAGCTAAAAATATACCACAAGGGTCTTTTTGATTCAACAAACTTTAAACATGTAGATCTTTTTATCTAAGAAGTAAACTTAGATGCAAAATAAGTTTCAAAATTACTTAGCAAACCTTCCGATATCCCCAGGTGTTTATATTTTTTCAAATATAAAGAACGAAATAATTTATGTGGGGAAAGCAAAAAATTTACGAAAAAGAGTTTCGTCATATTTCAATAAAAATAGATATGAAAATGCTAAGTTGCGAACTCTTGTTTCAAGAGTTAACTCAATAGATCATATTATTGTAAATTCAGAAAGCGATGCGCTTCTGTTGGAAAATAATTTAATAAAAAAACACAAACCAAAGTATAATATTCTCCTAAAGGATGATAAAACGTACCCCTGGATTTGCGTAAAAAACGAAGAGTTTCCCCGAGTTTTTTCCACACGAAAAGTAGTTCAAGATGGAAGCAGGTACTTTGGTCCATACACTTCCGGGCTTCTAGTTAAAACATTACTCGAGCTATTTCGGAGTATGTATCCTTTGCGTACATGCAATTTAAAGTTAACGCAGGAGAATATTTCTAAGGGAAAGTTTAAACCCTGTCTTGAGTTCCAGCTAGGAAATTGTTTAGCTCCTTGTGTTGCAAATCAAAATGAGATTGATTATCAAAAAAGTATTGATTCAGTGGTTAATATTTTAAAGGGAAACGTTAACGCAGTTCATGGAGAGTTAAAAAAACAGATGTTCATGACCTCAAAATTATTCAAATTTGAAGAGGCCCAGGAATATAAAAACAAGATAGATGTTATTGAGCGTTTTCAGTCAAAAACCACTATCGTTAACCAAGGTTACAAGGATTTGGACGTATATAGTATTTATTCAAAACCTCCATTCCACTATGTGAATTACTTAAAAATTGTGAATGGCTCAATAATTCAATCTCATAATATTGAGTTAAAAAAGGTGCTAAATGAAACCCAGGAAGAAATGCTTGGATTTGCAATTGCAGAAATAAAGAATAGAACAGGAAGTTCTGCTCGGGAAATTGTTACACAGTTCATTCCTGAATTTAAAATAGAAGGATGTCGATACCATGTACCTAATCGTGGTGATAAGCTAAAACTATTAGACCTTTCATTACGCAACGCAAAAGCTTTCGCCTTGGAGCGAAATACTAATAACGAAAGGAATAGAACACACATTATTGTGGAACGATTATTAAGCACAATAAAAACCGACCTAAACCTTACTGAATTTCCTTCTCATATCGAGTGTTTCGATAATTCAAACTTACAAGGAACTAATCCCGTAGCAGCATGTGTGGTTTTTCGGAATGCTAGACCATCAAAAAATGAATACCGACATTTTAATATTAAAACCGTTGATGGGCCCAACGATTTTGCTTCGATGTATGAAGTTGTTAAAAGAAGATACAAGCGACTTATATCAGAAAATTTATCACTACCCCAGTTAATTGTTATTGACGGAGGTAAAGGACAATTAAATTATGCATATACAGCAATTAAAGAGTTACAAATTGAACAAAAGGTTAAAATAATTGGAATAGCTAAAAAGTTAGAAGAAATATTTACCCCAAACGATACCGTACCTTTATACTTAGATAAAAATTCAGAAACGCTAAAGGTTATTCAACACATTCGTAATGAGGCGCACCGATTTGGAATAAAGCACCATCGAAACCGAAGAATTAAATCGGTAACAAAGTCAAAGCTTGAAGAGATTGCTGGTGTGGGGCATAAAACTATTGAAAAGCTGCTTAAAAAGTATAAAACAACTGAAGCCCTTAAAGATGCATCTTTATCCGAGTTAAAAGAGCTAGTTGGTGACGCTCGAGCAAGATTGATTGTTCGTTATTTTCAAGGCTAAGGCCTATTAACTTTTTCCATGATATTTTTATTTGTTTTTATCTTTTTTTCCTTTTAAAAACGCATGCTATATTTGCTAACATCAATTACTAAAATTAATGCTTTTAAATAAACAAAATATTTCGCTGTTAAAAGACACGATTGCTACAAAAGCGGTAGTTAATCAGCTTGATTCAATCCCTGTGCCTAATCATCAGGATTCTCTTGAAGCTTTTTCCCTAGGAGTTGACCCAATTTTTATAATGAATGAACGGAAAACTAAAGAGGTAAGGGAGTATAAAATAAAGCAGGTTGAAGCACAAAAAAGAAAGTTAATTAAGGAAAGACCAATAAAAGATACAACATGTATCGTTTGCCCTAAAGGTATTGAGTTCCCTTTCTATGAAACCATAGTAAATCTTGAAACAAAAGAAGCAACACTATTTTTTGATAAGTTTTGGTTATTCGATAAATCAGATAACCAAAATAATACAAGTTTACATGAACAAATTTTTGTTGAAACAAAGCAAATAAAGGAACATCCGATACATATTACTGCAACCAAAATCAATGCTCAGTCATCTAACACCGAAAATTGTTTTTTTTTAGTTATTATGCTTGCACTGGCAACTGTCTCTGTATTAAGAGTTTACTCTTACGGTTACTTAAAAGGAATAATTCAAGCAGCATTTTCTTTGTATAATGCAGGTAAAATACATCGCGATGGATCATTGATGAGGAGAAGAGTTCATTTTATTCTCGATGCAAATATGTTCTTAATCACCTCATTATTATTTGTTTATATAATCGATTATTTTCATTTTAGCATACCTCTTAACACACCAAAATGGATTCTTGTACTGGTTATTTTTAGCGCATTAGTCTCATTTTATCTGATAAAAAGAATATTATTGTTTGCAATTGCCAACCTCTCGCAAACGAAAGCAGAAATTAAGGAGCTTACGTTTAACCAGAGTATTTATACTCGTATACTAGGCTTAGTGCTTGTTCCCCTAGCATTCATTCTTTTTTACTCACAAGGATTAGTTGCAAGTATTGTACTTTACACTTTACTTGTCACAGTAATTATTGCCCTGATAATGAGAATCACAAGAACCTTTCAGCTATTTATTTCGAAAGGATTTTCAATTTTCTATTTCGTTTTATACCTTTGTGCCCTTGAAATTACTCCTTTGCTCATTGTGGTTAAAGAAGTAATGATGTAGTTGTTAGTGAGTTGAACGAAAAAACCTAGGGCCTTGAAAATCAAAAAGATTCTCGTATCTCAGCCTGATCCTCAAAGCGAAAAATCACCTTATTTGGAGCTGGCCACTAAGCACAATTTAAAGATTGACTTTCGACCATTTATTCAGGTTGAAGGGGTATCCTCAAAAGAGTTTCGTCAACAGAGAATAGACATTCTTCAACATACTGCTGTGATATTTACAAGTAGAACAGCAATAGATCACTTTTTTCGCATATGTGAGGAGGTTAGAATTGCTGTTCCGGAAACCATGAAATATTTTTGTATTACCGAATCGGTGGCTCACTACCTTCAGAAGTATATTGTGTATCGAAAAAGAAAAATATTTTTTGGACAGGGAACATTTCCTCATCTAATCGAACTTATTACAAAACATAAGAACGAAAAGTTTTTAGTACCTCTATCTGATGTTCATAAAGCGGAGATTCCAAAATCGCTTGACAAATCGAAAGTAAAATATACAAAAGCAATACTTTACCGAACAGTAAGTAGCAATCTTTCAGATTTAAATGGAATGGAGTACGATATGCTTGTCTTTTATAGTCCGAGTGGCATTAAATCTTTATTCCATAACTTTCCTGATTTCAGCCAGAAAGAAATTAAAATTGCGGCTTTTGGACCCACCACAGCCAAGGCAGTTAAGGATAACGGATTGAGGCTTGATGTTAATGCACCAACGCCAACGTGCCCAAGTATGACCCAAGCCCTCGAAGAGTATATTAAAAAATATAACAAGGAGAATAAGTAGAGATGGGGCGTTACCCCATCTTTTTTTTCTCTGATTATACCTTTTAAATGAAAGGATTCGGCCTACCCAAATCTAGAATACTAAGAAGTAAAAAGGCTATCGATGAACTCTTTTCGAAGGGTAAATGGAATACCCATTACCCGGTAAAAGTTATATATTTGGTGAAAAAAGAGGAAATGGATAACATTGGAGTTTCTGTGTTATTTGTGGTACCTAAGAAAAAATTCAAGCGAGCAGTAGATCGAAATTTACTAAGAAGAAGAATGAAGGAGGTTTACCGGATTCGAAATCGAGTGGTACATGAATTCTGTGTAGAAAAAAAAACATCAGTAAACATTGCATTTCTTTATGTTTCTGATCGTATTGAGAACTTTACAACTATACAGAAATCGATATACACGTTAATGGATAGCATACTAAAGAATTTATAGTTAAGGGATGTATCAAACTGCAAAGAACATATATTTAGGCATTAGAAAGATATTAATAAAGATATTGGTATTACCCATAAGAGCTTACCAGGTATTTATTAGCCCATTTTTTCCCCCATCTTGTCGTTACTACCCAACTTGCTCAAACTATTGCCTTGAGGCGTTAAAGAAACATGGACCCATAAAAGGTGGCTGGCTTTGTATTAAAAGAGTTGTGAGTTGCAATCCCTGGGGCGGTCACGGAATCGATCCCGTTCCCTAGTGAACCTAAAAACCGATGTTATTAAATGTTATACTATGAAAATTGTTAGGATAAAGCAGGTATTAATTGTTTCATTACTAATCGTGTCTGTACTTTTCCTTTTCGCTTTCAAAAAGGAGGTCGACTTTAGTACATCAAAAAGTTTAGATATATTTTTCTCTTTTTTTAGGGATCTCAATGTGTTTTATGTTGATAAAACAGATCCTGAAAAGTTGATTCGGGTAGGAATCGATGCAATGTTGCAATCACTTGACCCATATAATGAATTTGTTCCTGAAGAAAGTAAAGAACAGTTCGACTTTCAAACAACCGGAGAATATGGTGGAATGGGGGCTCTAATACGGCACGGAGTCAATTACCCCGTTGTATCTGAAGTATACGAAGGTACACCTTCTCATAAAGCTGGTATTTTGGTTGGAGATACTATAATTTATATCGATAATATCTCGGTAAAAAATTTAACGGTACAAAAGGTAAGCAACCTGCTTAAAGGAGCTCCTAAAACTGAACTTTCAGTAACAGTCCGAAGGATTGGCGTTGCTGATTCATTGGTATTTAACTTTAGAAGAGAGAAAATTCATCTTCCCAGCATACCCTTTTATGGTATCGTAAACAATAATGTTGGATACATTAAATTAATAAATTTTACTGCTGAATCGAGCAAGGATGTTGAGGAAAAAGTTGAGGGATTGATAAATGGTATGGGGGCAAAATATTTAATTTTTGATTTAAGAGGAAACCCTGGAGGACTTTTATATGAGGCTGTTAAGATTGTAAATCTGTTTGTTGAGAAGAATCAGCTTGTTGTGTATACTAAGGGTCAAATCGACGAGTTTGACAATAAGTACGAAACACAAACAAAGCCATTAGATACAACCATTCCATTAGCCATTTTGGTTGACAGAGCTTCAGCGTCAGCTTCAGAAATTGTAGCTGGAGCACTCCAAGATCTTGATAGAGCCATTATTATTGGTGAGAGAACTTTTGGAAAAGGTCTTGTGCAGGCTACTCGTCCATTGCCATATAATACACAAGTAAAAATTACAACTGCCAAGTACTACATACCCAGCGGTCGTTGCATTCAGGCTGTCGATTTTACTCAACGAAACGAGGATGGTAGCATCAGCTACATTCCCGACTCCCTAATTAACGAATTCACTACAAAAAACGGCAGAATTGTTTACGATGGCGGCGGCATAACGCCCGACATTCTTATCGAGCAATCGTATTATAGCAGGATTGCATCAATACTGTATACTAATAATTACTTCTTTGAATATGCAACAATATACCATTATGGGAATAGAGGTAAGGATGTATACCCCAGAAATTTCAAACTATCTGAGAGGGAATACGATGTGTTTATTGATTTTTTAAAGACTAAAAATTTTAAATACCAAAGCCAAACCGAGCAAATACTTCAAGACCTTACTCAAGCTGCAAAAAGTGAAAACTATTTAGAAACGATACAACCATTGATTGATAGTTTACAGGGTGTTATTGAATTAAACAGAATGAATGATTTTGACCTCTATAAAAAGGAGATAAAAGCCCTTTTGGAGGAGGAGATTGTTTCGAGGTATTCTTTTCAGCGCGGACGAACTGAGTATGAAGTTTCGAACGATTCAATCATTCAATTAAGTACAGACATACTAAGAAACAAAGCCAGGTATAACGAAATCTTAACAACAGGGGTCAATTAACTATAAAAGTGCGACTTACGAAGAACTATTCGGAATGAAGTACCCTTTTCAATTTCAGAGTAGTTAACAAAAATTTTCCCATTGTGGTATTCTTCAACAATTCTTTTTGAAAGGGTAAGACCCAAACCCCAGCCTCTTGATTTTGTGGTAAAACCAGGCTGAAAAATTGTTTTATACTGACTACGGGCAATACCCTTTCCGTTATCGGTAATATCAATGTATACAACTTGTATGTTATCTGTTATTTTGAAAGAAATTTCTCCGCTTTGCTGAATGGCATCAATAGAATTTTTGGTGATATTCTCTACCACCCATTCAAACAGGGTTTCATTAATGGGAACAATAATGCTTTCATTTTCATCGTAATTTTTTATGAAAGTAACCTTAGTGGACGTTCTTTTTTTCAAGTAGTTAATGCTATTATTGATGGTTTGTACCAGGTTAACAGGTTTAAGAGAAGGTCTCGAACCAATTTTTGAGAAACGGTCAACTATTTTTTCCAAGCGAGAAATATCCTTACCGAACTCGCTAATTAGCTCAGGAGAAAGATTTGAATCCTTAATTATTTCGTGCCATGCAAGCAGTGACGAGGTGGGGGTACCAAGTTGATGAGCCGTTTCCTTTGCCATCCCAACCCAAACCTGGTTCTGCTCAGATTTTCGCGATTGATTGAACGCATAGTATGAAACTAGAATAAAAAGAATTATTATAAGTAATTGTATATATGGATAGTATGTGAGTTTTGTGAGGGTTGTGCTGTCCTTGTAGTAAACAAAGTTCTTACTATCATCGAGAAGTACCACCTCGATAGGTTCCTTTGAGGCCTTCATTTTATTAAGCATACGCTTTTTCTCAATATCGGTGTCAATCTTTTTGGGGTGAATATTATTAAACCCAATAATATTGTCAGCTTCGTCGGTAAGGATAACGGGAACGGTGGTATTATTATCGAGAACCTCCATGATGATGGAAAAATTCTGGCAAGAATCATCAAGGGTTGATATTTGCGATAGTTGACGTATAGCCTCGGCCCAAAGCTCAATTTTTTTCCGTTCTTCCTGCGACAGCTCTTTTACAAGTCTGTTGGTTATAAAAAGTGAAGTAAAGCCAATACCAATGGCCACTACAAGTAGAATGATTTTCCAGCGTTGCTTCGTTAAGTAAATGTCCAAGACTATAATTTTTGGGTTTGATTTAATTACACAAACGGAAAAAGAAAGGGAAAAGTATTAGCGGAAATAATTATTCATCGTCCCATTCAATAGTAAATTTTGTAGAGCTATTGTTAATGGTATCATTACTTGTGGAAGGGACTACGACTGTTGAATCGTTTTTTTCTCGTTTAAGGAACCCGAACTCTTCCCTCAAAATTTGCTTAAGTGTTTGTTTTTCCTGCTTTAAATTATCGATAAAAGCGTTTCTGGCCGATTCGGCATCGTACGAAACCTTAAAGTCATTAACATCACCATCTATACGTAAAAAAAGCTTTGTACGCTGTGTGTTATCGTCAATTTCTTTTCCAAACTCACTGTTTTCTGGCTTATTGGATTTTGCTTTATTGAATAGAATATCTGATAGCAAAAGTTCGGTTCTATACTGGTAGTTACCATCAAATAAATGTTTCCCTGAAAGAGAAAGGTTAATTGCCGAGGAGGATAGTTGCATCTTTGGGATTACCACCGTTTCGTTTTCGACACGAATATTGTTCTGTAGCTCATCAAAATAAATGTCTTTTAATTCGTCGAGAGAAATAAATCGAGCCAACCCTTCGAGCTGTTTCACATCCACCAGGCGGCCGTTTGCTATACGTACGTTGCAGTCAACCTCAAGGCCTTCATACTGAATAGTGTAGTCTTTCATCAATCCTTTTAACTCAAAAGAACCATAAAGGTTTCCAGAGATATTATTTGATTTAATTACGCTTTGATTAAAATTGTTGAACGAGTCGAAAAGCTCTGAGATATCGAGCTGTTTAAACTCAGTAGATATTAGAAGGTTGTAGTAACCGTTTGGTAATGGAGTTGAAAAGAATTTGCCCGAGAATGTTCCCTTGCAGGTATTTCCAACAAAGCGGTTGGACATAATCCTATCTTTCGATGCAAAAAAATCGATGTTAGTATGCTTGCTTACAAATTTGTCGTGAATAAAATTGTTAAAAAACACAAAACCAGAAATACTCTCTACTCGCTCCCAAATTGAAGGGTAACGTGAGGATGTGTCGGAAGAGGAGGTTTGTGAAAACCAGGCGCTATTCAAAGAATCAATAGACAGGCTTACGTTAATTGATGATTTAGCTTTATTTGAAATGAGGTTAATGGGCTTGTTCACCGAGACCGATGCGTTGAAAAGAGAACCATTGGCCAAACCAGTGATATTAGGAATGTACAGAATTTTATTGTTAAGCTCAAGGGAACCATGGGCATCCTCAATGTTAATTCCACTCGTTTCCTTAATGGAGAAGTTGCTGAATTGACCATCAGAGGCGATTTTCACATTCTGAAAGCTACTCAAACTTATATCATTCCAACTCTCAAGTTTGCCCAGAAACTCAATAAAACCCTTAAAATCACCTGTTTTTAAAGGGGATTCAATGCCCCATTCTTCGAGGTTTTTGCAATTAACATCTGCCGTTAACTTAACATGGCAAAGCGGGGAGTTAGTGTTTTTCATTCTAAAAGTACCCGAAAAACGGCTATCGCCAGTTTTTATCTCATTAAAAGTAATTTGTGCACTTGACGATTCGGGCTTTCCTAGATTTCCATTCGTAAAAGAACCCTGCAAACCGTTTATTACAATAGGGGGTTTTTTAGGAACAGTAATTAAAAAAGTATTTGTTTGGTATTTTAAATTGAATATGAAAGGATTGTTCGATTTATTTAAACCGTTAATATCAAATGTAAAAGCAATTTCACCTTTGGTTTTAATGTTTGGTTCAAGGGAAATATTGTATTGAGATAGAAAAGAAACTAGGTAATTAGCATCAATGTTACTCCCTTTAACGATGAGTGAAATGGGAGACCCAATTTCGGTTCCAATATTTCCTTTGAGGTCAATTTTTGCCTTTCCGATTTTAAAAAATCCCTGATTGAAAACAACCTTGTCGTTATCGATTAATAGGTTTGCTTTTAATGAGGCCGTTTGATTTCTGAAATAGTGGAATGAACCCTGTTTAATAAGACCAACTTTTACTTTTGAGTTAAGTGAAATGGACTGCTGCAAGGAAGAGATATTTCCGCTTAATGTTCCGCTGTGAATTAAGCCTTTCATAACCCAGCCGGTACGTATGTCGATATAGCTAATGTTCACATTGTCGAATGTGAGTGCTCTTAGCTGAAGGAGCCAGTTAGATGTTTTCCCATTTGTTGTTTTAAAAATCTGGTAGTTGCCTTTGCCCGTGTTGTCAAAATAGAGATTTATCCAACCATCTTTTAGAATCAGCTCATCAATTTCATACTCGTTTTTTAGTATACCAATCCAACCAATCCTGATAATAACATTTTCGAAGGAAAGAAGACCCGGTTCAAATTCTGGGGCAACCTCGAGGCTCCCTTCTTTAATATCAACTTTATGGAGAACTACAGATGCGTACGGAAAACCTTGAAGTAAGGATAAATCAACTTTTTCAACGTTTATTTTTGCATCAAGGCGATTGTTAAGCTGTATGATCACTTTGGCAATGAGTTTATCCTCAAGCAGAATTCCGGTAACCACAATAGCACCAATAAATACAACTACCAGAATGGTTAGTACAAGAAAAGAAACAGCAATTTTTTTCATTGTTTGTACTTTCTACTGAGTTATCTTGATTTTGACCGTAAAATTACTTGAAAACCAATCAATATTCCAACTCATTTCTACGAAAATGTACGCATAAATTTTTAATGACTAAACTATTATTATTTTTACAAGATGAAAAATAATTTAAAGATGAACTACTTAGTACAATTTGTAACTATCATTTTTTTTATTTTTCCCATTCACTATGATTCCTATCCACAGGATAATTTGTTTGTAGATAGTTTGAAGGGAGCGTTAAGTAGGGAGGAGAACATAGAGGGGAAAATTGATATCCTTATTGATATATCAAAGTATTACGGAGGTTTGAACGATTTTAAACGAAGTGAGAGCTATCTTTTTCAAGCAGAGAGTTTGGCTCAACAAGGAAATGATAAGAAAACCCTATCGATTATTTATCAAAACCTTGGAGTACTTAACAGAAATATTGCAAACTACGGAAAGTCTTTACATTATCATCAACAATCTCTTTTTCTTGCAAAGCAAGAAAAAGACACTCTCCTGCAAACCACTAGCCTAAATAGCATAGGTGTTGTATACCGACGAATCGACAACTACCCCAAGGCAACTGAATATCATTTACTTGCATTAAAACTTTCTGAAGAGTTTGGGCATAATTATAATATTTCTGTTGCATTAAATAGCCTTGGCAATATATACTCATTAAATGGACAGTATAAGGAGGCTTTTCAATACTTTGAAAGAGCCCTAGAACTATCTAAAAAGATGAAAAATACTCTCGGAGAAGCGATTAACTATAATAACATTGGGGAGGTTTACGAGTTTCGGGGAGTATTAGATAGCGCATTGAATTACTATAATTTATCGCTCGATGCAAACCAAAGAATAAATAGCACGAAAGGAATTGCGATATCATACAATGCCATTGGCAAAATATATCTTTTCTCGGGGCAACCTCAAATAGCACATGATTTTTTTAGCAAAGCACTGGAGCTCGATCTTAGTATGGGCGATAAGAAATTTATTTGCGATAGCTACATCAATCTATCCCGTTCCAGCATAGAGTTAGGAAACATTGTAAATGCTGAAAAATATGCTAAAAGGGTGGTTGCATTGGCAACCGAAATAGGGTCAATTACACACATTCAGCTGGCTTATGAGGTACTCTCTCAAATATATTCGGTTAAAAGGGTGTTTGATAAATCACTTCATTTCTATCAGCTAGCAGCAACCTATAAGGATAGTTTGCTAAACGAAAAGAACACCCGAACCATTGCCACCCTAGAGATGATTTATGAAATTGATAAAAATCAGAAACAAATAGAAATGCTTGAGCAGGAGAAGGAAATTAATGACAAAGAACTTGCTCGTCAGAAGACAATACGTAACTTTTATCTTACAGGTCTCGTTTTTACAGTAGTGTTAGTTGTGATTATTTTATTCGCCCTCAATGTAATGCGCAAATCGAAAAATAGATTGGAAGAAAAGAACGTTGAGATTCAGAAAAACAATATTCGGCTTAGCAGGCAACAGCATGAAATACAACAACAGAAAACGAACATACAGCATCAAAACAGGAACCTCCAGAATGCGTACCAGGTAATAGAGAAGTATAATAGTAAAATAACCGACAGTATAAAATACGCAGAACGTATTCAAAGCGCTATATTAAGCTCCCTGGAAATAGCCGCCCCCTACTTTGAAGACTATTTTTGCTACTATAAACCCAAGGATTATGTTAGCGGAGATTTTTATTGGCTTAGCACAAAGAACGATAAACTTATTTTCGCCGTAGCAGACTGCACCGGACACGGAGTTCCTGGCGCATTCATGAGTATTATTGGTATGGATTTGCTCAACCAAGCAGTTAACCAGCAAAATATTCAAAACCCTAGCGAAATTCTTACCTTTCTTAACTCCGAACTTAGGAATAAGTTAAAGCGTGAGGAGAACGAAGTGTTTTTGAAAGATAGCATGGACATTGCCATTTGTACTATGTCCATGAGTGAGAATGTAATTCATTATAGCGGGGCACTTATACCATTAGTTTTAGTACGAGGGAACAGAATCTTCGATTACCGGCCGAATTTTGTTTCAATTGGAACTTCAACCGAAACGTTTAATGTCTCATTCAAACAACAAGATATAAATATTGAAAAGGGAGATTGGATATACCTCTATTCCGATGGAATTATTGACCAGTTTGGTGGGGGGAAAAATAAAAAGTTCATGCGCCAACAGCTCTGGGATTCATTAGTTAACATAAATACAATGGAGGGCGAGAAACAAAGAGAAGCGATAAATAGAATTTTTTTAGATTGGAAACAAAACGTTGAGCAAACCGATGATATTATTCTCCTGGGATTGAAGTATTAGTAGACATATTTTTCCAATTTTTTATACAAATTACTTGAAGTTGTCAGTAAATTGTAAATTTGCATTAATTAGAACCATCATATCATTTCCTCATAATGAAAGTTTGCAAACACATACACATAACCCTCTTTTTGCTTTTTTTGATAATCGCACCAGTTTACGCATGGGGCTTAATCGATAGTAAAATTGACAGCCTTGAGCGGTTGCTAATCAGGACACCGAACGATTCACAAAAAATCGAGATTCTTACAGACCTTTGCTGGAGTTATCGTAACTCCAATCCCCAGAAGGCCATCAAGTACGGTATAGAAGCGATTAAAAAAGCAGAAGAGTTTTTCGATTACGAAAATTTGGTAAAAGTTCACGGATTTGTCGGCGTTGCATACAGGGTTTTAGGAAACTACTCAAAATCAACAGACCATTACTTTATGGGTCTTGAGCTCTCTCAAAAGTATAATTTAAAGGAACAGCAGGGATACGCTTTTATCAATATAGCAAACTTACATATCTACCAAGAATATTTCAACACAGCCATCGACAACCTTAACAGAGCTCAGAAAATCGCAGAAGAACTTAACCATTCAAGAATGCTTTCGTACGTTTATCTAAACTACGGGAGAGCGAAGTTAAATCAGAGCGATTACCAAAGCGCACTATCAGATTTTATTAAAGCAACTGAAATTAGGAAGCAAATTGACTTTAAAGAAGGATTACCCGTTTGCTATAAATACCTTGGCGATGTTTATTTCAAAATTGGGAACCTAAACATGGCCATAGAAAGTTACAACAAAGCTCTTTTGCTTGTTGATAAACAGGTAGATAGGGATTTGCATGCAAATATACTTGTAAAAATAGCCGAACTTCAACTCAAACGAAAAAGCTGGAACCAAGCAAAGGAAAATGCAAACCGAGCCATAGATATCGCAAAGATTGTTGGCTCTAGGCTTACAATTCGCGATGCTTTAAACACCAAATACCAAGTTGATTTGGTGGAGCAAAAGTACGCTTCGGCAGTTAATCATTTAGTTTCAATTATTCAGTACAATGATACACTCTTTAGTCAGCAGCTTTCCGAAAAACTGTTTTTTCTTGAGTATCAATACGAAAAGCAGAAGAAAGAAAGCCAGATAGAATTGTTAAACAAGGAGAAGACAATAAAGGAGCTTAGCTTACAACGAGCCAATACTTTCAATGCAGCGCTATTAATAATATTGTTACTAATAACAATTATTATCATTTTTCTACTATCAATTTTGAAGCAAAGAAAAGAGAAAAATACCCAGCTTGAAAATCAGAATATTGAGATAGCTAAGCAACGAGAAAACATTGAGAATAAAAATAAGAATTTAGAGGAAGCATACTCAGTAATTGAAGGTTACATTGGTAAAATGACCGATAGTATTCAGTATGCGAAACGCATTCAGGATGCCTTATTGCCCTCACTTTCTGCTGCCCAAAAGTATTTTGCTGAGAGCTATATTTTTTATAAACCGAAAGATTTTGTAAGCGGTGATTTTTATTGGGTAGCACCACGAAATGATCTTATATATTTTGCTGTAGCCGATTGTACCGGACATGGGGTTCCTGGCGCATTTATGAGTATTATTGGCCTTGATTTACTAAACCAAGCAATAAGCAATCCCGAAATTGTTGAAACCAATCAAATAATGGAGTTTATAAATGCTGAACTCCCTCAGAAGTTACACCTCGAGAAAGAGGAGCTGGTGCTCAAAGATAGCATGGACATAGCACTTTGCTCGGTTGACTTTTCCTCCCTAACCCTTAAGTATTGTGGTGCTTTAATTCCATTTATTCTGGTTCGTGACAAGAAGGTAATTGAGCTAAAATCCGATTTTGCATCGGTAGGTACATCAAAAAAATTATTTAAAAAACCATTTACACAGCAAACTCTTCAACTAAAAGCAGGAGATTGGATCTACTTGTTCTCTGATGGATTTATGGATCAAATTGGCGGAGATTTAAAAAAGAAATTTATGCGGGGGAAATTTATTGAAACTTTAGTAAAACTTAGCTCAAAACCAGGAAACACACAGCGAGAGGAGTTGAATCAAATTTTTTCCCAATGGAAAGGTAATAATGAACAAATTGACGACGTTCTTATCCTAGGGCTAAAGGTATAGCTCATGAGAAGACATCCAAAGATATTTATTATTGCTGTTTATCTGCTTGCAAACAGCAACCTCTCTTTCCCACAAATTCAAAAAATTGACATACCTGAAAATCAGTACGTATTTACTTTCCAAGAGGATTATGCTGGCAATGTATGGCTTGGTTTAAGTGACGGTAACATACAGGGAAGTTTATGTATGTATTCTGATAGTGGATTGAACGTTGTGTCGGGGTCAGGCAACGTTCCGAATGGTTCCTATCATACTTCGGTAAGGCTCCCCGATGGATCACTACTTTTTTCTGGGAGCGTTTTGTCGCAAAATTCAAAGTCTTTGCTGGTTTGGGTTTCACAAATGGGCGTTGATACGATTCAAATACCATTCAGGTTGAATGACCCTTTCGTAAATATCATTACACTAGTGAACCGAAGAGATATTTGGATAGGTACAGGAAGCGGTTTACTTATTAATTCGAGGGGAGAGTGGAGGTGGTTAACCAAGGCCGATGGGTTACCAGGTAATTTTATTAATACAATTCATGAGGATATAAGAGGAATAGTATGGGTTGGAACAGATGCAGGAATCGTAAGTTTCTTTGAAGGGAATATTGAATACCCTGAGTCTGGTTCACGATTGATTTCTACAGCAACTACTTTTTTTACCGATTCCAAAGGATATCTGTGGTGCGGAGCACGTTTTCTATCACAGGGAGTTAGCGTGTACAATGGCGAAATCTGGGAGACATTTTCTGGTAGAAATGGTTTAATCGATAACTCGGTCAGCCTCTTTTATCAATCTCCCAACGACGAAATATGGATTGGTAGCTGTTACGACAGAAACAGAGGGGGCGTTTCGGTTTTTAATGGGAATGAGTGGATTTCATATAATGCACCAGATTATTTAGCAAAACCATGTGTTGATGCGATTGTAACCGATTCTAAAGGAAGAGTTTGGTTAGGTGGTTCCCTCGATCATTCTCGTTTTGAGGGGATAACCGTTTTCGATGGTAATAATTGGAATAAAATTGGCAACACAAGCGACCTACCCGCTGAACGGGTAATAGCCTTTTTTACTGACACCAAAGGTAACATTTGGATTTCTTCGCACGAGGGATTGTACATTGTAGATGATGATTTTGAGTTTGATAAGTAGATTGTTACTTGTATAAAATATCCTTACATTAAACTATAAAAAATTCATTCATTGAGCGAATTCGAGTATAAAAAGTTTAAGTATAGCATAGTGCTTCCGGCTGCATTTGTCGCGTTGCTTTGGTTGGTTTATATAATCGAAAGCACAACAGATACAAGTTTTTACTATCTGGGTGTATACCCCAGAACCCTAAAAGGTTTGGTCGGAATTTTTTTGATGCCCATTATTCATTCAGGTTTTAAGCATCTTATCGGAAATACAATTCCATTAATTGTTATGGGTACAGGAATACTATACTTTTATCGCTCACTTGGGTATAAGGTGTTTATAATTATTTGGGTTATTAGCGGATTATGCGTTTGGATTGGAGGGCGAGAGAGTTATCATATTGGTGCTAGTGGAATTGTATATGGCTTGGCTTCATTCCTTTTCTTTAGTGGACTTATTCGTCGTGATGTTAGATTGGCAGCACTTTCGTTAGTAATTGTGTTTTTATATGGAGGAATGATTTGGGGAGTGTTGCCTATCTGGCCAGCAATATCATGGGAAGGACATTTATTTGGCGGAGTAGCAGGAGTAGTTTGTGCTTTTCTATACCGAAACGAAGGACCCCAAAGGGTGGTTTACTCCTGGGAACTGGATGAAGAATTTCAAGAAGAAGATTGTTTGTCTGAAAATGAAAACAGGCAGATTAATTAAAGCCCTAATAATTAGTATAATAAATAAATGGGAGCAATGATTCCCAATTTATTATATATAATACATTGAATAAGGCCAAAATTACTTTTTTTTTTACCTTTGCCGGATTGAAAAGTAGGAGTATGGTTTTTCAGTTTCTTGCAAGGTTAATCCTTAGAAATAGGTTCTACGTACTGATTGCCGTTTCAGTAATAACGGCATTTATGGCTATAATGATTTTTAGGCTTCGGTTCTACTATGAGCCAACCCCGCTGCTTCCAAAATCAGACAGCCTGCTTGTTCAGTATAGAGAATTCAATAAAACATTTGGTAGGGGTGAGAACATAATGGTTATTGGTGTTGCCGACCCTAGTTTCTTTTCATTAGATAATTTTACTCAGTGGAGAGATTTAAAAAAGAACCTACAATCAATTGAAGGGGTTGAGCATGTATTGTCAATTTCCGATATTTATACCCTAAACCGTAACTCAACCCAGAAAGTTTTCGAATTTTCCCAGATTTTTCCAGATACAATATCATCACAAGAACAGTTAGATTCCCTCAAGACAAAGGCCTTATCGTTACCATTCTATAATGGAATGTTATATAATGCAGAAAACAACATTTTCTTAATGATGGTAACCCTTAAGCACGAGCTAATTGGAACTAAAGAACGAATTCCATTAATGGAGAAAATCGTGGAGACGTGTGAGGTTTATTCAAAAGCTACTGGTAACAAGTTACGATATTCTGGGCTGCCATACATTCGGATTACAGTTGGGGAAATGATTAGAGGTGAAATGTACTTATTTATAATTCTTGCTGCGCTGGTAACCGCAATTATACTATTCCTGCTGTTCAGATCGTTTCGAATAGTTATGTTTTCTATGCTGGTAGTTGCTGTTTCAGTTACATGGGGCTTAGGATTTATGGGGATTTTAGGCTATGAAATCACTCTTCTTACAGCAGTTATCCCCCCATTAATAATCGTTATTGGAGTTCCTAATTGCATATTCCTCCTTAATAAATACCATCGAGAGTATAGCCTTCATGGTAACAAAGTTAAGGCCCTTCAGCGGGTAATCCAAAAAATTGGTAGCGCAACCTTTTTAACAAATTTAACCACTGCTGCTGGGTTTGGAACTTTTATGTTCACTAGTATTAGGATATTAAACGAGTTTGGGCTAGTGGCTTCAGTTGGAGTAATGGGCGTTTTTATTGTATCCCTGCTATTAATTCCAACAATATTTAGCTACTTACCGCCCCCAGAGCCTCGTCATTTACAACACCTAGATAATATTAGAATTAATAATACCATTGCAAGGGTTGTTATCACCGGACTATACCACCGAAGGCTTGTTTTCGTTGTTGCTACAATTTTTATTATTGTAGGTTTTTTTGGTTTGTATCATGTAGAAAGCAACGGATATATGGTAGACGATATTCCTCATAGTCACCCTGTTTATGTTGATTTAAAATACTTTGAGAAGAATTTTGCAGGAGTTATGCCCCTCGAAATAGTTATCAATACCCAAAAACCCAAGGGTGTTTTGCAAGAAAAAACCCTTAGGCGAGTGGATTTGCTACAAGAAAAACTTAAAAACTATAAAGAACTTTCACGTCCCCTTTCGATAGTTGAAGCTGCTAAATTCGCCCGTCAGGGTTACTACAATGGTAATAGATCGCAGTATCGGTTACCAAAGGGACCTGAAAGAGCATTTATTATGTCGTATCTTCCTAAAAACATGGGCGACAACACATTACTAACACGATTTGTTGACTCAACGGGAACCATGACACGTATTTTGTACAATGTTGCCGATGTGGGAACAGTGAAGATGAAACAATTGAAAGGTAACATAAAGCAAGAAATTGACACAGTTTTTAAGGACGATGCAGGCTTGGTTAGCATTACTGGAGGAAGTATAATTGCTGCCAAGGGGAATGATTTTTTAGTAAATAGTTTGTTTGTAAGTTTAATAGCTGCAATCCTTATCATTTCAGTTTTTATGGCTTGGATGTTTCGTACACCCAAGATGGTTATCCTATCTGTATTACCCAACCTAATTCCGCTTCTGCTTACAGCCGCAGCAATGGGTTTTATTGGAATCGATTTAAAGCCGAGTACGGTAATCGTTTTTAGCATAGCGTTTGGTATTTCGGTTGATAATTCAATACACTTCCTATCTAAATATCGACAGGAACTGAAAAGAACCAGAAATAATACAAAGGCTTCGGTTGTTTGTGCGATAAGGGAAACCGGGGTTAGCATGATTTACACCTCCATTGTACTTTTCTTTGGTTTTGCAATATTTATCGGTTCCCGATTTGGCGGCACGGTTTCATTGGGTCTTCTTGTTTCAATAACACTTCTCATTGCACTATTCAGTAACTTAACCCTGCTGCCTGCCATTCTATTGGCGCTCGTGCGAGAGAAGCCTGATGGCACAGAGTGTACAAAAATGTAGTAATTAACCCTTTTTATTCGTAGAATAGATGTATAGTATTGACTCGCTTGCAGAAATTGTTGACAAGGGAATGCGTTCAATAACGATTCCAGAGGATCCTAATCAGTTGTACGAGCCCATTCGTTACACCTTAGCATCTGGTGGAAAAAGAATTCGACCAATTTTAGTTTTAGCAGCAAATAATCTTTTTTCAAAATCGGTTGATAAAGCTCTTTTCTCCGCATTGGCCATCGAAGTTTTTCATAATTTTACTCTAATTCACGACGATATAATGGATAACGCGATGCTTCGTCGGAATCAACCAACTGTTTTTAACAAGTGGGGGTTAAATAATGCAATCCTTTCGGGTGATGCCATGAATATTCTGGCATATCAACTAATTGCACGAACGGAGAAGGAAAGTTTGAGCCAAGTTTTTAATGTTTTTAATGAGATAGCACTTGGGGTTTGTGATGGACAGCAGATGGATTTAAATTTTGAAAGTGCTCACTATGTTACCCAGGATGAATACATAAGAATGATTGAGCTCAAAACAGCAATCCTTATTAGTGGAGCCCTCAGAATTGGAGCAATTGTTGCTAAAGCAAACCATTCAGATATTAACAACCTCGGTGAGTTTGGAATTAATCTTGGGCTTGCTTTCCAGCTTCAAGACGACCTTCTTGATACCTTTGGTAATTCAAAAACATTTGGGAAAATTATTGGAGGAGATATTGTAGCTAATAAAAAGACTTTCCTCACTGTTAAAGCATTTTCACTAGCCAAGGGAAAAACACTGGAGCTGTTAAGTAGTTACTTTAAACTAGAAACCATTGATCCTATAAAAAAGGTTAAGGACGTTACTAGCATTTATAATGACCTAGGAATTAAAGAAATTACTGAGGATAAAATAAAGGAATACTTTAATAGTGCCATGAGCGCTCTCGACGCAGTTCGTGTCCCGATTGAAAGTAAAAATACATTAACATGTATTGCAAACATGATTATGGGTAGAGAAAGATAGCCTGTGGGGGTAATAAAAACAAACAAATAATATCAGTTATGAGTTATATATCAAAAGAGAAAATATTCTCGGTACAATGGTTTAAGGCCTATAGTTTAATTACTCTTGGTTCGTTCATACTGGCATCTGGATTCGTTCTGTTTATTGATCCCCATAAAATTGCACCCGGAGGTGTTTATGGTATTGGTATCATTGTACACTACCTAACAAAGGGTTTATTCTCATGGGCTCCCGAAGGCTTGCCTATTGGAACCGTTGGTTTAGTGCTGAATATTCCTCTTACAATTATTGGAATCAAACTCCTAGGTCCTCGATTTGGTATAAAAACTGTTGTGGGTTTTGTATTAACTTCTGTATTTATCGACCTACAACACTATTTTCTTGGTTATAATCCACTAGTTGACGATCCCTTACTTTCATCCGTTTTTGGCGGAGTGCTGGTAGGGTTTGGTTTGGGCTTAATTTTTAAATCTAAAGCAACCAGCGGAGGATCGGATATAATCGCAATGATTATTGCAAAATATACTCGGCTACCTTTAGGACAACTTATGATTTATGTTGACTCAGCAATTGTTCTAGTTGCGCTGGCTGCTTTTCAGGACTGGAAAATTCCATTATACTCGTGGATTGTAATATATGTAACAGGAAAAGTTATCGATATGACCATTCAGGGGGTTAGCTACGATAAAGCACTTTTTATAATTTCTGATCAGTACGAACAGATTCGCGACAAACTAATTAATGATATAGACAGGGGCGGAACCCTAATAAATGGAGTTGGAATGTATAAAGGGCAGGAAAAGAAGGTAATATTTACCAATGTAAGTCGCAGGGAAGTTCATATGCTCCGCGATTACATTCAGGAAATTGACCCCAACGCATTTATCACAGTTATTGATGCAAACGAGATTCTTGGTAACGGATTTAAACCACTTCGATCCAACGATTAAAGAATCAAATAATGCAGGGAAGGGTTCTGAAAACAACGGGTAGCTGGTATACAGTATTGGGCGAGGATGAACAATTATATAAATGTACCATAAGAGGAAAGCTTCGTTTAAAATCATCCAGAACAACAAATCCTGTAACTGTAGGCGACGTTGTTGATTTTGAAGTTGAAGGAACTGATAGCACAGGTACAATTTCAAACGTTAAACAAAGAAGGAACTATATAATTCGCCGCTCATCAAACCTTTCACGTGAATCACACGTTATTGCAGCTAACATCGATCAGGCTATTTTGGTGGTTACAGCAGAGTTTCCTGAAACCAAATTCGAATTTATTGATAGATACCTTGTAACAGCCGAAGCCTACCAAATACCTGCTGTGTTAGTGTTCAATAAAATAGATCTTTACAAGGAACACTTTAACGAAAAGTTAAAATATTACTTGTCGGTTTACAAACCAATTTACCCTTGTTTTCAGGTTTCTTCCCAAACAGGTGAAAATATTGAAAAGGTTAAGCAGCTACTAGCAGGAAAAACTAGCTTGATTTCTGGAAACTCTGGTGTAGGGAAGAGCACGCTCATAAATAGGATTGAGCCATCGTTGCACTTAAAAACAAGCGACATTTCACACTACCACCTCAAGGGTAAGCATACAACAACATTCAGCGAAATGTTCCCTCTTTCAACGGGTGGGTTTGTAATTGATACCCCCGGAATAAAGGGTTTTGGGTTGATTGACATTGATAAACGGGAGCTTTTTCATTTCTTCCCCGAAATTTTTAAAATAGCAGCGAAATGTCAGTATAATAACTGTACCCACCAGCATGAACCAGGTTGTGCTGTAAAAAAAGCTCTAGAAAACAATGAAGTTAGCGAATCGAGATACTATAGTTACCTTAGCATTTTACTGGATCAAGATTCAAAGTATCGAGGGTAACAATAAACAAAATGAATAGCTTAAGAATTTCAATTGATAAGTTTTTAGAATTTCGTTCCTCCATTCCAGTGGTTGATGTTCGTTCACCTGGTGAATACCATCGCGGCCACATTCCTGGAGCAGTGAATATTCCGCTTTTCAACGATGATGAGCGAGCCGAAGTGGGTACCATCTATAAGCAGAAAGGAAGGCTTAGTGCTATTCACAGAGGTTTAGATATTATAGGCCCCCAAATGAGCGAAAAGGTTAGGTTAGCACATGAAGTGGCATGTAATAATAAGTTGATGGTTTACTGTTGGAGGGGAGGGATGCGAAGCTCTTCCATGTCGTGGCTTTTTAATCAGGTTGGAATTGAGACACGCGTGCTGGTAGGAGGGTATAAATCGTTCAGAAGAACAGCCCAAAAACAGTTCGAGTTACCCTTTAAAATTATTGTGCTGGGAGGAATGACCGGAAGCGGGAAAACAGCAATTCTGAACGAGCTTGTTAGCATGGACGAGCAGGTTATTGACCTGGAAGGACTTGCTCACCATAAAGGCTCAGCCTTTGGAGGAATAGGACAACAGAAACAACCCACAACGGAGCATTTTGAGAACAAATTATTCGATGAACTTTTCAAAATCGACACAAATCAATGGCTTTGGCTTGAAGATGAGAGTCATTCCATTGGTTCTGTTTTTATACCTTTACCCTTATTTCAACAAATGCGTCAGGCTAAAACCATAGCAATTGAGCGGCCATTCTCAGTTAGGGTTGATAGGTTAGTGGAAGAGTATGCTTATTTCCCTCCCAACGAGTTATCACAAGCGGTATCGAGGATAACGAAGCGTTTAGGTGGCGACAATGCAAAGGTTAGCCTCGAGAGTATTGAACGAGGCGATTACCGAAAAGCCATTGAGATTTGTTTAAAATACTACGATAAAACCTACCAATACGGACTTGATAAAAGAGACGTTAAACCCACAACAATCCAGCTTGATGAAGATGATCCAACTGAAAATGCTAAAAAGCTAATACAACTTGTATATGAACAATAAAAAACCCGAAAAATTTTTTTCGGGTTTTTTTAAAAATAATATTTGTGTACTATACCATGGCTGGGTTTATGCACATAACAGCAATTTTCGCATTATTTGCAATAACGTACTGTTCTTGGGCACCAAACATGTAATCGGTGAAATCAAGGTTTGGTGTTGTCATTATTAGTATCAGGTCAGCCTCAATATCAACAGCAAGTTTTATTATCTCATCGGAGAAACTATTGCCTTTGCTGGCACTATGAATTTCGTACTTAATATCGTGGCTGTCGAGGTGCTTTTTGGCAAAAGCAAGGTTGTAGTTTACCTTTTTCTGAATTCCAGAATCGGAGGCATGAGGAAGAATAATGTGGATTCGTGAGTTGAACTCAACCCCCATTTTTATTGCCCAACGTAGCCTTTCTTTTTCGTTTACTCTAAAATCAAGGGGCATTACCACGTTTTCAAAAATCTTTTCGGTTTTTGGACCCTCTTGCACCACCAGAAAGGGAACATTTGATCCAGCAATAACTTTTAGTGCCCGGCTACCCGTTAACTTTTGAACACCTTTAATTCCGTGTGTACCCATTACAACAAAATCGGCTTCAATGTCGAAAGCATACTCGGTAATGGTATGAAATATGCTTCCTTCTTGAATCACCGGTTTCACTTCAATACCATACTCATCCTTCAGGCGTGCAACATCCTGTTTAATCTTTTCGCTTGCTTCCTTTTCGTTTAACTTTCCTTTTGAGAAGAAGCCACCGGATTCAACCACGTGCATTAAATCTATGGAGAATTCTTTGGAAAAAGAGCCGATTTTTAGGGCGTACTTCAGAGCATTTTCGGTAACTGGGCTAAAATCCCAAGGCACAATTAGCTTTTGAGGTTTACTTTCCATAATACCAGTAATTTATGAAATTTAGGGTGTAAAATAGATTATAAATTTATGAAAGATTGTTTAATAATGAACAGATTAGCCAAAAAAAATAAATAAAAGCTTGAAAAAGGAGGGCAATATGATGTTCAGGATTCTTTATAACTTAAATTTTATGGCCTGCACCGGACAAATATTTTTAGCTTGTTTTATACTATCTAAATAAATGCGTTCGGTTTGAAAAGTTTGCGTTTCATCGTCGCAGAATAGTTCGGTGGGAATAGTTACTTTTCCGTCGATATGCGAAATTGCGAATACTTCAGGAGCAATTGAAACGCAGTACGAGCAACCAATGCACTTATACCTATACAGGTTAATCTCTAGCGGTTTTGATGCGCTCATTACTGTATTATTCTGAAAACTTTGTTTGCAAGCATTTCTGCTGATATAGAGTTAAGGCATGCATAGTCTTTTCTGAAACAGGGTTTGTTACCATAAACCGAACAGGGCCGGCAGTCTAAATCATTATTTTGAAGGGCGTACTCTGGTTTTTGATTCCACCCATAAAAACCTGCAAAAGGATGGGTTGCCCCCCATATGCTTAAAACCTTTGTGCCAACTAGTGACGCCAGATGCATATTTGCCGAATCCATCGAAATCATTAAATCGAGTTTCGACATTACGCGTAACTCACCGTCTAGGGGCAGCTGGCCAGCAACTGAAACACAATTACTAATCTCTTTTTCCCATTTATGTAGAAGGCCTACCTCGTTCTTTCCTCCACCAAATAGAACAACTTTGCAGTCAATTTTTGAAGAAACAATGTTGATGGCCTCCTTAATTCTATCGAGCGGGTAAACTTTCCCTTTATGCTTGGCGAATGGCGCAACGCCAATCCATACTTTATCCTTTTCACCTAGTGTGGCTATCTCTTTATCGGTGAAGTTTCCAAGCAGGGATGTAATAGTGAATGGTTTAATATTTACTTCAAAATCTAGCCTGTAAAAAACTTTACAATAACGATTTATAGTATGTTCTAAGGGTCGTTTAAGTTTGTTGCTTTTTCTTGTTAGTGCACGTTTTTCGGCACGTCCCTTTTGAATTACAGCACGTGATGGTATTGCAAACAAAAGGAAAAACCGAAGAAGTTTTGTCCTGATTACATTGTGAATGTCGGCAAATGCGTGGAAACTACCCATAGCCTTTATTTCGCGCGACAAGCGCCAAATACCCTTTATTCCTTTATGTTGACCTTTTATGTCAACTTCATAAAAAGTAACCCTTGGAATTCCAGCTACAAGCTGTTTAGCGAATCGTTGGGAAACAAAAACAATCTCAACGTCAGGATGCTGTTGGGATAAGTTCCAAATGACCGGAACGGTCATGGCCACATCGCCAAGCGCGCTGAAGCGAGTCACCAAGATTCGCTTTCTTTCCATTACTTTTTTGTTCCGTAAAGAATTGGGTTAAGGGAAGGGTCGTTGTACATTTTCATTTGTTTGTAAACCTTCATGTACTTTTTGCCGGTTTCAATTTCGAGCAGAAGCTGGTCGATGGCTTTCGAGAGGTCTACACGCTGCTCGAGTAGTACCTTCAACTTTTCGTTGCATTTTTTCAGGTGTTCCTCCGACGCATCGCTACGGTTCGCTTCCTGCTCCATGTGAAAAATTTTCAGGGCAAGAATCGATAACCTGTCGATAGCCCAAGCAGGGCTTTCGGTGTTGATTGTGGCGTCGTTTCGTGGTTCAACATTTTTGAACTTCTCCAGGAAGAAGCTGTCAATCATTTCTACCAAATCGGTTCTGTCCTGGTTCGATTTATCGATTCGACGTTTTATTTTTAGGGCTTCTTCGGGGTTAATATTTGGATCGCGAATAATATCTTCAAGGTGCCACTGAACGGTATCGATCCAGTTTTTTGTAAAAAGCGAATACTCAATTGTTCCTGGTGTGAAGGAAATGGTGGGAACCGCATCAACATTGTCCATGGTATGGTAGTATGTGGTGCAATCCCAGAAAATTTTATTAGATAAATCACTAAATGTCATGATTACTATTTTTTGTGAAAGGCAAATATGCTAAAGATTTGTGAAAAAAAGAAGGAAACTACGAATGGTTTGCTGCTACAATTTTATAAAGCTTATCATTTCTTCGAACCAACTCAGGAACTTTGATGGAGCATACGGTTCCCTTGGGGCAATGTTCCACAGCTGTATCGTCCATACGAATTTCTTCAACAGAAAGATCAATAACACCGGTTGATGGGCCGATTACCAATACTTTATCATTCCTAGATAATTTGTTTGCTTCAACCTTAACCTCAGCAACACTTATTTTGCTGAAGTAGTTAGTGATTTTACCTATATACAATTTGCGTTCGGTAGCAACGCTACCGTAGTGGTGGCTCCACTCGCCCAAGCGCTGCCCAAGGTAGTAACCATCCCAAAATCCGCGGTTGAAAACTTTGCCCAAGCGTTCTATCCAGGAATCAATCTTATCCTGGTTGTAGGTTCCTTCGGCAACTGAATCAACCGCTTCTCGGTAGCATTGGGTAACCGTTTTTACGTATTCGGGGCTTCGTGCACGCCCTTCCAGCTTTAATACGGTAACTCCCGAATCGATAATTTTGTTTAGAAACCCAATGGTACACAAATCCTTTGGCGACATTATGTACTCGTTATCGATTTCAAGCTGTTCCCCTGTTTCGTTATCGGTAACAGTGTAGGAACGACGACATATTTGAAGGCACGCACCGCGATTAGCCGACGAGTTGGCCTGATGCAGGCTCATGTAACACTTTCCCGAAATAGCCATACAGAGTGCTCCGTGCGCAAAGAGTTCAAGTTTGACTAAATTTCCAGAAGGACCAGTAATGTTTTGCTTTTTAATGTTCTCTGCGATGGTAGCAACCTGCTCAAGGGTTAGTTCCCGGGCAAGTACGGCAACATCGGCCCACTGAGAGTAAAACTTAAGCGACTGAGTGTTACTGATATTTAGCTGGGTTGAAAGATGAACCTCAACTCCCTTTTCGCGCGCGTAAAAAATTGCAGCCTGGTCGGATGCAATAATTGCAGATATCCCAGCTTGAGTTGCTGCGTCAATGGTATGTTGCATGGGAGCAATGTCGTGATCGTAAAGAACAGTATTAACTGTTAGGTACGATTTCACACTGCTTTCCCTACAAATTCTTGCAATTTCGGGTAAATCCTTCACCGTGAAGTTCACGGTTGATTTTGCCCTCATGTTTAGGTGCCCTACACCAAAGTACACTGAATTGGCGCCGCCCTGAATGGCGGCTATTAACGACTCGAAACTACCCGCGGGTGACATTACCTCAATAGTACCCATAGGAATTATTATAAATTATGGTTTCTGCCTGCAAAGATAGCTAGAAGACGAAAGTTTTTTTTACTTAAGGACAATAAACATTAAAATATGTTACAGAAGCAAATATACCTAAACCGTCATCAATGTTCGAGTACATTGGGGTTGGTTCGCTAAATGGGTTTCCTGAGTCCCAGTTGTAGTATGATTTATGGTAATAGTAGTAATGCTTGTCGCTTGATAGTAACATTAATGAGTATGTAGAGTTTCCATTTAGGTAAAGGTATGATTTAAAAGGGATATCCTTACCATCATTATCGGTATCTGAAAAAGAAGCTCCGTCCTGAAAATACTGGTACACATAAGTTGTATCTTCCCATGGTGAATAGTAATCTTCTATAATGTGAGCTCCAATGGTATAGAAATTATTTTCATTTGGTATGTCAGCAACGTATCCGGATATTACCAAATCGTTATAACCATAGCTGGTTCCGTCTTCATAATTGTATGTTTCGTTATAAATTGTATCAATGGAGAGACTATGAACTTCAGGTGTTCCGAATGGGACGTTTGTTCTTGCTTTAACGCTTTTTAAGCCAGCAGCACTTACTGTAAGCTCGTATTCGCCCCCTTTTTCGATAGAAAATTCGGCTGGTGTAAGAAGGTAGTACTCCTTTGAAGGGATAAAGGGAATTTCTTTTGTGTTACCAGTTATTACATTTGTTATAAAAACAGAGGCATAGGTAAGTGGTTGGTAGTAATCATCCCAGCTAGATAATTCTTGGTTATAATAAATTGGGGTTGATTTTGAAACTTTAACTCGTATGCTATCTCCCGGTGAGATGAACGATGATACAACAAGTTTTTCTTCTATGGAAGGAAGGTTGGCATCCTTAACGTCCTCGATACATCCTTGTTGGACGAAAGGGAGAAGGATGAAGAATAATATAATCCTGATATTATATTTTTTATGATTTTTCATTTCAATAAAATATTTAAGTTTTTAAAATTTAATTGACCACGAAACAGAAGGGATAAAAGGGAAAATACTAACTTGTTTAAGTTTGTTTTGGTATGTTTCTTGTTGGTTAGCATCCCAGTTATACTCTTCTGTAATGTAGTAGAAAAAAGGGTTATGGCGATTGTAGGCATTGTATACGCTAAACTCCCAGGTTCTTTCGTACTTTTCAAACTTTTTATGTACCTGAACACCCAAGTCAAGACGATGGTAAGGAGCCATTCTAAAAGAATTCTTTTCACCATAATCTTGCATATTCCTGTACCATACATAATGGTTGTTAAAACCAGGAGAATTTTCCTCGGCAAAGTATGTGGCCAAAGGCAGGGTTATTGCATTCCCGGTACCGTAAACCCAAGTGCCCGAGAGCGTGATTCCCTTGCTTAGCTCGTATACAGCAACCACAGAAATATCATGACGCCTATCGTAACGGGCATAGAACTCTTTACCTTGGTTCAGCTCATCAAACTGCAACTTTGTCCACGATAGTGTGTATCCAATCCAACCCGAAAGTTTTCCCGATCTTCTGTGAGCAAGGAATTCAACACCGTACGATTTACCAAAACCGCTGGTAATGTTATCCTCCCACTTTACCTCGTTTGCTTCAGTTGGGTCGTTTAGCAAGAGGAAGCTGGCACCTTCCTTGTAAGCAATTACATTCTTCGATTCTTTGTAGTACCCTTCAATAGAAAAGGTTGTTGAGTATTTGTTAAGGTCGCGAGTTAAACCCAACGCAGCCTGCCAGCTTTCCTGCCAGGGAGCTTCGTTTGTGGCAGGAACCCATAAATCAGTTGGTAACCCAATACCGGTGGTGCTAATAAGGTGCATGTATTGGTTCATCTGTGCGAACGATGCTTTTGCTGATAAAACGTCGGTGAGAAAGTAGCTACCTGAGATACGGGGCTCAAGGTTGATGTTACTCGATTTCTCGTGGACAAAATGGCTTAAACGGCTTCCGATGTTAACAATTCCTTTATCCCACATTTTTATCTCATCCTCAATATATAAACCCGACTCAATGGTATTAATGGTTTCAACTTTACTAATATATTCCGATAGCTGGTCGTCCTTTAAAACAACTGCGCTAGGGTTGAAGCTATGCCAAACTGAGCTTAGACCGTACCTAATGGTATGTGATGGAAGGGGTAACCAGGTGAAATCGTACTTTAATCCGCAATCCCTAATGCCTGAACGGTAACTCATTTCATACTTTTCGGATTGATGCTTTTCGCTGGCATATATTTTTAGCCGGTAGTTACTGAAAATGAGGGAAAGGTTAGAGAAAAGTTTATCTGTTATAACGCTGTTCCAGCGAATGGTTGAGGTTGCATTATCCCAGAAAAGACCTGCTTCGGACTCCTTCCCCGAGTACTTTTCTCCTCCAAAAAACTTATCTTTCCCGAAGTAACCGCTGAGGTATATTCTGTTTTTAGGATTTATTTCCCAGTTTGCTTTTATGTTCAAATCGTAGAAGAAGTAACCTCCTTTCACATCGGTTGGAAGGAAGGGCTTTATGAGAAGATCGGCATAGGTACGTCGTGCTGAAACGATAAACGAAGCTTTGTCTTTAATAATTGGTCCCTCAATAATAGCCCTGGAAGAAATTATACCAACGCCGGCTTCACCGGCAAAGTTCTGCTTGTTTCCATCCTTCATGTTTATGTCCAGAACCGATGAGAGTCTTCCTCCATAGCGGGCGGGAAAACCACCTTTATGAGTTCAATACTTTTTAATGCGTCGCCATTGAATAGGGAAAAGAATCCGAAAAGATGATATGCATTGTATACTGGAGCATCGTCGAGGATTATTAAATTCTGATCGGGACCGCCACCTCGAACGTACAAGCCACTGTTTCCTTCACTTCCCTTTTGAACACCAGGCATTAGTTGAATAACTTTAAGTGCATCCTTTTCACCTATTATTGCGGGGATTGATTTTATTTGGCTTATAGGTATTTCAACTATACTCATTTGAGAACTTCTGCTCGATGATTTTGGAAGGTTGGCATGCACTTCAACGCCTTCAAGTTCGATGGAGGGATCGAGCTCAACATTTAGGTCAATATTTTTAGTAAGATTTATTTTGAAACTCCTTGGTTGGTATCCAACAAAAGAAAAAACCAGCTCAAAACTGTCAGCTGGTAGCGAAAGAGAGTAGAATCCGTAACTGTTAGTGGCGGTTCCGATAGGTTTTCCGCTTATGAATACGTTAACTCCAATCATGGTTTCGCGACTACCCTTTTCGTATACAAATCCGCTGATTGTGTGACGAGTTTGTGCGAAAGAAATTGGTGCAATAATGACTGAAAAAGCAAATATAATAATTGCTTTAGTAGGTTTGTTGAGCATGCAGTAACGGTTAATTTTTTAGGTTTTGCAAAATAAAACAATAAATGGCATAAAATATTATGCCATTTATTACAATAAACAAAATTTAACAATAACCGTTATGCTAGTGTGCTGTATTCGAGGAAATATCAGTGGCGATTTTAAGTATTTTATAAACCTCGCCATTTGAATTTTGGATAGGGGTATATGTTTCTAGGAAGGTGAATTCTCGGCCATGCATGTTTACGTGAGTAGTTTGTTTCTGAATCTTTCCTTTCCGAAGGTTTGCCCAAAACTCTTCGTAAACCATTTTTTGAGCATCGGAGAGCACAATGTTGTCCGAGTGGTGTTTGCCAATTGCTTCCTCCCTTGTTAAACCAAGAAGCTTGAGGTACGCCTCGTTAATGCTAATAATTGTGCCGTCTGTATCGTACTCCATAACGAAAGAGGAGGCGTTTAGGGCGTTGATGATGCTTTCCATTTCAACCGATTTTCGGGCGGCTTCTTCTTGTGTGGCCTGCAGCTCCTCCATGTTTTGGCGCATTTCCTCCTCCTGTGCGGCCATCATTTCGGCCTGTTCCTGTGATTTTTGAAGAAGATCGGCGGTGGTTTGGTTTATTCTAACTGATTTAAGCGTGGAGGCGATGCTTTCTGCTAATTTTTCTACGAATTCAATTTCGTTTTTTGAGAATTGCTTTAGCGAAGCAAGTTCAATAACACCTAATATTTCTCCCTCAATTTTAAGTGGTATTAGTAAAATCGAATTTGGTTTAGTCCCTCCTAAACCAGAATCAACTTCAATGTATTCATCAGGAACTACTGCCAGAAAAATGGTGTCTTTTTCTGCTGCACAGGCACCAATTAATCCTTCACCGGGTTCGAAAGATTTTTTAAGGAAGCGCTTCCTGTCATACGCAAAAGCAGAAACCAGCTCAAGAGATTCAGAGTCCTGATCCTTTACAAAAATACCTCCTAAAGAAGCGTTGAGGTACCATACTAAATTTTTTGTAATTTCATCGGAGAGCCTGGATAGGTTATCGTTGTTCTGCCTTAAAATGTCGCCAAATTTTGCCAGCCCTTCGTTAATCCATCTACGAACCTCCTCTTCCTTTTTCCTTTCTTCCTCCTCTTCCTTCGCCTTCTGAAGAGATTTCTGCATTTCGATAAGTGATTTACCTAGAGAATCGTAATCGCTAAGCCGTTTAAGTTCTGTGTTCAGCTCACCTTTGCCAATGTTGGTGGCAAATTCGGTTTTGGCAATCAAACCTTTAATAGATTTGGATAAAGCACGACCCATTTGTGCAATCTCATCGCCTGTATTAATGCTGACTTGCATCGACCCATCAACTCTTCCTAAAGCCAGCTCTTCTAAAAGTAAGGTAATTTGCTTGATTGGTTTTGTGATATTATTCGCAAGTATTAAGATAATAAGAACCAATACGAGTACACTCACGATTCCAACAATTAAACTGATGTTAAAGTTTTTGTTTGCATCGGCAAGTATAACATCCTCAGGAACAACTATTCCAAGTGCCCAAGGAGTGTTTGTGTGGCCGATGCTAATTGGGCTAATGCTGTAGAAAAGTTTTTTACCCGACACTTTATCGGTGTAGGTGAAGTTGTATCGTTCGGCATGTCGAATTTTATCAAGAACTTGTTGCTCCTCGTTAAGTTCGGGATATACATCAATAATGTTTTTGCTGAAAATAGCAGTGTCGGGGTGAGCAATAAATGTTCCTTTATTCGATAGCAGAAATGCATGGCTCTCAGGGTAGGGTTTAATTCCGCATACCAGAGCTTGAAAACGACCGAGGAAAACATCAATTCCAATCAACCCGATGTATTTCCCATTTACAAACATGGGCGAAGTTAACGAAGTCATAAAACCACCAACCTGAAGGGTTGAAAGGTATGGTTCAACGACGCTTTCACGGCTAGCACTCTTCAGCGAAGCGTACACAGGAGGATCCTTGTCGAGGCTTCGAGCCTCGGTTTTTGATAGAATTCGTCCGTTTTCTCTATAGCTAATGTGTAACCATCGTCCATGTTCCTTTTCCCAGTTAGGATCAAGGTAACTGTACTCCCAGCTGTCCCATATTGCATCTACCTGTGGGTTTGCTTCAAGAACCCGCTGGTACATTCCCATTATGAGGTGTCTCCACTGGTCGAAAGGAATTTGTTTGTGTTCAAGAAAAGCGTTGGAAAGCGATCTGGCGATAGCAATATCGCTGTTAAGCCAACTTTCAACCATTGCAGCGTAATGGTCGGTATACGAATCGGTTAATTTGGTGATGTTATCGTACGCCATTCGTTTACTCGAGATGCTGGAAAATCCAATGGTTATCGAAAAGAGGAGGATGGATGCACCTAGTACGAAAAAACTAATTTTTTGTCGGATATTGAGCTGCAGCTTCATGGTAAGTATATTGTTGTGGACAACAAAATTGGAACTTTAAACATAACAAAAATAATTGTTTCTTCATTACCGCATGCACAATATTATTGTTTGAGCTAGTTTTTATGTGTTTTTGATTATGTTGGAAACATTTCTTTTCCTATTTTTACAAGCTATATGTATACTTTCTTTTTGAATACCAAATGAACAATGGAACATTTATCGTCCGCTGAAATCCATTCAAGAATTTCGTTGCTTAAGTCAATTAGTATTTTCTCAGATCTTGATGAGTCTCTTCTTTTTAGTATCGCAGAGGTTCTTTCATCAAAATTGTTAGCTGATAATGAAGTTCTATTTGAGAAGGGCGACAAGGATTATGCACTCTACTTAATAGTTTCGGGGAAAGTGAAGGTGCACGATGGAGACCATGTGTACGCTTATTTTGGTAAGCAAGAATACATAGGAGAGTATTCGCTGCTTGATTCGTCGGTACGAAGCGCCTCTGTAACAGCAGTGGAACCAACAAAATTGCTACGTTTCGATCAGCAAACCTTTTTCGATGTAATTCAGAAACGACCTGAAATTAACCAGGCGATGCTTAGAGGGTTGGTATATAGGCTAAGAGATTACAATAAGCTTGAATCTGAGCTGACAAAAAAAAATAAAGAAATTGAGGAACAGAAAGGTGTTCTGGAAAAACAGAGGATGGAGCTTGAGTCGCTAAACAGCACCAAGGATAAATTCTTTGCAATAATTGCACACGATCTTAAGAATCCATTCAGCACCGTGTTAGGAATAAGCGAGTTATTGGCACGAGAGTTTGAAAGTTTCGATTCGAATAGCCTTAAAAATTTTATTCACCAAATATACAAGTACTCGAACAACACTTTCAACCTTCTTGAAAACCTTTTACAGTGGTCGATGGTACAAACCGGACGTATGCCTCTTCGACCTAAAATGGTTGACTTAAAAGACGTGATTGATGAAAGCGTTGATTTGCTTCTAGGCAATGCTCGCCAAAAGGGTATCACAATGCACGTGAGCATAGGGAAGAATTATGCTGCATACGTTGATTTAAATCAAATTACCACTGTTGTTAGGAATTTAGTTTCCAATGCAATTAAGTTTACCCCAACAAATGGTACCATAACATGCGATGTTGAAGAAAGTGGACTATATTGGAAAGTTTCTGTAAAGGACACAGGTGTTGGCATTGCTGATAAAGATTTAGCAAAACTTTTTCGAATAGATTCAAATATAACAACAGCAGGAACGGCACAGGAAACAGGAACGGGTCTTGGGTTAATACTTTGTAAAGAGTTTGTTGAGCGTAACGGAGGAACCATTTGGGTTGATAGTAAAATAGGAGAGGGTTCAGAGTTCTCGTTTACTGTGCCAAAAACTGATTTGTCCAATTCGAGGGGTTAGCTACAGTTTTATTCCAAGAATTGTAACATCATCTAGCTGGTACTCTGTGCCCCGCCATTCCTCGAATGTACTATCGAGAAATTCTCCCTGTAAGCTAAAAGGTTTATCAACGTTTTCAAGAATAAGATTCTTTAGCCGTTTGGTTGTGAACTTGGTTTTATCAGTTTGGCCAAACTGGTCGGCATAACCATCGGTGGCAAGAAAGAGGGAAACAGGGTTGTTTATAAAAATATTATTGTTACGAAAAGGTTCCATTTTTGGTGACATGCCTACCGGCATGATATCACCCTTAATTTCGTATAGAGAATAATAATTATTTGCAAATGAGCAGCTAGGTGTAGCCCCATCCCAGCTAATCGCCGAATCATTTTCGGTAACAATCCAGAGAGGGATGCGTGCGCCAGCAAACTGTAACTGTTTAGTTTCGGTGTTGAAAATGCAAACGCCAATATCCATCCCATCTTTATGCAGGTGAAGTGGGTCGTTCTGGCTAAGGCTGTCGATTACGCTAGCCCTAATATAACCTAGAATATCGTTGGCTTTTGTTACCCTGTGGTTTGATACAATTTCGTTTAGCGCAGATATTCCCAGAATACTCATAAAAGCACCAGGAACCCCATGCCCAGTACAATCGGCCACACAAAAAACTTTGTATTCATTAAAAGTTGTTGCCCAGAAAAAGTCGCCGCTAACCAGCTCGCAGGGTTTCATAACGACAAAGAAATCGGGACTAATATCGGCAAGTTTTTTTTCCGAAGGGAGTATGGCAGCTTGAATGCTTTGGGCGTATCGTATGCTGTTCGTTACTTGTGTGTGAATATCTTCTAACTTTTGCTTTTGGCTGATTACCAAGTCGCGTTGAGCCGATATCTCATCGTGCTGTGCCAATATTTCTTCGTTTGCCTGCTGCAAGTTTGCATTCTGGAGTGTAATCTGCTCTTTTTGTTCGTTAAGGAGCATGTTAGCCTTTTTCTTTTGGATGAAAAGTTTAAGGAGAACAGAGGAGAGGATAGCGACCAAAAGAAAGCCAATAAGTATGGTGTATGTTACTGCCTTTTGCCTGCGGCTAACTGCACTCAAGTAGTCAATCTCCTGCTGTTTTTTCTGGGTTTCATATATGGTTTGAATTTCGCTTAGTGCCTTGGCCTTCTCGTTGCTGTACAGACTATCGTTGGTTTGTACATATTTCTCAAAGTAAAAATCTGCGTCGGGATAATTACCTATAGATCGATTTACTAAACATAGAATGCTGTAAATAAAATTGTTTAGGGGTAAAACATCCATCTCCTTTGCGTTGGCGTAAGCCATTTTCCCGTACTCAAGAGCTAGGTAAAAATATTTAACCCTAGCCTGAGGATCAACATTCGGGGAGGTTGCCATTTTATCGTAAAGGCTTGCAATATTGGCCTGTACAACCGCCACGCTGTACATATCGCCCAGAGTTTGATCGATAGCAAGGGACTTTGTGAAATATTCAAGAGATTTTTCAAACTCTCCTTTTCCTAGGTAGACATTTGCAAGGTTAGTGTAGGCGGTGGAAACACCGCTTTTGTCGTTTAGCTCTTCCCTAAATTTCTGGGTTTTAAGAAATGTTTCAATCGCGAGGTCAAACTCCTTCTTTTCGAAGTATATACCACCAAGCGAATTGTAACAGTTTGCCAGATTGCTCTTGTCTCCAATTGTTTGGTAAAGCTCGCAAGCTTGGTTCAACTTTTGAATAGCCCGATCATACTCCTTTTGGAAGCTGTCTAAATTTGCCATGCCAAGGTAGCAGCTGGCCATTCCGGAAATGTCATTAATTTTTTCGTAAACTGTAAGCGCATCAATGTACTTTTGCATGGCTAAGTCATAGTTACCTAGGTATGTGTACACTACACCCATATTTACGTAAAGCCTAGCTAATGCAAGGTTTATTCTCTCGGCAGCAGCATCCGGTTCCAGGGAGGATACTTTTTGATAGTTCTCGGCAGCAAGAGCATAGGATTTAATTGCCTCGTTGAAATTGTTGCTATAGTAGTGTAAGTTTCCCTGATCTCTATGGATATTTCCTAGCATAAGCTTAGCCCAGATGTAATCATCATAGTTTTTTTCAGCAATCTCCTTCGCAAGGTTAATATAGAACCATGCAGAATCAGCGTTTTGCCGGACATATAAGTTGGAGTGTTTGATTAGTAAATCGCATCGGGCACTATCGTTCTGAGCCTGGTTCAGCTTTAGACTAAAGTTTTCCTGGCTTAAACAGATGCTGGGGAACAGCATTAGAACTATGATAAAGGTTTGGAAATGAGAAATTTTCATACTGAAAAATTATAATATGAAATATTGATTAGAGGTGAATAACCAACCTAAAAATATATAATATTTTGGTGGCATACATACTTTGATTTAACAGAAAGGACGAAATGATTATTTATCAGGCTTTTATAGTTTTAATCCAAGAATTGTCACATCATCAATTTGGTACTCCATTCCTTTCCAGCCTTCGAAAGTATTGTCGAGAATTTTTTCCTGCATGCTGAATGGTTTTTCAGTGTGTTCAAGAATAAGGCTCTTGAGTCGCTTGGTGGTGAACTTGGCGTTCTCCTTTTGGCCAAACTGGTCGGCAAAGCCATCGGTTGCAAGGTATATGCAAACAGAATTTCCTTTGATAATCATGCTATTATTTTCGAACGATTCCATTTTAGGAGAAATGCCAACAGGCATAATATCACCTTTTACCTCGAGCAGGATGTTGTTTTTGTTCGAAATAGGTTCCTCGGGACGTGAGTTGGTGAATTCGATGGAATCTGGGTTGCTTGTAACGAGCCAAAGGGGAATGCGAGCTCCGGCAAACTGGAGTTCGTGCGTTGAGTTGTTGTAAATACATAACCCAATATCCATTCCGTCCTTGTGGAGGTGCTGCGGGTCGTTTTGGCTTAGGCTATCAATAACGCTGGCTCTCAAATAGCCCAGCACATCGCTAGCTTTTGTAACGCGGTGGTTCGAAACAATTTCGTTTAACGCGGTGATTCCAAGAATACTCATGAATGCACCCGGAACTCCATGGCCAGTGCAGTCGGCCACGCAGAAAATTCGGTAGTTTTCAAAGGTTGTTGCCCAGAAAAAGTCGCCGCTAACCAGCTCACATGGTTTCATGAATACGAAGTAGTCGGTACTAATTTCGCTAAGGAGCTTCTCTGAAGGAAGAATTGCACCCTGAATGCTCTGGGCGTAACGCAAGCTGTTGGTCATGTGGGTGTTAATTTGTTCAAGCCTATCGCGCTGTGAAACCACCATATCGCGCTGCGACTCTATTTCATCACGCTGGGCAAGTATTTCTGCGTTGGCCTGCTCAAGCTCCTTGTTTTTATAGTTAATTAGTTTATTGGAGCGTCGTTTAATGATGTAAGCAACTGAAATTGCCAACGCCAAGGCAAAACCCAAGGAAATTCCTGCAATCAGAAGATTTCTTGTGAGTTTATGTTTTTCAATCTGTAACCGTTGTTTTGCAATTTCTTGCTCCTTCTTTTCTGTTTGGTAGCGGGTTTCCATTTCGGTAAGCGCCTCAGTTTTCTCTTTAGAGAAAAGGGAATCGCGAGTAGAAATATAGATTTCAGCAAACTCAAGAGCTTTGGGGAAGTTTCCCCGTTCCTTATAAACTCGATGAAGAGCACGAGCTGCTTCGTTTTTTCGTGAAGTTGAGCCAATTTCAGTTGCCAGCTGCATTGATTGCTTTGCATTCAACAATGCACTACCCAGCAAATTTTGTTTTTCAGAACCGTGAGATGATTGAAGTTTTGCAAGTTCAAGGTAGATTTCTGCAAGGTTTTCATAATTGATTGACATTCCGTTTTTATCGCCCAGCGCTTCTTTGATGGAAATGGATTTTGTGTAGTTATCTTTAGCCTTATCCAGGTTGTTTCGTTTAGATTCATGGTTTATAGAAATTTCTGCAAAATCGTGATATGCAGATCCAATGTTGTTATAGGTCATTGATAAACTTCGTTGATCATTGATTTCCTTTGCAATAGCTAACGCAAAGTCGTAGTATTGAATAGCTTGATTTATATACGACAACATGCTGTCGGTATTGGTTTGCTCGCGATGAAGGTCAATAAGAACTACGCCTATGTTGTTGTAACATCCGGTAATTTGTTGTTTCATATCAAGCTCAATGGCAATTTCGAGCGATTTTCTGTAGTATTCAAGCGCTTTTTTAAGGTTTCCCTGATGTTTGTGTATGTTTCCAATATTGTTGTAGTTTCCACCCATTATTTTTCGATTCCCGAGCTCTTCGTTTAGTCGGAGAGCGGTTAAAAACTCTTCAATGGCAGAATTGTAGTTCCCTTTATTCCAGAAGACTAAACCAAAGTTGTTGTGTGCTCGTGCAATAATATGCTTACTTTCTAAGTTTTCTCCAACCTTAAGGAATTGTTTAAAAAACGTTATCGCTTCGTCGTAGTGGGCTTGGCTGGCATGAATGATACCAATTGTGTTAAGTACGTCGGCTTTCTTTGTTAGGCTGTTTACTGTTGTAAACATATCTAGAGCCTTGTTTAGTTGCTGAACTGCAATGTCGTTTTGGCCTAATTGCCAGTACAGGATTCCTTTCTGTTTCAGCGCATCGCCTTGTAGTTCTAGAAAAAGATTATTCTTGCTGGACTTGGAGCCAGCAAGGCTGTCGGCAACGGAGAATGCAATAAGCGCTTGGTTCGTTGAAGTTTGCTTAATTTGGTTACCGTAGTCAATAATTTGCCTTATTTTTGTTGTGTCGTGCATGTTATTCTGCGCCATAATGCTATCGATTAAATGGCTCTGGGCACTTGCAAAACCAAACGAAAGTAAGGTTAGGGTAATGGTTTTTAGCACGGTGAGTTTGTTCATAGTTTTATACTTTTATTCCGAGTACTGTAACATCATCAACCTGTGTATTGCAGTTTTTCCATTCCTCGAAGGTGGCCTCGAGAATGTTTTTTTGTTCGCTCAATGCGTTATGTGAGTTTTGAGCAAGAACCTTCATTAAACGTGATTTTTGAAACTTTTTCCCCTCGGAGCCACCGAATTGGTCGGCAAAGCCATCGGTAGCAAGGTAAATTTTATCGTTTTCCTTCAGCTGGTATTCAGCAAGCGAGAAAGGTTCCATCCGTTCGTAACGGGCAATTGGCATGGAGTCAGGTTTAAGTTCTACTAACGATTTGTTGTTTAGTTTTTCGGCCTTGGTGGCTATCCAGCAGGGAATGTTTGCACCAGCAAATTGAAGGGAAAAGGTTTGGGTGTTTAGAACGCACAGGCCAATGTCCATGCCATCGATGGGTTCGTAGCTGTCGCTTGTCTGCCTCATTGAGTTCACAACGTGATTTCGAAGCTGGTTTAGCACTTCGGCAGCATTTGTAACCTGTTCCTTCGCCACAATTTCGTTAAGAAATGATACGCCCATCATGCTCATGAATGCTCCAGGAACACCGTGACCGGTACAATCGATAACACAAAAAACAATTAGATTTCGGATTTTTGTGGCCCAGTAGAAATCGCCGCTAACAATGCTCTTGGGCTTATACAGAATGAAGAAATCTGAAAAAAGATCGTTTAGGTAGTTTTCCGAAGGTAGCACTGCGCTTTGGATACGCTGGGCGTATATTATTGAGCTTGTTATTTCGTTGTTTTGAAAGGTCAACACATCTTTTTGCGCCTCAATTTCTTCCTTCCTTTCCTGAAGTTCCCATGCCAGGTTTGCTAACGAATTTTTTTGAAGTTCAATTTCGTTTCGCTGCTTAATGATTTCATCGTTCTGAATTTTAAGTCTTTCGTTATGTTCAGAAAGGGCTTCGGAGGTAGCCTTAATTTCCTCATTGTATTGCTCAAGAATTGCATTCTTTTCGGTAATAATCCTGTTTTTCGAACTTTTTTGTCGGTACGAAAGGTATATTGTTATGGCGAGCAACGAGAGAAAAACTGACCCAAAAATTAACGAAATAATTCTATTTCGTTGCTTCTGCGAGTGGGCAATATTTCGCTCAATAATTAGTCTTTGTTTCTCAATTTCCTGCTGTTTTTTTTCGGTTTCGTATTTTGTTTCAATCTCGGTAACCGCTCTGTTCTTGTTTTGAATATTTAGGCTGTCTGCCAAGTCAAGCTGAATGTTTGCATAGTAAAGTGCCTTTTCGAACCGATTAAATTTAGCGTATGATTCTTTTAAGATGTTTGTTGCCGACAACTGGGAGGGAAGAGCGCCTATTTCTGACGAAATGTTGTACGCCAATAATCCATACTTAATGGCTTGGTTTAGTGTTGGGTACCTGGCGTCTTTTGAGGTAGAGTCGGCTAGGGAGTTATAGAACTCAGCTATGCTTAGGTAGGAGCTGGCGAGCCCCTGCTTGTCGCCAATTTTCTCACGAATGTTCATTGCAATAAGCAGGTACTCTAGCGCTTTATCGAAGTCAGCGGTTAACCGGTAAATTGAGCCCAAATTATTGTAGATTATTGAAAGTGTTTTTTGGTCGTCCAGCTTATCTGATATTTTTATTGCTTCTTCATAGTATTCTATGGCTTTTGTAAAGTTTGATTGCTTACGGTAAATTATTGCAATGTTGTTTAGTGAACGGGAAATCCCGCGCATATCGTTCAGCTCACGAGCTACATCAAGCGATTTTTCGAAGTAATTTAAGGCTTTTTCAAAATTTTGTTGGCTATAGTGCAGGTTTCCAATATTATTGTAACATTTTCCTACACCGTCCTTATCGTTTAGCTCTTCAAGTATTTTTATAGCTTGTATGTACTGATCAATGGCTTTGTCGAATAAACCTTGATAACGATATACTATTCCAATATTTACAAGGCTGCTGGCAATACCTCTTTGGTTGTTAAGTGCCCGCTTAATGTCCATTGATTTTTGGAGATATTCAATAGCTTTCTCGTAGTTCCCTTGGTCTTTGTAAATAAGGCCAATGTTGTTGTAGTTTTTCGATTGGCCAAATAGGTCGCCAAGCTTCTCGTCAATCCTTATTGCCTTTATAAAAACTTCCATTGAACCTTCGTAGTCTCCTCTCCGGCGGAGAATGGTTCCAATAAGGGTAAGTGCAGACGATTGTTTTTTTGAAAGATTTTCCTCTTCGGCCAGAACGAGCGATTTGTTGACATAGTAGTACGATGAATCAGTGTTTAGTCCATCATACTCGTAACCTAATTCAATGTATAGCCTGCAAACGGTTGTGTCGTGCTGAGTTTTTTTTAGCTCATTGTAAAGGCTATCAATTTTTGAGTTTTGCGATATACCATCAAAAAATCCAAATACAGAAAAAAGGGAGAGCAAAAAGAGAGGTTTCATAGCTAGTTTATTTCATCAAAATTCAGAAACGTCTGCAATAGCAAAAGTGGGGTAAACGTATGTTTGTGTAAAGCACAGCATACAACCATACGCATACAATTTACAATAATTTTGGTATTTTGGGAATGTTATAGGGGAAAATCTTACTATGGTCGAGATTAAAATTTAGGATAATCGGATGCCAAGTATCGTTACATCATCCACCTGTTCAACTCCATTTTTCCACTCCTCCAGCGCTTTTTCCAGCGCTTCGCGCTGATTGTTCATGGGAAGGGAAGCGTTGGCTACCACCAGCTCGCGTAGCTTCTTTACCATGAACTTTTTACCCTGTGGGCCACCAAACTGATCCTGAAAACCATCTGACAGAAGGTATATTTGGTCGCCGGGGTAAAGTTGCACCAAATGGTTAGTGAACGGTTCCATTTGCCGATGAATGGCAATGGGCATTTTATCGGGTTTCAGCTGGATAACAGAATCCTCCTGCTCTATTGTTGAACGATGAATTCTGGCCTTTGAAAACTCAGGGTTTGGCACCACCCAGCACGGGTTGTACCCTCCAGCAAACTGCATCTGATTTGTTTCGGTGTTAATAGCGCAAAGCCCAATGTCCATTCCATCCTTTTGTTCGCCTCCTTCACCCTTCTGCTTTAGCGCATCAATAATGCTAACTCGCAGGTGGTTCAGAACCTCGCTGGCTGATGTTACGTTTTCTTTATGAACAATGTCGTTGAGGAACGAAACGCCCAGCATGCTCATGAACGCACCGGGAACACCGTGTCCGGTACAGTCGGCAACGCAAAAGATGAGCCATCCCTTAACTTTGGTTACCCAGTAAAAATCACCAGAAACGATATCTTTTGGTTTGAACAGGAGGAAGTGATCGCCTAAAAGCTCGGTCATTTGGTTATCAGAAGGTAGCACAGCTCCCTGAATCCGTTTGGCGTAACGAATGCTTGATGTTACCTCCTCGTGGATGGTTTCTATTTGGATCTTTTGATTTTCAATTTCATTTTTTTGTTTGGTAATTTCAACGTTTGCCTTTCTCTTTTGAACGTAAGCATAGGCAACTAAAAAAATAACAATCGTAATCAAACCTAGCCCGCCAAGCAATGCATTCCTTTGTGTTGTTTGCTGTTTTATTTTTGAATCTTTTAGTTTTAACTCTATTGTTTGTATTTCGAGCTGTTGTTTCTGTTTTTCGAGTTTATTTCTTGACTCGATAGATAGTAGCCTATTTTTTGCTTTCCCATCAAAAATTGAATCGTTAAACTTCTTAAAAAACACATGAGAATCGTAAGCTTTTTTGTATTCTCCAATTTTCGAGTATGCTTTTGATAATGTTTCATAGGCCCTTCTGGTTTCATCTTTTGACCCAATTTGCTTTGATATTTTTAATACTCTGTTTGCATCGATTATTGAATTATTTATAAAACCTTGATCAAGTTTGAGTATTGCTAAATAATTTAAACAGTAAATTAAGCCTGTTTTGTCACCAATATCTTCCCATGTCAACATTGCTTTATCGTAATTTTCTTTTGCTAAGGCGTAATTCCTCATCTCATGGTAAACAATCCCAATGTTTGTGTAACAGTAGGCAATATTGGAACGAATATTATACTTCAAAGAAATTTCAAGGGAAGCGTTGTAGAGTTCCAATGCTTTTTCGTAATCTTTTCTTTTCCAATATATTTCGCCCTTATTTAGTGTAATTGCGGATAAGCTAGATATTTCATTGTTTTTTAAAAGAATTTCGTATGCTGAATTATAATATTGAAGAGCCTGATCGTAAAGATCTTGCTCAAAACAAAGAATTGCAAGAGTATTGAAAGCCCAAGCTTTCCCTGTTTCATAACCTGTTGAATCGTAAAGAGGGATTGCTTTTTCAGTGTATTCTGTAGCTAATGTGTAATCACCTTGTAACCACTTTGTCTCACCAATACATCTGTAACCTTCTGCTATTTGGCTTTTGTTGCCAATACTATTAAATAGGTTTAAACCTTTGCTTAAATTTTTTAATGATGAATCATATTCTCCAATATCGCTGAATACAGATCCTTTAAAGTAGTATAAGCTAGCTAAACGAGACGTGTCTTTTTGTTGAGTAGATAGAATTATTCCCCTATTAATATTTTGAATAGCAACGTTATATTTTAAATTTTTATAGAAAGTGTAAGCTGTTAAGTGGTGTATATCTACTAACCTATAACATAATGCATTCTCTTCGTTTACGAGTAGCGCATCCCTCAGGTATTTAAGGGTTAACGTTGAATCGGAATTAATATAGTATTTGCTTAGTTCAATTAGTAGGTCAACTTTATTTGTATCGGAATTTGTAGACACCAGAGCCTGTTTTAAGCTATCAATTTTAGTTGTTTTTTCTGCGAATGAAATGATAACAGAAACAAAAAAAATGGTAACGAAGGTAATGAGATGTTTCATCCGATAAGAATTTAGGTTGACCTCATAGTATTTTGTCGGTCTGTGCGATATAGGCATTTTGAATGTTTGTAATTAGAAATGCCCAATAAAATATTTGCTTCCCTTGGCTCACAAATTGCGATTGGTTTACCCAAATGTTTTGTAAATGTCTTGCCTGGGTGTTTCATGCTGCTATTATTAATAATATTCGTTTCAAGAATCGAAACCGTTCAGCCCCATTCTTCATTATACCTAGGGTTGTATGGTAAATCACCATATTTAATTGTTGGTAATGAGGGAATAAATACCAACAATTTACAAAAATCACGAAAATTTATACGAGATAATCGAAAAAAAAGAGAAGTATTACAGCATTATACCAAGAATAGCTACATCATCTACCTGGGAGTGCGTTGAGATCCAACTTTCAAAATCGGTGGAAATAATCTTTTTTTGTTGAACAAAGGTTTTATCAGCATTTTGAAGGATAAGATTTTTCAGCCGAGCTGAGCCAAACTTTGTACCATCCGTGCCTCCGAACTGATCGGCAAAGCCATCGGTTGCTAAGTAAATAGAAGCGCTACAATTTTTTAGTGAAAACGTATTTTTTGTGAAGGGCTTTACTAGTGGAGATACGCCAACGGGCATTATATCGGCTTTTACTTCAAAAAGGCTGTGGCTATTAAGGTAAAAAGCATTTTTTGAATGTTTTTCTTTGATTGTTTTACAGTTCGAATCATCGTTTAAAACCATCCAAAGAGGAATTCCGGCACCCGAGTACTGAAGCTCCTTCGTTTTGGAGTTGAATGTGCACAGCGCAATATCTATTCCGTCCTTGTGTAGCTGGTTTGGATCGTTCTGGCCAAGCGCATTTATTACGCTATCGCGTAAGTAGTTAAGTATTATATCGGGCTCAACAATTCGATGGCGGACAATTATGTCGTTTAGAGCGTTAAGCCCAAGAATACTCATGAACGCACCAGGAACTCCATGGCCGGTGCAATCAGCGATGCCAAATATTTTGTATTCGTTAATTGTGACTGCCCAGAAAAAATCACCGCTCACGACCTGGAAGGGTTTCATAATGATGAAATAGTTAGGCGAAATGCTTTCAACTATTTTTTCGGATGGCAGAATGGCTGCCTGAATGCTTTGGGCGTAATGTAAACTGTCAGTAATATGGGTATGAGCTTCTTCTAACCGTTGGTTCTGGTTCATTAGCATGTCGCGCTGGGCTTCCAACTCATCTCGCTGAGCCAGAATCTCAGCATTAGCTTGCCCTAAAATTTCGTACTGCTCCTTAATAGTGGTATTCGCTTTTCGTTTATTCCGGTAACCAATGAATATTGAAAGAGCAAAGAGAAGGGTTAGCGCTAAGCTAATTATTAATGCGTTGCGAAAAGTTGCCTGTCGTTTGGCTTCTAAATTCTGTCGTTCAATTAGCTGCTCCTTCTTCTCGGTTTGGTACTGCGCCTCAATTTCGGCAATGGTTCTGTCTTTCTCTTGAAGAAAGAGGCTGTCGTTGTTGGAAACAATTAAATCGGCATACTCAAGGGACGTTTTATAGTTTCCTAGAATTCGGTTGATATCTCTTAGCGTGAACGCAGCAAAGAAAATGGTTCCAAACGATTTTATGCGCTGTGCGGTTTTAAGCGATTCTTCTGCATAATCGATGGCTTTTTGAAGGCTTACGGAAAGGGTTGGCTCGAAACCATGAGCGAGTATATGAAGCTGGTAGTATGCTTGCGACAGGTTCACCAGGCAGGTTGCCATATCGTAGAGTTCTTCCATTTCTCTAAAAACAACAAGAGCCTTTTCGAAGTTTATTTTTGCCTGATTATAGTAGTACTCATTCGAATCGGGATTCTCTTTTTCGTAGGCAATGCCTAAATAGTAGGTTCCAATATTGTTGTGTGTTACGGCCTTGTAATACTTGTTCCCACTTTTTTCAAAGGCATCGGCCGCCCGGGCGTAGTTTGCAATTGCTAAATGTACTTTTCCTTGGTTTGCGTAGCTAATGCCAATATTGTTGTATCCGCGGGCAACACCAAAGTTATCGCCAATTTCTTTTGAAAGGTCAATGGATTTGTTGTAGTAATCAACTGATTGTGTGAAGTTCCCTAGCGATTCGTGAATCATCCCAATATTATTAAACGATGCGATGATTCCCGGTTTATAACCGATGCTTTCACTGAGTTTTAGTGACTCCATGAAGTACTCCATGGCCTTATCGTAGGTGTTGAGGTTATAGTAAACCAGCCCAATTAACCTGTTGCACGTAATAATGTGTTCTGTTTTTTCGATGTTTGGCAGGTCGAGTTTCTGAGCAAGAGCTAACCCTTCTTGGTAGTATGAGATTGCCTCGTTGGGGTTTGAAGTTTCAAATATATCGCCAAGTTCAAGAAGGTAACCAATTTTTGTGGTGTCGTGAGCAGCCTTTTCAAAAAGAATTTTTATACTGTCAACTTTTGTGTTTTCGCTAAAAACACAATTAACAAAAGAAACACAAACAAAAATAGCCAGTAAGTATTTACTAATTTTATACATTCTTTGTTGTATGGAATCGAAAACATCAAATATACAAATCAAAGTTGGGAGCGTGGTAGTCTTAGCATAGTGATATTCCTCACTTTTTAAAGTTTTATTCCCAGAATGGTTACATCATCAATCTGATTTTTACCCTTTTTCCAGTCTTCAAACACGGTGTTTAATGAATCGTGTTGAACTTTTGGAGAATGATTAGCGTTTGTGAGAAGATGGTCGCGTAAAGTTTTCACGCCGAATTTTTTATTGTGCTTCCCACCCATTTGATCTTGAAATCCATCGGTAACAAGGTACAAGTATGCACTGTTACTTTTTAATGGGATTGTAATGTTTGTGAATGGTTTCATGCGTGGCGAGCTGCCAACGGGCATAATATTCCCTTTAACCTCGTATAGGCTTTGGCCGAATTCGTTAGTAGCTATTGGGTTGCTTAGCATATCGGTTTCCAGTTTAGTGCTTGAAGCAATTAGCAACGGAATTCCTGCTCCGGCAAACTGAAGCTCCTTGGTTTTCTCATTATAGGAACATAGTGCAATGTCCATCCCATCCTTGTGGAGTTGTTCAGGGTCGTTCTGCTTAAGCGCATCGATAACACTCTCACGAAGAAACCCCAGAATTTCTGAAGGTTTTGTCACCCTGTGGCGGGCTACAATATCGTTTAGGGCAGTTATACCCAGAATGCTCATGAAAGCACCGGGAACACCATGACCAGTGCAATCGGCAACGCAGAAAATATGGTAATTATCGAATGAGGTAGCCCAGAAAAAGTCTCCACTAACAATCTCGCAAGGTTTCATTAACACAAAATAATCGGGGGAAATTTGCTGGAGAACTTTTTCCGAAGGAAGAATTGCTGCCTGGATGCTTTGAGCGTAGCGTAAGCTTTCGGTTGTATGGGTGCGGAATTGTTCCAGCAAATCGTTTTGGTTCTGTAGTAAATCGCGCTGGCTCTCAATCTCATCACGCTGAGAAACGATTTCTTCCTTCTGCTGAATAATTTCTCCATTTTGAAAAGTCAGCAATTTATTTGCTTTGCGACGCTTCTTGTTGGTTATGTATAGTGAAATAATGAATGCAATAGAAACGGCAAACCCAATAATTGTAATGAAAAAAATTAGGGTTCTTCGTCGAATCTTAAGCTGGCTGATTTCCTGCTTCTGCTTTAGTAGTACTATTTGCTTCTCCTTTCTTTCTGAGTCAAACTGGGCTAGGAGTATATCTAGGTTTTTTTCCTTCTCGAATGAATCTATGCTATCTTTAAAGGAAATGTAATTGGTAAACCAGAATAAAGCAGAATCGCAATTATTTTGCGTGTCATAGTATTCCCAAAGCAACCGTTTTGTTCCAAGCAGTAAAATGTTGTACCCATTCTCTTCAATCAACTTGCTGCTTTTGTCAATTTTTTCTTTGGCAAGGTTCGGCAAGTTCATCTTGAGGTAGATGTATGCCAAATCCTGATTTATTTGAGCTACTGAATAGAGGGTGTTGTGTTTTAAGAATACAGATTCTGCTTCAATAAGGTATTTTTCGGCTTTCTGAAGTTTCTCCATGCTGGCAAAAAGGTTGCCTAGGTTTGCCATACATTGTGCCTTTTGGAATGGCATGTTACCAAGTGAGTCGAAGATATGTAAAGCTTGCTGGTAGAAGAATAGCGCAGTATCGGATTTATTCTGGTTCTTGTAGCTTGTTCCAATGTTCATTAGGTTGAGGCCGTAGCCACCAAAATACTGTAACTCTTTAAAAAGGTTTTTAGATTGGATGTAATGGCGGATGGCTTCTTTATAGTTATTGTTTTCAAAGTAAATGTTACCTAATGTTCCGTAAACGGTTGCCATATCAACCGAGTCGTTGATCTCTTCAAATATTGTTGCTGCTTTTTGGTATTGTTCGGTTGCTTTAGTTAAGTAACCCTTATAGCTATAACTATTACCTATGTTTCCAAAAAGTTTGGCTTTGTTTTTTAGGGTAAGCTCTTTCTCGTAGCGGTTAAAAATATGAGTAAAGGTAGCTAACGCACTATCGTATAGCTGTATTTCGTTAAATAGGAGACCAACGTCCATCATAACTTTTACTTCTCTCTCACTAGTTGTTGCATACTGTATTGCCTTATTCAAATAGTACTTTGAAGAATCAGTGTTTGTATACCAGTAGTTATATGCAATTTGAAGATAGATGTTGTACTTTTCATCTAAATCGGTGGTTTCCTCCAATTTTAGTTTTAGGCTATCGGTATCCTGAGAGTAAGCTAGTGTTGAAAAAAACAGGCAGGTGAAAAAGAAAAGGAATGCAGCTAATTCAATGCAACGTGTTCTCATAATTGAATGTTTGAAAGAATGGCTATCAAGCATGCAATTTAATAAAAATGTGGAATGTAGCCGTAAATTAAACGAAGTTTAAAATATTTTCTGAGCTAAGCTGGTGCCAGATGCCCTCCACCTGTTTTTAAGTATAGGAATAGAAAGTTCTCTTTGCCAGTCATAGCAGTTTTGGCAAAAGTATTGGTGGTAGGTTAACTCAGCTTGAAGTTTGGGTTAAATCGAGGATATGTTTTGGTTACCAGTTAATTAATTTTGCTAGTTAAAGCTTGATGTTTTTCTATTTCCTTCTCAACCAGTTTTTTGCAAATCTCCTTTCCATGACCGGGAAAGAAAATATTGCAACCAGTATCCAGAAGTTTTTTCCAGCTTCGCTTCATTTCAGTTACGTCATCGGCAAATGGGGGGAAAATGGAGTTTTTAAAGGTTCCGAACATTGCATCGCCCACCAGAGCTATTTCATTGTCAACCAAAACGCTGATAGAACCGGTTGAGTGACCCGGGGTGGAGATCATTTCAATTTTGGAAGATTGGTTTTCAATTTTTAGCTGGTTTTGAATTACTACATCAACCGTGAAGGGATAGTAACCCAGGAAAGATCGACCCAACCTTTTCCCAAGGTTGGAAATTCTTTTTGTAAACCAATTCGTTCCCTCAGGAATAGGGGTGAATCCAGCTTCGGTACAATTCGATTCGTTTTCACCAGCAACTATGCGGCATTGGTAGTCTCGTTTAATTCTGTGTGCATTCCGGCAATGATCGAAATGTGTATGGGTAAGCACAAGGTAACTTACTGTTTCACTTAGAGGAAGTGATTTAAGTATGGCTTTCTTTAGTGACCGGTACGCGTAGCACATTCCGGTATCCACCAGAATGTTAAACCCGCTGCATTTTACTAGGTAAACATTTATTCTACCGCTGAGTAACTTAATAATTTGAGTGCCATTTTCTGTTTTCCACTGCTTCATTTACTATTTCCAAATAGGTTTGTATAAAGTATGCTTCAAAAGATTAAAACGAACCAAATTGAAAGTTATGGTTTTTATTCTAAGTTTCATGATGAATTGAACGATAAATAGCTAATTTCGTGTCCTAAAATTGATAAAATGCTTAGCTATCTGCTTTCTTTCCTTTTCTTCCTACTGGTTGTGTTGGTTGGATTGTTACCCTTCCCGTTCCTTTATGCAATTTCAAATTTTTTAGGATTCCTTCTTCGGAACGTGTTTGGATATCGGCGTAAGGTAATAGATTCGAACCTAAGAAGAGTTTTTCCTGAATTGAACGAAAACCAACACAAGAAGCTAGTTCAGCTGTCGTATAAAAACTTGGCCGATATTTTTCTGGAGAGCATCAAGTCGTTTACAATGACTCCCAAGCAGGTAATTCGTCGCCATAGAGTCGTTAACCCCGAGGTTTTAAATCAGTTCTACTTATCGAACCGAAGCGTTATAGGTGTAACTGCACACTACTGCAACTGGGAGTGGGGCAGCCTGTCAGCAAGTTTGCAAACTAATTTTAATGTGGTTGCACTTTACAAGAGGATTGACAATAAGTTTATCGATAGGTTTGTAAGAAGTAATCGGTCCAAATTTGGAACCACCTTAGCTTCAATAAGCGAAACATCAAAAACCTTTGAGAGCTATAGTAGTAAGCTTAGCGCTTTCCTAATGGCCGCCGACCAGCGAACCTTACGCTCGCGTAGGCATTTAGCGTATAAAGTTAACTTTTTAGGAATAGAAACTCTCTTCCTTCACGGCCCCGAGAAGTATGCCCGATTGTACAACCTTCCGGTTGTTTACATCGATGTTCAAAGGAAGAAAAGGGGATTTTACGAGGTTGAACTTTCGGTTTTAGCCGATAATCCCCAAGAGCTACCAGATGGAGAAATAACCCGACGCTATGCAAAAACGCTAGAGCAAATTATTAGGAAACAACCCGAAAACTGGCTTTGGTCGCACAGAAGATGGAGGTTTGAGAATTAGAGCGTACTAGTTTTTTGCTCTTCTCTTTCGTTCGTTCTCGTCGAGATAAATTTTACGTAAACGAATAGCCACCGGGGTTACTTCAACGTATTCATCCTCCTGTATGTACTCAAGAGCTTCCTCGAGGCTAAACTTAATTGGCGGAGCCAGAAATATTTTTTCGTCGGAGCCTGATGCCCGTACGTTGGTTAGCTTCTTCGACTTGGTTACGTTAATTCCTAAATCGCCAGCCCGGTTGTTTTCACCAACCACTTGTCCGGCGTAAACCTCCTCGTGGTTCTCGATAAAAAATTTACCCCGATCCTGTAGCTTGTTTATTGCGTAAGCGTAGGCAGTTCCGCTTTCGAGGGCTATGAGCGAGCCATTTATTCTCGATTCAATCTCGCCACGGTAGGGCTCAAAGCCTTTAAACCTATGGGAAATTACGGCTTCGCCAGCGGTTGCAGTAAGGAGTATGTTTCGTAAACCAATTATTCCTCGAGCCGGAATTTCGAATTCAAGGTGAATCCTATCAGCTTTTCGTTCCATTATCAGCAAGCTGCCTTTGCGTCGGTTTACAACCTCAATGGCCTTGCCTGAAAACTCATCGGGTAAATCGATATTCAGGATTTCAATGGGCTCACACTTTTCTCCCCCCACCATTTTAATGATAACCTTTGGCTGGCCAACCTGAAGCTCGTAACCTTCCCTGCGCATGGTTTCAATAAGAATTGAAAGGTGTAAAACACCTCTTCCGTAAACGGTAAACGAATCGGCTTTGTCGGTTTCTTTGACCCGTAAGGCCAGGTTCTTTTCAAGTTCTTTGTCGAGCCGGTCCTTTATGTGTCTTGAGGTAACAAATTTCCCTTCCTTCCCAAAAAAGGGTGAATCGTTTATGGTGAAGAGCATGCTCATGGTAGGTTCGTCAACCTCAATGGTGGGCAATGCTTCGGGCTCCTCGATGTCTGCCACAGTATCGCCTATGTCGAAACCTTCAATACCAACCAGAGCACAAATGTCTCCTGCACTTACCTTTTCAACCTTTATCTTTCCCAGTCCTTCAAAAAGAAGGAGTTCCTTAATTTTTGTTCTTATTACTTGGCCAGAGCGTTTAACCAGCGAAACCATTTGCCCCTGCGCCAACGAACCCCTGTGCAGCTTACCAATGGCAATTCGTCCCACGTACGATGAGTAGTCGAGCGATGTAATAAGAAGCTGAGGCGTCCCTTTTTCAACTTTTGGCTCGGGAATATTTTCCAGTATCGAATCGAGTAATGGTGTAATATCGTTTGAGGGTGTTCTCCAATTGTCCGACATCCAACCCTGTTTTGCGCTTCCATATATTGTTGGGAAGTTAAGCTGGTCTTCGGTAGCGTTTAGGTTGAACATTAGCTCGAATACTTGCTCCTGCACTTCCTCCGGACGGCAATTGGGCTTGTCGACTTTGTTAATTACTACAATTGGCTTTAAGCCCAAGGCAAGTGCCTTTTGAAGTACAAAGCGGGTTTGGGGCATGGTTCCTTCAAAGGCGTCAACCAACAGCAGAACACCGTCAGCCATGTTGAGCACGCGTTCAACCTCACCCCCAAAATCGGAGTGACCGGGTGTGTCAATTATATTAATTTTGGTTCCCTTGTAGGTAACCGAAACGTTTTTTGCTAGAATCGTGATTCCTCTTTCTCTCTCAAGTTCATTGCTGTCGAGTATTAGTTCACCCGGAAGCTCGTGTTCTTTCAGTAGTTTTCCCTGAATAATCATTTTATCAACCAACGTTGTTTTCCCATGGTCAACGTGGGCAATTATGGCAATGTTTCTAATGTTTGGCATATGGCGTTATGTGCTGAAATTCAGTTTGAGACACAAGTTATATTCTTGTCCTTTTTCGGGCTGCAAAGGTAGTTGTTTATTGTTACATTGTTACAAGGTTTAGTAAATAACTTTTCTAAAGCATAAAATGAGTAAAATCAACTTTTTGGTTTTATTTCATTAATTCATTTTGTTACTTTTGCGTACCACAAATTAAATTAGCCATGAACTACGGATTAATGGATTTCTTAACCCTGGTAGGTTCGCTGGGTTTATTCCTGTTTGGCATGAAAATGCTGAGCGAATCGTTACAAAAGGTTGCTGGCGACAAAATGCGGAATATCCTGGCAGCAATGACCTCGAACCGAGTGAAAGGGATTTTAACGGGGTTGCTAGTTACAATGATTATCCAATCAAGCTCCGCAACAACTGTTATGGTGGTTAGCTTTGTGAATGCGGGTTTACTTTCGTTAGTTCAATCGGTTGGTGTAATTATGGGAGCAAATATTGGCACCACATTTACTGCCTGGCTAATATCGCTCCTTGGTTTTAAATTTTCAATTAGCGCACTATCATTACCCCTAATTGGCATTGGTTTCCCTTTGGTTTTTAGCAAAAAGGGATCTCGAAAATCGTGGGGAGAACTTGCTGTTGGGTTTGCCCTACTCTTTTTGGGGTTAGATTTTTTGAAGAATTCCGTTCCCAATATTAGCGATCAACCCGAAATTCTCTCTTTTCTCGCTAACTATACTAGTCACGGGTTCCTTTCCATCGTTATTTTTGTAGCGATAGGTACTTTGCTCACAGTTGTTATTCAGTCATCCAGTGCTACCATGGCGCTTACCCTGGTAATGTGCAACAATGGCTGGATTAGCTTCGAACTTGCGGCTGCAATGGTGTTAGGAGAAAATATAGGAACAACCATAACTGCAAATATAGCGGCTGCTGTAGCAAATGTTTCGGCAAAACGAGCCGCCCGTGCCCACTTAATTTTCAATATGTTTGGAGTTGTTTGGATGCTTTTTGTTTTCCGAAGTTTTATTGGAATGATTGGCCGTTTTGTGGTTGATATGGGAGGGGACTCCCCGTTCGTTACCCCTGCAGGAGTACCCATAGCGTTGTCAATTTTTCACAGCACATTCAATGTAATCAACACATTATTGTTAGTGTGGTTTACACCTGTAATTGTTAAACTGGTTTCGAAGCTGGTTCCAATAAAAGAAACAGAAGAGGAGGAGTTTAGGCTTAAACATATTGAAATCGGGCTGCTTTCAACCGCAGAACTTTCTTTGCTGCAAGCAAAAAAAGAGATAATAAACTACGCAAAACGTACTGACAAGATGTTTGGTTTTGTTCGCGAACTGTTCCGTGAAACCAACGAGAAGAATTTCTTTAAGCTATACGAACGAATCGATAAGTACGAAACCATTAGTGATAGAGTTGAGGTTGAAATTGCAACATATTTAAATAAAGTATCGGCTCACGACCTAAGCGATGAAAGTTCAAGAAGGTTACAAGCCATGTTTAAAATTATCAGTGAAATAGAAAGTATTTCCGATTGTAACTACAACCTGGCAAAGACTCTTCGTCGGAAAAGGGTCGCCAATATTTGGTTTAACCAGGAAACCAGAGACAACCTAAACCACATGTTCGATTTAGCCGAAGAAGCAATAACAGTCATGATTGATAACCTGGAGATTGGCTATACGAGCATAAACCTAGGCCCTGCCTATGAGTCGGAGGAAAAGATAAACCAGTTTCGAAACAAGTTGAAAGAGGAGCACATTAAAAACGTTGAAGGTAAAAAGTACAACTATCAGGCAGGTGTAATATATAGCGACCTTTTCACAGAGGTTGAAAGATTAGGCGACTGCATTATAAACGTGTCTGAAGATATTGCAGAGATTAACAAACCATCAAAGAAATTATTGAATCGCCCGGTAAGTATATCCGAATAGGGGTTAACCGTTAAGCGCCTCTGCTCCCGATACAATTTCAAGAATCTCCTTTGTAATTGCTGCTTGTCGTGCTTTGTTGTACTGTAGGGTGAGATCACGGATTAACTCAGAGGCATTATCGGTAGCCTGATGCATGGCCGTCATGCGGGCACCATGTTCTCCTGCTGATACTTCAAGGATAATACCATGCAGTTTTATCTTCAACGCTTTAGGAATTATTGTTTTAACAATGTGAAGCCTATCGGGTTCGAAGATTGTGGCGCGACTCGGATCAACCTTAATACTCTTTGGAAACTGAATGGGGAGATATCGCTCAATAACAGGTACCTGCACAGCAGGATTCTTGAACTGGCTGTAAGCTACGAATACACTGTCATACACATTGGCAAGGAATTGCTCCATCAGCATCTCGGCGTATTGTGAGGAGGATTGGAAATTGGGTTTATCAATGGTTTCTGCATCAACCGATTTTACATGTCGCCCTTTTTTTATGAAGTAGTCACCGCCTTTTTTTCCAATACAGTAGTAGTCAATAATTTTATTGCTCCAACGCTCCGAAGAAACCTCTTCCTCCACCTTCTTTATCAGGTTTTGGTTAAAACCTCCGCACATGCTTGAGTTAGAAGTTAAAACTAGGATAGCTACCTTTTTCTGTTCGTTGTCTTGATGAAACCATTTCTTTGTTTCACTCTCGTTTGTTGTTCCTGAAAATGCTTGCGCTAAAACTTCAAAAACCTTTTTTGAGTAAGGGTCGAAACGAATTATGGTTTCCTGCGCTTTATGAAATTTTGCAGCCGAAACCATCTTCATGGCACTAGTGATCTTTCGGGTCGACTGAACCGATTGTATACGAGTTCTTATCTCTTTAAGGTTTGCCATAGTTTATTTACTGTATTTTTGGGCAACTTCCTTGGCAACTTGAGCCAGAACCTCTGCGATGGAGTCGTTAAATTCTCCTTGTGCAATTTCAGTTAGAATTTTACTGTGGTTAAATTTTATGTTCTCAATAAAATCAGCCTCAAATATTTTAACTTGTTCAACCGGAATCGATTTTAACAATCCGTTTGTTCCGCAAAAAATTATTGCAACCTGCTCTTCAATCGGCAAGGGTGAGTACTGTTTCTGTTTGAGAATTTCAACGTTTTTTGCCCCCTTGTCAAGAACAGCTATAGTTGCAGCATCCAAATCGGAACCAAATTTTGCGAAAGCTTCCAGCTCTCGGTACTGAGCCTGGTCGAGCTTCAGGGAACCAGCAACCTTTTTCATCGATTTAATTTGTGCTTTTCCACCAACGCGCGAAACAGAAATACCAACGTTAATGGCAGGCCTAACACCACTGTGGAAAAGGTTCGATTCAAGGAAAATTTGACCGTCGGTAATGGAGATTACGTTGGTTGGTATGTACGCAGAAACATCACCCGCCTGAGTTTCAATTATTGGAAGAGCAGTGAGCGAACCTCCCCCTTTAACCAGGTGTCTAATCGATTCGGGAAGATCATTCATTTGCCTGGCAATCTCGTCGGAATTAATGATTTTTGCCGCACGCTCTAGTAGCCTGCTGTGAAGGTAGAATATATCGCCGGGGTATGCCTCGCGACCTGGAGGCCTGCGGAGTAGAAGCGAAACTTCGCGGTACGATACGGCTTGCTTCGAAAGATCATCGTAAATGATAAGAGCCGATCTTCCGGTATCACGGAAAAATTCACCAATGGCTGCACCTGCAAAGGGAGCATAGAATTGCTGTGCTGCCGGATCGGATGCCGATGCTGAAATAATAATGGTGTAGTTTAAAGCACCGTGTTCGGCTAAAGTTTTCGCGATTCCAGCCACAGTGGAGCCTTTTTGACCGATGGCAACGTAAATACAGTAAACAGGTTTTCCTTTTTCGTAGAAGCTTCGCTGGTTAATGATTGTATCAATTGCTATGGCTGTTTTACCTGTTTGTCGGTCTCCGATGATGAGCTCACGTTGGCCCCTGCCAATGGGAATCATGGCATCAATCGCTTTAATTCCAGTTTGAATGGGTTCGGTAACCGGTTGTCGAAAAATAACACCAGGAGCCTTCCTTTCCAAGGGCATTTCGTAAGTTTCGCCTGTTATTGGCCCCTTCCCATCAATTGGTTCACCCAGTGTATTCACAACCCTGCCAAGAAGCCCCTCTCCAACGCGGATTGATGCAATTCTTCCGGTTCGTTTGGCCCGAAAACCTTCTTTTACAAGCTCGGAAGAGCCAAGAAGCACTGCTCCAACATTATCCTCTTCAAGGTTTAGTACAATACCCATTACGCCCGATTCGAATTCAATAATTTCGTTGGAGCGCACACCGGAAAGCCCGTAAATACGAGCAATCCCGTCACCAACCTGAAGAACAGTTCCTACTTCTTCAAAACCTTTGTTAAGGTCGAGACCCTCAAGTTCCTTCCTTAGAACTTCGGATACTTCTGATGCTTTAATGTTTGCCATGCTAGTGGTTTCTATTTCTCAATACTAACAAGTTTACGGTGAATGGTCTCAATTTCGCCTTTCACACTTTTGTCAACCAACTTATCGTCGATTGTAATTAAAAACCCACCAATTAAACTGGGGTTTACAGAATGTTTAAATTCGATGCTTCCTCCAAACTTCTCCTCAAAAAAGCGAATAAACTGTTGCTTTGTTTCTTGGCTTAAAGGCATCGCACTTTCAACCGAAGTTTGTGTAATTTGGTTCTTTTTTCGGTAAAGCAGGTTAAAGGATAGCAGGGTGTTTCGAATCAGGTTCTCCTTCCCGTTTTTTACCATTAACAGTACAAGTTTTGTAAGCACAGGACAGCAGCTGCCAAGAACTTTGGAAATTGATTCGCTCTTTTTTGTGAACGAAATCATGGGAGAGTGAAGTAACATGTAAAAATCAGCATTGTCTTCAATGAGGTTAATCAGCGTCCCTGTTTGTTGATAAACCTCATCGATACGAGCCGTTTTGCTGGCCCAATCGAACAGAGCTTTTGCATAGCTTACCGATACTCGTCCCTGATCCATCCTAGTTTTTTGAAGAGATTTCGTTTAAAAGCGCTTGGATTTGTTGCTCGTGCTTTGCCTTGTTGTCAAGTTCACTTCTAAGAATGCTTTCTGCAATTTGAATTGCAATTTTCGAGGTGTAGCTTCGTAGCTCAAGTTGTGCTTTTTCTTTTTCCCTTCTAATTGTTTCACGGGCTTCAGCCAAAAGTTTCTGGGCTTCTTCCTTTGCCTTTAAGCTAGCTTCTTCAATCATTTTTTCTTTCAGTAGAAGGGCTTCTTGCATAATTGCATCGCGCTCTGCTTTGGCTTTCTGAGAGAGTTCGTCAATTTGGCTATGCAATTTGCCAATTTCTTCACGGGCCAAATCAGCTTCGTGTAACGATTTTGATATTTGTTCCTCTCGGTTTCTAATCCCGTTCAGGATGGGTTTCCAGGCATACTTTTTCAGGATGAAAACAAGAATGCTAAAGGATACTAACATCCAAAAGATTAGTCCGTAATCGGGGGTTATTAAGCCCATGACAACTTAATTTTAGTATTATAAAAACAGTACTAACGCACAAATAATGATGGCGAAGAAAGCAACGCCTTCAATCAGAGCAGCAGAAACTACCATGCTAGAACGAATATCGCCAGCAGCTTCAGGTTGGCGGGCAATGGCTTCAAGTGCCGATGAGCCAATTTTACCTATCCCAAACGAAGCTCCAACTACAACGATAGAGGCGCCAAATGCTGCACCCATTTTTGCAAACGCAACGCCTGCAACCTGGAGAAAAACGAGTAATGTTGTCATACTTTTTAAAGTTTAGGTTATTGATTTTAATGATGTTCCTCTGTAGCCATTCCAATAAATAGTGCGGTTAATAGCGTAAATACGTACGCCTGAATTAATGCAACCAGCAGCTCTAAAACAGACATGAATACAGTGAGAAGTATACTTACAAGTGAAATTCCGTAACCAAAGTAAACGTTTATGCTACCAAAAATAAATATTAAGCTAAACAGAACCATTGCTACTATATGCCCAGCTAGAATGTTTGCAAACAACCGAACCATTAAAACGAATGGCTTTATGAAAATTCCCAACAATTCAACAAACGGCATCAATGGAACTGGTAGCTTCAGGAACATTGGGATGCCAGGTGGGTTAAAAATGTGTTTCCAGTACTGTTTGTTTGCGTTTAGGTTTATAGTAAAGAATGAAAAAATGGCCAGAACCATGGTAACGGCAATGTTTCCCGTAACATTTGCCCCTGCAGGGAAAATTGGAATTAGCCCGAGTAAATTGTTTATCCAGATAAAGAAAAAGATAGTTAGCAGGAAGGGCATATACTTGGCATAGTGTTTTTGCCCAAGTGAGGGAATAACTATATCGTCACGAACAAACAGTATGAGCATTTCCATCAGGTTCTGCAAACCTTTTGGTGCCGATTTTGGCCTTTTCTTATACGAACGGGCTACTGATATGAATATGAAGCACAGCAGTAACATTGAAAAAAAGATGGCGGCAACATTTTTCTTTATGGAGAAGTCGAGGGGTAACTTTTCAAGCGGCTCCCCGCTTGGGTTGAGTTCAACAATTTTCCCCTTTAAGGCGCCCTCCTGAACCAGCCGAAAATTTTCGTAGTCGGAATGTCCGTGGTGAAATTTACTGGACCAGAAAACGTGAAGCCTTTTTTGATGCCGGCTGAAAAGAATTACCGGAAGGGGTATTGTGATGTGGTGTTCTCCGATGGTTAGTATGTGCCAATCGTGCGCATCGCCAATATGGTCGAAAACAAAATCGCCAGGGTTAAAACTTTTTTTGTGGTTGGATATTGAGTCTTGTTGATGAGCCTCTTTGTCAGATTCTGATGGCATTGCATAACAAAAACTCACATCAAGGGTAAGCCTTAATGCAAACAGTAGAAAAAAGGAAAGGAAAAACCGCCTCATTCTTTGTTAGAATTATGACAAAACCAAAAATACTCAGTTTTTTTTATTAATGGTAGCTATTTTACACTTCTTTTCTTTAGAAAGTTTAAAAAATCGTAAACTTCCTGAATTAGAGAGGAAAAGTACAGAATGATAAATATCACCAGAAAGGGGATGAGCTTGTTGGGGTTCAGTAAAAGAAATATAACAACGAACAGAAAGGAGCCAAAAAACTTGGCGAATGTAAGTGAAACAAACCTTCTGGAAAACTTATGGATTGAAAGGTTGTTTGACTTCACCAGAAACCGAAACACGAACAGGTTAATCAGGTAGAAATATAAAAAAATAACAGGAACAAAATGGAAGTAATGTTCCGGAACAAACCATATGAATGTGGCGGCACATATGAGTCCCCAGAATAAAAAAATTACAATCGAACGTTTTATAAAACGCCTGATTACATGAGCTTCATCCATTTCGCGTTAGTTCTCATAGGAAAACTATCCCTTATTTATTGTTCGCGGTTACTGGTGAAGTTGGGTTTTTCTTTTCAGCTTCGGAAGACATATCGCAGTATCCTGTAAACTTACTTCCAGGTTCAATGGCGAGCCTGCTTGTAACCATATCGCCAACAACCTTTGCGGTGGTTTTTAGTGAGAGCAGTTCCGCAACAACTATTTTCCCGTCAACAAATCCCGATATGTCCGTGTTTTTACATGTTATCTCACCTTTTATCTTACCGGTTTCCCCAATAACAATTTTCCCTTTGGCAGAAATATTACCCACAAGGGTTCCGTCAATTCGAAGATCACCATTACAAATAACATCACCGTGTATTTCTGTCCCAAAACCAATGAGGTTTATGTTGTTCGAGGTGGTTTCGGGTTCGTTGTTCTTTGCCATATCTTTTTAATTTTTTTACGTAATTTCTGCTTGAAAAATGAGCTATATAATTTACAAAAATAGAAAAATGAAAATAATAATGAAACAAAGTATAAATTGTACTCCTCTTTTTACAAAATTAAACCTAAATGTTTCACTTGAGTTTTAATGAAACATTTAGGTTTTATTACGAGCGAAGGTTATTATTCGTATTTTAGTGAGCCAGCCGGATTTGCTTCTGCTGCCCTCCATGAAAGCAACCCAACAGTAATAAACGCAATGAGCAGGGCTAAAATTCCTGAGAAAAGCATAGGGAGTAATGTTTGCCAGCTAAAAGGCGATTGGGCAAATGCGATTCGGTAGGAAAAGCCTTGCAACCATCTTTGCATTGCAAAATATGCAAGGGGCCAGGCAAAAATGTTTGCAGCAAGAACTAACGAAAGGAATTGTTTTGTGAGGAGTATTATAATGTTTACGCTGGTTCCACCTAAAACTTTTCGTATGCCTATTTCTTTAGTTCGTTGTTCTGTAATAAATGAACTTAAGCCAAGTAAACCCAAGCATGAAATGAAAATTGTAACTACCGAGAATACTCGAAATAGCCATCCTAGTTTTTGCTCTGCTCGGTATAAATCTTCAAGTTCCTGTTCTAAGAAGTAGTAGTTTAAGTCGCGTGTTGCCTTAAATTCATCAAACTTTTTCTTAACAAAATCGAGGGTTTCGTTAACAGTTCCTGGTTTAATTTTTATTGTAAGAACGTTGGGCTCTCGGGGTGAAATAATAAACATGAAAGGTTCAATGGGGTTGTGGATTGAAGTGAAGTGAAAATCCCTGGCTACGCCAATAACCCGTCCATCGTTTCGAACGGTTCCATCGAGCCGGAGGCCAAACTGTATCCTTTTTCCCATGGGCTCATCGCTCCATCCGTAAAACTTTGCGAACGTTTCATTAATTATGAATGCTTGGGTAGAGTCGGTGTTCATTGTTGGGTCAAAGTGTCGTCCCTGATCTATCTTAACACCCAACAATTTCAGGTAATCGAAATCGCACCCAATGAGGTTGAGGGCAACCTCTTTCATTTCTCCATCCTGTTCAATTCTTGAAACAATCTTACTATTGCTAATTCCCAGTACTTGTTGTGATCCTGCTACTCCAAGAATATTCGGGTTGCGAAGCAACTCTTGTTTAAAGGAGTTAACCCTTTTTCCAATAATGGTATCCAAATCAGATACTATTAATAGGTTCTCTTTGTCAAACCCCATATCTTTATTCCGAATGTAGCTTTGTTGTTGGCTAACCACAAGGGTTGCAATAATCATTAAAATTGATATTGTAAACTGAAAAACCACGAGCAATTTACGTAACCCAACTTTCCCTTTTGCTTTATTCATAATCCCTTTTAGAACAACAACCGGAGAAAACGATGAAAGGTAAAATGCAGGGTAGCTACCTGCCACTAAGCCTACAAAAAGGGTGATGAATATTATTCCTAAAAGGTACGATGGTTTAAATAGCTCGCAAACAAGTATCTGTTTGTCTGCCAGGTGGTTGAACCATGGCATGATAAGTGCTGATGATGCCAGGGCTATTAGTGCAGCAATAATTGAGAGTAGGAAAGATTCGCTGATAAACTGTCGCACGATTTGTCCTTGGGTGGCACCAATTACCTTACGAATACCAACCTCCCGGGCTCTTTTTGTCGACCTGGCAGTTGCCATGTTCATGTAGTTTATACAGGCAATAATTAGGATAAAAAGTGCTACGAAAGAAAAAATGAAAAGGTAAGAATGATTACCAACCGGGAAATCGCCTTGTAAACCTTCAATTTTTGTGAAGTGGGTTTCTTTTAATGGCTGAAAAATTGGAGTAAACTCACCATTTATTGCCTTTCCTACTGGGACAATGTACTTCTCGTTAAAGGGTTCGAAGTTAGAAAGAATTGATTCGGTTGAACCACCCTTACGAAGAAGAATGTATGAGTAGGTATTAACGTTCCAAAAGGATGCGGAGGTGTTGTCGTTAAACCGTTCTATTCCAATCTGCTCTCTTATGGTGGCCGTTGAAACAAGGGCACTAAAACGGAAGTGGGATCTGCGAGGAACATCCTTAATTACGGCGGTTATTGTAAATGGTTCGTTTTGCATTCCCTGAAGAACCTGCCCGATGGGATTGGTGTTCCCAAAAATTCTTTTTGCAAGAGTCTCAGTAATTACTATGGAGTAAGGATTGTTTAACGCATCCTCAGGATTTCCAAGCAGGAACTCATGATCAAATATTTTAAACATTGATGAATCGGCAAAAAAGAATTCTTCCTCGTTAAAATCAGCCCCATTGTATCGGAAGAAGAAGTTATCGGTTGGGATAAAGCGAACAAACTCCTCCACATCAGTGAATTCTTGTTTCAGGGTAGGAGCAAGGGAATGTGCAGAGACGGCAAATAAGTCCTGCTTACCATTGATGTGAAAATTTGAAATAATGCGGTAAATTCTATGGTGTTTGGAGTGGTGTTTGTCAAATGCGAGCTCATCGGTTACGTAAAGAAGAACCAGAATAGACGATAGAATACCAATTGAGAGGCCTAGAATATTTACAATAGTAAAAGTTCTGTTGCGCATTAAATTGCGGTATGCGCTCACCAAAAAATTAGTGAACATTGGATTAATGATTAGAGGAGTTTCTTGATGTTTTCTGTTACAATGTGACCATCGAAAAGTTGAATAATTCGGTGTGCTTTTTCAGCATCGCTTGGTGAGTGTGTTACCATAACAATGGTGGTTCCATCACGATTTAGCTCCGAAAGGAGCCCCATAACCTCTTCTCCGTTAGCAGAATCGAGGTTGCCGGTTGGCTCATCGGCTAGTATGAGTTTTGGGTTACCAACCACGGCACGTGCAATGGCAACCCTTTGCTGCTGACCACCTGAGAGCTGTTGTGGGAAGTGCTTCTTTCGGTGCGAGATTTTCATACGTTCAAGCGCTACTTCAACCCTTTTTTTTCTCTCTGATGAGGGCATATTTTGGTAAAGTAAGGGTAGTTCAACATTCTCATAAACAGTGAGCTCATCGATTAGGTTGAAACTTTGGAACACGAAACCGATGTTCGATTTTCTGAGATTTGTACGTTGCTTTTCCTTGAATTTTGACACTTCAGTTCCGTTGAAGAAAAATTCGCCGGAAGTGGGGTTGTCGAGCAATCCAATGATGTTTAGAAGGGTTGACTTACCGCAACCCGAAGGGCCCATAATGGCAACAAATTCAGCTGTTGAAACTTCAAATGAAACGTTATTCAAGGCCGTTGTTTCAACCTCATCGGTTCTAAAAACCTTGGAAAGCATGTTCGTTCTAATCATCGGATTTAATTTTTTATTTATTGAAAGACGATGTTGCAACGTAAATGTTACAACGTGTACAAAAAAACCGCAACGTTTTATTGCGGTTAAGTTATAGTTATTCAAAAAGAAAGTCTAAATCGTCACCGGGCTTTACTTCTTTTGGTATTGTACCGTGTCGAAATATACGGGCTGGTTTTGGGCCAACTAAATTAAGGTTGCCCTTTTCAAGGAGGAGCATTGAGCCTTCTCTAAGTCCAACAACGTACACGTATGGATCCATTTCAAGGAACTCTTCAATACGTTGTTCTCTTGTTTCTCCGGCATGCCCATCGGGGTTTGCATCGAGGTAATGGGGGTTTATTTGAAACCGAACAAGGTTGAATGCGCTGAAATTATCGGGTTCAACGATGGGCATATCGTTTGTGGTACAAATGGTTGGACACGCAACGTTGGCTCCTGCGCTCCAACCGACATATGGAACACCTTCAAGTGCGCGGTAACGTAGCGTTTCTATAATATCAAGCTGTTGAATCATTTTTGCCAGGCGGAACGTGTTTCCACCACCCACAACAAAGGCCTCAGCTTCTTTTACTGCTTTTTTTGCATCCTTATGGTGATGTAGCGAGTCAACCTCTATTCCCATCTCACTGAAACGCTCCTGCACCTTCCGTTCGTACTCGTTGAACGAAAAGGTTACCGCAGCATATGGGAGGAAAAGTACCTTGTTGATTCCCTTCAGGAACGTTGCAATTTGTTCTTTTGGATGATGGAGGTAGGGCTCTCCGGCGTTGGTTGAGTTGCTAATCAGGAGTAATTTCATGGTCGAACAGCTTTTGGTTGTATGTTGTATTGTGTTTTGAGCAATTGAACGTAGTAAATTTAGTAAAATCGTGTAAACAATGGCAAATAATTACATCCTAGTTTTGTGAATTGGTATTCTAGCTCCACAAACGATTGTTTTCTATATACGAAGAGCAAAAACTATAGCCTCGCAATTCTCCTCTGCCGAGGTTTCCCAGAAATCGTAGCTACTTCTAATAAGTTCAATCACATTTCCAAAGGGCTCATTGTTCAGAATCTCCAGTGTTTTACTGAGTGGTTGATCAAAGCCTTGACCCAAAGCATTAGGGGAGGAGATAGTGAAGAAAACTTCATCAAAATCATTGGTGCTTAACAATGTGGGTTCTGATGAGAGGGTTTTACGTTCTACTTTATTTACTATACTTTCTGATTTTCTATACCAGAAAGGCTGGTCGCCGTAGTAGGTAATTTGGCTGCTGCTTAGTATAATGCAGTTTAGTTGTAAATGGTTCTTGGGTTCGATAATATTTTGATAGTAAGTATTTTTAAAAAGTGAATAGAGTTTTTTTGCATCAAAATTGTTTGCTGAATTTACTGCATGATATGCATGTTGAAACGCTTCTGGTACGATATTTTTGTCCTCACTTTTTAAAGAGTTGCTGTGTACCATTAGTACAATCAGAGACTCATCTTTCGGGTGGGTGTAAAGTATTGTTGAGCTAAAATCCTTGGCTTTCTCAGGTAGTATTACTGTTTTATTGAAATGGCATGGAATGCGTTTGATATTTTGGAAGTAGTTTTCGTAAAAACAGCTCGTAAATCTATTGAAAGAATCTTTTTCACATTTTATTCTTTGAATGGCTCGCCTTTTTTGGTGGTTCTCCCTAATAAGAATAAGTGTTTGGAAAACAAACAGCACAACAATAATAAGGGTGAGTATCTGTACCTTTTTCTGCTGGTCAAGTTTGGATTGAAGAAGCTGAAGCTCTCTCGATTTTTTTTCAGTTTCGTAACGTGCCTCCATTGAAACCAACTTCTCGGCGGTTTCATCGTTCATTAACGAATCCTTCAGGTTAACATACATTTTATGGAATACGAGGGCTTTTTTATGCTCTCCGAGAAAATCGTAAACTTCGCTTAGGTTGAAATATATGTCTTTGAGATTTTCTCGTTGATTCAACTCTTCAGCAATGTTTTTGCTCTGAAGCAAAAAGTTGAGCGCCAGAGGGTAACTTTTCGTTTGGGTGTATACCAGCCCTATGTTCATTAAAACCGGACCAATTCGGGGTTTGCTGTTTATACTTTGAAAAATGTTCAGCGCATTTTTATGAAACAGTAGGGCATCGGTGTATTGCTGCTTTTTTGAGTAGAGCGAGCCGATGTTGTCCTGCAGGATGGCAACCCCAAGATCGATTCCGAGGGAATCGTAAATTTGCAGCGACTCGGTGTAGTAGTCGAGGGCCTTATCGTACTGCTCCAGCTCGAGGTAGGCCGAGGCAATATTATTTGCTGCTCCGGCAACAGCACGGGCGTAGTTGTTTCGCCTATTTACATGCAAATACTGCTGAAAGAATGTGATGGCTTTTTCGTACTCCTCGCGGAAGTAGTATATCTGTCCAATATTGTTTGATGCGATGGAGGAGCCCTCGTCATCGCCAATTTCATCGTAAATGGCCAGGGATGAGAGGTAGTTTTGTAGGGCTTGCTCGTATCGACCCCACGATTTGTAAATTAAGCCAATATCGTTGTAAACCTCACCCATTCCCTTCCTATTTTTGATGAACTCAAAAATTGTGAGAGCGTTATTCAGCTCCTGAAGGGCTGTAGGGAATTCGCCCTGACGCATTAAGATGTAGCCAATTTGCTGGTAGCAGTCGGCCATTCCTAGCCTATACCTTTTTTTTGTGGCCAGCTCGAGCGCTTTGCGCCAGTATGTAAGACTTTTTTCGTAGGAGCTATCGGCGTAGGCCAGGGCAATTTTGCTTAACGTTGCAAATTTAACGGAATCGTTGGTGGCTGCCTGCTCGGATTTTAGCAAACTGTCGAGTTCGGGAGGATTCTGACCGGTTGCCAGTTTTCCTGAAAATAAAAAAAGTAGAACCAGAATTAGCGTACAAAGCTTTTGCATTTTCCTTAAATGAAGATTTATACGGATTAGCAAATATACAAAAACGTTAAAATTGGCTCAGAATAATATTTAAAATTACATGAGTTCGACTAAATAAAAAATTCATTAAAAATAGAACCTTAGTCTATACCTCTGTTTATCAGCCATAAATCTATATGCGAATAGGGTTAAAAATATTTATTATTTAACGTGAGCTCGATGTAAGAGCAAATTATAATTGCTGATTAATAAGGTAGTAAGGTTTTGTTTTGTCTCTGTGGTTATGTTACAATAGTTATTTGAAGAGAAATAAGGTTGATATTGCCTAAAAACCTTATTCCTCAGTTTTATGCTAACGCAGATGTACCTGTGTTTACATCGAACTCAAGAAAAATAAAAATACCGGTCAAAGTTTATTTTGACCGGTATTTGTGGAAATTTTGTGAATTTCTAGGCTTTTTAGCCAATTTGGATTATTAATCGAAGCTGATAAGGATTAAACCAACGGAGAATGGGTACACTTCTGGTCCCTTGTCTTTTTCAAAGAGTGCGGTTGGGTAGTAGTTTGCGAACAACTTTAATCCTCGGTAGCCGATACGGGCAGTAAGTCCATACCTGAAAGCAGCAAGGTTAAAATCACCCTTAACTTTATTCTTTTCGTCACCATCGTCGTAAACAACCTTGGTATGAGTCCCTAACCTTACGCCGCCAATTACACCAGTAGAAATGAAAATCCTGTGCTTATCATGGTAGGTAGGTATTTGAAATTCAAGAAGTAACGGAATGGTGAGGTGCGAGGTGGATAGTTTTGATTTTGTTACACTCTGGTCAAAATAGGAGCTATCAACCATGGTTACACCGTTCTCAACTTTTATATTCGTATTGTTGCGAAAATGATAATCGTTGAATTCAAATCCAAGGCCAGTTACCAGTCCAACTTTATCGGTTCCAAAACCTAAGCTGTACTGAAGAATGTTTAAATTAATGTTCCACGAGCGACCCTGACGTAGCTCAAGGTATTTAAGGTCGTCCTTCATGTTGATGGAGTAGTTTGGATCCATGAATCCGTTGAAACCCCACTCAAAACCAGCCCAGTGACCTTCAAAGCGTGGTTTGCGCTTGTAGGTGAAATCGTAATCGCGATCGTCATCATCGTCATCGAAATCCTCATCGTTCTTTTCGGGAATTTCAATGGCTGTTGAGCCATCCTTTTCAATGATGTATACCTTCTGCTTACCGAATCGAATTCGCGTGGTATCAACCTTGTTTTCGTCAATTTCAATGTCGATGGTTTTGCTTACGGTTTGTTCAACAGGTTGAACAGAGATGGTATCGGGCTCACTTACTTGAATTGTGTCAGAATCTTCAAGTCGTTTTAGCATGCTCTCGGGGCTATCCTGTGCGCTTAGTCCAAGTACGAAAAGCAATGCGAATGATAGAGTTAAAAAGCGTTTCATGGTAATTGTGTATTAAGTTACAAATAATTTAATCAGCTTGTTTTGGTGGTAGGACGGTTAGGCTCCCCGAAAAGTTACAGGCAAAAATTATTTTTTTCGAACCGGAGTGGAAAGGGCAAAAAGTTTAGAGTTAAACTCAACCTTTACAAGTTTTCCCTCACGATTTCTCTCCCCCTCAAGTTTTAGGTTGGTGCCGGTTGCCTGTGAGAATTTGTTTACTCCTAGTTGTACGATATCAAAAAGTCCAACATCTTTAAGGGAACCTTTGCTTAGAGTATTCTTTGCTTTTTGCGATAGCTCAGCATGATGCACCATGGTGTTTGATGTTCGTGGAATTGCAATTTCAATGGTTGATTTAGTTTGGGTCAGGGTAACCTTCTGCAGATCGATTGGCTCAACTCTCTTTAAAACAACCGCTTCTTTCGAAAAAGGAGCCTCGGTTTGCTCTTGAGGAGTTGACATAAATCTAATATCACCACCATCAACTGTTTCTTTTTTATGGAGAGATTCAGGTTTCTCCTCGGCAATTTTTTTCTCAAATTCTTGGTTTACCAACAGAACTTCTTGGTGTTCATTATTCTTCAAGTGTTCAGTTTCAGGTTTCTCCTTTTGTGGCTTTTGCTCTTGCGATTGGACAATAAAGTTTTGGTTGGTTACCAGTCGTGTGTTTACCAAAGCAAATAATCCAACAAAAATTAGCAGGCTGGCAGCAATACTAAGCGCAAACCTGAGGCTGTGTTGCTTTAGCTTAATAACAGGAGTTCGTTTGAACTTCATCTTGTACTCGAACTTCTCGTTGGGGTTGGCTACCAACTTTGTTTTGGAAAATATGATTCTGTCGTTCTGTAGCGAAGGATTTTCGTTTAGTAGCTTGCTAAGTTGAAATTTTTCTTCTTCGGAAATATCACCTTCATGCTCGGCAATTAGCAGGTAGGTTGTTTCGCTTTCAATTCCATGCCGGCTGAAAGATTTTTTTTTGAGTAGCTCCTTGCCCTCAAATTCTATGTTTTTGGGTGTTAGACTAACTGAACTTAACCCCTCGAACTCCTCGGCAAGGTCGGGATTTAGCTGAAGGAAACGATGAAGTTCTTCCGCTAAGCCAGGATTCAGGTTGCCATCCAGGTAGTCGATAATGAATACTTCGTAGTTTTCTCTTGTAATCATTCCCTTCGTTATATTATGGTTTCCATGCTACCGATAAACTCCTTTAGAGCCAAACGTGCTCGGTAAATGTAAACTTTTACCTGCGATTCGTTTAATCCGGTAATCTCTTCAATCTCCTGATAGCTGTACCCTTCATAATCGCGCAGAAGGATTACCGAGCGTTGTATTTCAGGAAGCTTTTTTAGGGCAAAGTGCAGTACTTCCTGCAGGTCGTTATAGCTGTTATTCGTTTCTAAATTAATGGTTTTTAATTCCTCTATGCTTCCCTGCTTTTTATCGGATCTAATTGTGTCAATTGATGCGTGGTAGGCGGTAGTGAACAGGTACGATTTCGACTTTATGTAGGAAACCTCCTCGTGTTTAACCCAGAGCCTTTCGAAGGTGTCCTGCACCACGTCGTTGGCCTTATCCCTATCGCCCAGAGTTTTGAGGGCAAAGCGAAAAATTCCGTCTGCATGGTCGTCAACGCATCGATTGTATTCCTGAACAGTCATTTTTTTACTACCGGTATTCGAGAGTATGACGGAGTGAACTTAAAAAAGTTACAAGTGAATAATATTTTTTATTTTCTTTGTACATATAAATTTTAAAATAATTAGAAATGAGAATCTGGATTTTGGCTATGATAATGCTTGTAGCATCCTGCTCGCAAGTGAACGATAGTTCTAAAGAAAAAATAAATCAGGAACATATTGTGTACTCAACAATTTGGTTCCAAAATTCAGCAGAAGCAAAGGCGCTTTACTACCAGGGTTTTAATTTGGCCAAATTACGTGTTAAAGAGTTTGTAGGAATTGATGGGGAAAAGCCAAAGGCCGTTGTGGTTGATATCGATGAAACTATGGTTGATAATAGCTTATTTCAGGGAAAGTCGATAGAGAAAGGAGAAGGTTACAGTAGCGAATTTTGGGCAGAATGGTCGAATTTGGCTAAGGCGAAAGCACTACCGGGTGCTGTGGAATTCACAAAGTTTTGCGATTCTTTAGGCGTTAGGGTAGTGTACATTAGCAACCGTAAGGTTCAGGAGCTTGAGAAGACCATGAAGAATATGGATTCGCTTGGTTTTGCATTTGTTAACCCCGAAAACTTTTTGTTAAAGGAGGAAACAAGCGGGAAAGAGGAGCGAAGAAAAATAGCCATGGAGAAGTATGATATAGTTCTTCTTTTGGGCGATAACCTGAACGATTTTTCCGATGTGTTCGAGAACAGAGGCGACGATTGGGGCGTTTCCCTAGTTGAAAAATACAGGAACGAGTTCGGTAAACGTTTCATCGTTTTTCCCAATCCAATGTATGGTGATTGGGAAAAGAACATTTACGGAAACCAGAAAGGCCTCACCGAGGAGGCCAAATTCAAGTTTCGTAGAGATGCAATTGATAAATACTAGGGTTACTACTCCTTAACGGCAATACAAATAATTTTTACTACATTCCCGTTACTATCAACAACAGGAGAGTAAGTTTCGAGTAGGTTAACATTTTTCGAGCCAATTTTACCCTTGAATGATTGGGAATGAATTATTCCTTTTTGGAGGTCGCTCCAAAAGTTTTTATACGTTTCGTCATCATCAAGTTTCTGCCTGAAAAAATCCGAGTGATGCTTGCCTAGTAGCTGCGCAGCCGACTTCCCCAGAAGGGTAAGCATGGGTTCGTTTGTGCGGGTAATAAATCCCTCTGGATTGTACTCAACCACGTAGGTTGATGAGTCAACTGCTTTAACAATGGCTTGGTATTCGGCTTGCTGCTTGGTTAGCTTGCTTTTAAGAGTTTTTGTTTCCTTGGCCATTTCCTGAGCATCCAGTTCGGCTTTCTTTAGGTCGGTAACAATTTTGCTAATTCCCCAAACACCAATTACATCGCCATTTGAGTCAAGTAGTGGCATCTTTGTGGTTGAAACCCACTGCTCTTTACCATCATCAAACTTTTCGTGAACTACATTATCTACTAGTGGCACAAGGCTTCGCATTATTTCCTGTTCTTCTGCGAAGAATTTTTCTGCGTTCTCTTTTTTGTGGAAGTCGAAGTCAGATTTTCCTACCAGCTCCTCGGGTTCGCTAGCGTTAAACAGCTTGACCATCGACTTGCTGATTCGGATAAAGTGGCTGTTCTGGTCCTTAAAGTAAATGTAATCGGGAATGTTTTGCATTAAAGCATTCAGCATGCTAATTTCCTTATGGAGCTCTTCCTGAATTTTATCTTGCTCAGCCCGTTTGCGCTCCATCTCTTCCTGCGTAGCTTGTAGCTCCTCCATGTTTTGGCGCATCTCTTCCTCTTGAGCCGACATCTCCTCTGCCTGCTGCTGCGATTTGGCTAGAAGTTGAGCCGTTCGAATGTTTATTCGTACGCTTGAAATGGTGGAGGCAATGCTCTCAGCAATTTTTTCAATGAAATCAATCTGGTGTTTTTCGTAGTTATTAAAGGTTGCTAACTCCAGAACGCCCAAGGTTCCTTCATTGGTTTTTAGAGGAACCAGAATAAGATTTCGTGGACGTTCTTTGCCCAAACCACTGCTAATGTTTATATATGTGGGAGGAACATCGTTCATGAAGATTGTTTTGCTTTCAAGTTGACAACGACCCACCAGCCCCTCGCCAATTTCTACCGTTTTTTCTAAAAACTTTCGCCTGTCAAATGCGTAGCAAGCTGTCATTTCGAGAATGGGGTTGTCTTTATCGTTTTCGTTAATTACGAAAACTCCGCCTTGGTTAGACTCTGTGTAGTCGACAAGGGTTTTAACAATGTTGAAGGAAAGCTCGTTGAGGTTGTCGTTGTTTTGCCTTAGAATTTCTCCGAAGAGAGCCATTCCCTGTGTAGCCCAGTTTTGTTTCTGCTCCTCCTCCTTTCGCTCCTTCTCAATTTTCTGGGCATGCTTCAGGCTTTTTTGCATCTCAATGAGCGAAATCCCAAGTATGTCCTTGTCTCCAAGTAGTTGAAACTCTGCGTCGAGGTTGCCTTTGCCTATTTCACGGGCAAAATTTTCGGTTAAATTGAGCCCCTCAATAAGCTTATTTACCGAAGTGGCCATCATTTCAATCTCATCACCGCTTGTAACTAACATTTTTTTTGACCTGTCAATATCGCCCTCTGCCAGGTCATTCAAAACGTTGGTGGTTTGAACAATAGGTTTGGTTATTGAATTGGCAACATAGAAAAGAACTATAGTGAGAATTATAATACCGAGTAATGCAACCAGAATGCCGCTGTACATAGCATTTCGGGCTTCAACCACAATTTCGCTAACGGGTATAGCCACGCCAATTGACCAGAAAAGTGATGAGTTACCAATTTTTATGGGTGTTAGAAAGGTTAAGTATTTTTTTCCATCCATTTCCCACTCGAAGTTGTAATCGGTTCCTCGTTCGGCTTTACCTGTTATTCCGTGTTCAATTTCAATTTCGGGGAAAACTTCCCGAAAGAATTTCCCTGAGTTTGTTGGGTTGGTGTGGGCAACAATGGTACCGTTGCTTGAAAGCAGGAACGACTGGGTGTTAGGGTATGGTTTTAGCATTTCAATTGGTCGTTGAAACTTGTTTAGATCGATATCAACGCCTGCTAAACCCACAAAATCGCCGTTATGTCGAATGGGAACGCAAATGCTGGTGACCAAAAATTCAGTTACTCCATCGTAGGTGTAAGGATAGGGGTCGAGGATTGTTTCAACGTTGGTACTCTTTGCTTTATAGTAACCGCTTGTGAGGTTATCGCCCTGAACGTTTTTGTGCTCAACGAGTATTTGGCTAACACCATTCTGCATGAATGCGGAAATGGATCGTCTTCCGTAGTTTTTGGTGTAGCTTGGTCGAGTAGCCGAGTACTCCAGGTTGTACCAAACCGACATGTACCTGTTGTTCTGCTCAACCTGATTCTTCACCATTGTGAAGTAAATCGAATCGCGTGCTACTGAGTCGAACTTGTAGTATCCATACATTGATTGGGCAAGAGCTCTTGAAAAGCCTAAATCAAGCTCAAGTTCAGAACGGGTTTGGTTTGCCGCTTTTTCGGCGTAACTTTTTGCAATTACCCTTGCATTGTTTAAGGCTAAGCGGTACGTTCTGAACTGAAAGTAAAAGCCTATGCCCAGTAGTATTATGGCCGATGTTACCAGAACGTAAACCAACATCTTGGTTCTGATCTTCATTTTAAAACGCAGATTCATACCCTATCAGTTTTTATGTAACAGGTTGAATTAATTTTATACTATACTTATACTTTTTATCACGGTTAAAAGTACGAAATGTTTTTTTAGAATAAAACGATGTTTTTTCCTTTACTTTGTTTTATAAGTTTACTTATGGTTTCTTCATCAACAAAAAACTTTAATTTAGCAACCAAAAGTTTAGCTTTTTAAATATGAATAAACTTCTACGTGGCATAGCAATTTTTATTTTTATACTGCTAACAAGTTGGGCTGGCTACTCCCAAGGTTCACAAAATCAGCAAGAAGAAGTCACAGCTAGGTACCTGCAATTATCACAGCAGCTGGTACAAACAAGCATTGATTCATCGCTTCTTTTTGCAATTAAGGCTGATAGCATTGCTGTTTCAGCAAACAGCAAGGAGCTACAGGTTAAGACAAAGTTTCAACTTGGTTTTGTTTACTATAGTCAGAATAATTTCGATAGAGCTATACAGCTTTTCAACGAATCTGTGAACTTGGCTAGAAATGTAAAAAATCCTAACGACGAGGCGCTTGCATTGAATCGTCTGGGAAATTCTTACCAACTAAAAACCAGCTACCTTACGGCGCTCGAGTATTATACCAAAGCTCTTGAAATAAATAAAACTTCAAACAACCAGGCCGAAGTTGCTCGAACCTTGGTGAACCTTGCGAACGTTTACAGCATAATTGGGCAGTACCAACGTTCCATTGAACATTTTTTAGAAGCCATGAGCATTCACGAGTCGATTGGTGAACGTGAAGGTTTAGCTTGGGCCTCATTAGGTATTGCAAGGTTGTTTAAACGGCTCGATTTGAACGAGAAGGCCATGCAGTACGCCGAGTCGGCCTTGGTTTACTACCGTGAAATTGAGCATCAAACGGGCATGTCGGTTGGCGTTACGCTCTGCCTGAATGAGATAGGTAGCATTTACCATAAAATGGGCAATTTCGATAAGGCCCTCGACTACAACCGTATGGTTATTGAAATTAACGAGAGGAACGGGAATGTTCACGGGCAGGCATCGAACTACCTCTCGCTCGGAATTATCTACCTCGAAAAAGAGAATGTCGATTTTGCCTACGAAAATCTAATCAAATCGTTACGGTTGAAGGAAGAGGTTGGCGACAGCCTCGATCTCTCATTGCTTTACCGCAAGCTTGGAGAGGTTGAAGAGATGAAAGGAAATTACAGGCAATCGTTAGGTTACCTTAATAAGAGCCTGTCCTTTGCTCAGCATCACAGGTTAACTCCTGACGTTAGCGAGGCGTTTATGGTGCTTTCCTCCGTTTACAATAAAATGGGGATGTACAGAGATGCGCTCAACGCATATGCCAACTATTCAGCGTATAAGGATAGCCTAAACTCCAGCGAAATTTCTCGGTTAGAAATGCAGTATGAATTTGAAAAGCGGGAGAAGGAACAGGAACTTTTAGCTAGGCAGCGCGAGGCAATACAGGAAGTTAAGCTTGATCGACAGCGTTCAGTACTGCTCTTTTTTGTGGTAGCCTTTGTGCTGGTTGGAGTTTTGGCCGGAATGATTTACCGCAGCTACAAGCAGAAGAAAAAAACTAACCAGCTGCTGATTGAGCAGAATAATGAAATTAGCCGGCAAAAGCTTGAAATTGAAAACCAGAAGGATGAAATTGAGCAGCAGCGCGATTACGTTACAAAGCAGCGCGACCAAATTGCAGAACAGCAGCGCCTTATTACCGACAGCATACTTTACGCCAGCAGAATTCAGAACGCAGTGCTCCCAAGTGATAACCGAATAAGCTTGCTGCCTTGGGAATCCTTCGTATTTTATCGTCCCAAAAATATTGTAAGCGGCGATTTCTATTGGATTTCAAACCTCAGCAATGGTAAAATCCTATTAGCTTCGGCGGATTGCACCGGTCACGGTGTGCCGGGCGCTTTTATGAGCATGCTCGGAATTACTCTTCTACGAGAAATTACTAGTAAACCCGAAGTTCCTTCGCCCGCTGAAATTCTTGCTGAACTCAGAAAAATGGTTATCCTGTCGCTCAACCAGCAAACGGGACATGTTGACCAAGCCGATGGAATGGATATGGCAATTACCGTTATTGATCCAGTTACGCTCTCAATGGAATTTGCTGGAGCGTACCTTTCGGCAATTGTTGTTCGAAGGAGAAGCGATAGTACCAATGAAGTGACCCAAAATCCAAGGGTTTATAGTTCTAACGGTTTGTCGCTTATAGAATTTAGAGGGAAAAAAATGCCAATTGGGTACCACGTTCTGGGCGAATCTTCGTTCGAAAACCATACGTTTCAACTTCAGAAGGATGATACGCTTTACCTCTTCTCCGACGGTTACGTTGACCAGTTTGGAGGAGAACGAAACACAAAATTCTTAATGCAGAGCTTTAGGGAGTTGCTGTTTAGCATTAATGCGCATAGCCTTGCTTCGCAGAAGCAAAAAATTGAAGAAACCATTACAACCTATCAGGGCGAACGGAAACAGGTTGACGATATGCTGGTGCTTGGGGTTCGGTTTTCCTAAACTTTACGTGCGGTAACTATTACACTTTCCGTATGAACGTACCCATTGCCCTTGCTTAAACTACCCGATGTTATGGGGTTGATGGCTAGTACAATGTAACCTTCTGTTTCAAGTTTGTTGCACTGAATTTCTATTTCTTTTGCTAAATCGTCAGCATCTACAACGCTGTACTCCTCGTTGGTTTCTTTGTGGGTCCAGTAGGTTGAACGAGTGTGAATTACAATGGATTTATACATTTTTTGGAATTTTATTGTTTACAATTACTACATGTACAAATAATAATTTTTACGATTAATAAATGAAATAGGTTCCATTTTACAGATTAAGTTAAAAATGTAATTGTATTGAAACAATTACTTGATAAGTTTTAACCCCTCCAAGGCTGATTCATCATCGGGATTAAACATAAGAACTTTGTTGAATAGCACTTTTGCTTCACGCAATTTTTGCAAGGCCAGCTTATTCCATGCAAGAAGGAGCATGGTATCGTAGTCGAAAGGGTGAAGGTTAATTACTTTTTCAAGGTAAAAGTCAGCCTTCTCAAAGTCCTGTCGGTTGTAGTAAATTAGACCTAAGCGGTAATTTGTGAGGGTGTTCTGCGGATCGATTTCTAGTATTTTATTGTAAACTTCAATGAGTTCATCCCACTTTGCCTCAGCCGATAACGGGTAGGCAATTCCCCACCTTGCCTCAATGGAGTATGGTTTCAGATTGATGGCTTTTTGGTAGTAAGTTTCCGATTCGGTTAATTTACCTGCAACGTAGTAAAGCCAGCCCAAGCGCAGGTTCATCTCGTACGAATCGGCCAGGTAAACCTTGTTTAACTTTTCGATGGCTTTGGAAAAATCGCCCTTTTGTTCCAGGGTGTAGCTTTCCTTAAAGACATTAATAATTTCATCCTGTCCGTATAGGTTTACGGAATTTGTAATTAATAAAATGGCAAGTAGCCATCCGGTACGTTTTAAAAGTTCCATGTTAATCCTCCTGTTAGTGAATGGTTTAAGTATTCAATTCTGTTTATTCCCTTTCGGTAATCCTGACTGCTAGCAAAGTAGCTCTCAAGATTTTGGTAGTTGTAATTTAGCGTAAATTTTATTTGGGGTTTGATAAAAACAATAAATCTTCCGCCGTAAATCCCTTTTATCAAATCGGTGCCGTTGTAAACCGTTGATCCATTGTTTTGGATAAAGTTGTGCAAATCGCCGTATGTTGCAAAACCTTCCAACCACAGAAATTCAAATACTTTTGTGCCGATAAGTTGATGAAATACAAAACGATTATCGAACGAATTATTGCTAAAAATTTCGCGCTGAAGCGATGCCGTTGAAACCGCATATAAATTCAGGTTTCCCATGGGGTAAAATGAAAGCAGATAATCGTTCTGAAGTTGTTTTGCGCCATTGAGCGCAGAGTAGTATATTGTTGTTCCCAGCGTTATGTAACGAAAACTTTTGGTCAGCGAGGCGAAACCAACAAAATCGTGTTCGGAGTAAGTTGTGGTTACAATGCGGGGTTGACCTTGTCCTATAACGGTTTCCTCGTAAGGGTACCTTAGGTTGATGTAGTGAAACCCCGTACTCAAGTTTAACCCTTTAGCTACGCGAATATTTCCAGAGAAGTAGTACTGATTGAGCGAGCTGGAATTGTTGGCATCGGTGTATGCAACGCCATCCTCCTGAAGGTACATGAACGATTTTTTTTGGATGTTGCTATAGGCGTGGTAAATAGAAAAGTTGGGTTTTACCTCGTGCTTCAAACCAAGGTTAAAAACCCCCAGGGATTTTGAGATGAATTGAGAGCCATCCTTCAGCAAATCAACATCAATCGAGTAGTTTTCGCCAAGTGACTGGTTGAGATTGGTTGCGTATGAGTAGAAAAGATTTAACCCGTCAACATACTTTTCATCGGCAATTCCAAGATTTTTCTTCATCGATATTGGAAGCGTTTCTCCAAACACTCTTGCATCGGCCTCGCGACCCGCAAAAAGGTAGGAGTAATAGAGATACTCCTTTAGGTATGGTTCGTTCGATTGCAGCTTGTAGGCCTTTTCGAAATGGTGAAGCGCCATGTGGTAGTTCTTCCTCTCGTAGTATGCTATACCCATTCGAACTCTTAGGTAGTAAAAATCTATATTGGCACTAAGTGCTTCCTTCCCTTTTTCAATTAAACCATCCCAATCCTTTCTTTGCCAGAGCGAGTAGGTTTGGGTATCAACCGAAACAAGACTTAATGTTTGTTGGGCTAAAGATGAGAAGCCAATAAAAAACAATGATGTTATAAGTAATACCCTGTACATTAGCTTTTTGGTTTATTAATATCGATTAACCATTTAAGAAATAGTAACATCAGAAATCTAAAATCGTCAGCCCATACCTAAATGATTCATTCAGGCAGGCTTGCTTGTTATTCCCTTCTTTCTGCCTCAATCCTTTTCCCTTTATGTTCTACAAGAATTTTTTTAACTCCTAGATAATCAACCTGCATTGATGTGTTAACACGAAACCTCGGTTTCTTTAAAACCTGTGCAGTGGTAGTTGAGGACAGGGAGATGGTTGAGTCACCCAGTGGATTATCGGAATTAGGGTAGGTTAAATGAAACACACCCTTCATGTAACGCATAAACGGAGCCGTAAAGTCCTGAAAGAAAAGAGTTTTTTTACTAAAAATCATGTTTAAAGGGTAAGTGTCGAATAGTTCAAGCCCTTTGTATAGCCCAAAGCAAACTTGGTAGGACCCTAGGTAGAAGTAGTATAGTAACGAGTTTCTATTACCCTCAAAGTGTGTGAAGTGGAGCATGGCTTCATCCACTCGGAAGTAGGCCTTTGATTTCGATCTATCGCACTCAATGTACTTATTTAGTAAACAATCGATTTTTACTTCCCATTCAACATCATACTTATACTCTCCCGAAACGCTGAACCGAAACTTTTGTCCCGGAACAAAATGAAAAGCCTTGCGAACTGCTGAATTCACTTGAATGTTCGAAAGTTTTTCGCCCAAAACAGGAACTGCAACGGTTTTTATCGCAATTATTCCTTTGTGATTTGAAATGTAGTTGCTGATTGGGTAATCCAACGTATTTGAGCCAATATGTGGAGTTGCCTGAAGTTGAAAGTGTAGGTGCGGAAAGGGTGAATTACCCGAGTTTCCACATTTTGCCAGCAAATCGCCTCGTTTTACTTTTTGACCTTCCTTTACTTCAATGGAATTTGGCATCAGGTGGCTAAGCTTGGAGTACAGGTATTCCGAATGTTTTATTACAATGGTATTACCCCAGTTGTACTCTAGGTTCCTTTCGCCAATAATATTGTCGGGAATATCATTCACAATCTCCTCAATTGTACCATCTGCAGGAGAAACGATATTTTTTCCGTAGCAGAAGTAATCCTCTGGAAAATCTCCATTGTTTTTGAAAGTTTTTTCATCCTCGTCCACAATTTCAAAATCCCAAGCGTGCCGCCAGCCATCCTTGTGGGTTAGCTCTCCATTGTGTCCCTGCGTTACAATCCACTCTCCATGAAATGGAAGGTGAATAGGAATAGGAACATCGCGCCCAAAGCGCTCCATGAAGTTTTGGAATGAGTAAAGGTTCTTTTCCGGCGAGTTCTGCTGGATGTAAACAGGGTTTAACTTGGCCCTATTGTGAACCCTAAACTTAAGTACGTAAAGGAAAATTAGTGCAACAAGGTTAAATGGAAGCGAGTAAACTGGAAGGAAGTAAGGGGCAAGGATGGAGCTAAGTCCTATGGTAAGAATTGCAACAATTGGTACTACAAGAATTACCCACAGGTAGGAACTTCGGTTGGGCACAATAAAGAAGCCGCCAAGTGCAATAGCCGAAAGTATGTAGTTAAACCCAATGTAGCTGTAATGGACCTCAGAAAATTTTGCCCCGATAATGAGATAGAACATATATGCTGTAAAGAATCCAATGAGTGAAAGAGAAAACGCAATACGAGAATAAATCAGAAGACCAATTGATATTAAAATTCCGGTAAGCACATTGTACTGAAACAGAATGGCACCCAAGGAAAGGAAGTAACTTCGTATAGGACTTGGAAAGGGTAAAGAGTTCCACCACTCATAGAGGTTAACTAACGGCCCACCTCCAATAATGTACAAATCGTTCAGTGTATATATTCCTCTTTCATTCAAACCTAACTCCATGAACTCCCTCGATGCCAGTGTTAATACCCAGAGAGCCAGTACGAAAGGAATGCTTAGGTATGGTAAGGCATACTTTCCAATTACTCCTTCCATGGTAACCGATACAAACAAGGTAAGCACTCCTGCAAGAAGTACGATTAGAATCAACAGGAAACCTGGTTCAAAATAGATTCCTAGCCCTAAACCAACCAGCAATGAATTAAAACCGTAATACCCCTGACGGATTTTAAACTTATCGAAACCAAACCAGAAGGCCATTAGGTTTGTTACTAGCACGGCAAAAAGGCCAAAAGCACCAGTATAAATATCTATAAAAGTTACTAGCAGTAATAGCAATGCAAATAGCTTATTATCGGAGAAGAAAACTTGCCCGTAGCTGTTGATGATGCTTTGGGGGAACCAGTGATTCTTATTCATAGTTTGTGAATTAACTGTTTTTCTTGAATAACAAGGATTTACGGGTAGGGTTTTTGAACTACTTCGCTTTTTTTTGTTTCCAAGTCCACCAAAAAGAAGACAGACGTTGCAAAGTCAATTAGAATCAAATGTAAAGATCTTCTCTTTCTTTTCACTTCAAAATTCTACATTCGGTGTTTTACATTTTTCATTAAAGAACTTCCTAAATTATAAAAATCGTAAATCCTTGTTCGTTATTCATTTCTTCAGATGTTCTGGCACTACCTCCAGCTCATTCATGCTTTCGAGGCTTTCTGCCTTTTTTATTATATGAACATCGCCATTGGTGTCAATCATTACCACGTTGGGTCGCATGTTGATGAACTGCAACCACTGAGTGTTGTTGTATGCGCCTATGCGGCGTATAATGTAATGATCGCCCTTTTTGAGCAAGGGGAAAAGAATGCTTCCTCTTATTATATCAATATTCATGCACAGCGGACCGTATATGGTTGTATCCTCGGTTTGCTCGGAGATAGGCTGTGCGGGTCGAATGTCGTGATCGTACCAGAATGAAGTGAAGAGCAGGTTTACACCAGCGTCAACAATGGTAGCTCTTCGGCCATCTGCCAATCGTTTGTTTGCAACAACGGTTCCCATAAGAAAGCCCGCATCATCAATAAGGGCTCTTCCAGTTTCGAGAATGAGTAGGGGGAGGTTTTCGGGTTTAATTTCGGATTTCATGAAAGCGGAAGTAATTGCCTCGGCAAAATCGTCGAACGAAGGTGTTGTGTCGGTTCCGGGGTAGTAGGCTCCTTTGAGCGTGTTTTTTGAAGCAAATCCACCGCCCATATCAATATACTTGATGATGTGCTTATGCTTGCGCTCTAACCCAATGGCCAGATCGGCCAGTTTTGTTGCAGCAATGGTATATGCGCTTGTGCTCATCATGTATGTACCAATGTGGGTATGAAGTCCCACCAAGTCCATTTTTTTGCAGAGTAGTATCCTGTTCAGAGCATCCCAAGCTTCGCCGTTCTCGTAGTTAAATCCGAACCTATCCCACTGAGGGTAAACTCCTGTGTCCATATTTACACGGATTGCCACGCGGGGTCGTTTTTCTCCCTTTTCGGCAAGAGCAATTATTTCGTACAGTTCATCGAAATGGTCGATGTGGATGAGGGAACCATTCTCTATGGCCTTGGCCAGCTCTTCCGTTTTTTTGTATGGGCCATTGAATATTATTTTGTCACCGGAAATGCCATTTGCAATAGCCTTGTCATACTCAAATCCCGAAACAACTTCTGCCCAGGAACCTTCTGAGTGGAAAACCTTACAAACTGCATTAAGATAGTTGGTTTTGTAGCTCCAGGCAAACTGAACCTTTGGGTATCGTGACGAAAATGCCCTAAAGGCTTCCTTATAGGTTTTCCGTATGGTTTGCTCAGAAATCGTGTATAAAGGAGAGCCATATTTTTCTATTAGCTCCTTAACAGGAATGCCCTCTATGTGAGTTATTGGTTCAACCCTATTGGCCATACCAAATTTGCTGGGTAAGCCTGCGTTTACTTTTTGTATTGTTGGTCTTTCAAAGGGTAATCTTTCCATGATATTTGAATTTAACTAAAATCGTGATAATTTGTTCTAAAGCTCTTCTCGTGTTGAAAACCGCTGGAATTCATCAATTGTTGTAATCATATCGTATGAGTACCGAATGAACATTTTGCCAATATCGTATTCTGTCATAGGTTTTACTTCATGCCCCAATGCCAGTTGAACCAATGCTTCGGGTAAGTTTTGCCCTGAACCTACTGCAAGGTAAACCCAAGCGGGTAGCCTAGGATTTATCTCAATAAGATACAGCTCATTTTTTGATGTTCTAATTAATTCTAGCTCCATTCCTCCTCGCCACTGGGTGGAACCAATAATTTTATGAGTTAGTTCAAGCATCGATTTGTCGTCGAGCGTAATACCGCCCCAGGCCTTCCCCTTGTCTGTAATATATTGCTTACGCATGGGAACTGCTCCAACAGTGTTTCCTTTGCCATCGCCCAGGGCAACCACGTTTACCTCAGTACCTTTTACAAACTCTTGAATAATAACAGGTAACCCCCATTTTGCCGAAACTTTATGGAAGTACATTGCGGCTTGTTCCTTGTTGTGTGCAATGTAGGCATCGTAGAACTTCCCTTTTACAACGTACGGGAAATCGAATTCCTTATCGAGCTTTTCTATGTCGGTTATACTCGTGATGGGTTTGCTTAAAGGAACCTTGATGTCATATTTTTTCCCAAATTCAGGTAGGTTCGATTTATGCCGCTCTTCAAACTGTTTTAATGTTGGAAGAAAGGTATGGATTCCCATTGATTTGAGCATCTCTGCCGACTTCATGAATACGTATAGCTCCGCATCGAAGTTAGGGATTAGAACGTTAATGTTTTCAATGCTGTTGATGTATCGAACTCTTTCCATGAGCGGGTCAACACCTTCTGAAGGGTATGGCACTTTGTAAGTTTTATCAACCAGCTCGTGCATGTAGGCTCCAGGCTCTAAGTTCTCGTATGCCAATCCAATAATGCGGGGTTCGAATACCTTTGATTCAAGAATTCCACGAATTACAGGAATTCCTGGACCAGGACTATCAATGTTATTCAATCCCGAAACGGCAACCGTAATTTTCTCTCTACTCATAGTCTTCAATTAGTTGAAATAGTTTTAAGGTCGAGATAAAATCGTAGTAGTATCGTTCAAACGAAGCGGAATCAACATCGTATCTCGATGTTATGTCAGATGTTATTTCTGCTTGGTTAATACCCTTGCGAAGCATTTCTATTATCTCCGTTCCTACCCCGTTTAGGGTGAATGATTCACCCGTTGAAGGATCGAATACGAATCCGGTTTCACTCACCGCAATATTCTTTTTAATCTTCATTTCTAAAGTGGTTTTTATTTTAAGTTAATACAAGCATGTCCATTTTTACCCTACCAATTTAACCTGTTATTTTTAAAGTTTATTTGAATAAACAATTAAATGATGATTAGAGTTTTTTGAATCAGCTATTTATTCGAGAAAAAATAGTAAACTTGCCAAACAAAAATTGATTTTATGGAAGATAACGTTGTGAGGATGGTTCAACAAAGGGCTAGTAAATATGGTAGCAGGGTTGTTTGTAAGTATAAGCCTGAAGATAACGGCGAGTATAAGCCAATTGCTTGGAATAGTTTTTGGGAGGTTTGCCAGAACGTTGGGCGTTCGTTAATAGGGCTAGGCTTCGGAGGTAATACAAACATAGGAATTTTAAGCGATAATTGCCCAATGTGGACCATGTCGGATGTTGGTATTCTAGCGGCAGGTAGCGTTGTGGTTCCAATTTTTGCTGGTTCGTCGAAGGAGCAGATTCAGTTCATTGTTGAAAAAACTCAAATGCCTCTTCTATTTGTTGGGAATCAGGAGCAGCACGAAAAAGCCGTTTGGCTTCTCAACCATACCAGCTGTTTAAAAAAGGTTGTGTACTATAAAACCAGCATTAAAAATTATGACCCCAGATGTATTAGCTGGGAGAAGTTCTGTGAAATTGATTCAACAGGCGAAAACACTAACAGGTTGAATGATTCCATTTCAAAGATTGATAATAATACTCTTGCTACTATTCTATTTACATCAGGTACAACTGGAGATCCTAAGGGTGTGATGTTAACGCACGGTAACTTTACGCAGTGCTTCAATATTCACGATCAGCGGCTCGATATTTCAGAAACCGACATCTCATTCTGTTTTCTTCCGCTTAGCCATGTTTTTGAGAGGGCGTGGACTTTCTACATGCTCTATAAGGGTGCGACGAATGTTTACCTCGAGAATCCACGCATTGTAATTGATGAGATTAAGGTTGTTAAACCTACGGTAATGTGTACTGTTCCTCGTTTCTACGAGAAAACCTACCAGGGAGTTCAGCAGGAGATGGAAAAATGGTCGCCAGTAAAGCAGAAAATTTTTAGGTGGTCGTTTCGTGTTGGCGGAAACGTGGTGGAGTACAAACGAAAAAATTTGCCGGTACCAAAAGGATTAAAGTATAAGTACAGGATTGCGAACAAGTTGGTTTTGGAGAAGTTTCGTGGATTATTTGGCGGGAATATAAGAACACTACCCTGTGCTGGTGCTGCAATTAGCACCAACCAACTCCAGTTTTTCCATGCAGCAGGAGTTTTTGTGAACTATGGTTACGGAGCAACCGAAACAACAGCAACCGTTTCGTGCCTTAAGAGCGATGTTTACGATTTACACTCATGCGGAACCGTAATGCCCGAAGTAGAAGTAAAAATTTCCGATGAGGGAGAAATAATGGTAAAGGGGAAAACGGTATTCATTGGTTACTACAATAATCCCGAAGCTACAGAAAGAACGCTAGTTGATGGCTGGTATAAAACCGGCGATCGTGGCCATTTTACGGAGTCGGGCGACTTGGTAATGGATGACAGAATTAACGATATATTCAAAACCTCGGGAGGGAAGTTTATTTGCCCCCAATCTATCGAGCTACTAATAACCAACGATCAGTTTATCGATCAGGCT
>DAOSWM010000004.1:81281-101617 GCA_035380045.1 Tenuifilaceae bacterium | reverse complement strand
AAAACGTTTGGCCGATGGTTCAAAGGAAACTTCAAGCTCCTTTTCGAACGGAGTTATCACTATTTTGCCATTGATTTTGCCAGAAAACTTTTGCAAATCGTCCATATTGACTGCGTCAATCATAACAACCTCGGCCTTTTTAAGTCCCAACGTGCCTCCTGTCCAAGCCCTAGAAACTGCAATTAAAGGCTGATAGTATGGTTTTCGCATGGCAATGTAGAATTTTTGGGTTTCCCAACCATTCCCGAACTCTCCCCAGGGCTCTACTCTGGCATTTATTCCTGTTGAATTAAGGGTTTCAGCAGCCCATTCGCAGGAGTTAACGAACGCTTCGGTTCCACTAAGGCGAGGACCAATTACATCGGTTAAATTAACTGCGAGCTCACGAAGCGAGGAGTTATCGAAACCCTCATCGCGGATTGACTGAAAATCGGAGTATGAATTGACTTGTGCTACAACCGTTTGCTGTAAACTGGTGCAAATTAGTAGTATTACTATTCTTCTTAACATCATAATATTTTGTTTGAGTAATTTATTTCTATAGATGTTTTAAAAAGGTTAAAGTTTATTTCAAAAAAATACCCCTATAAAATTGGCAACACTTTTTTTTGAATATGCAAAAATTAGTGTATTTTCACAGATTGGATTAGCTAGTAAGTATTCGTAAACCCATTTCGATTTGTTATGAAAATCCGCATGAAAATTAGGAGTAAACTTCTCCTTTCTGTATTGTTTATATCCATTATTACGTATGGCATTTCGGTAGGATATCTTGTATACAAACTTCGAACTATATCACTTAGAGATGCCCACGAGTTGGCAGATGCCTATGTGCGTGAAAATGCAAATCTTATCAGAACATCGCTTAACTCCGATATGGATATAACTCGTGCGATGGCACAATCAATGAAAGATTTCAGAAGCATTCCCGAACGGAAAAGGGTTGAAACTTTCAATAGAATTATGCATGGCATTGCAGTTGAAAATCCGAACTTTTTATCAGTTTGGGTTAGCTGGGAAGTGAATGCGCTTGACAGCTCCTACAAAAAGGATTATGGCAGATACAGGTTTACCTACTACCGTGAGAATGGAGTACTTAAATACAAGCAGGACACGCTAAACCTAGATGGAGATGCTATTGGCGGCGGATACCACAATATCAAAGTTTCGAAGCAGGAAACCATGATGGATCCCTACTGGTTCTCATATACCGAAACTAGTGAGCAGCTACTCGAGGCCAGTACAGCTGTTCCCATTATTGAAAACGGAGTTTTTCGAGGTCTTTTCGGGTTGGATATCGAACTTTCAAGATACCAAATCATTGGTAATCAAATCAATCCATTTGAAGGTAGCTATGCTATTATGCTCTCAAACAATAGCACAATAGTCTCCTTCCCCGATTATGAACAACTAGGAAAACCTTTTGAAAATATTTTCCCTAAAGAGAATGAAATACATAATATTAACGAACGGGTTAAAGCCGGCGAAAACTTTTCGTTTTTATTTACCGACTCTACTACAAATATTGAGTACTACGCAACATTCGCATCAATTTCAATAGGAAAAACAGAGAATCCTTGGTCGCTAGGTATCGTAACACCCACTGAAGTGCTTCTTACAGAAGCAAAAAGCATTTCAAAAAATTCACTAATAATTAGCATCATAGGACTTGTTGTTTTGGCTTTCATCATTTTAATTATAGCAATAAGCATTACTCGTCCATTACTTAAAGTGAAATCGATACTGGGAGAACTTGCAAAAGGAAACATCAAGAAAGACAATAAGTTAGAAGTTAATACAGGCGATGAGATTGAGGAGATAAGCAACTCAATGAACACGCTTATCGATGGTTTATCAAAAACTGTAAATTTTGCCAACGAAATAGGCAAAGGTCACCTTGAAGTTAACTACGAAACGTTAAGCGAAAGCGATATGCTGGGTAAATCGCTGCTCGAGATGAGAAAAAGTCTGCAGTTTGCCAATGAGCAGGAGGAGCTACGTAGAAAGGAAGACGAAAAGATAAACTGGGCAACATCGGGGATGGCAAAATTTGCTGAAATTCTTCGACAGAACAACGACAACATGACCGAATTTTCGTACCAGCTAATTAGTAACCTGGTTAAGTACATCGATGCAAATGTTGGCGCCATGTTCCTGTTGAATGATGAGAAAAAGAATGACATTCACTTTGAACTGGTTGCCTCGTATGCCTACGAAAGAAGAAAATTCATCGAAAAAAGGGTTGAAATTGGCGAGGGGCTTATTGGACGTTGCGCACAGGAACGTGAAACAATATACATGACAGAAATCCCAAGCGATTACATACAAATTGCTTCGGGTTTAGGAGACGATGCTCCTTCATGCTTACTTATCGTTCCTCTTAAATTGAACGAAAATGTTCATGGAGTAATTGAACTTGCCAGCTTTAACGTATTTGAAAAGCACATTATAGATTTCGTTGAAAAAATTGGAGAAAGTGTTGCAGCTACCGTTTCAACCGTTAAAATCAACATTAAAACGGTAAAACTGCTTGAAGAGTCGCGGATTAAATCGGAGGAGCTCAGCTCACAGGAAGAGGAAATGCGCCAAAATATGGAAGAACTGCAGGCAACACAGGAAGAAGCAGCCAGAAAAACAGCCGAAATGGAAAGCTTAATAAAAGCCTTACACGCTTCAAGTTTTGTTATTGAGTACGACCCCAAAGGAATTATCACCTCGGTGAACGATGCCTACCTGGCTCTTACCAACCAGTCTGCCGAACAGATTATTGGGACTCATCACTCCGATAACCTCATGATGAACGAAAAGCAACTTAAGGAGTACAACCTTTTCTGGGATAACCTCCGAAACGGAATAATTAAAAAGGAAACCAGCAGGGTAACCATGGGCAATAAGGTTTTCACTTTTATCGAAACCTACTCACCAATATTTAACGAAAACCATGAGGTAATAAAAATTCTGAAAATTGCACACGATATCTCAGAGTTTGCTAATGTTAATGAGGAAGAAGCTATTGATGCGGAAAGAGACAAGGAGAATGGAAACAAGAAATAAAAATGTGGCTGTCTCAAAAGTCTTTTTGTCTGATTTTCATCACTTTTTCACCCTTGATCCCTAAAGGGAAAGTGCTGAAAATCAGGCTCCCTTAAGGGTAGGGGTAAACCTGATTTTCAAACTTATCCCTTTACATTAGACTTTTGAGACAGCCTCTTTTTTTGCTAAACTTTTTATCTGAAACTTATACCAAATCCTGCTGCAAATAAAGGATACTTTGACAATGTGTAATCAACATTAAATGCAATAACTCCGAAACGCAACCTGAAGCCTAAGTTGGCACTAAAATCATTGTAAACAAAATTGAAGTTTAAGGGGTCCTCGGCAGTAATGATATTTGTTGGCTCTCCGTTTTCATTTATCGACAGAGGGTAGAGCCCAGTTAATCCGAAATCGGTTTTTGCGTAGCTATAACCCAAACCAGCATAAACGGAAAGAATGGGAATAGATTTACCCACAAGAACCCTTGCGGTTATTCCATTGGCATCAAGTCCTAGTTTCTGATCGCTAAACTCAGACAGTGAAGGGTAGCTAGGATTATTGTTAATGTTAGCAGCGTCAGGCTTGTAGCTAACGTTAAATTGGCTTGAGAATTTTGTGTATCCAACCATCAACGATAAATCAATAGGTACCATTTTCAATCCGGGTATAAACTCCTTAAACTCATTTTTTAGCCCAACACCCCACATTTCCATTCTGCCTACTTTGGGAATTTCAACTGAAGGGAAAAACCTAACGGTTAACTCATTGTGATAGGGAAGTCCAATACTACCCTGCACAAAAGGCATAGGTGTAAATAGCAGGTTTGCGCCTTTCGGTAAAGTAATAGGTACTGAAAGTTGGGTACCTTCTATTGTTGTAGTATAGTTAATCCCAATGCCATCTCCCTTCCCTGTTAAGCTTGGAGATATGTTATTTTCAGGATTGGCAAGAACTAATGAGCTGGAAAGTCCTAACGAATTAAAATCGAAAGTTTTTTCATCGGGGAAGGGCAACGAAACAACCGTGGTAAAAGTTAAATCAAAACCAAATAGTTTGTGAGGACGCGCTGCCTGATACCATCCTCCATTTAATGAATTGCCAAACATTTTACCAAAAGGTTGAATGTAGGCATCACCCAGCTTTTGTGCATCATTTAAGTCAAATTTGAGAAATTCGGCAACCTGTTGCTGTGCAAATGAACTATAGCCAAACAGTGCTGTTAAAGCCAACGTAAATAGAAGTTTTTTTCCTTGTGGTTTCATAGCTGGTATTTTTTATTGTTAGCAATATTATAACAACAATTTTAATTCAATTTGTTCCAAAAAAACTTAAGAAATATACAATATTTATCGATACGTATAGCAAATTATACATTTTTTTCATGTTTAAACTATGTTTCAATATTACTGTTTTTATTACTCGTATATCATTTTCATTAATTGAAGATTCTCGTAAAAGAGTTACCTTTGTATAAAAGTAATTTGAATGCAAAACATTCCGCTTGCCGAACGTTTACGCCCTAAAAGCCTCGATGAGTTTATTGGTCAAACCCATTTAGTTGGCGAGGGAAGCGTTTTACGGCAAATGATAGAAAGCGGAAATCTCTCATCGTTCATTCTTTGGGGACCTCCCGGAGTGGGAAAAACTACGCTCGCCAAAATTGTTGCCAACACGTTAAACCGACCATTCCACATACTAAGCGCAATTAATTCGGGAGTTAAGGACATTCGCGATGTAATTGAAAAGGCCAAATCGCAGAAGTTTTTCAACAATCCTCCTCCCATTCTTTTTATCGATGAAATCCATCGGTTCAGTAAATCGCAGCAGGATTCACTTCTAGGCGCAGTTGAGCAGGGCATTGTAACGCTAATTGGCGCTACAACCGAAAATCCTTCATTTGAGGTTATTACACCCCTCCTATCGCGCTGCCAGGTTTACATACTAAAATCGCTTGAAAAGAACGAGTTGGAGCAACTTTTACACAGGGCATTAACTACCGACTACGATCTGAAACAGTTAGAAATTACCATTTCTGAAACCGAAGCCCTGTTCCGTTTTTCAGGGGGCGATGCCCGGAAATTACTTAACATATTGGAGCTTGTTATTCTTTCTCAGGATTCTGAAAACATTCAAATTACGAACAAAATTGTAACCGAGAAACTACAGGAGAATATTGCAAAGTATGATAAAAGCGGTGAGCAGCACTACGATATTATCTCAGCATTCATTAAATCCATACGAGGTAGTGATCCTCATGCTGCGGTTTACTGGCTGGCGCGAATGATTGAGGGCGGTGAGGATCCTAAATTCATTGCCCGCAGGTTGCTTATTCTTGCTGCCGAGGACATCGGGTTGGCAAACCCCAACGCGCTTCTACTTGCAAACAATTGCTTTCAGGCTATTTCGGTAATAGGCTGGCCAGAATCGAGAATCATACTTTCAGAGGTAACAATATACCTAGCAACCAGCCCCAAGAGCAACTCTGCCTACCAGGCCATTAACGATGCTCAGCAGTTTGTTCGCGAAACGGGCGATTTATCGGTTCCTCTTCATATCAGGAATGCGCCAACCAAGCTGATGAAGGAACTCGGGTACGGCGAAAACTACAAGTACGCGCACAGCTATGCTGGGAACTTCGTTGAGCAGGAATTTCTTCCCCAGGAAATTACAGGAAAAGTATTCTACACCAGTCAGGATAACCCCCGCGAAAAAGAGATTGCTGCACTGCAGCAAAAACTTTGGGGCAAAAAGTACAGTAAGTAAAACATTAAACCATGAACATACTTCAATCGATAAAACACATTAAAAACATCGACAAGGGAAATTTTTTCCTTCTGGCAGGCCCATGTGTTGTTGAGAACGAAAGCCTAACGCGCGATATTGCAAGAACCGTTAAGGCCATTACCGAGAAACTAGAAATTCCATACGTTTTTAAGGCTTCGTACCGTAAAGCCAACCGTTCGCGCAGCGACTCCTTCACAGGCATTGGCGATGAAAAGGCGCTGGAAATTCTTGCTAAAATCGCAACCGATTTCGAGTTGCCCATTGTTACCGATATTCACACGGCTCAGGAAGCTGAAATTGCTGCGAAATACGTTGATATTCTTCAAATTCCTGCATTTCTATGCCGACAAACCGATTTGCTACACGCAGCCGGCGAAACAGGTAAGTTTGTGAATATTAAGAAAGGACAATTCGTGTCGCCCGATTCAATGAAATTTGCTGCAGATAAAGTGTTTGAAACAGGAAATAAAAACATAATGTTAACCGAAAGAGGGACAACCTTTGGTTATCAGGATTTGGTTGTGGATTTCCGCGGGATTCCAACCATGAAATCGTTCGGATACCCGGTTGTGGTTGACGTTACTCACTCGTTACAGCAGCCAAACCAGAGTTCTGGCGTTACCGGTGGAAAACCCGAGCTAATCGAAACCCTTTCAAGGGCAGCAATAGCAACCGGAGCAGACGGAATTTTTATTGAAACACATCCAGAACCAAGCAAAGCGCTGTCCGATGGAGCCAACATGCTTCGGCTCGATAGGTTAGAAGTATTATTAACAAACCTAGTTAAAATAAGAAAAGCTATTGGTGAAATTTGAATAATCCCTGTAGTTGATAATCGATTTTTTCGAGGAGTAAACCCGTGTTAATTGGTTTAGAAATGTAATCGTCGCAGCCTGCTTCAATACACTTAATGTTGTCGTTTGGCATGGCGTACGCAGTTTGGGCAATGATACGAATATTTGGATTATGTTGCTTAATTTGCGATGCAGCTTCATAGCCATTAAGTTTTGGCATTTGAACATCCATAAGCACAACATCTACCTGATCGTTTCCAGCACATAATTGAACTGCTTCCTCCCCGTCACTGGCCCAAATTAATTTAGCGTTTGTTTTTGCTAAAACTGCATTTAGAAAATGGTAGTTGGTTTCCACATCCTCCGCAACAAGAATAACTTTTCTACTCCAATCGTATTCTTTATTAATTGGTTGAAATACTTTAGTATTGTCGGTATGCTCCTTCATGCTTTCGTAAGGAAGCGTGAAATTAAAAATTGTTCCAACATTTAGTTTCGATTCAACCCATAACTTACCTCCCATTAAATCAACTATATGCTTACTAATATAGAGTCCAATACCTGTTCCACCATACCTTCTGGTTGAACCTTCCTGAACCTGACGGAAGCGCTCAAAAATAATATCAAGTTTCTCGGGAGGAATACCAATTCCTGTATCGCGTACAAAAAATTTTATGCTCCTTTCGTTTACATCGTTTATGTAACCAAACTCAACGAAGCCTTTTTCAGTAAATTTTAGTGCATTCCCAATTAAGTTCGATAGAATTTGTCGAATACGTTGCTCGTCAGAGTAGAACACACTATTTTCATCATCATTAAGGTTTAACAGCCTAATTGTAATATGCTCTTTTTCTTGCTTAAACTTTATTTCGTTGAAGAAAGTGTAAAGATCGAACATCAGGTTATCTAAATTCACCTTAACCTTACTAAGGGCAAGCTGTCCAGCTTCAATTTTCGAAATATCCATGATATCATCGATAAGATTCACCAGCATAGTTCCGTTGTGACAGATAATATCAAGATACCTATCGTGCTTATCCCTATCCATCTCCTCCGATTGCATTAGCTGGGCAAAGCCCAAAATTCCATTCATTGGAGTTCGAATTTCATGGCTCATGTTTGCTAAAAAATTCGACTTTAGCATATCAGCTTCTTCAGCTGTTTGTACGGCTCGTTTTAATTCTTCTTTTAGTGTTGACTGTTCTGCAAGTTGAAGCGAGAGTAGGTTTGATAACTCGTTTTTCTGGTTTTCGAGACTTTTGAATTTTTCGAGAAGTTCTTCGTATGCAACATTTACTCTAGAGCTGGTGTTTTTGATGATAAAAATATCTGTTTGTAATTTTTTATTCTGTTTTCTATTTTTATGCAAGTAATAGAGGGTAATAACAACCATTGCTGCCAAGAAAATTTCTATTAGCAAACTAATTTCAAGAGTAATGAACAGTAAAGGCTGCATGAAAAGATTTTGTTACTTATCGGCCAAGATAAATGTTACATGATTGCTTATACAGTTGCTAAAATTAATGATATATTTTTAAGTTACAATAAAACGGGCCGTAAAATATTCACGACCCGTTCATCTTGAAAAATATGTTAAAAGAAAATACCCAAACTAACAATAAACTGTGGGTTTCGCTGGTCGAATGCAAAATTCTGATCCCCAATAGTAATTGATTCTCCCAACTTACTTAAGTTACCCTCATATTTTAAGTCGAGGGTTGCAAATTTTAGTATATCGAGACCAACCCCTACCTGGTAACCAAAAACAGCTTTATTTAAGCCCGATTCAACCGTTTCATCCGATAAATTATTGATTTTATCCATTAAACCGTCTTTTTCGCTAAGCATTACCGAAGCCACTGGCCCTAATCCAACACGAGCAGGTCCAAATTTCCAACCAATCATCACAGGTATATCGAACTTATTGAACTTCTGTTCTGCGATACTTTCAATAGTTTGCTGAGTGTTTGAAGGGTCAACCTCGTTAACCACAAACTCACCTCGGGTTTGTGTAAAAAGAAGTTCAGGTTGAATAAACAGACCTGTAATTTGAACGCGTCCAAATACACCAAAATGGAGACCCAATTTTGATTCACCCTGTTCAATAAGGATATCTCTCACACCCTGGGTAGTTTGAATATCCTGAAGCATTGTTTTATCAACGCTAAACTTCGATGAGCTAACACCACCTTTTATACCAAATCTAAAAAGTTGTGCTTGTGTAGAAACCTGGAAAAAAAACAGAATGGAAGCTAGCAAAAGAATCCTTTTCATATGTTAATCAATTTTGTTAAACAATAAATTTCAATATCAATGCTAGTTTACCAAACATCGTGCCTAATGTTTGAAATGGCAAACCAATTTTAAAACAATGGGCTAAAAAGGCGCGCTAACGATTCCTTCATGTTCTGTTTTACAGAACGTTTACTCCAATCTTTGCTTGTAATGGTTTTGCATCGTTTCATATCTTTCAAAAACTGACTTTCAAGTTTCTTGGTGAATTCAACATCATAAATCATTGCAAGCACCTCAAAATTATCTTCAAAACTACGAATATCCATATTTGCTGACCCTACTGAGCTGAAATCGCTATCAATCATAGTTATTTTTGAATGAATGAATCCCCGATTGAAAAGATATACTTTTATTCCAGCCTCAAGCAACTCGGCAACATACGACATTGAACTCCAGTACACTACGGTTGAGTCGGATTTTCCAGGAAGCATAATTCTAACATCAACTCCACTAAGCGAGGCTGTTTTTAGGGCTGTTAAAATACTTTCATTGGGAATAAAGTAAGGAGATGATATATATATATGCTTTGTAGCTTTAGTTATCGCTGTAAAGAATGCTTGCATTATTGAAGCCCAATCGGAATCGGGACCACTAGATGTTATCTGAAGAAAATGCTGACTTTCAACCTTATGATCGGGGAAGTACTTCTCCCTATCGGCTAATACTTTTTTGCTCACAAAAAACCAGTCAACCATAAAAACCACCTGCAACATATTAACAGCCTCTCCCTCAATTCTAAGCATGGTATCATACCAAGGACCAAGTTTTTTGTCACCAACGAGGTACCTGTCTGCAATATTTATACCACCCATAAACGCTATTATACCATCAATTACAATTATTTTTCTGTGATTTCTAAAGTTAACTTTGCTTGTTAACAGAGGAAATTTAACCTCCATAAAGGGAAAAAATTCCACTCCCGCATCATGTAATTGTCGGAAAAATTTCCTAGGAAGGCTCCAGCTTCCCACATCGTCGTATATTAACCTTACCTCAACTCCTTCGTTAGCTTTTTTTATCAATAAATCTTTAATCCTATTACCAATTTCATCATCGCTTATAATATAGAACTGTAAATGGACACTGCTTTTTGCGTTTTCGATTGCTTCAATTATTGCAGAGAAAGAGGTGGCTCCGGTTTGAAAAAGATCTATTTTATTGTACTCGGTTAGTAATGCTTTACTGTTATTCAGCAACAGGGTTATAATGTTAATATTCTTTGCTATGGATGGATTTTGTATATACCTTTCTTTTTTTATGCTAAGAAGTTGGGTTTTACTTATCGTCTCAATCTGTTGCAGGTCACGAATTCCTTTCCTGCTGAATATTTTTTGTTTCCTGAATGTTTGTCCGAAGTATATGTAAAAAATGAGACCAACAATGGGAAGTAAAATAAGAATTAATACCCAAGTGCTGGTTTTGTGGGGGTCCCGTTTTTCGCGCACAACCATTATTGCAGTTGATAAAACTGTAATGGAATATATTGCAACAAGTATAATTGAAATGTTTGCAACAATAATATTGTTCCAAAAAGTGCCGATACTCATACAACAAGTTAATATTTCCGCATGAAAGATAAAAAAAACAAGTGTAAAAAAAAAGGGTTGACAGTAGCCAACCCCTTTTGATGTAATAAAGAAATCATTTTTTAATCAAAAACAAATTCCTCTAAAAGCCCTTCGGGGAAAAAGTCATATAGAGGTTGTGTTGTTCCATCGCTGAAAAGAATGTAGGGTACTATTGATTCTTCCTCGCTATCCCACTGCCAAACAATATCACCTATTTCTGCTCCCTGTGGATAAGTGTATAATGTAATCTTCAGATTTGCATTGGCGGCGCTGGTTTGCTCTTCGGGCGATGATTCATCGGTTAATGCCAACAAGTAATCCTTAGTAAGTAAATCGAGTTGAGCCTTTACTTGTCCAAACTGGAAAAACCCCCTTACGTAGGCAGGCAATGGTTCTTCCTCATCATCTTCACTCTCATCTTCTCCTTCGTCGACTAAATTAAATATATTGAACGATGTCATTCCCTCCATCAGAACCTCAATGTTGGATGACATAATTTTAACACCATCTTTCTTGAATTCATGGTTGAATGCAACTAGGGCTCCATTCGATTGAATAGTGATTGCAAGATTTAAGTTAAAATCAAATGGTGCCATGATGAGCTCAAGTGTTATCCCGCTAAGCTCAGCTTCGTTCACCGTGGCGATATAACTTAACGATAGAATCTCTTCCGTTTCAACCACCAAAGAAACTTCAAATGACACAGGGAAAATATCCTCAAGGGATGTTACAAATTCAAAGTTTGAGATGGTTAACGTAGCATCATTTTCAGTTGATTCTGGAGTTGATGGGAAAATATATATCAATTTATCTGCGGGTTCCTGAGAGTAATCCCACGAGTAGGTTGTGAAATTCCATGTGAAGGTTCCTAGAGAATCTAAAATACCCATACCATCATCATCAAGCATTAGCTTTGAAGGAATTTGTTTTACTTGCCCAGCATCTAACTTCACAATACTTTCAATAGCACTTGGCAGCAATGCCATTTCTGGATTCTCCTGACCAAAATTCATTAAAAACATGAAGTTGGTGAGCGCAACCATGCTCGGCGATGCCATCATTTCACCCATGGTCTGCCCCATTTCAGTACCCAAAGAATTCAACACCTCAACAGCCTCCTCTTTGTTAAGGGGTTCCGGTTCTTCGGTTTTGTTACACGAAACTATTGTAACCAGCAGGAATGCCAGTAGAAAAGTTAACTTATGAATTTGCTTTCTCATGTCTGATTATTTAATAATGTTATTAATCATTTTAAAGTATCAAAATCTTTGCCATTTATTCCAAAAATAAAAAAATTATTTGTTGGACAAACGATTGAGGTTGGAGATTGCTATCATGTTTTCTGGTTTTGTGAGGTTTACAATTTTATTCATCTGAATTTCACCAATAAAACTAACGCAAAAAAGTGTTTCATAATTTGAAATAAGCACAACCAACTCTTCAATACTCGATGAATCACGCAGAATTTTTACTTTAACAATCTCATTCCCATTGTTCACCATGGTTAAATCAACGTAGTTGAGCTCTTTTAGTTCATGACTAATACTAGCAAATTGAATACTTTCTTTTGTTTTGCCTTTGTTAGGAATCATTAGTAGTGTAAGAAATTTTACATCTTGCAGTAAATCTTTTATTTCAGGATTGCCAGTTGTTTCATCATCAAGAAAAACAGAAACCAGCTGAGGGGGTAACGAAAAAACCTCTGCACCATCAATTTTACTATACTTTTTGTATATATCGAACGATGATTTTTCAATTTCCTGTTCAGGTGAACATTGTACGAAAACCTGAAGAAACAGAAAAACTAGCGGAAAAACTAGAATACTTTTAATTTGCATAGAATATGATTTTCCGCAAATATAATGCGCCTAGCGTTAGAAAAAAAACACTACGCGCACTATAATCAGTTAAACTAATTACCAGGTTGGCCTACTCCTTCTCTTCATTGATTTTCTCCAGATTCTCTAACTCATCAATCTGCATCGATTTCGATATGTTTGATATAGTTTTCAAGTTAATATTATCCCCTTGAATGCTAATCAAAGCATTATCAATTCCACCAACCAACATAATTAACTCTGTTATAACACCTTTCGAATCCTTAACCATAAATTTAATATCCTGGTCTTTTTCTTTCACCACCATTAACTCCTTATATTCGCTAACAGGCAACTCATTAATAACTTCTTTATAAAAATTCACTCCCACTTGAGGAGAATCGGTTGCGATAATTTTTATGCTCGATAAGCCGTTCATAATGCTTTGAAGTTCCTTATCATCCGGATCAATTGAAGCGAACATGCTAAACATGTACTTCGATATGTAAACCGAAGTGTACCCCTCTTTACCCGAATACTTGTCAAAGAGTTTATCAACAGGTGATGTTTGTGCTGTTGCGTATATGCAAACAATTGCAAACAGCGCGGTAAAACAAATTTTTTTCATTGTGTTTCGTATTAGTTAGTTTAAATTTACATACGTGGCATCTTCCAATGTTACCTACTTTGCTTCGACAACGGATCCTGAATGACGCATACTTTTGAAACCTGATTCAGCTGCTTTGGCAACTGATTAATTGGTTCAATTTTTTCTAACGATTCACCCATTAGGGAAACGTATTGCAACTCATCCGATGCTTTATTCATATTAATCGAGATTTTTTGGAGAATAACCCGGGTTTGCTCTAAAGCAATTTTAGGATCGCTGTACGTGTCAACAAGTTGGTTGCGATATTTATCTTTAACCTTTACTACAAACCAGCCAACGGCAAGAAAAAGTAACAACGAGGCTGCAATACCTGTGCTAAGCGATACAATGAATGCCTTGCTTTTTTTTGTACGCTTAACCTTTTCGGCATCCTGAATCGCACTTTTTACAATACTTTCAATATTCTCGGGAACCATTGAATCGGAATAGTGGGATAACGACTGGAAGCAAACCCTATCTTCCTCTAGTTCAACAGGAATACTTTGCTTTGCAAAATAGTCTCTTATTTCTCGCTCCTCTGTCAATGTTGATTCTCCGAGATAGTAGCGATTAAGAAGTTCCTTTATCCTATGAATATTTGAATCCTGGCTCATAATTCCTGCTTTTTCTGAATTTGTGAAACCATTTCCCGAATACTTTTACGGGCTCGGGAAACGATTACACGAACATTTTCACTACTTAGACCCATTTCATTGGCAATTTCGTCGAATTCACACCCTTCAATATCACGCATTACGAACACCTTTTGTTGAACCGAATTCAGCTTTGCTACTGCATATTTCACCATATTTACTTTTAAGCTTGTGTCGGTGCTATACTCTTCATCAACCAAATTTACAATGGTTCCATTACTTTCCTCGTTTATTTCAACGAACTGTTTTTTCAACCTGAGCAAATCAAAACAATGATTACGGGCAATTGTACGAGCGTAAGCCTCAACACTTTTAAGTTCTAGTAACTTACCCTTCTGATTCCAAAGTTTAATAAAAACCTCCTGTACAGCATCCTTTGCATCGGATTGGTTTTCAAGTAATCGATAGCACAACAAATAAATGAACCTGCTCAGAGGTATTACGTATGTATTAAATTCGTTTTCGGTCATTAATTTTCAAGAAAACAGAACCTTAAAAATAGTAACTTCTATAAAGCATCCCCATCCAGTATGCAACAAATATACAAAATGGATGAATCTAGTAAATGACTTTACTTTTCTTCCAGATTCCGAAGCAATGCTATATGGCTGTTACTCGAACCAAAACTTGTGCACGAGCCCATTTGAGCAAGGTCTTCCATTTTAAATTTTCCGGAAATGGACATCAGCACATCTTCGCCCTCCTCCATGGCAATTAGAACAAGGTTAGAAATAAAACCATTTTCATACTTTGCATAGAAGTTAACTTTGCTAGTGCTTTCAACAACTTCCATAAGTTTAACAAGTCCATTATTGTTCCTTAAGGCATTAATGTCCTTCCTGAATTCAGGGTTATCGCTTTCACATACAATAATTTTCAAACCTGATAGGTTTTCAGAGATTCTTTCCAAATCCTCATCAGCAGAATCATCGAGGAAAGCAATTAGTTTGAAAATCTGCGAGTTAAAATTAATTGATGTGAAGCCGCTTTTTCCGGCATACTTTTCAAAAACTGCATCGGGCGACACTTGTGCGTAAGATATTATGCTGAAACAAGTTATCACAACAAGCAAAACTAATCTTTTCATATCATTCTGAATTTTATGTGTTTAACAAATGGGTTAACTGTGCAAACCAGCTGGCTTTATTACATGACGAACAAACGTTGATTTTGTAACAGCAAAAAGGTATTTTATTTTAAGAAACTGTTTAAATTTTGTTTTTTAATTATGTCATGTAAAGCTGTATCAAAAAATTGATTTCTCTCTTCGTTCGAAATGACATTGTTTTTTCGAAGCATTGGTTGTGGGAGGACGGAAGAAGCGGGCGATTCCGCCCTCCCACAACCCCACACAAATTATTCTTTGTTATTTCGAACGAAGTGAGAAATCTACAAAATTGAAAATTTAAACAGTTTCTAAAATTGAGCATAATACTAATCTGACTAATTCAAATGATTGTTAACACACGAAATGAATTTTGTTTCACCCTGTATTTTAGGAACATAATATTGGACGATATTTTTGGTGGATTTTTTTTTAGATTTTTATTTGTATAAATACAATAAAAAGCTAATTTTGCAACTCTTTTTACAGGGGTTCATACACACGAACATTGTTGTAAAATGTGCTTTTGGACTTTGATGTCCTTTTTTTTTGAAGTAACCGATTCAGTAGCTCAGCTGGTAGAGCACATCCCTTTTAAGGATGGGGTCCTGGGTTCGAGCCCCAGCTGAATCACAAGTTTTGAAATATTTTGTTTTCGATTCAGTAGCTCAGCTGGTAGAGCACATCCCTTTTAAGGATGGGGTCCTGGGTTCGAGCCCCAGCTGAATCACAAAAGGGGCAACTATGTAAGTTGCCTCTTTTGTTTTTAATAGCTAACAAATAATATTTTAAAATTTACAGAGACTGTTACTGAATCACACAGTGAACTTTTGAGACGCTTATTTTATATTATTGATAATTTGAAGGTTCAAGGGCAGCAAAGTTCCAGTTCTTCAGAAAGGTTGCTACCTTCTTTGTGCTATACCCCTTGTCGAGTTCAAGTAACCCCGAATCCTGCGTATGAAGTTGCTTCCCTTCGCCATCAAGAACTACAAAAACCGGAAATCCAAATCGTTGCGGATACTGTAACGATTTTAGAATATCGAGATTCTTGTTTTCGCGGCTGTAGTTTAAAAGCAGGTAAACGTAATCGGCTTTGATAAGCGAATCAACTTTGGGGTCGGTTGTGGCAAACTGATGAAACTTAATACACCATGGACACCAGTTCCCTCCTATCTGAATAAGCACGTGCTTATTTTCAACTTTCGCTCTGGCAACTGCTGCTTTTATGTCTTCCTTAGCGTTGGCATCTGGGTTATACACTTGTGAATGCTCCTGCGAAAAAACGAGCATACTGAATAAGCCCAGGCATAAAAGGAAAAAAAGTTTTCTCATAATTAGTATTTTATTGTTTTAACTTCTGAATTAGCCCATCAAATATTTCGCTAATCTCGCCCTTAAAATTCTCATCGTTCAGGTGAGTTTTCATGAAAGCATCGGGATCCTCCCTGTGTTCCTCCGGCAGCACCATTCCTACAGGGAAAGCCTGACAAAACTCGCACTTCCCATCGAGCAAACTTTCCACCTTTTTGAAAACAAAACCATGACCAAATTTCTCGTCCTTTTTTTCGTATGTACTGCCGCAGCAGGTAACGAAAACTAAACTCTTAATTTTTGATTTATACTTCTTCACAAAACTTCGCAAGGGAGGAATAAACCGACCCATCCATATTGGGCCGCAAAGAATAATTCTATCGTAATCTTCGACCTTAAGTTTTAACGGTTTAATTCCCAGATGAATATTCATGAGGAAAAGCAGAAAAACATTCATTCGGGGTCTGATTGCTTCAATTTGGCAGTTAAGATTCTGCGCAATTCGTTTCGCCAGAAATTTGTTGCTGCCCTTGCCCGAATAGTAAACTACGAGTGATTTCATGCTGAAATTTTTATTTACAAATCTAATTAATAAAAAATAACCTACAACTATTAATGTAAGATACAGTAAAACAGGTAAATGAAAAATATTTTCAAAATTTAACTAATTTTTTAGTTAATTAACTAAAATATTAGTTATATTTGTATCGTTATACTAACACAAAATTTACTATGAAGGAGTTAACAAAAGCAGAGGAACAGGTTATGCAAATTCTTTGGAAGTTAGGGAAAGGATTTGTGAAGGATTTGGTAGATGAGATGCCCGAACCCAAACCTGCCTACAATACCGTTTCAACAATTATAAGAATTCTTGAGAAGAAAGGTTTTGTTGATCATACTGCCTACGGCAAAACCCACGAGTACTTTCCCTTAGTTAGTAAGAAAGAATACACGGGAACTTTCCTAAAAGGGTTTATAAAGAGCTACTTTGGCGATTCGTATCGCCAGCTGGTTTCGTTCTTTGCCAAGGAGGAGGATTTGTCGGTAAAGGAGATGGAAGATATAATTAACATGCTGAAGGAAGAACTAAAAAAACAAAAGTACGATGGTAACAATTAGTCTTATAGCGTTCATTACCAAATCTAGCCTATCAATATTTTTTGTTTGGTTAATTTGGTTCACATTGCTTAGAAAAGTAAATCGCTTTGGAGCAGTAAGGTATTTCATAATGTTGGGTATTTTATTTTCAGTATTACTTCCATTTATTGTTCCTGCAATTATTTCACTATTCCCAAGTTCTTTCTCATCTATTTCGTTACCAATACTATACCTAATTCCTGAAGTTACTGTTACACAAAATCAAAGTGCTTCGTTTTATAGCTGGAACGAGATATTATCAGCCATTTACCTTTTAGCAGTACTTTTCTTACTTACCAGATTTGTAGTTCAAATTTCGAAGATTGGAATTCTAAAATTTACTGGCAAGAAAACATACAAACATGGCGTATATGTAATTGAGCATTCCAAAACCTTACCCCCATTCTCCTTTTTTGGCAACTGTTTCCTAAATCCAAACGAAGTACCTGCTGAAAAAATTGACATTATTATTCATCACGAAAGTGTGCACATTAAGCATCATCACTCTGCTGATATTATTATTCTCGAGCTGATTGGTCTTTTTCAATGGTTTAATCCATTCTACTGGTTGCTGAAAAGAGCGGTTGTTGAAATTCACGAGTTTCAGGCCGACCAGATTGTGTTAACCTCCAAATCCGATCAGCATGCATATATGGATTCAATTGTTTCATTGGCCTTTTGCGGGATAGCGCTGTCCCTGGGCAATAATTTCAATAAATCACTAACATTAAAACGATTAGCCATGATGAACTCAAAAAAACACAGACGATATTTCGTCCCCGTACTTCTGCTATCCTTTACTCTTGCATTCGGTTTTGTATTTTTTATTTCATGTAATAAAACCGAATCGATTGATGACAATGAGGTTGTAGTAATAAAATCTCAAGAGAACATAGATATTAATAAAAGTGATGTCAACGAAACTGTTTACACAGTAGTTGAGGAAATGCCAGTTTTTGAAAATGATAAGTCACAAAGCATGGTAAAATTTCGTGAGTTTATAGCGAAAAACTTAAAGTATCCGGATATTGCTGCAAAAAATAGCATTCAAGGAAGGGTTTACGTTTCGTTCGTTGTTGATTCAGAAGGGAATGTAAAAGATGCCAAGGTTGAGCGTGGAGTTGACTCATCTCTTGATGAGGAAGCATTACGAGTAATCAATTCCAGCCCCAAATGGGCACCCGGAAAACAAAGAGGTAAAAATGTGGCCGTTCAGTTCACGTTTCCAATTGTTTTTAAACTTCAGTAAATTTCATATGTGGTTTCGTTTGTATAATCTACTAACGAAACCACTTCCAATTCCTTGTTAAGATGTATCAAAAATTATTGCTAGCAATTATTTTAACATTTCTGTATACCAACTTTTTATGTGGACAAACAGATTCATTATATAATGCGTATCAGCTGTTTGATTCAAATCAGGAAAATCTAAAAAAATTATTTCATAAAAACATCGCTGAGAATCCATCAGATTTAAGAAGTTACGTTATACTTGGCTCGCTGTACGAAGAACAGCTAAAGTACGATAGCGCGCAAGTAGTTTACCAAAAAACGTTGGAGTTGGACTCAACCTGTTCGCAATGTTACCAGAAACTTGCTGGTGTAATGGTTGCTAATGGTATGGTAAAAAATGCTATTGAAAACTACGAGAAAGCCCTAGATATTGACTCAACAAACCGAAATGCTAGAATTCAGCTGGCTCGCCTGCTTAAGCGAGAAAATATGTTCAAGAAAAGTATTGAGCACTGGCGTTACCTGCTGCTTAACGATTCGGCAAACTACTACATATTTGAGCAGATTGGCGATTGCGCTTCGCGGATGAATGAAATGGGCTGGGCCTGGAATGCATACCACAGTTCCTTTTACCTGAACCCAAATAATATGCCGGTTGCAGCAAAAATTGGGCAAATTGGCATTCAGCAGAATGTGCCCTACCTATTCTTTGAATCAACTATCGATACTGCGCTTTCGATTGATTCTACTTATATTCCTCTTTTACGGGTAAAGGGAACCATGCAATTCAACATGAAGGAGTACGAAAAATCGCTTAGTATTTATGAGAACGCTTTTCAACTAGGCGATTCTAGCAGAATTACCCTCAAACATATGGGGATTTCGTGTTTCAATATTGGTAAGTTTTTAAAATCATCTACTTACCTTGAATTTGCTTACAATTACGACTCTACCGATGTTTCGCTAAACTATTACTGGGCTTGTTCATTAATAAATATTGGAGAAAGGGTAAAAGCCATTGATTTGTTGAATAGTACGGAAGCCATTATGATTCCCGACCCAAAGGAAATGAGTTTGTTGTATGAAACCCGAGCCGATGCCTACCAAAAGGGTGGTGAACACAAAATGGCACTGGAACAAAGACTTAAAGCACTTGAATTCGACCCCAAAAATAAAGATATAGTTTATAATATTGCTTTTCACTTCGATTTAACCGAAAAGGATGCCGAAAAAGCTATAGATTACTACGAAAAGTACCTAGAACTATCAAACGAAAAATCAGATAAATACAGATTTTTTGCAGCAAAAGATGCGATTAAAAGGTTACGAGAGGGTCTGTTTTTTGAAGATAGGTTTGTGAAACTTAAGGCGAAAAAAACGCAGTCAGAATAATTTATACTGTTTGAAAGAGGAACTAAAACCTGCCCCAATTTTTCAAATTGAGCTTTACCTCAGCATTGTATAGTTCAATAATTTTTTGAACGATACTATTTCCCGCATCGAAAGCATATTCCCCTACTGCATTTAAAGGAAGAACTCCTCGCGAGGTACCTGTAATGAATGCAGCATCGAACCGGGAAAGTTCCTCTTTAAAAATTTTTCTCTCTATACAACTTATTTGATTTGCCTTTGCCAGCTCAATAACCTTCATTCGGGTTATCCCTTCCAGGACATCTTCGGCGGGAGGAGTAACTAATTTATTGCCGGAAACGGCAAAAAAGTTTGAACGGCTACACTCAGTTACATAACCTTCGGGGTTCACCAGTATCGTTTCGTATACATGATGCGATTTAATTATTGCATCGGCGGCGCTTCTTAGCGATGGGTTATCGGCCTTTATGTTTGGATTATTACGTACTTCTTGCAGAATTTCAACTTGAACACCTTTTATGTACTGCTCACCTGTTGGGTAGCTACTTTCAACGTAGTAACACAAAAACACGGGTTTACT
>DAOSWM010000004.1:60358-81181 GCA_035380045.1 Tenuifilaceae bacterium | reverse complement strand
ATATCAAAAGGCGAAGGGAACAGGGCCATTCAAGGCATTGTATCGAGGCTTGTTGATTATGGGAGAAACCACTTTAAACGCGAAGAGTTTTACATGCAAAGCATTAATTACCCTGAAACCTTAAATCACACTTCCCAGCATAACGAGTTTATTAAGAAGATTGATGGGTTTGTAGAGAAGTTAGATGCCGGGGTTAACCGCATTTCGGTAGAGGTTATTACCTTCCTACGCGATTGGCTAATTAACCACATTCTAAATACCGACAAAAAGTTTGTAATGGAACTCTTGAAGCATAATTTGCAGTAAAAAGCCCAAACCTAACCCCAAAAAAAGTATCAACCAATGCTAACCGATAACGACCTCAAACAGCTCAGCGAAATTGGAATTTCCAAAGGTGAAGTTGACAAACAGATAGAAAACTTTCGTGCCGGTTTCCCTTTTCTTGACATTGTAAAGCCGGCCACCGTTGATAATGGTATAATTCGCCTCGAAGGCGATGAGGTTGAGGATTTAGTTGAACTTTTCAAAAGTTTTGAAGGTAGCCGTAAGAAGTTTGTCCCCGCTTCTGGGGCTGCTACCCGCATGTTTAAGCATCTTTATGAGTTCATTGATGAGTATCCAACGAAAGGCGAGGAATGCTTTGCCGACCAAGGATTCAACTCGGTATGGAACTTCTTTGAACAGATTAATAAGTTCGCCTTTTTCGACGATTTAATTATTGATGTTTTCAGCAATGGTAAACCACTCGATAGCTTAATTGAAAATAAGGAGTACTTAGCAATACTAAATGCACTTCTGGGCGAAAAAAACCTAAATTATGGTCAGCTACCAAAAGGGTTAATTAAATTTCATAGCTATCCTGATGGGGCACGTACATCATTTGAGGAGCATTTGGTTGAGGGAGCCCAGTACGCACGCATGCCAAACAACCATGTTTACATTCACTTAACCGTTTCTCCCGAGCATCGAAATGGATTTCAAGAACTAGTTTCCGAAGTTGTTCCCCTGTTTGAGCAGGCACATGGGGTTAAGTTTCACATTGAGTACTCCGAGCAAAAAAAATCAACCGACACCATTGCTGTTGATGAGAATAACCAGCCCTTCAGGGATAGGGATGGAAAAATTATTTTCCGCCCAGGCGGACATGGCGCATTAATCGAAAACTTGAATGAGATAAACTCCGATATCGTTTTTATAAAGAACATCGACAATGTTGTTCCCGACCGGCTTAAACCGCATACTGTAATGTATAAAAAGGCTTTAGCCGGACTACTTATCAGCTACCAAAGCTTAATTTTCGATTACCTCAGCCAGCTTGAGGAGAGTAACGATTTGTCCATGGATTTTCTGAACGAGGTTCTAGACTTTACCATAAACGAGCTCTGTATTCTTCCTCCTGATGATTTAAACAGTGAAAATCCGCAGGCACTTCTTCCCTACCTCATTGGCAAGCTAAACCGACCAATAAGAGTTTGTGGAATGGTTAAGAATGAAGGCGAACCCGGTGGCGGTCCGTTCTGGGCAAAAAACTCCGATGGCACAACCTCCCTGCAAATTGTTGAAACATCGCAAATCGACCTGAAAAATCCAGAGAAGAAAAAATTGCTCGATTCAGCCACCCATTTCAACCCGGTTGATTTAGTTTGTGGAGTTACCGATTTAGATGGAAACAAGTTCGATTTGCTAAAGTACCGCGACCCTCACACAGGCTTTATATCCATTAAAAGCAAGGATGGTAGGCAGCTAAAAGCACAGGAGTTACCAGGATTGTGGAACGGTGCCATGTCGGACTGGAATACCATTTTTGTTGAGGTTCCCTTGATTACCTTCAATCCTGTTAAAACAGTTAACGATTTGCTCAGAGAGCAGCACCAGTAAACGACATGATGGTACTGAACATAGTAACTGGGCTTTTTCTTATTGGAATGGGGATTCTGGTTAAATCCTACCCAAACCTTATTTCAGGTTACAATACTTTACCGCCAGAGAAAAAGAAAAAAGTTGACATTAAAGGACTTTCAACGTTTCTTCGAAACGGTTTTGCTTTAATTGGAATGGCAATAATTGTAATTCCAACATTTTTTTATTTTACAGGTTTGCTCGTGCTATCCAATGTTTCAATGGTTGCAATTATCCTAGTTGGAGTCCTAACAATAGCTATTCTTTCCCTAAAGTTTGATAGAAACAAAAAGGGCTTACGACAAATAATTCCCCTTGTGTTGCTAGGCATTACCATTGCTTTTGTTGCAATGGTAATTCTTTACGGACTGAAACCAGTAAAAATATCAATTCAGGAGCAAACGATAAATATTGAAGGAATGTACGGCTGTACAATAAATACAGCTGATATTGAAGAGATAAAACTTATCGACTCGATGCCCCAGATATTATTACGAACGAACGGCTTTCATTTGGGCACAACCTACAAAGGTTACTTTGCTCTTTCCGGTTTTCCTAAGGTAAAACTTTTCATACAAAATCAAGATGGTCCCTTTCTGATGCTCTCCACAAAGCACAACAACATTTATATTATAAACTTTGCTGAAATTAACGAAACAAAGAGATTACACACCAATCTTGTCGAAGCATACAAACAACTAGCACAAAAAAAATAAACCTTTGAAAACAATATCACATGCATCCAATTCTCGAAGCTATTAACTACGTAATTCAACTCTACAACAATTATGTTGGTGGTTACCTAATACTTATCCTTCTTGTTCCTACGGGTATTTATTTTACATTCAAGTTTCGTTTTTTACAAGTTTCATACTTCCGTCATGCGCTTGCCCTTGTGGCAGGAAAATACAATAAGAAAGGCGACACAGGTGATGTAAGCCACTTTAAAGCCCTAACCACTGCCCTTTCGGGCACCGTTGGTACCGGAAACATTGTAGGCGTTTCTTTGGCTATTTACCTTGGTGGACCGGGAGCTATTTTTTGGATTTGGGTTACCGGTTTCTTTGGAATGATGCTGAAAATGGTGGAATGTACGTTAGCCCAAATATACAGGAAAGTTAATGCCGATGGTTCAATTTCCGGAGGCCCAATGTACTACATCGAAATTGGGCTCAAAGAAAAACTGGGAAAATTCTCAAAAGTTTTAGCACTAATATTCGCCGGAGCCGCAGCGCTCTGTACGCTAGGAACCGGCAATATGGCTCAGGCAAACTCCATTTCGGACGTACTCCTAACCAGCTACAATATACCCGTTATGGCAACTGGAATTGTGCTGGCAACTTTAGTTCTTTTAATAATTGTTGGAGGATTAAAACGAATTGCCAACGTTACATCTACGCTGGTTCCATTTATGGCTGCCGTTTACTTTATTTCAGCAGTTACTGTTATTTTGGTGCACTGGCAGGATATTCCAGGTGCATTTGGTACAATAATTAGCGATGCTTTTACGGGAACTGCTGCTGCAGGAGGATTCCTTGGCTCAACGTTCATTATGACGTTGGTTTGGGGAGTTCGTCGTGGACTATTCTCCAACGAAGCCGGTCAGGGTTCTGCTCCTATGGCACACGCAGCAGCTAAAACCGAACATCCAATGCGCGAAGGTTTTGTTGCCTCGCTGGAACCGATGGTTGATACTCTCATAATATGCACTTTAACCGCCCTAGTTATTGTTATTACTGGCGCTTGGCAATCGGGAATTCAGGGTGTTGGCATGACAGTAGCCGGTTTTGAAGAAGGTTTAGGAAAAATTGGTATGGGCATGCTTGCAAAGCATATTGTTGCAGTAGGTTTGCTCCTTTTTGCATTTTCAACAATTATTAGCTGGTCGTACTACGGTAGCCGGGCAATTCAGTACCTAATTGGCGATCATGCCATTAAACCATACTACTACGTTTTCGCACTTTTCTCATTCCTGGGTGCTATTTGGGGAATCGATTTGGTTTGGAACTTTGTGGATATGGTAATCACATTTATGTCAATTCCAAACCTTATTGCGCTGCTTCTTTTGGCTCCGGTTATGACTAAGGAAGTGAACAGGTACCTAAAATATTTAAAAGAAAACAAGGAGTAACTCCTGTTCGAGTTTTAAAACTTGAACAATATTAACCTGTTCATCTTTTAAAAGTAAAACCTACTAGGGCTTTTGGTGCTATAAATTTGTGGATAGAAATCTAAATCTATCTACAAATGGTAAAAATCATACAACTATTTCTTCTGCTCTTTTTTATTTCATCTACATCAATATTTGGGCAGGGGCTTTTTAGCAGCGCAACCACAAAATCGGATTCAACTCAAACCAAGAGAGCAAAAGTTGAGATTAACGGATACGTTCGGGGATCCGGGTATGGAGGTGCTAAAAATTACGATTTAACCAATGTTTTTGGTGAGTTTGCGCTAAAAAGCAAATTCTCTTCTGAAAACACATTCCTTTTTGCTGATTTTCGCGTTCGCGAAGGTGTTTTCTACAACCAAAGGGATATTCAATTTCAGTTGAAAGAGGCTTATATTGGTTACAAAGGAGAATCGTTGGATGTTTACGCTGGAAACCAAATTGTTTCGTGGGGACGTACAGATGGTTTCAACCCAACAAATAGCATTACTCCAAACGATTACTTCCTGCTAACCTACGAACCCGACGACCAAAAAATGTCGAACTTTATGGTTCGTACTAAGTATCGGTTAAATAATTCCATCGATATCGATTTAATTGCAATTCCTTTCTACTTATCTTCAATCTACCGATACGATCTTTTCAACATTCAGCCGGGAGTAAGCTATTCGGAGATCGATCTTCCCTCGTCAAGTATAAAAAACGGAAGTGTGGCTGCACGCTTAAATTTTGAATTCCCAGCCTTAGGCTTTTCAACTTCCTACTTCAACGGGTACGATCCGTACTATGGATTTCAGCTCAAAGAATACTCTGTAATTCCTCTCAGCATAAACTATGCTCCCGCTCCTTACCGAAAGCAGGCAGCAGGATTGGACTTCACTTTACCGGTTCGGTCGTGGATTATAAGAGGAGAAGCCGCCTATAACATAACAAATGATTACGAACAGGAAATGTATATCCCAAATCCTGATATTTACTATGTTGCAGGTTTGGAAAAAAGTTTCTTCGATATCACCGCAATAGTACAGTATATAGGAAAGTACACTTTTAATTTCAAGGAATTAACCAAACCTTCGCTGGGTGGATTTACTCAGGAAGATTTCATTCAGTACGGTATGGAGATGATCCCCTACGAATCGGAAATGTACAACCGAAAAATTTTTAACCAGCAGGAGGAAACCAACCATGCAGTAATGCTTTCGCTTAGCCGATCGTTCCTTTACGAAACTCTGCGCACTGAGCTTTCAGGATACTACAACTTTACATCCGAAGAGTATTTCCTGCACGGAAGATTAGAATGGAATATCAGCGATAATCTTTCAACAAACGTTGGGGCGCACTACATGTTCGGCCCAGAAAATTCTCTTTATAACATGTCGGGGAATGTGCTTAACGGAGTTTTTGCCGGCATGGAAGTTAACTTTTAGGAAGTACGAATATTCCATTATTAAAATACTGATAAATGAAAATTAACGAATTTATCTCGCGGTACAGAAAGTGGCTGATAATTTGTCCCGTAGTTATTACCGTGTTAATGCTGCTACCACTCACAAAAGCCAGAATAAACCCCGATTTGATGCAGTACTTCCCGAAAGATATTGAATCAAAAATCAATTTTGACAGCATTGAAAGTATTTTCGGAAAATTTGAGCCAATCCTTATAGTTGTTGAAGCTGATAATATTTTAGATGAATCAACACTCAACGATTTAAGCGAGTTGCATGATTCGTTGATATATCTTCAAGAAATTGACGATGTGCTCTCACTTTTCACCACAAAATACATCCGCGGAGAAGAAGGAACCATGCTGGTCGATCCGGTTGTAAACTACGTTCCATCAACACCTGAGGAAATTGAAACGTTAAAAGCGGAAATTGAGTCAAATCCCTTAGCTAGCGGAATATTTATTTCAAAGGATTTTAAGTACGCAACTTTCATTGTTGACCCAGCAGAAGGTTTTACCGATGACCAGATACTTGAGAATATTTTCCGGATTGTTGATCTGTTCAGAGAGAAAGAGAATATTTACCTAAGCGGACTACCATACCTACGCTACGAAATCCAGAGTAAAGCAGTTCGCGATTTGGTAATTCTACTTCCGCTTGGATTGATAATCATGCTAATTTTCCTGTACTTCTCGTTCAGGGAACGACGCGGAGTTCTTCTTCCGTTCTCAGTTGTGCTAATGTCGATTGCAATTGCCATGGGGCTTATGCCTGTACTTGGCTACGATTTAAGCATAATTGCCATTCTGGTTCCAATTATGATGATTGCCATTGCAAATAATTACGGCGTTCACATAGTTGCGCGTTATCAGGAACTGAACGCAAAAAATCCGGACTGGAGCATGAAGCAAATTGTGAACGAGTCGGTTACCCGACTTTACGTACCAATTATTTTAACTGCGCTTACAACCATTTTTGGGGTGCTGGGACTAATCGTTCATATTATGCGTCCCGCAAAACAGATGGGAATTGTTAGCTCGGTTGCCATTGCATTTGCGCTAATATTTAGCCTGCTGTTTATTCCGGCCATTCTACTAGGGATGAAAAAGGGGAAACCGCGCGAATCGTTCAAATCGGAAGAAAAGCATTCGCTAATAGATAAATTCTTAGTTTGGTCAAGCAATGTATCAACAAAATTATCACTTCCAACAATTTACGCTTTTATTAGCTTCCTAATAATTGTGGGTGTTGGAATTATTCATTTGCAGCCAAGCATCAATTTTGAAAAGATGATGCCAGTTGGACACTCGCTTCGAACCTCATCCAATATTCTGAACAATAACTTTGGTGGAACCAAAAACATCAGCATTCTTTTCGAGGGCGATATAAAATCGCCAGAAGTTCTAAAAACCATGGACAAGTTTGAAACTTTGCTGAAGTCGATGCCCGAAGTTGGAAGCGTAAATTCCTTATCGTCGGTTATACGTTTAATCAGCCGAGCGCTGAATGATCCGGGAGATGAACTGTACGATAAAATTCCTGACGACAAACAAACAATTTCGCAGTATATTGAATTTTACAGCATGAGCGGCGATCCGGAAGATTTTGAAAAGATTGTGGATTTTGATTACACAAAATCAATAATGAACATACAGTTCAGGGTTTCAAACATGAAGGACCTTCAAAAAGTTCAGGATGAGATTAGTTGGCTCACAAATAGTTCACCTTACGCATCGCTGTATGCCGGTCAATGTTTGATTGAAAAAGAAATGGCACAATCAGTTGTTCGAGGTCAAATTTACTCCTTAGTATTTGCCCTGCTGGCAATTGTAATTCTTCTTTGGATTATTTTCCGTTCACCGGTTGCCGGCTTAATCGGGAGCATTCCGCTTGTTCTATCGCTTATCTGCAACTTTGGATTGATGGGTTGGCTTGGGCTTGAACTTGATATCGGAAATTCACTTCTATCATCTGTTGCAATTGGTATTGGAGTCGATTATACAATCCATCTTTTCTGGCGGTTGAAGTACGAGTTAAGCCAAGGAAAAACTTATTCTGATGCGGTTACTGAAACCCTAAAAACAACTGGCAGAGGAATTGCTATCAATGCAATCTCGGTAATAATCGGGTTTTCAGTTCTTTTCCTCTCAGGGTTGGTAATCCTAAAAACCTTTGCATTCCTCATAATCTTCTCGCTACTCCTTTGCTTGCTAAGCGCACTAGTTTTTATTCCTGCCCTTTGCATAGTACTGAAACCCAAGTTTCTTGAGAAAAATGGTAAGTATATTCTTTAACTTTCAAAATAAAAGCAAATGAAAACAAAATCATTATTACTGGCCGTCCTGATTGCAGTTCCAACAATAATTTCTGCACAAAATCCGAAGGAAATCTCCGAAAAATCGTCAAGTACCATAGAGTTCGAATCGATGGAGATGGTAACCACGCTCAACATTCACGACGACAAAGGCAATGTTCGGGTTCGCGAGGTAGCCGTTGCAACCAAAAAGTTTGGTGAAACCACCAAAACGCTGATGCGTTTCATCTCTCCTCCCGATGTTGAAGGAACTTCAATTCTTGTGTACGACTATGAAGATAAGAGCGACGATATGTGGGTTTTCCTTCCCTCGCTCCGGAAAGTTCGCAGGATTGTAAGCACCGAGAAAGGGAAAAGTTTTATGGGTTCGGAATTTTCCAATGCCGATATGAGCAAACCCAACACCAACGACTTCACCTACAAGCTGCTTGGAACGGATGTACTCGATGGCAAAGAGTGCTGGAAAGTTGAGGCCACCTGTATTAGCAGGGAACTTGAGAGGGAATATGGATTCCAAAAGCGAATTTCCTACATTGAAAAAGCTACCTACCTGTCGCATAAAAGCGAGCTGTTCGATAGTAGAGGCAAAGTGTTAAAAACTATGCTACTAAGCGATTTTAGAAAGCAAACCAACGGGCGCTACTTTGCCTACACCATGGTAATGAAAAATGAGCAGAATAACCGTTTCTCGGAAATGAACGTTAAGCAGTTTCAGCTGGGTTCGAAGCTGGACGAAAACTCGTTTGCAGTATCGAACCTAGGCAAGCAATGATGTTAAATAATTGACAATAACCTTCAAACAAAGAAAGGGAAACAGTAGGGTTGATTTAACGTAATAAATGAGAGCAATGTATATGAAGCGACTGAAAAACAAAAAGTCAAAACTTAATCCGAGAAATTTGACTCAACACATTCGTAAGGGATTTTTATGCCACTGAACTCAAAGAGTTCAACACCTGATTCCCTCATATCATCATCCTCAATTTCATAGTACCATTTAACTGTAATAGGAATTGATAAGCTAGAAAACTCGTTTATTTTTTGCAGAAGAGTAATAAGAAATTTGTAGGTAGCAGAGTTAAAATATCTAAAAAAGAAAACAACAGAAATAGGAACCTTTACACCTGTCTTTTTAAGTTCGAGTAGGTACTCATCAAGCCAACGAACTACGGGAAGAAAGAATTTAGTAACATTTTCGGGATGGCAAACACCCCTTATAGAAAACTCATTGTTCTGAGGATTAAAAACTATTTCAGGGGAATCTTTTCTGGCTTTGATATGAAGTTTTTCCATTTTATTAAAAGTTTTCTATTGGACTTTAGGAATAAATGTGAATGGTATATTAAGTAATTCTGAAAATTCTTCACCAGCCTCTTCAAGTTCAACATCGTATTGTGGAAACTTCCATGTTACAAATACACGCTTCCCCATTTTTTGAACATCGCGAAGTTTCGATAAAAGGATTAGAATCATTTTAGATGAGGCTGTGTTGAAATACTCAAAGTCAAGAATAAAATGAGTTTCCTCATTGGGCTCTTTTTGATACTGATTAAACCACTCAATTACAGGGTTATAAAAATCTTTAACATCTTCGGGTAGCGATTTCCCTTCGATAATAAAAATTCCCTGCTCCTTATTTAATTCAATGTGGGGAGTTATTTCTGATTCAGGAATGTTGATAATATCCATTGTGTCAGTTCTGTCTGTTAGCTGGTATTATTCTGAAATGGTTTGGTAACTGATAAAATTGAATGGAAGTTCAACGATATCTGCGTAATCCTCTCCTGCATCCTGCATATCCTCATCATCCTCCTGGTAATACCAATCAACAGTTACTTTATTTCCAGCGTCGTGCATGTTTTTAAAGTGTTCAAATATTTCCAGAAGCATTTTGGATGAAGCGGTATTAAAATACTCCATCTTAACCTTTAGATTCGTTTCAGGGTTTGGCTCATTAGAGTAGTTTTCAATCCATTCAATAAGGGGGTTATAGAATTCCTTTACATCCTCGGGGAGCGATTTCCCTGAGATTGAAAAAACACCCGATTGCTTATCGAACATCACTTCAGGTGTTTCCTGCGTTCCCTTAATGCTTAATACTTCCATGTTATTATAAAAATAGTTTGGTTAGAATTCAATACAAAAATTTCTTGCTAAACAAATTTACAAATTATATGCTGAATATCCAACAAGCTTTTGATATTTGAAGTAAAAAAAGAGATAAAAAGAGGTTTTATCAGGTTAAGAAATTAAAATGCCATCACTCTGTAGGGTTTCTTCGAGGGATTGAAGCCAGGCTTTAACCCGCTGTTCGTTTTTTTTCTGTTGGTTCTCAAAATCGAGAATCAATCCCTTAAACAATTCTCCTTCAAGTGCTTTTGACTGTATAAAATTATACCCAACAGCACTAGTGTAACCTACAACTTTAGCACCGGCCGATGATACAATATCTGATAAAATACCGATAGCATCGGCAAAATTTTCGGGATAGTTAACCTGATTTGCATTCCCGAAAATGGCAACCTTTTTCCCCTTCAGATTTATATCTTCAAGGAAAGGAGCTACTTCGTCCCAATACACAGGGAGTTCCCCATCGAACCAACTTGGAACGCCAAGAATTAGCAAGTCGTAATTAGAAAAGTCAACATCCATTATATTTTCAACATCGATATTTTCTAGGTTGTTCCAACCTGAATTTCTGTGAATTAATTCAACTACCTGTGAGGTTTTCTTTGCCTTTGGGCTATAAATTATTGCAACCCTTACCTGCTTCTGTTTCATTTCCTATTCATTTAACGTGATTCGGGTGATTTGTGTACACTGTGCAAAAACTCTACAACGTCTATCCCATCAGCAAAATCATTGATACTTGGTTTCTGGCAAGATCCTAATGGAATAGTATTCTGTACGAGTTTGCTATCTGAAGAAACACATTGAATAAGGTCATTGTTCATTTCAAGGTAACGATTCACTTCGCTAAAGTTTTTGTAGTAGCAGTAATGAAGGATAGCAACAGGGCTCGAAAGTGATTCACTTTGTTTTAGAAGGATAAAACCATTATCGAAATGCTCGAGATTGTTCATGAGCAGCATTGCACGTTGGTACTCAAAGTTATTGGCATACTTATTATGGTACTTGAGGTTTTGATATTTTATGAACGCATTAAACAGGTTTGAAAAATCGTAACGCTCGGGAACAAAAACCAATGAAACGCTTCTACAGCCCAACCCAAAATACATGAATACATCATCAGCCAGCGCTGATAGCTCATTGGCACTCTCAGTGCCATCGAGAACTGCGATGCTATTCCTGTTCGATCGGATAATATTAGGGTAAAAACCGAAGTAAAACTCAAAATAGCGGGCAGAGTTGTTGCTTCCTGTTGCAATTATTGCATCAAACTCTGGCAGTTTATGCTCAGTTAAAAGTATTTTATCCTTAAAACCAGGTTCAATATCGATTACTAGATCCACTATTGCTTGCATTAAGCCTCCGTCCTTAGATGATAACTTGCCAATAAATGTGTTTCCTGTAATTAAAACGCATAGAAAATCATGAAATCCGACAAGAGGCACATTGCCCGCCATAATTACAGCGATGCGTTTACTTTCTGTTTTTGAGAAATGCTCTACTGGGTATTTATTGATGAAACCAGTAAGCACACTCTCATTTAACCATTGGTTCGCAATTGATTCAATAGCTAATTTGCAAAAATCGGGTGTAAACCAGGGGTTATGGTTGTGTGCTTTAAAAACCTTATCCCACAACCTATTAGCCGAATGGTTGTTACATGGGTGTAATATTGAATTACCTAATTTTACAAAAGCTAATACCCTTTCCGAGGCGTCCATGTTTTTTTCCTTCAAAAATAGTTTAATTTTTTTTGGGGGTAACAAGTAATTAGTTGTTCCGATAAACGTTTGTACTAATTATGTGTCTATAATAAAAAAGCAGTAAATTTGCTTACCAAAAACCCTTACGCAAAAATGAAAAGCATTGCATTATTTGGCGAGAATTTAAAGATTTCCTTGGGTGCCATTCGGTCTAATACCCTCCGCACCATACTCACAATACTAATAATTGCATTTGGAATTATGGCTCTTGTTGGGATTTTGACTGCTATCGATTCCATTGAAGCTAGTATTAACAGCGAATTCTCTATGATGGGAGCCAACACCTTCAGCCTACAAAGCAGGGGAATGCGAGTACAGGTTGGTGGTAAAAGGTACCGCACAAAAAATCATGCACACATTAACTACCAACAAGCACAGGATTTTAATGAACGTTTTGAGTTTCCTGCAACCGTATCAATGTCGGTTTGGGCAACCGGTGCAAGCACAATAAAGCATAAGTCGAAGAAGTCGAATCCAAACATTAGCGTAAGAGGAATTTCTGGTACTTACTTTGAAACTGCAGGTCTCGACATTGAAACAGGTAGGATTTTTTCGAGTTTTGAAGAGGATAACGGATGGGCTGTTGCAGTAATAGGCAAGGATGTAGCCAATCAGATTTTTGAAAAGAATGAGGATCCTCTCGAAAAGTTAATAAGCGTAGGAAATGGGAAGTACAGGGTAATTGGCGTACTGAAATCGAAAGGAACCGGTTTTGGGGGCGGAGCCGATAGAACGGTATTTTTACCTGTACACAATGTTGCCACATACTTCAGCTACCCAAACATGAACTTCACCATAGATGTTAAACCATTTGATCCACAGCTTCTCGATTATGCTATTTACGAAGCCGAGGGTGTATTTAGGATTGTTAGAGGTTTGAGCGCAACCGATGAATCGGACTTTAACATTGAAAAGAGCGACTCGCTGGCAAAAATGCTCCTTGAGAACCTAAAATACGTAACCTGGGCTGCCACAATAATTGGTGCTATAACATTACTAGGTGCTGCAGTTGGACTAATGAACATTATGCTGGTTGCCGTTGCTGAACGAACCCGCGAAATTGGAACCAGGAAAGCTATTGGGGCAAAATCAACTACAATTAAGCAACAATTCCTGTTCGAAGCCATTACAATAACACAACTTGGGGGACTACTTGGAATAATACTTGGCATTCTGGTTGGAAATATTGTTTCAATGCTTACCAAAAGCCCGTTCTACATCCCATGGAACTGGATTACAGGGGGTGTAGTGATATGTTTTCTAGTTGGTTTAGCTGCAGGTTACATTCCTGCAGTCAAAGCGTCGAAACTTGATCCGATTGAGGCCTTACGATACGAATAATTTCCTCACGTTTACCTGGCACGTTTTTTTTACTTTATAGTTTTGAAAATTGGCTAGCTACGTTATTGGCGATACTCATGGGTGTTTGCTTACACTCAGGCATCTTGTTGAAAATATTATTAGTTTCAGCAAAAGTGATACCCTTTACCTTTTAGGCGACTACATTGACCGTGGTCCGTTAAGTGCTCAACTACTCGATTATTTAATTTATTTAGTTGACGATGGCTACTCGATTTTCCCGCTACGAGGAAATCATGAGCAGTTGATGCTAGATGCAGTAAACTCATCGTTACACTTCCCTTTGTGGATACAAAATATGGGGAACAGCACCATTGAAAGTTATAAAAAAATGTATGGTGTTAACTTCTCTTTCCCTGAAAATATACCCAATATGCATCTTTCATTTCTTAGAAAATTGGATTTTTTCACTATCGTTGACCGTAAATTCATACTAGTACATGGCGGAATAAATTATTCCTCTGAAAATCCTTTTGCCGATTCAACTGCTATGCTATGGACTCGCGCTGATACAGTTCCCGAAAACTTCATGCCAGGGTACACTATCATTCACGGTCACACTCCCACTTCTCTTCAAACCTTAATGGAAAAAATAAGTGAAAAAGAATCAAGGTTAATTCCCCTAGACACTGGATGCGTATATAAAGGGAAACTTTCAGGTTGTGGCTACCTTGCAGCTCTTAAATTGAATGATATGTCACTCCTTTTCTGCGAAAACAAGGATTTTTAGATAAATTATTACCGCATATTACTACATTTGCTGCAAATAAAATAATATATGGGCTGGAATTCAGCAATTGAGGATTACGAAAGGTTCTTAAGATTAGAAAAGTCCTTATCACAAAATTCTGTTTGCGCTTACATTCACGATGTTTCCCTACTTGCTAAATTTGCCGATGAAACTTTGGGGAAAGAGCCAGAATCCCTAAATTCCGACGATATTAGCCTATTTCTTGAGCACATTAAAGAGAAGGGATTGAACCATCGGTCACAAGCAAGAATTCTATCGGGAGTTAAAGGATTGTTCAAATACCTTATGATTGAGGAAGCTATAGACGTTGACCCAACCATGCAAATTGAAGGTCCAAAAATGACTCGCAAACTACCCGATGTGCTTAGCGTAGAGGAGATTGATTCAATCGAGGCGTCATTTGACCTGAGCAAACCCGAAGGGCAACGGAACAAAGCAATAATTGAAACACTATATAGCTGCGGATTAAGAGTATCGGAGTTGGTTAACCTTCGGATCACCGACCTAAACTTTGAACAGGGATTTATTAAAGTAACCGGTAAGGGCGATAAAGAACGATTAGTGCCCATTGGGCAAAAGGCAATTAAAGAGATTAATTTATACAAACCCGACAGGAATAGTTTACCCTCTATAGAAAAAGGTTCAGAAAACATTCTTTTCCTAAACCGACGGGGAAAAAAGCTTACCCGGGAAATGATTTTTACAATAGTAAAAAACGCAGCACAAAAATCAGGTATAACAAAAAATATCAGTCCACATACTTTACGCCATTCGTTTGCAACCCATTTAATTGAAGGCGGAGCCGATATTAGGGTTGTACAGGAAATGCTGGGCCACGAATCGATTCTTACAACCGAAATTTACACTCACCTCGATAGGCAATTTCTAAAGGAAACGATACTAAGGTTTCACCCAAGAACGAAATAGAATTTTCTTTCATCAAACTATTAACGAGATAGCCGCAAGCGAACGAGCGACAGTGTGATAGATAATGAACTAGAAAATTGATTTTAAAACATAAAAATATAAAGAAGGAAATCCCATGCAGAAAAAATCTTTAGTGGTAATTGACATTCAAAATGACATAACCAAAAACTATAAAGAAATTATTGGCAATGTTAATCGGGCAATAGATTGGGCAGTGGAAAATGAAATTCATGTCGTTTACATAAGGCATTATAACCTATCTGATGGCACAAGAACTTTCAAACCTAATACTCGTGGGTCTGAATTAGTTTCGGACATGAAATTGGTTTCCACAAACATTTTTGAAAAATCCAAAGGCAACGCATTGACCAGCGAAGATTTTGTTGACTTTATCAAGAAAAATGAAATAAGCGAATTTTACATTACAGGAGCAGACGCCGTTGCCTGCGTGAAATCAACCGTATTTAATATGTGCAAGAAAAACTACAAAGTTACAGTATTATCAGATTGTATTACGAGTTATGATAAAAGGAAAATTGACGAAATGCTGAATTATTACAAAAAAAATGGCAGTAAAATAATTAATTTGAATGACTTGATAGATTCTAAATGAAAATGCCAGTGGCTAACACACGGCAACTAGAATACTGATATTCTGATTTTTAGCAAACCAATCGTTACATGCCAGTTTATTTCTCGGGGGATTCTGACTCACGTCCGATTCCAGCACGAAAATGCACTAACAACCGTTAGATAATTCTATATTAACACAATACAACAACAACTCATATAGCCATTATTTACAAAGGTGACATATTGACATTTATCGCATTTCAAAACCTGTCGATATGTCTGTTTTCTTGCATTGGCATTTTCCTTGTATAACATTAATTGCCGTTGGTAATTTAAAACGGTACTTATAAAAAAATTAATGTTTAACTAAAAATATGGAGGGATTTGCCATGATACCAATGTTAAGACCAAAACACAGCGCATTCCCCAGCTTGGTGGATGCATTCTTCGGTGATGATTTTCTTTCAAATTTCTTTGAAACAGCAAATACTGGCACAATGCCAGCAGTGAATATCATCGAAGGGAAAGATGACTTTACCATTGAGGTTGCTGCTCCCGGAATGGAGAAAAAGGACTTCAATGTAGACATTCACAACAACGTATTAACCATCTCGAGCGAGAAAGAGATGAAGAACGAGGTTGAAAACGAAAAAATTATGCGTAGAGAGTTCAGCTACACTTCGTTTAAACGCAGCTTTACGCTACCTGAAACTACAGATAGCGAAAAAATCAAAGCTACGTACAAGGAAGGAATTCTGAGCATCAATATTCCAAAGAAGGAAGAAGCGAAGGAGAAACCAGCGCGTCAGATTTCGATTTCGTAAATAAGCGCAAAGGATTTAAAATTATAAGGCGGGAAAAATCCCGCCTTTACCATTTTACTCAATCTCAATGTTGGTTAACTCTTCAGTAATTTTAAAATCGTAATTGGGGTACTCATAAATCGGAAGTCGAGCTTCGGTTTCGCCAATTGAATAGCCCCAAATGCTTTCGTATTCGCTCATCTCCTCTCCAATATCCTCGAGCTGACGCAGATACTCACTAATGGATTTTGATTCGATTACAATAACCTTCCCCATTTTATGAATAATTGGGCTATGCGCACGGGTTTGGTCGTGATCGAATTCTATTACCCGTCGACCGTATCTAGTAATTCCTATTACCCTGTAGGTTAAGCTTTTCCCAACGCCAGGTAAATTCAACACATTCCTGTCGGTTGATAGGAAAGGCAACCCGTTTCGCACCATCATCTTCTCAAGATTCTGGTTGAGTTCGTAGGGGTTGACAATGGCTTCCTTTAGCTCTTCAGTTACTTTGTCATCGAGTTTACCGAAAACTTTTTCTTCAATTTGTTCCTGTACTGCCCTGGCATTTGTAGCAAAATTGAAGTAGTTTTCCATATACCCTTTTACCGAGAAAGTGTAGTATGGCAAAACGCCAATCTCGTTCATTACCTGTCGTAACTTTGCGGTATGTCCACGTCTTGATGAGGCTGTTGTGAAAACATGCTGGTTTATTATAATCCATCCGGCATTTAGAAAAGCCTTCACTGCGTTGTGTGCCTCGGGTGTTATTTCCATGGGGGATTCGAAGTGCGTTTGAATAATAAACTGACTGATACCGTGTTCTGATGCTCGCTGGCGAAAATCGTTGAGAATTTCAATTAAATCCTCCGTTACTCGCTGTGGTAAATATGCAGGCAACCGGGTTCCTAGCCTTATTCTAACCAATTCCGCAAATTTTTGCCCATCGGGCAAGGTTTCGTTCTGTTTCTTTTTTCGAATAGCCATTTCGAGAATGGCATCGAGAATTTTCTTAAGCGAAGTATTTGAACTCATTAGCGCGTCGCCGCCAGTAATGAGAATATCGCGAAGTTGCGAATCGCTTTCCCAGTAATTCATTATTTTTTCAAGTTGATTTTCCCACGTTTCATCGGGTTTCAACTTATCGAGATTAAAGTTTAGGTTTCCACGCTGGAAATCGTACATTCGCTGACACGATGCGCAAAGTCCACCGCAAGCTCTACCCATGGTAGCAGGAATAAGAATGGCAACTTCGGGGTAACGACGGTGAACGCTGTGGTGGGTTGGAAGAATCCAGCCTGCTGCGTTAGGCTTACCAGCTTCAACCTTATCCTCCTTCTCCCAGGCAACGATGTAGCCAAACTCATCAACCAGCTGCTTGCTGTAAACAACGTAGTAGCGGATTGCCAAATCGGCTCCAATGGCGAAGTACGGAACACGAACATGCAGGAGCGAAAGGTAGTATGGATTAACGAAGAAGGGAATTCCCGATTCCTCTGCTTCAAAAAGAATTTTCATGGTGTCGGGATCAAGGGAGTTGCCCAGCAACTCGTTTAAAAGCAGTGGTGAGCGAACAGCAAAGGATAGGTGAAAGCGGTAGTCGTCCCACCACTCCAGCATTTTCAGGAACTTTTGTTCGTGCGACATTTTAGCTTCGAACGAGTAGCGTTCGCTTTTTATCTCGCCCAAATCCATCTTTTCTATTAGAATATTTATAATTCGTTCCCTATTCTCCTCCCTCAGCTTAACGATTCGCGGATCGAGACCGCTGGGATACCTTTCCATCCATTCTAGCACTTTATCTTTCGAAGGAACATTGCGATTGTAAACCCCAGCAAATTGGCGGAAAAGGAAAAGCATGTCCTCAAAAAAGTAGGGTTTTGCACCGCCAGTTCCAAAATTTACGGCCAACCATATAAGCTTAATAGGATTGCTTATGGCAATCTCACCACGAAGGTTCAAATCCTCGTACTCACGGCCTGCGTTATCAATATAATCTAGAATTCTAATGGCAGCGTAATCTTGCCAGGTAAGCATTTCGAACGCTTCGCGCCCTTTGCTATTACCTTTATAGAAGCTGAATGCCTCGGGTTTTTCTTTTAAATAACCGAACATCCAGTTTCGCACGCCAACCAGCGCCTCCGTCTCGTTCCGGGCGTTGCGCATTATTTCTTCAAGCTTCGGGTTCTCTTTCAGAAGTTTTTTCAGAAGTTTGTGCGACTTAACGGTAATAGCAATCCTGTCAAGCTTTTGGTTTTCAGTCATTTTGTATAATTTTAATTTTACTGATAATCAATATTATACAAAAAAAAAGTTAAAAAGTCAAGAAAATATTTGAAGTGTTTAATGGAGGCTTTTCAAAAAACCGGTAACTATTTGGAATTCTCATCCTTTTCTGTAAGAAGGAACCAGCGTTCGCTCTTCTTGTCAAGTTGTTCGATGATTTCTGAAATTCTGTTCGATTTTTCATTAAGCTCGTGATGCGATAGGTTTCCGCTGTTTAGAGTTTCCTCAAGCTGGGATTTTTCGGTTTCAAGCTCTTCTATTTCATTGGTAAGATTTTCGAGCTCACGTTTTTCACCAAAAGATAGTTTTGTTGGCTGCTCCTTCAGCTGTTTGGTTTGAGTTTTAGGTTTCTCCTGTTCTATTTTCTTCTGTTCAAGCTGGTTTAAACGGGCTTGCTCCCTATTCCAGTCGTAAAAATCGCTATACGAGCCTGGGAATCCCCATATTTCTGAATTGCCTTCGAAAATTAGCAAACCATCAACAACCTTGTCGAGGAAATGCCGGTCATGCGAAACAACTAGCACCACTCCCGGAAAGTTTTCAAGGTAATTTTCAAGCACGTTCAGGGTTTGAATGTCGAGGTCGTTAGTTGGCTCATCAAGAATTAAAAAGTTGGGGTTACGCATTAGAATGGTTAAAAGGTAAAGCCTGCGCTTTTCGCCTCCGCTAAGCTTATACACGTAGTTATTCTGCACTTCGTGCGGAAATAGGAACATGTTAAGAAATTGTGAAACCGACAAAGTTTTGCCATCGGCAAGGGTAACCACTTCGGCAATTTCACGGGCAGCATCAATAACTTTCAAATCCTCACGAATATTCATACCCTCCTGCCGGTAGTATCCGTAAACAATGGTTTCGCCAACCTCAATTGTTCCCGAGTCAGCAGGAATGGTGCTTGTAATTAGATTGAGAAACGTTGATTTTCCGGTTCCATTTCGTCCAACAATTCCAAGTCGTTCGAAACGATTGAAAGTGTATGAAAAATCTTTTAGCAGGGTTAAATTCCCAAAACTTTTTGAGAGTTTCTTTACTTCTAATATTTTTTTCCCTAAGCGGGCAGCGCCAATGTTAATTCTCACATTATTATCGCTAAAGCGCTGGGTTGCCTTCGAGCGTAGCTCGTAGAACGCATCAATTCTATATTTTGCTTTCGATGTACGTGCGGGCGGACTTCTCCTAATCCAGTCGAGCTCCCTACGAAGCAAATTTCCAGCTTTTTCAACCTGCGACGAACGCGCATCGACTCGTTCCTGACGCTTCTCTAAAAAGTAGGAGTAGTTCCCCTTGTACCAGAACAATTTCTTTTCGTCAATTTCAATAATATCGGTACAAACCCTGTCGAGAAAGTACCTGTCGTGTGTAACCATTAGAATGGTTAATTTACTATTGCTCAGGTACTCTTCAAGCCACTCAACCATATCAAGGTCGAGGTGGTTGGTTGGTTCATCGAAAATCAGGAAATCGGGTTCGTTCACCAGCGCTGCCGCAAGAGCCACACGTTTATGCTGTCCTCCGGAAAGCGATTTTACTGGTTTTTCAAAATCGGTAAGTTTAAGCTGAGTAAGAATTTGCTTTGCCTTAAGCTCCTTCTCCCATGCGTTGCTCCTGTCCATTAACTCAATGGAATGCTGCAACTTATTTTCATCGCCACTTTCAACCGCTTTGTGGTAAAGCTGCAGGGCTTCAGATATTTTAGGACAGGAAAGAAAAACATTCTCAAGGATTGATTTGCTGGTATCGAGTTGAGGGTTTTGGTCGAGGTAACCCACGTTTAGGTTATTCTGCCAAACTATTGAGCCCGAATCGAACTGCTCAACACCTGCAATAATTTTTAGTAGGGTTGTTTTTCCTGTCCCATTCCTTGCAATCAGCGCTACGCGCTGATCCTTCGCTACGGTAAATCGAATATTCTCAAACAGAACCAGGTCGCCAAACGATTTTGTAATGTCCTCAACCTGCAAATAAGGGATCATGGTAATTTTTTGGGCAAAAGTAACTAATTAATTGAAAAAACAGGCTATTGCTAATTATTCAGAGATTCATAAAATTGCAATAGGACGTACAATATTTTTGTAACCAAAATTTTTAAATCCTTTTTCCTATTTTTACCAAAACAAATGAAACATGAATTGACTTAAACCAAAACCAACGGTACTCCTCTAACCAAAAACCGAATTGTTAAAAACAAAAACAATAATCCAATGAGAAAAACTGCATTCTTCTTTTTATTTTTTTCGCTATTAATGCCTGTAAATCAACTTTTTGCCTGCACAAACTACTTAATAACAAAAGGTGCTTCGGCCGATGGCTCAACCATGGTAAGTTATGCAGCCGATTCGCACATTCGCTACGGTGAACTATACTGGCGTGCTGCTGCCGATTGGCCAACAGGAACAATGGTTA
>DAOSWM010000004.1:0-60258 GCA_035380045.1 Tenuifilaceae bacterium | reverse complement strand
ACAACTTTCCCTCTGGAAAATGGAGAAACCTCAATCAGTAGTAAAAACTTAGATAAAATTTTCGATGAGAAGGTAGAAGTTGTTTACGCCCAAGACGTTATTTCTTTTGCCCGCAGCAAAAATTACTTCGAAGGTAACGATGAGGAGTTCAGCTTCTGCGATGCTTACGCTCCGGTTGATTTTGGCGCAGCCCGTTTCTGCGAAGTTAGGGTATGGACGTTTTTTAACGACGTAGCCGAAGGAATGGATAAGTACTGGAACTACGCAACAGGAACCGACCTTTCTGCAGAAAGAATGCCACTCTACATAAAGCCCGACAAAAAGTTAACCCCACAGGATTTAATGAGGAACAAGCGCAACTACCTGCAGGAAACCGAACTCGATATGAGCAAGGATATTGGCGCGGGTCCCTACGGGCTTCCATATCGTTGGCGGCCGCTTACCTGGCAACACGATGAAAAGGGTTATTTCAACGAAAGGGTTACCGTTACCCAGCAAACCGGTTTCTCGTTTATTGCGCAAATGCGCAGCTGGCTACCCGATCATATCGGTGGAATTTTCTGGTTTGGTGTTGACGATGCAGGTTCAACAGTTTACGTTCCGTTCTACTGTGGTATTACTGAAGTTCCCGAAACCTATGCCGAAGGGAACGGCGATATACTTGAGTACTCCGACAATGCAGCATTCTGGGTTTTTAATCGTGTAGCACATTTCAAGTACCTATTCTACAATAGGGTAATGCCCGATATTTTGAAGGTTCAAAATGAGTTGGAGAATAAATTTGCTGCATACACTCCCGCTATTGATGTTGCTGCAATGAAACTTTTCGAAACCGATCCGATGCTGGCCCGCCAGTTTATTACAGACTATTCAACCAGCATGGCAAACATGACCGTTGAAAAATGGAAGGAACTTAGCAACTTCCTGTTGGTGAAATTTTTAGACGGAAACCTGAAGCAAGAAAAGGATGGTGAACTGCTCCGAAACCCATGGGGTTACCCCGAACCACCCAAGTTCCCTGGCTACCCCGACAGCTGGAAGGAGAATGTAATAGAGAAAACTGGCGAAAAATTCCTTTTACCCTAAGATATTTTATAGTAGAATTTGAACTTTTTCTTCCAATCCTGATTCTTAGTAAAAGAGTCAGGATTTTTTTCAAAAAAAGGGTTCTTCTCATTAATTCCACAACAATAAACGCTAAACTTGTACTATAAAATCTTAGTTTATGTCTTTCGATTTCGAAAAATACAAAGGTCTTAGCAACCAAGAGGTTGAAGTAAACCGAAGTAAATATGGGGAGAATTTGCTTACTCCTCCCAAAAGAGACCCATGGTGGAAACTGTTTTTCGAAAAGTTTAACGACCCAATAATCAGAATTCTTCTAATTGCCGCTGTTATTGCCGTAGCGGTTGGTTTGTTTCACGGTTCATTTACCGAAGGTATTGGAATTATTGTCGCTATACTTTTGGCCACATTTATGTCGTTTATTAACGAGTATAAAGCCGGGCGCGAGTTCGACATCCTTAACAAAGTTAACGATGACGTTGAGGTAAAGGTAATTCGAAACGGGAACGTTACCACCATTCCTCGAAGGGAGGTTGTTGTTAGCGATCTGGTTATAGTTGAAATTGGCGAAGAAATTCCTGCCGATGGTGAAATTATCGAGTCGCTTTCTTTAACTGTAAACGAATCGTCGTTAACGGGGGAGTTAACTACGCGTAAGTGGGCGGCAAGTGTGAATGTAGAGGCCGAAGCAACCTTCCCCTCCTACAAATTGCTTAAAGGCACTACTGTTACCGAAGGAAACGCATTCTATAAGGTAACGGCCGTTGGCGATAACACTGAAATTGGAAAAACGGCTTACGAAGCTTCAATACAAGAAAACCAACCCACTCCCCTAACCCGGCAACTCGAGAAGCTAAGCAAACTTATTGGTGTAATTGGATTCTCAGTGGCAGGGCTTGCATTCTGGGCTTTTCTGGCCAACGATTTGGTAAAAGGGAAACTTTCCTTTACCCTCTCGCAATGGTTTGTCCTTTTTTCGATTCTCCTACCAATACTCATTCTTCTTATCAGGGTTTGGCTACCTGTAGTTTACGATTTTTTTGCCCTTGTCGGCAAATCGAGAGAATACCCGGGCATTCTCAAAAGGCCCTTTTCCAAACTCTGGTACAAACAGCTTTTTTTAGCAGTTGTAGCTTTTCTAGCGGTTGCCGGAACGGCATATCTTTCCGGTATCAACATTTTTAATTCCGAATCGTGGTTTAGGATTGAGGAGATTGAGCTACTGATACAATACTTTATGGTTTCCATAACCCTTATTGTTGTTGCGGTTCCCGAGGGTTTGGCCATGAGCGTTACGCTTAGCCTTGCCTACAGCATGCGAAAAATGACCGCAAACAACAACCTGGTAAGGCGAATGCAAGCTACTGAAACCATGGGAGCGGCTACCGTTATTTGCACCGACAAAACCGGTACACTTACCCGTAACGAAATGCGGGTAATGGAATCGCACTTCTTCACCGGGGAAATCAGCGACGAATTCAATGTTGCGTCCAGCTTAATCCATAAATCCCTGGCCGTTAACGCATCGGCACACCTCGATGTGAATGGCAGTGTGGCTAAGCCAATAGGAAACCCAACCGAAGGGGCGCTGCTACTATGGCTACACGAAAATGGAATTGATTACAAGAAGCTGCGAAGTGCCTTCGAAACAAAATCGCAAATTGCTTTTAACTCAGAGAATAAGTATATGGCTACTGCCGGTTTCTCGAATATTTCTGGTCGGTGGTTAATTCTTCTAAAGGGCGCTCCTGAGGTGATTGTTGAGAAGTGTAAATCGATGCTCACGCATAAGGGGATGGTTTCAATATCAAAGTTTGAAGAAGAGTACGGCCAAACGCTCAAGCAAGCCCAAGGCAAGGGTATGCGAACCATTGCATTTGCCTATGCGGAATTAGATGAGGAAATTACCTTGGGAGAAGATATTACCCAGATGCTCGATAATTCTGTGCTTATCGGTTTTGTTGGTATAGCTGACCCGGTTCGTGATGATGTGAAGGATGCCGTTACTGAATGTAGGGAAGCTGGCATTGGCATAAAGGTTGTAACTGGCGACACCATTGTTACGGCACGCGAAATTTGCCGCCAAATTGGGTTATGCAATGCTGAAAATACAAATAATCAGTTCCTTTCTGGGAAAGAATTTGCCAAGCTGAGCGACGAGGATGCCTCGAAAATTGTAGGAAATATCCGAGTCTTATACCGTGCCCGACCAACAGATAAGTTAAAATTGGTTCGGCTTCTGCAAGAGAAGGATGAGGTTGTTGCCGTTACCGGCGATGGCACCAACGATGCACCGGCACTTAACAAGGCAAATGTTGGCCTGGCAATGGGTTCGGGAACATCGGTTGCCCGCGACGCCAGCGATATTATTCTACTAGATGATTCGTTCAACAGCATTGTGAGCGCCGTTCGATGGGGGCGTTCGCTCTACTCAAACATTCAACGTTTTCTCTACTTCCAGCTTGTAATAAACCTTCTGGCATTAGCCATTGTGCTTTTAGGTCCGCTGGTTGGTGTTTCGTTACCTCTTACAGTTACACAAATGCTTTGGGTAAACCTAATTATGGACACTTTGGCTGCGCTGGCACTGGCAACTGAGCCTCCCCACAAAGAGGTTATGAAACAGCAGCCACGAAAATCGAGTGACTTTATAATATCTCCTTCAATAAAAAAATCGTTGCTCACCACTTCTGCCCTAATGTTCGTTTTCCTTATGGCATTCTTAAAGTACTTAAATATTGATAGGGATATTTCTGCTCGTGAACTCACAATATTTTTCAACGTATTTGTGCTGCTTCAGTTCTGGAACCTGCTAAATGCTAGGACAATAGGAACCTCCCATTCCGCTTTCCATAAGCTTTTCCAAAATAGAAGCTACCTCATAATTCTTACTGCAATTTTGGCTGGGCAAATTGTTATTGTTCAGTTTGGCGGTAGCTTTTTCCGCACAATTCCACTTTCACTTACCGAATGGCTAATTCTACTTATAAGCACATCAGCTGTCTTATGGATTGGAGAATTGAAACGTTTGGTGGCAAGCAGAATGAAAAAAAAGTATTAGGTTTGTGTATATAAAATTGAATAATATGAAAAAGCTGCGCCTACTTCCTCTGCTTTCGGGTCTACTTATTCTTGGCTCATGTTCACAAGAGGTAAGCTATAATCCAGAAATTACTCAGGACGAACTATATGCACATATTGATTACCTTGCCTCCGACTCGCTGCAGGGGCGGCTTCCGGGTACTCCGTTCGACAGAGTTGCAGCAAAGTACATTAAGGATCAATTTGAGGCAATGGACTTACAACTTCTTGGAAAAAACGGGTACCAGTTTTTCAGCTTCATAACCCACCAGGAGGCAGGCCCAATGAATTTTCTTTCCATAGAATCAGAAAAATTAGAGTTTAGAAAAGATTATACCGTTTTTCCATTCTCCTCGTCCGATACCCTTTCGGCATCGGTTGTTTATGTTGGTTTTGGTTTTAAGTTTGGTACGGACTCGCTGGCTTTTAACGACTACAAGAATGTTAACCTTTCCGGTAAATGGGCGCTTATTCTCAGAGGCGATCCCGAGCACGAGAATTCTGATAGTCCGTTTGCACCTTACTCAGATGACAAGCATAAAGCCATGGTGGCAAAGGACAATGGTGCAGCAGGTGTTATACTTATTTCGGGCATTAAGTTTGATGAAGAAGACAATCTAATTACTTCAAAACAAAAGTATTTCGACATTGGGATTCCGGTTGTACAAATTAAGCGAAACATAATTGACAGATTATTAAAAGCAAATGGTACCAGCATTGCCAGCCTGGAAAAGAAAGCTATAGAAACTCGAAAAGTAATGCCAATTACCATTTCCCAAACTATTTCGGTTAGAACCGACATTGTAAATAGAAGTAAGAATAGCCAAAACGTTGTTGGAATGATTGAGGGAAGCGACCCTATTTTAAAGAATCAGTACGTCGTTATTGGTGCTCACTTTGATCATCTTGGAACCGGAGGCGCTGGCACTTCAAGTCGCATGCCCGACACCGTTGCAGTTCACAATGGAGCCGACGACAACGCATCTGGAGTTTCTGCCATGCTGGAAATTGGTCAGAAATTGGCCTTTGAAAGGCCAAAACGTAGCGTAATACTTGTTGCATTCGGTGCCGAGGAGTTAGGTTTGCTGGGTTCGCGAAACTTCACCGAGAACCCAATAGTTCCAATCGACTCCATAACTGCTATGCTAAACATTGATATGCTGGGCAGAATGAACGAGCAAAACATTCAGGTAGGTGGAGTAAAAACATCACCTAGTTTTAACGATTTGTTAAGTAATACTGGTGAAGTGTTAGGACTCAACCTTTCAATGTCCGATCAGGGTTACGGCCCTTCTGACCATGCAAGTTTCTACAGTAAAAATGTACCCGTACTGTTCTTCACAACGGGGCCTCATATTGATTACCATACGCCATACGACATTATTGAAAGAATTAATTTTGAAGGAATGGAGTTAGGCACTGAGTTTATTTACGAAATTGCAAACGAGCTTGCAAACCAGCAGGAGAAGTTAACCTTTCAGGAGGCTGGCCCAAAATCGCAACCTTCACGCCATGGCCGTGAACTGAAGGTTCGGCTTGGCATAATGCCCGATGTAAGTTCAACCCAAACTAACGGTTTGGCGGTACTGGCTGTAACAGAGAACCAACCCGCTTGGTTTGCCGGAATGAAAAAGGGGGATGTAATAACCTCCATTAACGGGAAGAAGATTGGCAACATTCAGGACTACATGTTTCACCTTGGCGAACTAAAACCCGGAATGACCATAAACGTTGAAGTATTAAGGAATAATGAAAAACTAGTACTGCTAGTTCAACTTTAAAATTTTCACTACAATGAAATCGAAACTATGGATTCTTTGGATAGCAGCAATTGCGTTAACACTTGCTGCCGGATACTACCAGAAAGTTACCGGACCAACCTATCCTAAAAAGGTTACTGTTGATATTGGCGAAAAAGAAATTCCCATAGAACTAATCCGCAGTGGCGATGTTGACTCAACTATTCAAATTTCTATACCTGAACTTTCCTACGAATGGAGCGTAAATCTATACTACCGCAGATATCCAACATCGGATGAATGGAGTATGATGCCGTTTATGATAAACGAAACGGGAGCGATGGTGGCCTTTCTTCCATCTAACCAACCAAAAGCTGGTAAACTGGAGTATTACATTGAACTTAGCAATCCCATAACAAATTCGAACTTCAAAGTTCCTGCCGATGAACCAGTAATTATTCGATTTAAAGGAACAGTTCCTGCGTGGGCATTAATTCCCCATATAATCTTTATATTTTTAGCTATGCTACTCAGCAACCTTACCGGAGCCTTGGCTGCTTTCAAGCATCCAAAGTTTCGACTTTACGGTATCATCACTTTCTTTTTAATGCTACTGGGTGGAATGATATTGGGGCCTGTTGTTCAGAAATTTGCATTCGATGCCTTCTGGACAGGTTTTCCATTAGGTTACGATTTAACCGATAACAAAACCCTTATTGCATTTATTTTCTGGCTTATTGCCATTATTGCCAACTACAAAAGGGAAAGACCCTGGGCCTCCATTGTTGCCGCGGTTGTAACGCTAATTATTTTTTCTATTCCCCATAGTTTAAGAGGTTCAGAGTTTAGCTACGAAACCGGTGAAGTGGTTACTGGTTTTGTAAAAAATTGGGGTTGGTTCAGGATTATTTGATAATAACTTATTGAAGTATAGTAATATTTTCATAATAAAAGGAAGAAAAAATAATACCCTACTTACCCTTGCGCCAACGTCGGAAAGGGTTCAATTTATGAATTGGCGATTCTGCAGGAAATATCCCTGAGCTAACCTTCCTGATATCCTCAATGGTAAAGAATGCTTTAGGGTTAAACTCCTCGATAATGCTCACAACATCGGGTAAATTTTCTCGCTTTACAATTGAGTATATTAGTTGAACCCTACCGCTACTCCCTTCACCCTCTACAAGGGTTGCACCATAATTTTTTGAATTTAAGCTTTTAATCAACAAATTCGCATCTTTCTGAGCAATAATTCTAACCAGAATATTTCCCATTGCCAAATGCTCCTCGAGCCGGAGGCCAACGTAGTTACCCATAGCAAAGCCTGCAGCATATGCAAAGTAGCAAGCAAAGTTATTTAGATTTCCCATTATTTGACCAATGGCAATAATCCAAATAAAAACCTCGAAAAATCCGAGCAATGGTGCTGCATGCTTGTTTCCCTTGGAAACAAAAATTATTCGCATGGTTCCTATCGAAACATCCAAAATACGAGCTACAAAAATTAAAGCCGGAAGAACTAAATACAGGTATATACCTGATTCAAAAAAGGATGCATCCATATCTGTGGTTTGTTGTTTTTATAAAAATAATACCATTTTACATTTTTTCAATAAGTTTGAAAAGTTGTTTGCGCTTGCGAACCGAAATGGAAACCTTTGCCCCATCGAAAAAAACGAGCACCCCACCATCAACCTTGTCAATTCTACTCACAAAGTTAAGGTTCAGAAGGCGGCTCCGATGAACACGAATAAAACCGTAGTTGACAAGTAAATCCTCGAGGTGCTTTAGCGATTTCGAGATAAGCATCTTTGGTTTTATTTAAAGTGAACCCAGGTATGGTTAGCAAACCTTGAATAAATATCTTTTGTTGCTTCAAGGTTATTTCCAGATAGACTTTTCATAAAATAGGATAGCCAGTATATAATTGTGCCTAAACATTTTGAAAAAAAATTAATCTCAAAATGTTCAGACAATACACATCAATATATACAAGCAACAAAAATGGGAATTTGAATCGTTAATACATCATATTCTGCTAACTTTACCGCAATTTATTAATAATCCATGTTCGATTTATCGAAAAAGTTATGGCAATGGCTTGCCATGTTATTCCTGGCCTTAATTTGGGGCAGCTCGTTTATTCTTATGAAAAAGGGGTTGCTTGCCTTCTCGTTCCTACAAGTGGCAGCAATCCGCGTGTTCTTTGCTTTTATAGTATTAATTCCAGTAATAGTTAAGCATTTCAGTAAGCTGAACAAGAACAATATAAAAAGCATTGCCATTGTTGGCTACGCCGGTATTTTCTTCCCTGCCTTTTTGTTTGCTCTGGCTCAAACCCACATTAGCAGCGCACTTTCGGGAATGCTTAACAGCACTGCAACTCTTTTTACTTTAGTAGTTGGAATAGTTTTTTACAGGAACAAACCCTCTGCAAACCAGTATTTTGGAATAATAATTGGTTTCTTGGGTGCACTTGCTCTTATTACTGGTGGCGACTTTAGCTCGATTTTTGGTGTGAATGCATACGCACTGTTCATAATTCTTGCCACTTTTGGCTACGGCATAAATGCAAACGAAGTACGTTTTGGCCTAAAGAATTTAAACGGAATCCAAATAACTACCCTATCGTTCCTTCTCGTGGGACCAACTGCTGGTATTATTTTGTTTACAACAGATTTAAGCGCTTCGTTCCATTCGCCCTATTTTACGCAAAGCTTGCTGGCAGTTTTAGCGCTCTCTACATTCGGGTCGGTTATTTCGCTTTTTGTGTACAACAGTTTAATTCACAGCACCAGCGCTCTTTTTGCAACATCTGTAACCTATATTATTCCTATTTTTGCAATAATTTGGGGGATCTTTGATGGTGAAACCATTAACATCATCCAATTCCTGGGTATTATTATTGTACTAATTGGGGTTTACCTTGTGAATATCCGCAGAAATAAATAGTAAAACAATTATAGCATGAAACGTTTTGTAATCGCATTTTTATTTTTGTTAATCACCTTTCATTTTAATGCTAACAGTCAATTGATTAACGATTTATCGTTTGGTACCGATAATTCCCTTGAGGTTGTAACCTGGAACCTAGAGCTTTTTCCTGTAAATGGACAAACAACGGTTGAAAATCTTTCGCAAGCTTTACAACAAATAGAAGCAGATGTTATTGCTTTTCAAGAGATTGACAACGAAACCCTGTTTTCCGAAATGGTGAACGGAGTTGATGGCTACGAAGTTGCCATTGGTACATAGGGGGGCGACTGGAAGCTTGCTTACATCTATCGTTCCGAAACCGTTGTAGTTAACTCGGTTTACGAAATATACACATCGTCGGAGTACTCGGCCCCATTTCCTCGCAGGCCTCTGGTTTTCGACTTCAACTTCGAGGGAGATAATTACATTGTAATAAACAATCACTACAAGTGCTGCGGCGATGGTGTTATCGACCAAAATGATGAGTGGGATGAGGAAACCCGACGATACAATGCAAGCAACCTTATAAAAGAGTACATTGACAATAACTTTCCCAATAAGAAAGTATTTGTTGTGGGCGACCTAAACGATGTGGTTACCGACGAAGAACAAAATAATGTTTTCCAAATGTTTATTGACGACACTGAAAACTACCTAATAGCCGACATGCCAATAGCCACTGGAGACAACAACAACTGGTCGTTCCCCTCCTGGCCTTCACACATTGACCATATAATTATTACCAACGAACTATTTGATGCGTACAATTCTGAAAGTACTGTTATTCAAACAATAAAAGTTGACAGCTACCTTTCGGGAGGATTATCGGAGTACTACGAAAACTTTTCCGACCACCGCCCAGTTGGTTTAAAGCTATCCCTGAACTCTACTACAATTTTCAATAAAAACTTTGAGGATCAGGAGTTAACCTCAGGAGGTTGGGCTGCTTTCAGTGTAACAGGTGAGGAAGCCTGGAGAGTTCCTGCCGATCAGTACGGTCACAACAATACTTACTGCGGCTACATGAACGGCTACAACTCAGGAGCAAAGGAAAATGAGGATTGGTTTATTTCACCAACAATAAATGCCGATTCGTACAGTAGTTTAACGCTCTCTTTCTGGAATACTTCAGGATACAGCGGCCCTGCGCTTCAGGCCTATATTTCGAACAACTTTTCAGATAACCCAACAACCGCTTCCTGGGATGAAATAACAGGAATAAGCTGGCATAACGGAGCCACTTCCTGGGAATGGACCTACTCGGGAGAAATCGATTTGAGTTCCGTTACCGGCGATTTCAATATCGCTTTTAAGTATACTTCTACCACAAGCGAAGCGGCTGCCTGGGAAATTGACGATATTACCCTAAGCGGACAAGTGGGCTCGTATACCATAAACGCCACTGCCAATCCTGCGAATGGAGGAACCATTAATGGTGCTGGAACTTATGAATATGGTGAAACCGTTGAACTCGCTGCATCACCCGCTGAAAACTTCAACTTTGTAAGCTGGACTGAGAACCAAACAGTGGTTTCAACACAAGCTACCTACACTTTCGAGGCAACAGAAAACAGAAATCTTACTGCAAATTTCGAAATCCAATCATACACAATTAGCGCAACGGTAAATCCAAGTAACTCAGGAAGTGTTTTAGGCACAGGAACATATAATCATGGAGAAACCGTTACCTTAACTGCAACGGCAAATACAGGTTATTCGTTCGTGAACTGGACCGAGAATGGTAACCAGGTTTCGACAAACCCAACCTACAGTTTCCCTGCAACAAAGGATAGGAATTTAGTCGCCAATTTCCAGATAAAATCCTATATAATTGATATTGAAATAAATCCGGAAGACGGAGGAACAGTTACCGGTGCCGGCACATACGAGCACGGCGAAACCGTAAACCTTACCGCGACCGAATCAACTGGTTATACTTTTTCCACCTGGACTGAAAACAGTAACGAAGTTTCTTCAAGCAAAACCTACTCATTTACAGCAGAATCTGATAGAAATCTTACAGCAAACTTCCTAATTAATACCTACATTGTTTCCACTTCGGTTCAGCCACAAAATAGCGGAACGGTATCAGGCGGTGGTGAATACAATTACAACTCAACCGCAACGCTGGAGGCTACTCCAAATGCTGGTTGGTTATTTGAGAAATGGAGTATCAACGGTAGCGAAAGCACACAAAATCCATACTCATTTGCTGTTACCGAAGCAACTGAAGCCGTTGCTTACTTTGTTGAAACAGAGGAAGAGTTCACGTTAACCATTGCGAAGAATGGCAACGGTTCAACCACACCCGATGTTGGAACCTATACATACACCAGCGGTGAAACGATTAACCTGACGGCTACCCCCGATAACGGCTGGCAGTTCGAAAAATGGTTGATTGGTGAGAATGAAATTACTGAAAGTTCAACCTCAATAACGCTTACAATGGATACAACTGCTACCGCAGTTTTTGTTGTGGTGAGCAGTATTGATTCTAATACTGAAAATTCTTTGGTAGTATTTCCAAATCCTTCATCAAGATTACTTTACATTAAATGCGAAGAACACATTAATAGTATCAAACTATACAGTGTAACAGGAAAACTAATTCTTGAAACAACAGCATCAGAAACACTCGATGTTGGATATTTACCTTCGGGTATGTATACCCTAAAGATAGAACTCGCGGATGGTGTTGAAACAAGGCAGTTCCTTAAGCAGTAGAACGGCTGGCGGTGCGTGGCGAACTGGAGATTGAAACAGCGTTTCAATCCCCCGAGACGAAGTCTCGCAAAAGCCGATTGGTTTGCTAATCGACTGGTAGCCAGTTTGTCATACAACGATTGTTGTGCGTTCGTGCATTTTTATTCTATTAATGATTTTATTCCTTCTCTATAAGTTGGGTAGTTTGGTTTCCAGCCAAGTTCCTTTTTAATCAGCTCATTTGTAACTTTTGTATTCATTGTCAATGTATTGAATATATGTTTTCCAATGAAAAGTCTTAAAATTAATTTGGGTATCTTTACAACTTTCTTAGCATTGAATATTTTTGCTAAATAAAGCATGAAGTCCTTTACACTAACGTTTTCGTTATCGCAAATTATGAATCTTTTACCGACTGGCAATTTTTCAATGGCTAAAATATAAGCATCTGCACAATCATTAACGTGTATTCGTGGTAAGTAATTTTTGCCTCCACCAAGTAATACAATTTTTCCATTTTTTGCCATTGATATCATTTTGTCAAACATACCACCATTTCCATAAATTTGAGCAGGCAGCATCTCAATGAGAGGAATAGAATTCTTGATTTTAATTTCGGAAATTAATTCATCGTAACACCTTCCAAGTGCAGCCATGCCTTTTCTTGCAATTTGCCAATTCTCATCAGCCACTTCATCGCCTTTTGTTTCAAAACTTGCTCCCGAAGTTAGTATCAATGGACAAGATAGTTTTCGTGCAAGTTCAATTGTATTTTTGAAATATTGTTTTGTGATAATTTCTAATTCTTTGAGTTTTTTGTTAGAAATCCTACTTGGTTTAAATGGAACCATTGCAGTATAAACTAAAACATCGAATTTATCTGAGATTTCAAACTTGTCAAGCTGTAAAATATCTCCTTTTATGAACTTAACTTTTGTCTTATCAAAAGGCATTTCATTATCAGGATTTCTAGTAATAATTGTTGTTTCGTGATTTCTTTCAATCAATTTTCTAACGATGTGTGAACCCAAAAATCCTGTCCCTCCTATTAGTAATATTTTCATAATTGCTTCAATTTAGTGTAGGGTCTCTTTGCATGACGCACAACTAGAAGGTATATCTAACGCTAAACCATAGCGAAGTATTCTCCACCGAGGGAGTTCCATCGGAAAGTTCAACATCGCCCACGTTACTGTTCATTGGGTAAAGTTGGGTTTGGTTGAGTAAGTTGGTACAACTAGCAGTTAGGTTAAGCTTTTTGAAGAAAACGTAGCTGGCTGAAACATTCAACAGATGGTTTGCACCAACTTTCTGATCGTTTGGTGAGTACCAAAAATAGTAGTAAGCATAATTGAGCCCCAACGAGAAATCGGGTGTTACTTTGCCAATAACGTTTACCCTGGAAACATTCTCGGGGTAAGCTTTAAAGTTACCTTCGCTGGTTAGGTACATACTTCCCCGCTGCTGTTCCGATGAGCTGATAACTTTAACGTACGAATGGCTCAGGTTTCCTGAAATTCGTGATGTTTTGAAATTCAGAACCGATTCAAATCCTCCTTGTACAATCTGCCCCAACGTGTTTTTAAAGAACCAGTAACCGTTCCAGTCGCCAGGAATATCGCTGCCAATATTTGTCATTTGGTAAACATCAGGATTTCGCCAAATAACTCCCACATCAATAACATTGCTAATTACGTTGTAAAAACCTACTGTGTAGAAATTTAGTTTGGAATTAATATCCCAATCTGCAGCAACTTCGAATCCCTGCATGCTTTCAGGTTTTGTTTCGGGTAAATTATTTTCGTAACCAGCTACTTCTCCATTTTCGTTGAAAATGGGAATTGATGAAGCTGAAACCTGCAAAAAGTTAGTTTCGCTGAGCAAACCATCCTGCCGGTAGCCTCCGCCGTAGTGTAAACCTACCGCTCCCCTAAATCCTGTTTGGTAGGAAAGTCGAAAACGTAATATTTCACTCGGATAAACCATTGCTCCAATGCGAGGCGTAAAATTTGAGCCCCAGTATGGGTGCATATCGAAACGAATTCCTGTAAAGAAATCAAGAAAATCAGTAACAGCATAGAAATCCTCAGCAAAAAGGCTGAATACGTTAATGCTGGAATTATACCCCCATACTTTATTCAAGTTTGCTTCACTATAAAATGCCTCATTATTTTCAATTTGCTGGCTTGAAACTACATTGCTTATAAAATTATTGCCGCTAAAATTCTTCCTTCCAAATTCAAAGCGTCAGAACTCCGTTCCAACGGCAAGTCGATTTCGAGGAAACAGTTCGTTTACGTTCAGCACTAGTTTACCTCCATAACGATTCTCTCGCGAACCTCCCATTGTATAACCATCAACAGATTCCAACAAAAAATTATCGATAGTAGCATTAATTGACGCATTCAGCTTTACATTCTCGTTAAAGTTATGCTGGAATGATGGAGTGAAAGAGATGAGCGTTTCGCCAAAGATATTTCTATCGCGATAAAAATTATACAAATCCTGCTTGTGGTCAATAACTATTAATTCCAAACCAAATTTTTTTATTGCATAGTTTCCAATAAGGGATGTATTCGAACTTCGTTTCAGTTTGGTACCAATATCAATCACATTGCCACCTTTATAACCTTCATTCGCCTTGTCGTTTGCCCAACCCTCATTTCTTAGCATTTGACCAGCGTACTCGTTTTTTCCCATGTAAAAGTATCCACTTGAACTTTCATCATAAAAACCGACATCGGCCTGTACTCCCCAAAAATCGTTCATTCCAAGAAATGCGTTTGCTGACCCCGAGAAACTGCTGGAATAGAGTTGACTTTTCAACTTTCCGCTGGATGTTACAATATTTATCACCCCCAGCAATGCACCCTGTCCCAAAGTAACTGAACCGGGACCACGAATGACCTCAACCTTTTCGATAAACTGGAAATGGGTTGTATTTAGCAAAGCGGGAGGCGGTCCCCAGAACCACTCAATGTTAAGGTTCTGACCATTAACCAGAATCAGAAGCTTTGAGTTGTTATCGGGAGCTAATCCACGAAATCCAACAATCACATCATCCTGATCCTCAACCATAAAAAGTCCGGGAACAAACATTGAAAGGGCATCAGCAAGAGTTCTTGCTCCGCTAAGTAGTAGCTGTTCGTGGCTAATGGTGGTAAACGATACGGGCTGTTTTTTCAAGTCTGTTTGAACAAACGACGCCACTTCAACCTCCAACTTCATTAGCTCCTCTATACTCAGGCTATAAATATTTACAGAATCGTTCTGTGCTATAGCCGAATAGATTGTTGCAAAGAGGTAAACAATGGTTGCAAAAGCAAAGCAAAGTTTTTTCATAAAGACACTTTTCGTGTAAAACAAATATAAACGATGATTGAATATGCGTCAAGTAATATAATAATTTAGTTGAAAGGTTTATTAATTTGGATCATATAGCTGAATACATTATTTTTAAAGAATAAAATAAATTACATTTAAAAGGTTGTATGCAATCCTGATTAGATGGTGACACAACTACAAATCAGCATTTCTTTCTTAAGAAAAGTAACCTTGCTTACCTTTCTATTCACAACTTTTTCATTATCAATTAGCGCACAGCACTTTTCAGAGGCAAAAATTAAAACAGCCTATATTGTTCAGTTCATTCAGAATATACTTTGGCCCAACGAGAACGAGATAGATACATTTAAAATATCCATCATTAGCACAAACGAAATGTATATTGATGAATTCGTTGAGTTAAGCAAGATGAAATCTCTAAAGAATAGGCCAATTTCTCTTTCTATATACAACAGTATTGAATCCATAAAGGAACCATTTCCCCAAGTTGTTTTCGTTGATAGTGATTACAATGAACATTTGGAAACTCTTCTAAGCACTGTTGGGAGCAATTCAACTCTTATTATTACTGACAATGCCCAGAACAAGGAGCTAGTAATGATTAATTTTACATACTCCGACACCCAACGAAGAAGGATTAGCTTTGAGTTAAACAGTTTATCCATTGAGGAAGACCATAACTTATCTGTACTTCCCAGGTTACTCCTTCTTGGAGGATCTAAAATTGACGTTGCTGAACTTTACCTTAAGCAGGAACAGGTTCTTGTTACCGAAAGAGAAATGGTTGAAAGGTTAAGGCATGAAATTGACAGCCAAGAAAATACAATAACCAAACAACGGTTAGACATTGAACGCCAAAAGCATGAAATTGAGGAGCAACAATATAAACTAACTCAACAGGAAAAATATTTGGACAGCCTGCAGCTTGCAACCCTAAAACAGCAATCAGTTTTAAATTCAAACATTGAGTTGCTAAAAAAATATCAAGATGATATTAACTTTCAGAAAGAGCAACTTGAATTTCAGAACGCTGAGTTTGACAAAAGAAACCGAGTACTAGAAGTTCAGAATATTGAAATTAAAAACCAGCAGGAAAGAATTGATGCCCAGAAAAGTATTCTTAATGAACAAACCAGGAAACTTGGAACCCAAACCAACTTACTTTACATATCGTACGCTGCCGTATTTCTTGCATTGGGCATGCTCTTCTTCATGTTCCTTAGCTACTCAAATAAAAAGAAAGCCAATAAACTCCTTAATGAGAATAATTTGGCTATAGAACTTAAAAACAATGAAATATTTCAAAAAAACGAGGAGCTAAAATCACAGGCTGAACTGCTCGAAGAAACGAACAAGGAGCTTGAAAAGCTCTCAATTGTTGCTAGCAAAACTAACAACAGCGTTATTATTATGGAGCCAACCGGAGAAATTGAGTGGATCAATCCAGTATTTACCAAATTATCGGGCATAAATATTGAAGATTTTGTAAAAGGACAAAAGATATCGCTCTTCGATGTTAGCACCTACGAATTTGTTAGAGAAGTGTTTAGTAAATGTATCGAAACCAAAGAATCGGTAAATTACGAGTCGTCATATGATACAGCTAGTAAAGATTCTATTTGGCTGCAAACAACCTTAACCCCAATATGTAACGCCAACGGAGACGTTACTAAGGTAGTTGCCATTGACTCTGATATTACCCAAATAAAAAATGCACACCAGGAAACTATTGGCATGCTCGATGAGATTGTATCCCAAGCTGAACTAATCCAGAAACAGAACGATGAAATTACGGCCCAAAAAGACAACCTCGAAAAAGCTCATAACCAGCTAATCAAAGCTGAAAAGATGGCCTCTTTGGGTGTGTTAACCGCAGGAATTGCGCATGAAATAAATAACCCTATCAACTTTGTTTACGCTGGAGTAAATAGCATAATGCGCGATTTTGTTGATGTTGATCAGGTTCTCAGCATCATCCTAAACATTGAATCGTTAAACGAAAACCCGGAAGATACTATTCGAAAAATCACTGAACTAAAAGATAAATACGATTTTAAGGGTGCCTACAACGCTATACGTGAAACTATTAACGATATAATGGTGGGAGCACAACGAACTGCCGAAATTGTGCAAGGGCTGCGTAATTTTTCGAGGAGCGAAAAAGAGGAGTTTTCTTTCACCAACATAAATAAAATTGTTGAGGGGGTGCTGGTGCTGTTAAAGAACAAATACAAGCACAATATTGAAATAATTAAAAACCTAGATTCTAGCTTACCCGAGATAGAGTGTAAAATGGGGAAAATGAATCAGGTTCTAATGAATCTTATCTCCAACGCAATTGATGCGATTGAGAACAAGGGAACCATTACTATTACTACCAAACATGCTGAAAACAGCTGCATTATTACGGTTGTTGATGATGGTGGTGGAATACCCCTCGATGTACTTCCCAAAATATTCGACCCTTTCTATACAACAAAGGATGTTGGCAAAGGAACAGGGTTAGGGCTCTCTATTTCCTACGGAATTATTGAGGAGCACAACGGAACTATTGAAGTAAAATCCGAGCCTGGGAAAGGCACTGAATTTAATATTACAATCCCTCTGAAGCAACACTAAATAAGTTCTACTGCAACACATTGCACCCATCCCTTATTGCCATCTGCAATGCGAATCTCTACCCATTCGCCCAAAGTTTTTGTAATGGTAACTTTTGACCCAGCATGAAGAATGAAAATATCTTTCCCTGAATCATCAGGCGAACTTTTTACTGCTACAACAGGTTCAAATATGATTGCCTTATTTCGTTGGCTAAGTGATTTTTTTTCCTGATTGCTAAAAACAAGTGTGGCGAATGTTAAAAACAATGTAATCAAGGCTATTGAAAAAGATAATCGTTTAACAGCTTTGGTTCTTGAGAACCAAAAAAATAATCCAAACACGAGGGTGATTGAAAAAAGAACTACTGATATTATTGCCCAGCTATTCGATGAGAAAATGCCCCTAAAGCTTCTATACCACGAGATAATAACAAACTCAGGTAAAGGTTCTATCCTATCAACTGTGAATGTCTTTGCCATTTCCAGGTTGAACTCTATATCCTCATCCCCTGGGCGAAGCAAGGAGGCTCTTTCGTAGTTTAGTATCGCCTGCGGAATCTGACCAAGTTTAAAGTAGGTATTTCCAAGGTTGTAGTATAAATCAACATTCTGAAAACCACTATCAATCAGCATCTGGTAAAGCTGAGCTGCCTCCTCAAACTTACTGTTTGAATATTGCTCGTTGGCTTTTACAAATATTGAGTCGGGATTTGACTTAGAAACCAAGCTAAATCCAACTAGTACAATCGATGCAAATATTTTAAATAATTTCATGGGAACTACATTTTTTTTATGGTACCCTCAATTCTCGAAATCAGGTTATGTGCCCGATGATACACATCAGTCATTTGCGAAGTTTCACTTTTAGGTGCATAACGTGTGTATTCGCACGTTGATATTATTGCAACAAACTCATCAACATCTTGCTCATTAATACTTTGCGCAAGCATCTTTTCTTTCACCAAATCGCTGGTTAAATTAGCTACCGGAATGCTCAATTTGTCGGATACGTACCCCCACATTGCTCGAAGCAACTCATTATAGAACAACTCACTATTCAGCTCCTCCATGAACTTGCGGGCCTGTTTAAGTTTTTGTTGTGCAACCTTTCTGGCCTTCCTTGTTTTGACCAAAGCGATGTTGCTATTAAGCTTCCGATTTTTCTGTATAACCAAAAAAGCAACAATAGCAATAGCAAAAGGTATCATGAAGAGAATTGGCAGTAAAGGAGTTCCAATGATAAAAGCGATTCCCTTTGAGAGCTTGCCTGTTTCGGTTTTTATAAACCGAATATCTCTACCAATAAACTTCACATCCTCCTTACCAAAACCCACTGCCTGGAGTGTACCTGTTTCACTTCCATCGGTTTCTACCTCAATTTCTATGGGTTTCGATTTTAGTGTAATGTATTGATTTTTTACTGGATCGAAGTAAGTAAATTCTACCTGCCCCAAATCGAATTTACCAGGAGTTCGAGGTATGGCTACAAAGTCGAATGTTTTGGAACCCGTTGCCCCCTGTGATGTAGTATTAATATTATCAGATACTTTAGGATCAAATTTTTCGAACCCACCGGGGAACTCAATTTTTGGTGTTTCAATTAACCTTAAATTTCCGCTTCCAGAAATTCGAACCTGTAAAGTTACGGCCTCATTGGTTTTTATTTTTTCCTTATCGAGGTTGGCTTCGTATGAGAATCTTCCAACAGCACCTGAGAAAGAAGCGGGAGCATTTGCTGGCAACTCTTTCACCTTGAGTGCAACTGGTTTGCTAGCAAGACGTTTTCTGACAGTTTGGTACGACCCAAAGAAGTCATCGAAAATGGATTGTGAACGCCCGCTTCGCTGCTGCGACAGAACGACAATCTCAAATGGGTCTATTTTAATTTCACCGGTACGCTGGGGAAAAAGAAGGTACTTCTTGAGAATGCCCATATTGTATATTTTCCCTCCTAGGTTAACTCTTTGGAATGTAACATTATTTGGTGTTTCAACCTCCTGATTCCAGAATCCGGTAAACGAAGGAAACTTAATATCTTCAAAACCAGCAATATTACTACGTGTGTATATTGCAATGGTAGCCAATACCGCTTCTCCTCGGTATATTGTTTTCTGGTTGAGTTCAACAGAAACAAACATGTCATTATCAGGTTGACTTGTTGACTGTTGCGCACCCTGCTGGCCTTGATTCCCTTGTGATGATGCCCTTGAAGTACCTTTCACAACTTCAATTGTAAAGGGTTGTGTTGAATACTCTTTTCTTGAAACGGTAACTTTTGCAGCTTCAATGGTAAATTTCCCTTCGGCTGTTGCCTCAAGAATGTATGTATACGAGTAGTTGAAGGTCTGGGTCATTTTTCCGTTTACTATTTCAACACTACTACTCGAGGAGGTGCTTGGACCTGCAAGTATATAAAAATTCTCAAAGGAAGGTGGGTTAAACTCCTGAGGGCGTGCATTTAACGTAAACGTTAATCTAAACTGTTCTCCCTGAGCAACAACCGAAGGAGCAGACACAAGAAACTCCACATCCTGCGGCAAAGCCGGAAAGGACGATGCAAAAAGTACAAAAAATAATATCAACCTATTTATTTTCATAAACCTATACTTTACCAGTTTTTCTCAACCTTCACTTTGGCAGCTTTTGCTTGCTGTTCCTTTACTCTATCCTGAATATTCTTCTCGTTATTCTGCAAGGCTTCCATCATTCTGCGTGCGTCCTCAGGTGAAATTTGCTGCTGGTTCTGCTGCTGTTGATTTTCCTGATTCTGCTGCTGTTGGTTTTGCTGTTGATCCTGTTTCTTGTTATCGTCTTTATTTTCATCCTGTTTATCCTGCTTATTTTCCTGGTTCTCATTCTTATCCTGATTTTTCTGGCTCTCCCCTTCCCCCTGATTATTTTGCTGTTGCTGTTGCTGAATTAGCTTTCGCTGAGCCTGCGCCAGGTTATACTTAGTCTCCAAATCGTCGGGGACGTTTCGTAGTGCATTTTTGTATGCCTCAATACTTTCAGGATACTTTTCCTGCTTAAAATATGAGTTTCCCAGATTATGGTAAACCTCTGCTTTCTCCTTAGGAGAAAGGTTTACTTCTGAAAGATCCTCGAAAACTTTTGACGCCTCCTCGAACTTCTCCTGCTTGTACATGGCATCACCTAGATTAAAGTTCCCTTTAAACGATGATGGATTATTCTCAAGCGCCGAGCGATATGAAATTTCGGAATCGATAAACTCGCCCTTCTTGTACTCCCTATTCCCCTCACGAATTGCCTTTTTTTCGCTCTGCGAAAAAGCATTAAAAACCATCAGTAAGCTGGCAACAAAAGCTATGGTATGGATGAATTGTTTAGCTATCATTGTTCGTTTCCTCCAAAAAGATTAATTCGTTTAACCCATCGGTTCTTGCGTTCAAGAACAAAAAAATCAATAACCAAAAGTAATATTGCTACAGCGAAAAGGTACTGAAACTGGTCGTCGTACTCGGAGTAAACCTTCTCCTTCAGCTCTGCTCTCTCTAGCCGGTTAATCTCATCGAAAAGCGGCAGTAACCCAAGCTGAGTATTGGTTGCCCTTACGTATTTGCCCCCAGTTGTAACTGCAACCTGGGATAGCATCTCCTCGTCAAGTTTGGTTACAACCACGTTATCGTCCTTGTCCTTGAGAAAATCACTGGTACGACGCAACGATACAGGGATTGGTGCTCCCTGCTGTGAACCGATTCCTATGGCGTGCACAACAATTCCCTTTTCAGCTGCCTTTTTAGCTGCTTCTACCGGGTCGTCTTCGTGATTTTCACCATCTGATATTACTACAATTACCTTTTTTGTTTCCTCCTGCGGGCTGAATGAGCTGGCTGCCAAATCAATTGCTTTTCCCATGGCAGTTCCTTGCTTGCCAACCATTCCGGGACTAATTGAAGAAAGGAACATTTTTGCTGATACGTAATCGTTGGTTACAGGCAGCTGAACGTACGCATCGCCTGCAAACACTATTAAACCGATTCTGTCAGAGGTTAACTGATCAACCAACCGGGAAATGGCTTGCTTCGCTCTTTCAATCCTGTTAGGTTGAATATCCTGAGCAAGCATGCTGTTTGAAACATCGAGGGCAATAATAAGTTCTATTCCCTTACGTTTTACCTCAGTTAACTTCGAACCAAACTGTGGCCCTGCCAAACCAAAAACTGCGAACGTAATGGCTAACAGAAGTATAATTACTTTAAACCATCCCCTGCGAATTGAGGCCAAGGGCATTAGCTGCTTAAGTAAATCGGGATTACCAAAGATACTCAACCTTCGTTTTTGGGAGTATATAGCAAAAATGAATAAACCCAAGAATATTGGAATAATGGCTAGGAAGTATAAATTCTCTGGATTCGAAAATCTAAACATTGTTAAGCAAATTTACTTGATTAATTAAGGTATACTCCTTAGTACAGTAGTTCTTAGCAATACCTCCGAAGCTAAAAGAGCCAACGCGATGAATGCGTATAACCTATACTCCTCCTGCTTCTTGCTAAACTCCGTTACCTCAATTTTTGTTTTTTCCAACCTGTCAATTTCTTCGTAAACCTTTTTTAGCGCTTCGTTATCGGTTGCTCTGAAATACTTACCTCCTGTCATTTCAGCAATTTGGGTAAGCACCTCTTCGTCAATCTCCACCTTCATATCCTGGTATCGGGTTCCGAAGGGAGTTTGCACCGGGTATGGAGCCATTCCTTGTGAACCTATGCCAACAGCGTATACTCTAACACCGTATGTTTTTGCAATCTCGGCAGCAGTTAATGGTGCAACCTCGCCACGATTATTCACCCCATCGGTTAGTAAAATTACAACACGACTAATTGCATCACTCTCAGCAAGTCGAGTAACTGCTGTTGCCAAACCAGAACCAATGGCGGTTCCGTCCTCTAGCAACCCCATTTTAATATCCTTAAACATGTTGATAACCGAGGCATGATCGGTGGTTAAGGGACACATGGTGAAACTCTCGCCGGCGAAGATGGCTAATCCCAACCTATCGTTTCTTCTACCAGAAATAAACTGAATACCAATATTCTTGGCTGCTTCAATCCTATCGGGCTCAAAATCGCGGGCTAGCATGCTACTCGAAATATCGAGAGCAATCATTATGTCAATTCCCTCTGTAGCAACATTTTGCCATGTATTCGATGATTGAGGCCGAGCCAATACAACAATTACCAGTGCAATGGCCAAAATCCGAAACGCAACAGGAAGGTGGCGTAAATACACTAAAAAAGAAAAGGGTGCCTTACTGAAACCTGCAAGTGTTGATATCTGAAGGCTTGCTTTTGAATCCTTTTGTCTAAAAATGTACCAGGCAATAAGGATTGGAACTAAAAGCAATAGGTAAAGCAACTTTGGATGTGCAAATGTAATTCCACTCATTGCTCCTTGGTGTTTATGGTTTTACTATCATCATCCGAAATATTCTCATTATCAGATTGGTTAAATTGTGAAGCCTCTTCAACTTGCTTGGTTTGGTTCACAAACTTAAAAGCAAAATCAAGGCTGCTTTTGTTTTCATCAAGAGTAGGTGACATTTTTGCGAACTTTACCAAATCTGCAAGCGAAAGGATATTTTCCAACTCATCAAGCAGTTTCCCTTCAGCTAAATCATTTACCTTAAAACTTCCTACTATCTCAAAGGTTGTTTGCTCCATTGCAGGAAGCATAAAGCGCCCCTCAATGTAACTCCTAATAATATCAGTTAAATTTGAATGGTACAACTTATGATTGTCGGTCTCCCACATTTTCGCTTCGCGAACTTTTTCGAGCTCACGCAACGCTACTATATGGGGAGGTTCTACCGGCTTACGTGGAAAAAACAGAGGCTCGTTTTTCTTTCTTCTTCTCAGAAAAGTAACCAGCAACCAAACCAATCCAGCAAGAACCAAAGTTCCACCAATCCATGGAGCTACCTCCCAAAAAGTAACAGGTTGTGAAATTGGAGGTTTTATATCATAAATACTTGCTTGCGTGGTATCAGCGGGTAGAGTATTTACTGTGAGCCAAACTGGCGATGTTGTAACGGTATCAATTGTACTTCCATTTACTAATGGAAGTATAAATCCGGGTATTTGAAAATATCCGCTATCGAACGAGGTAAGGGTTAATTTGTAAATTAACTCCTGCAAGTTGTCGCTCTTTGAAATGGTGTCGATAGTGTGTGTGCCCACAACTTCAATATTTGCTGTTAAGGTGTCGGCAAAAATTGGAAATTGCACACTATATTCGGAAGGAATTGATGCGTAGACACTTAGCTCTACTCTATCGCCAATAAGAATAGTGTCGTGCGACAAGTTAGATTTGAACATGAATTTTGGACTCTGCGCTTGTAATTTATGTTGAATAGGCAGAATCGATATCAATAAAAAAACTATGCAATAATAAAGTTGTTTCGGTTTCATTGTTTATTCTCTTTACGCCCTTTGCTTAAACAACTTGATAAGTGGTTTCACATAATCCTCGTTCGTAGCTATTGGAGTCCAGTCGACCTTACACCTCGAAAAAGTTTGCTTTAGAAGAACCTCCGACATTTTCCACCATTGCGAGTATGCTGAGCGCACACCCTCACTAGATGTGTCTATCCATGAAAACTCACCAGTTTCTGCATCCTTAAACTTAACTAACCCAACTGAAGGCAACTCAACCTCACGAGGATCGTAAACACGAATGCCAACAACATCATGCTTATTCCCAGCAATTGTTAGAGCATCGGTAAAATTTGCTTTCTCGCCCTCAGGCGAGATATCCATAAAGTCGCTAATAATAAATGCAGTACAACGTTTTTTAAGCGCATTTGTAAGGTACCTTAAGGCTTCAGAAATATTTGTTCCTTTACTCGCCGGAGTAAATTCAATGAGTTCCCTAATAATTCGAAGTATGTGAGTTCGTCCCTTTTTAGGAGGAATAAATTTTTCAACCTTATCGCTGAAAAAAATCACTCCAATCTTGTCGTTGTTTTGAATTGCTGAGAATGCAAGCACTGCAGCAATTTCAGTAATTAAATTCTTTTTCAGGAGGCTTGTTGTTCCAAAAATTCGAGAACTACTAACATCAATTAGGAGCATTACGGTAAGCTCCCTTTCCTCCTCAAAGACTTTTATGTAGGGTTGGTTAAAACGAGCGGTAACATTCCAGTCGATATTCCGAATATCATCGCCATATTGATACTCACGAACTTCGCTAAAGGCCATTCCCCTACCCTTAAAAGCGCTATGGTATTGACCGGCAAAAATATGCCTTGACAACCCACGGGTTTTAATCTCAATTTTTCGTACTCTTTTTATTAGTTCCGAAGCATCCACAGTACTTACTTTTTATAACTGTTAATTTTAATGCCAGCTTCTCTTACTTTTTGGGTCGAGTTATTACTGTAACAAACCATTTCCCCTTTCTCAACTCCACTTCATAACTTTTCCCATCCTTGGTTTGGTTCCAAATTAAATTTTTGCTATCCCCATACTTCTTACTTAGTTCATCCTTAAGTTTATTAAAGAGCCATGTGTTATACATTCTGGAAACGTACGTACAGTAACCATCCTCGTTTAACACAAAAAGAATTGTTTGCTCCTCGTATGTATTTTCAAACTTTATGAAACTTTTATCGTAGTTGCTCACCTCTTTCGCAAATACAAACCCAGGGAAACTTTCAGGAACCAAAACTTTTATAGTGTCTTTGTATAGCCCAATGTAGTTTTGACTTCTTACAGCAGTTAACGTTGCCATAAAAAGGAAACAAAACAACAATATTGGAGCGACACTTCTCATAACTAGGGTACTTCTATTGTATTAAGAATCTCAGTAATTAAATCTTCTGTTGATATATTCTCAGCTTCTGCCTCATAGGTTAACCCTATGCGGTGACGCAGCACATCGTGACACACCGAGCGAACGTCCTCAGGAATAACGTAGCCTCTACGTTTAATAAAAGCGTAAGCTTTTGCAGCCAAAGAGAGATTGATACTTGCCCTGGGAGAACCACCGTAAGCAATCATATTCTCAAACTTCTCTAACTTATATTCCCTTGGAAAACGTGTGGCAAAAACAATATCAACAATGTACTTTTCAATTTTCTCGTCCATGTAAACCTCGCGAACAACGTTGCGTGCTTTAATAATATCCTCAGGCTTTAACACTTTTTCTGCCTTCGGAAAGTTTGTTGCAATATTCTGACGAATTATAAGCTTCTCCTCCTCAACCTTTGGGTAGGTAATTTTAACTTTGAGCATGAAACGGTCAACCTGCGCTTCGGGAAGCGGATAGGTTCCCTCCTGCTCAATTGGGTTCTGAGTTGCCATTACCAGGAATGGTTGTGGAAGTTTAAAAGTTTCGTCGCCAATAGTAACCTGTCGTTCCTGCATGGCCTCAAGCAAAGCACTTTGAACCTTTGCGGGGGCTCGGTTTATCTCATCGGCCAAAACAAAGTTGGTAAATATTGGCCCCTTCTTCACATGGAACTCTTCATTCTTCTGGCTGTAAACCATAGTTCCAATCAAATCGGCGGGAAGCAAATCGGGTGTAAACTGAATACGGGCAAAACCAGCCTCGATTGTATTCGCCAACGTGTTTATAGCCAGCGTTTTTGCCAAACCCGGAACCCCTTCAAGAAGAATATGTCCATCAGCCAGCAGACCAATTAGCAGGGACTCAACAAGGTGCTTTTGCCCAACAATCACCTTGTTCATTTCCATGTTAATAATATCAACAAACGAGCTCTCAAGCCTAATGCGTTCGTTCAACTCTTTAATGTTTACTGTTGAAGTTTCGTTCATTGTTTGTAAGTTTATTTAGTTGTAAATAATTTCTTTAAGTACAATAACAAAATTAGCACCACAAATTTGGTTATTCTTACGCTTTTAGGGTGTTAAAGAGCGTTAAAAATGGTAAAGGTTTGTGAAGGAATCGGTCTAATTCAAGTTTCCAGTTCTCAGTTGGCAGTTATAAAAATTAAAAATAACTCATTCAGATTGCCTGCCCAGCCTATCGTAGGCTGGAGCAAGCAGACCATTCAACCTGCCCGACGGCAGCCTGCCTAGCCGGTAGGCAGGGCGGGTCATTCAATCATTCAGCCATTCAACAAAAAAGCCCAACAGCTACTAACCATTGGGCTTTAAAAAAGTTGATTTGCAGTTACTTTTTAAGTTTTTTTGCTTGTTGTTGCTGCTGGGTCATTTTTTCGAGACGTTCCTGGAACTTTGATTTTTTAACGGGCTTCTTCGAATTCTCATGCAATTTCTTAAGAATTTCCTCATCGTTAACGGTTTGGCGAATGAGGTATGTTTGGCCAATGGTAATTACGTTCGATAGGAAGTAGTAGTAACTTAATCCGGCAGCATAGTTATTGAACCAAACCAATAACATCAAAGGCATCATGTAAAGCATCATAAACTTCATCCCTGGCATTTGGGCGTTTGTGTCGCCCATTTGTGATGTGCTAGATCTAGAAGTGATGAACATAGCCACTGCCATAAGCAAAGTAAACAAACTTATATGATCGCCATACCAGGGTATCTCGAAGGGAAGGTTGAGAATGGAATCAAACGAAGATAAATCGTCAGCCCAGAGGAAACTCTTTTGCCTTAGCTCGAACGAAGCCGGAAAGAAACGGAACATGGCAATAAGAATAGGGAACTGAATAAGCATTGGCAAGCATCCTCCCATTGGGTTTACACCTACCTTCTTGTACAATGCCATGGTAGCCTGCTGCTTTTTCATGGCATCTTCTTTCTTCGGAAATTTATTATTTAACTCATCGATTTGTGGTTTTAAAACCCTCATCTTAGCTTGGCTAACGTACGATTTATAGGTTAGCGGGAATAGAATTACCTTAATTATAATTGTAAGTAGAAGAATGATTAAACCGTAGCTGGCAATCCGGTTATCGAGTTTATCGAAAACCCATATAACTCCATAGTTAACCCACCGAATAATCCAACTTCCGAGTGGCACTACATTTTCAAACCCGTAGTTGTATGATTTTAACGTATTAAAATGGTTGGGTCCAAAGTACATTTTGAAACCGATTGATTCATCCTTACCCGTATCGAAAGGAAGACCAATTCGAGACTGGAATTGCTTGGTGTAGGTTCCATCAGCAATTTTAACCGATTGCATGTTGGCATTCAGCATGGCCTCCTCAGCCACAAGGAACGTTGAGAAGAACTGCTGTTTATAACCAATCCATTCAATCTTGGTTGTTATTTCTTCATCCTCCTTTTCGCTACGTGGGTTCAGCTCCTCGTAGTCACCATTGGGGTAACGATAGGCAATAGTTGTGTAATCGGTTTCGTTCTTCGCACCCTTTTCAAGCTGCGGAAGGGTAAAGTCCCAAATTAAATCAACAGAACCTAATCGGGCTGAAATCACGTTATCCATTCCTACAAAGTGGATTTTATAGTCAATCATGTAGGAATTTGGGTGGATTGTATAAATATAATCAATGTATGAACTTTCACCAGATTGCAGCCTCATTGAAAGGGACTGGCTTTGTTTGTTTGCTGAAACTTTCAGCAAGGAATCGGAGGTGTTTGGAGTGAAGTATAAGTTATTGGTTTCTATATTATTATTATTCCCCCAAAACTGAAGACCAAAAACATTCTGATTTCCTGAAAACATTACCAGCGAATCGCCACCGTAGGTTTTAAAATCCTTAAGCTGAACCGAGTAAACATTTCCACCAAGGGAGGATACCTTCACCCTCATCAGCTCGTTTTCTAAAACAACATATTTCTGTTCACCCTTGTAAGCATCAGAGAATGTTCCCAGCCTTTCAATTTCACTCATTTTATTCAGAGAATCGGCTTGCTGTTTTTTCTTAAACTGTTCTGCTTCAACAGCTAACCTATCCTGTTCCTGTTCTGCTCTAACTATGGCAAGCGAATCATTTCGTCGTTTTGCTGCCTCAACCTCTTCCTTCGAAGGTTTGTTTAGGTAGCTAAAACCTATAAGGATTCCAAAAATTAAAACCAGCCCAATAATTGTATTTCTATCCATTATTTCTCCTCTTCTACAAATTATATCAACAAAAAAGTTGATTTGTTATTACTTTTTTAGTTCTAATGATGCTCTTATGAAATCAACAAAAAGCGGATGTGGATTTACCACAGTACTTTTATACTCTGGATGAAACTGAACACCCACAAACCATGGATGCTGAGGAATTTCCATAATCTCAACCAACCCAGTATCGGGGTTTATTCCGGTTGCAATCATTCCTTTTTCCTCAAAGGAAACTAAGTATGAGTTATTAAACTCGTACCTATGCCTATGACGTTCAGTTATATCCGATTTACTACCGTAGGCTTTGTAAACTTTCGAATCAGTTTTTAGAGTACAAGGGTACGCTCCCAAACGCATGGTTCCTCCCTTGTCGGTGATACCTTTCTGATCCTCCATAAGGTCGATAACCGGGTTCGAGGTGGTTCTAACCATCTCGGTTGAGTTCGCATCGGGGAACCCAAGTACGTTACGAGCAAACTCAATAACCGCACACTGCATTCCTAAGCATATACCTAGGAATGGGATATCATTTTCCCGCGCATACTTAACGGCAAGAATTTTCCCCTCAATTCCTCTATGACCAAAACCAGGAGCAACAATTATTCCCGATAATTCGTTAAGTATCTCAATGAAATTCGACTCGTTGATTTCTTCAGAGTGAATTGTTTTTAGCTCAACTTTGCATTCATTCGTTGCACCAGCATGAATAATAGCCTCCACAATTGACTTGTAGGCATCGGGGAGTTCAATATACTTCCCAACCAAACCAATTTTCACCTTTTTCTTTGGGTTCTTTAGCTTGGTTACAAACTGGCGCCAAGCCTTAAGCTCGGGTTCCTCATTGAAAGGGAGGTTAAACTTTTTCAACACTGTTACATCCAGCTTTTCCCTTAACATTAAGAGCGGTACCTCGTAGATTGTTTTCACGTCAATCGATTCTACCACTGATTCGAGGTCAACGTTGCAGAAAAGTGCAACCTTCTTTCGTAAATCCTGAGTTAGCTCATGTTCGGTGCGAAGCACCAGCACGTCGGGCTGAATCCCGTTTTCAAGAAGCACCTTCACAGAATGTTGTGTTGGTTTAGTTTTTAGCTCCCCCGAAGCAGCAAGGAATGGTACCAGAGTGAGGTGTATGAACGCAGAATTAGTTGGGCCTAACTCCCATCGAAGCTGGCGAACCGCTTCAATGTAGGGCAACGACTCGATATCGCCCACCGTTCCGCCAATTTCTGTTATAATGATGTCAAATTTATTTTTGGTGCTTACCAGTTTAATTCGCCTTTTAATTTCATCAGTTATATGGGGGATTACCTGTACCGTTTTGCCTAAATACTCGCCTCGCCTTTCCTTATTAATAACCGATTGGTAAATCTTGCCGGTAGTAACATTGTTAAGTTTTGAGGTGTGAATATTCAGAAATCGTTCGTAGTGGCCCAAATCGAGATCGGTTTCTGCTCCGTCCTCAGTTACAAAACACTCTCCATGCTCGTAGGGGTTTAGCGTTCCAGGATCGACATTTATGTATGGATCCAATTTCTGAATTGTAACTGAGTACCCTCTGCTTTGCAGTAGTTTTGCCAGAGAAGCTGAAATAATTCCTTTCCCGAGGGATGATGTTACTCCGCCCGTAACAAAAACATACTTAGTATTTTGGCCCATTACTTTTAGGTTGAGGTTAATTATTGTTTCTGCTCCATACTGTCAATCAGCTTAATTTTCTCTTCGAGCACTTTCAGATCCTTTCTACCTTTTTCAATTTTACGCTCAACATCCTTAATAAGCTGTTCTGCATTCTTCGATTTTGCAAAAAAACCGATATTATTTTCCCAAAGCGTTATGTCGTTTTCTAGCTGTTTTAGCTGATTGAAAAGCCTGTCACGCTCAACGCGCATTTTATTCTCCTGGCGAGGGTTGCCCTGAATGGTATCGATTTTTGTTTTAAACTTCAGGATGTTCTTTTTGGTGTCATCAATTTTTAGCTCCTCAAAGTGCTTGTTGATGGCTTCACGGAATCGTTTTTGTACTTCGTCTTTCTTTTTTATTGGAACAAAACCAATTTCTGACCACCGACGTTGATAATCCTTCAACACTTTTAGGTTCTCCTCAATGTTTTCAGCTGGTTTGAATGTTTCAACCTCAACTATGAGATCCTCCTTTGCCTTTAAGTTTACTTCGTACTTGTTATCAACCTGGCTGAAGTGTTTCGATTTTCTTTCAAAAAAGAAATCACATGCTGACCGGAATCGTTTCCAAATATCATCGCTATGCTTACGTGGAACGGGACCAATTTCTTTCCAACGCTTCTGCAGGTTGATAAGCTCTTCGGATGTTTTTTTCCACTCGTTGCTTTCCTTCAACGCTTCGGCTTGCATGCAGAGTTCGGTTTTGAGCTGCAGGTTATTCTGCTGCTCTTCGCGCGCCTCATCATAGAACTCACGCTTATTTCCAAAAAAAGTATCGCAGGCGCTACGGAATCTTTCATAAATCCTATTGTTATCCTTCTTGGGGGCAAAACCAATGGTTTTCCAGACTTTCTGGAGTTCAATCATCTCCTTTGAACGCTTATTCCACTCCTTATTTGACGAGATTACGGTGCCTGCAAGCTCCTCTGCTTTTTCACATAATGCGACCTTTGCTTCAAGGTTCGATTTCTGCTCTTCCCGAAGGCCTTCGAAGTACTCCTGGTGCTTCTTGTTAATTTTTGAAGTAGCATCCTTAAAACGTTCCCAAATTTCAGCGCGGAACTCGTTTGGTACGGGGCCAATCTCACGCCACTGGTTATGATACTTTTGTAGCTTCTTGAATGCGTTCACTATTGAAGGCTCAAGTAGTAACTCCTCTGCTTTTTCGCAGAGTTTAATCTTCTCCTCCATATTCTTCTTGAGGTCAAGATCCCGAAGCTCCTTATTTATCTTTATATAATCGTAAAAGTTTTGTACGTGGTGATGGTAGGTTTCCCACAAATCGTTCAAACTTGCTTGGGGTACCGGTCCAATATCTCTCCATCGTTGCTGAAGATCACGAAAATCTTGAAAAGTTTGATTTACCGACTCGTTTCGATTAACCAGTTCCTTAATTTGTTCGATAATTGCCTGTTTTTGCTCAAGGTTATCTACTTTCTGATCCTCAAGGTTCCTATTGTATTTTGCTTTCAGCTCACGATACTCCTTAAGAAGTTCTTTTATTTCAGGTTCTACATTGTCCTCTGGGGCTTCAAACTGCTGAATATCTCCACCTGCCTCAACCCACTCTTTACGTTTTCGTTCAAATTCGGCTTTATGCTTCTTGTAGAAATTAACCTTGATACTTTCTACTTCAGCTCGAATCTTTTGAACAGGTCTTTCATCGAGCAACTTACGCAGTGAAGCAACAAGTTCTTCGCGATTTAATGCAGAGTAATCTGCTGGTTGGTACGATGGATCTTCAGTCGTCTCCTCATCCTCATCCTCATCCTCGTCTTCCTCCTCATCATCTGTTGAGGTTTCGTCATCTAGATCGATTGGATGAATTTCTTCTTCTTCCTCATCGTCAATTGTTTCTGTGACATCCATTTTTTCATTTGTAGACTGAGATTTAGGTGTATCGTTCTCTTCTTCAGCCTTTAACGTTTCATTGGACTCACTCTGAACAGATTTTTCTTCAACAGACTGTTCTTCTGTTTTCTCGATTGGTTTTTCAGGAGCAACTGGAGTACTTTCGGCTTCGCCGAACTGATCGTTCTTGATCTGATCCTTCTGGTCTTTTAGTTCCATGGGTTAGTAAATTAACGTACTAAAATTCATTCATAACAATAACAATAGGTTATCATTTTCAAGCCACGAAATTAAAGAATAAGAACTAATACTCAAACTATTTTAATAAAAACAGCTTATAAAAGTTCTCAAACAAAACTCCTCCCACACATTTTGTATTTCTTATATACTAAAAAGGAATAGCCCGAGGTTATTCCAACGGGCTATTAATTAACATTTTAACGCACACTTCTAATCTACATTTATTGTGCGAATGGGTTTTTCAATGGCTTGCTCCTTTTTACTGAGGGAAACTGATAGAATTCCATCCTTGAATGATGCATCAATTTTTGAGCTATCTATGCTTTCACCTAATGTGAATTCTCGTTCAAACGGTGTAACCATAAACTCACAGCGAGTAAACTTCTCCCTTTCAGAGCCATAACCTTCAGGAACAGAGGCTGAGATGGTTAACACATCCTTTTCAACATTAATGTTAAAAAATTCCTTCTTATAACCTGGTGCTGCAACCTGCAGCACAAAATTCTTTTCCTGCTCCCAAATATTAACTGGGGGATTATTCCCACATTCGCGTTGGTACTTACTTCTTGCTCTCTCAAAACTATTTAAAAAATCGGTGTACTCATTCTGATAGCCGCTTTTTACCACCTTGGGTTCAAAACGACGAAGGGTTAGTAATGTCATAGTCTATTTTTTTTGTTATTAATTTCATTGTTTTAATATCATATGTCTAATACTATGCCACTACAAACTAAAATGTTTTTTTGTCATAGCCTTCCTCCTGTAATGCCATTATGACATCGTACCCTGAACAAATGTACGCCATTATGTCATTTACTATTTTTTTCTGTACCAAATTCCAGGATGGTCGTATCGGTCATTTTTATGTAACTTTGTCAAAAAAAAATTATGCGTATTGATATTATAACTGTACTTCCCGAGCTACTTGAAAGCCCATTGAACCATTCAATAATAAAACGAGCACAGAACAAAGGTTTGGTTAATATCGTTGTTCACCATTTAAGAGATTATACAACCGATAAGCACAGAACGGTTGATGACTATGCTTTCGGCCCTGATGCAGGGATGGTACTTAAAATTGAACCGATATTCAAAGTAATTGATAAACTGAAGGAAGAAAGGGAGTACGACGAAATAATTTACACTTCACCTGACGGTGAACAGTACACACAAAAAGCCGCCAACAGCCTAAGCCTTTTAAAGAATATAATTATACTATGCGGCCATTACAAAGGGGTTGATCAAAGAGTTCGCGATCATTTAATCACCAAAGAAATTTCGATAGGAGACTATGTGCTTACAGGGGGAGAAATGGCTGCAGCAGTAATTGTTGACAGCGCTGTTAGGCTCGTTCCAGGTGTTATTTCCGACGAAACCTCCGCCCTCACTGATTCATTCCAGGACAACCTGCTAGCACCGCCAATATATACACGTCCAGCAATTTTTAATGGCTGGAAAGTTCCAGACGTTCTACTTTCGGGGAATTTTAAGGAGATTGAAAAATGGCAGCTAAACGAAGCCATTGAACGAACTAAAAGATTAAGGCCCAATTTATAACAAAAGGGGCAAATATTACTTGCCCCTTTTGTTATAAAAATTCTTCATGCAAAAAAGAATCAACAAACTATTCCTTTTCCTGTTCCTTTGGTTCTGCTGAAAGTTTTTTTGCTGCTTCAGGTTTTTTAGGCTCAGCTGATAGCTGCGATGCTGCTTCTGGTTTTACTTCTTCTGCCTCAGTAGCTTCTTCTACTGCTGGCTCTTCAACGGGTTGAGGAGCAACCTCCTCAACTGCAGTAGTATCAGTGGCAACCTGCTCAATATCTGTCGCTTCTTCTTTCGCTTTGTCACCAGCATTGGCGCATGACATAAATGCTAAAGCACCAATAAAAAGTGCGCTAATTAATAAAATTCTACTCTTTTTCATTTTGATTTGGTTTTTTATTAGGTTTAGAATAACAAATATACAATATTTTTTAGCCTGCACAACAAATATCTGTTTAATCTATCAAGAAATTAAGCCCACCTGCAACCCATCTTCCTGGCTGAGGAACATTACCTATATCATGATACCTCGTGTTAAACAAATTTGAAATCTCAGCGAACAATTCGATTTTATGAATCTTATATGAAAGATTCAAATCCACAGTTAAGAAGGGGGCGTAACTCTTTTCGTTATTTGTGGAAAAATCGGTGTAGGTTCCTGCCCTATCCTGCCATATCACCAACCATGAAATGTTTAGTTTTTTAAAAAGATTATGGCCTACACCTGCACTTAGTTTACTTCTAACAAAATCCATCGTGTAATATGACAGCAGATAATCCTTATCTTTTTCATTATCAATGTATGTGTATGATAATAAAATGTTTTTTGCTACGGGGGCTAGGCTCTCTATAAAGAGGTTTAGGCTAGTTTCAAATCCATTCGTAGATAACCTTGTGTAGTTTGTTGTTGTCCATTTTTCATCGTTTGGGTATTTTACCCAATCAATAATATTATACCCCTTTCGATGGAAAACCGAAGCATTGAAACGGTAAACTCCTGTTTGGTGCTTAACCCCTAATTCAATAGTTTCTGCCACCTCAGGCATTAAATTTGGGTTCCCAATATTTGTTGGCCCACTGTAGTACAAATCGGTGAAGGTTGGGTAACGAGTTGCTCTATTACACGACATGTATGTTTTAAAATTTCGAACCAAATATGTTGAAATATCAAACCCATAATTCAATGATGTTCCAAAATATCTATTCCCAACAATCTGTAAACCAGCCGAGATAGAGAAATTCTTAAAGTAGTATGTGTAATCTGTAAATACAGTTGCAACCAACCTATCCTTTCCTTTGGTGTAAAAAACATTCTGAAAACCCGAAACAGGAATCTTCTGGGTTAACAAATCACCTAACACATTGCTTACTATACTTTCATTCCTTACTTCAGCCCCAGCTTTCAACTTGCCGTTTGATTTTACATACGATAAGTGTAAACTACCTCCCATTACCCTTGTTTTATGATGATTATGGTTCAAATACCACTGAGGTTCATTGCTCCTGAAAAGTTCAAACCTATCGGTATGTGTACGATAGTAAACTAATGGGGTAAATGAAACATTCCTGAATTTGTAATGGTATGATGCCGATGAAATAAGAGTTTGAACTTGTTCGTACTGATTTGGATAACGTGGAGTATAAAAACTTTGTGCGCCAAATCCTTTATCTTGAACACCAAGTTGGAAATCGAAATATCCATTTAGTATTTTTACTTTACCCTGGGCAAAGAGGTTTGCAATACTAAAATCGGTATTTTCCATAAAGCCATCCGATTTGCTCGACGAGGCTGAAAAACTTATCTCGCTTTTTTTATTGGAAACTGCTGTGTTTGAGAAAAGTTTGAGCAGGCCGTATTCGCCTACAGTAGTAGATAAGTTAACAAATGAATTTCCATTGGGTGAGGTGATGATATTAATTATTCCGCTATATGCACCTACTCCATAACTTCGCACACCTGCACCCTGAAGTATCTCTATTTTCTGAACTGATTTTAGGTCAACGGGAATGTTTAAATTGTGATGACCTGTTTGGGGATCGGTAATATTAACACCGTTAAGAAGAATAAGAACCTGATCGAACGATCCGCCTCTTATTAGCACATCAGCCTGAACTCCGTGTTCACCACGCTGGCGAATATCAACACTTGTTAGGAGTTCCAGCAATTTCTGAACAGATGAAACCGGAAAACTCTGGATGTCAGCATGTTTTATTACAAACACCGCACCCGAAAGTTCCGAAAACGTAATAGCCCTTAACTCATCGCTTATAACAACTTCTTCAATTTCAGCATCAATGCCAATTTTCAGGGAATCGGATTGTGCCGAGACTAAACCAGGGTGAACAATAATTAGGTATGCAAACGACATAACACAAATCTTGACCATTACACCAAGACTTGCAAAAACCCCATAGCTTTTATTAGTCCACCGCTTAAAGTAGCGAAGCGTTTTATGAGAAAAGTGCAATGCAACTTTCGTCATAAATACTTGTAATTTAATTAATTAGTAAAATAATAATGTTTTAAAACCCCTACAAAAGTAACATTAAATTAAATGTGGTGTTTTAAGAATACTATTTTTAATAGCAGGTGTACGCTAATTCGATTTTATATCAACAACAATTATTTCGGGCCGGTTGCCCACGCGAATTGGAGGCCCCCAGGTTCCAAAACCTGTTGAAACAAAAATATGCGAATCTCCCTTCTTCTTGTAACCTCGGCTTACTTCAAATATCGACTTTGTGACATAGTTTAATGGCCAAAGCTGCCCGTGGTGGGTATGACCTGAAATCTGAACGTCAACACCATTTCTTTCAGCTTCTTCAAGGTTATAGGGTTGGTGATCGAGTAGAATACTAACTAAATTCTTGTCAACGCTGCTTATCAACGATGCCAACTCAGCCCTCACTTTTCCACCCATAACCTTCGATTGCCTGTCATCGCGACCTATAATATTTAAAATGCCATCAACCACAACAACTGAATCCTGTAGTACATGAATCCCATGGTCCTTTAAGTATTGTACTGCCTTTGTAACTCCACCAATATACTCGTGGTTTCCAGTAACTGCAACTACACCCAATGGGGCTTCGAGCTTACTCAGCAGCTTACCCATATCGTTTTTAATTACGGGTCCCAAATCCTCATCAAAAATATCTCCAGCAAGTAGAATTATATCAGGCTTTTGAGAATTAACCAATTCTACGAATCGCAATAATCGGCCATTGGAAATAACTGTTCCCAAGTGAATATCAGAAGCAGCAACAATTCTTAATTGCGATCGATTGGCTAAACTTTTATTTAAAAGCAAACTATGTTTACTAACCCTTGGGTAAAGCGCGTTGAAATAACCATAGGTTAGCAGCAAAACAGTGGCAACAGCAGCAAAAATTTTGTAGTACTTTACAAAATTTACAATGAAGGAACCCTGGGTAATATTTAGCTTTGACAGGATTAAAAAAACTAGCCTTCCAAAATCAAGTAGAATAAATAGCAGGGTTAAATACAGCATGGCTGCCAGCCAAACTGAGCCTACTTTTATGATGAAATCAGTTAAAAATGAGGAATAAATACGTTCAACTATTCTTCCAATGGGATACGAGAGAATAACAACTATTAGCAGTGCTTTTAATAGCCTAAAGATTTGACTTTCTAGACTTAATGCACTTGATATATGTTTGTAAATGTAGTAGTTAACAAAGAAGTAAACTAAAAAAACTACCGAGAAGAAAATTAACATCGCCATTTTTGGTTTCATTTAAACAAGTTGATTTCTGTTTCAATTATTTAGTAAAAATACAAACAACTTTGTATAGTTTTTGTTTTGAATAAAACGAATAACTAGGGGAAACAAAATATTTTTAAAAATAATGCTATTAAATTGTTATGTTGTTGTAAATTGCAACGATTTTATGCAAACCATACCGAATACCAACGAAGAAGAAGGCTTTTGTGATGATTAACCGATTGTTCTACAGTTTTATAACATTTTTTTGTACGCTCATTCTAACCCTAAATTCTTCTGCACAGAATCAAAAAAATTTTGAAGCCGACTCCCTTCTCCTGAGAAATATTTTCGATAGTATAAATATTTCAAACCAACAAAACACATGGGACAGAAGCTATAAACTTGCTGAAAAGGCTGCTAAATTGGCTGCTGAACTTAATGATAAAAAAAGAGAAGCCTTCGCTTTCCAAGAGCAGGCTTCTGCCCTATTCAAGAAAGGGTTAACCTATGAATCATTGGACAAGTACTTAACCTCATACCAAATTCGTACTGAGATAAATTATAAAAAAGGCATTGCCACTTCTCTTAACAACATTGGAAGAGTATACATGAATCTGGCAAATTACCCAATTGCATTATCCTACTTCCTGAAGGGCCTGGAAGTGAGTTATGAACTTCAGGACACTTCAAGTTTAGCCATCATTTTTTACAACATAGGAGTTATTTACTACCACAGGTACGATTATGAGAAATCGCTGCAGTATTTAGACAGCGCACAAATGTATGCCTACAAAAAAAACCTGAAAAGAATTATTGGTAATTCACACAAAACCAAGGGAACCGTATACACTGAGCAAAAAAACTTCACCGAAGCATTAAACCAGTATTCCCTTGCATTGAGTTACCTCAAAGATGGCGAAGAAGTAGCTGACCATTCGGCGCTTCTCAATAATATTGGATACCTTTTTTATAAACAAGGCGACTATAAGCTTGCTCTAAAAAATCATTTTGAGTCCCTAAAAATTAAGGAGGAGACAAACAACCAGAGAGGTATCGCAAATTCGTACCATAGTATTGGTGAAACCTATCTGGCAAAAGGGGATTATAGTAAAGCACTGCATTATGCCTCTTTAGCTTTAAAAGAATCAAAAATATTTAAACTTACCAAGCTTGAGAAATCATCATACCAGCTATTATCCGATATTCATTTCAAAAATGGAAACTACAAGCAGGCGTACGAAGAGTTAAAATATAGTTACCAGCTTAAAGACAGCATATCCAGCAATGAAACTAACAGAAAAATGATTGAAATGGAGCTAAACTTCCAGTTTGAACAAAAGTTTCATCAGCAGGAAATGGAGCAGAAACATCGTGAATCGGTTCTTCTGGAAGAAGCCAGAAGAAATAGAATGGCTCGCAACAGCTTAACCGTTGTAATTCTTCTCATCTCAATTCTAATCACAATTTCAACATACAGCTACCTGAAAATACGCAAGGATAACCGTGAATTGCTTTCGCAGAAAGCAGAAATGGAGATGCAGAAAGAAGAGATGGAAACCCAGCGCGATTCGCTGGCAACTCTCAACGCCGAGCTGAAACAGAAAACCGAAGAGATTACCGCTCAACGTGATGAAATTGAATTCCAGCGCGATGTGGTAACTATGCAAAAACGTGAAATTACCGACTCAATAGTTTACGCGCAAAGAATTCAGCAAGCAATACTCCCCAGCAAGCAAACGTTGAAAAAAATATTCCCTGAATCGTTCATACTTTACCTCCCGAAGAACGTAGTTAGTGGTGACTTCTACTGGGTATCAAAAATAGGAAAATTCAGAACCGTTGCAGTAGCCGATTGTACCGGACATGGAGTTCCTGGTGGTTTCATGAGCATGCTGGGCATTGCCTACCTTAACGACATTGTAACAAAATCGGAAATAAATACTTCGGGACAAGTACTGGAGCATATGCGCGAATTCATTATTGAATCGCTACACCAAACAGGCGACCCCTTCGAAAACTTCGATGGTATGGACATGTCGTTCTGCGCCATCAACGATGATACGCTTGAAATGCAATTTGCTGGGGCAAACAGTTTCGCTTTCATTTCGCGAAACACTGAAAATAAGGATGAACAATTCATTGAAGTTTTAACAGGCGACAGAATGCCTGTATCGAGACACATTAAAATGGAACCATTCACCAATACTCGTGTTCAACTCGTGCCAGGCGATACAATATACCTATTTACCGATGGGTACCACGACCAATTTGGTGGACAGGAAGGACGTAAATACAACATGCGCAGATTTAGAAACCTTTTCGAAGCTGTTAAAGAGCTACCCATGCAGAAACAACTTGAAATAATTGAAAACACTTTCATAAAATGGAAGGGAAACCAGTATCAAATTGACGATGTGCTTGTTATGGGTATAAAGGTGTAGTTTTTTTTCAGACATGCAGCAAATATTAAGCTGGTATGCATAAACTAAAAGTTGACACTAGCATTTTAAGTGAGCTTATTAACAAGGTAAGCGGAAGTATTTACGTTGTTCAAAATAAATCCATCGTTTTTCATAATCCACACTTTTCAAAATTAACCGGTTATAGTTCAGAAGAGCTTTGTTCGATGGAATTTATTGATTTAGTTCATCAGAAAGATAAAAAGTTAATAAAACTTCTTTTCAGTAATAATTTTCGTGAAATAAGCATTAAAAAATCTCACTCCTTCACTTATAGAATTTCCTGTAAGAATGGTGAAATGCGTTGGCTAAAATCAAATGTATCAATCATTAAATGGGAGGGTAATGCTGCTTTACTTGATAATTGTTTCGACATAACTCAACAGAAACAGTTTGAGGACAAGCTGGTTGAGGAAGAAAAAAACTTCAGACTCCTGGTAAACGCATTTGAAGATATGACATTCATAATCAGCAAACGCGACACCATTGTTCAAGCAAATAAAAGTGCATTCGAGCGGCTTGGTTATACCGAGCAAGAACTTATTCTGAAAAGTTTTTCAGGCCTACACCCAACCTCCGAACAGGAAAGCGTTAAGAGCATGCTGCTAAAGGCTCAAATGGGCAATCGAATTTTGTATACAGGTCAAATCCTCGCAAAAAACGGCAAGCCTACCCCTATTGAGGCAAGACTTTTTTTCGGAAACTGGAGCCAAAAGGAAATTGTTTTCGCCATTTGCCAAGACATTTCTGTACGCATAGAATCGGAACGAATAATCAGACTATCGGAAGAAAAATTCAGCAAAGCATTCGAAAACAATGCTGTAATGATGACCATTAGCACTCTCAATGAGGGTAAATATATCGACGTAAACGACACTTTCTTGAAGGTAATTGGTCTCAACCGCAAAAATGTGATAGGAAAAACCACAAGAGAACTCGGTATTTTCCCTGCCATCGACCAGCGAGAAAGACTAATTAAAATGGTAATTACACATGGGAAATCGCAGAATTTAGAAACCACCATGATTAACGCCAAAGGTCAAACTTTGATTTGCCAGTTTTCTGCAGAAATTATCGATATTCAAGCCACACCATGCCTTCTTGTTGTTTTGGTTGACATTACCCTCCGAAAACAATCCGAACAACGAATAATACAAAGCGAACAACGATTTCGCCAGCTTGCCGAACTTCTCCCCGAAATGGCGTTTGAAGCAAACTCAAAAGGAAGGATAACATTTGCCAACAATTACCTCCTTTCCTTTTTGGGATTGATGCCAAAAAAATTGAAGAATGGAATTTATATACGAAACCTCTTCTCAGAAACCAGCAAATCAACCATTGCAAAATACACTAAAAACAGCAAGAAACAACCAGAACTTCCCAGCATTGAACTAATAGCAGTAAAAGAAAATGGTGATGAATTCCCTGCCCTTACCCATATTACTGCTGTGATTGAAAATGGAAAGGTTAGTCGTTACATGGGAATTATGGTTGATATTTCAGTGCGAAAGCAACAGGAGATAGAACTAATTAGAGCTAAAAAACTTGCAGAGGAAGCGTCCCTTGCGAAAGAAAAATTCCTATCAACCATGAGTCATGAGATTCGAACTCCCATGAATGGAATTATTGGAATCACAAACATTTTACTGGAAGAAGAACCAAAAAAGTCGCAATTTCAGAATCTTCAAACCTTAAAATATTCTGCCGAAAACCTAATGGCTTTGCTGAACGACATTCTCGACTTCAGTAAAATGGAAGCCGGAAAACTTAAAATTAACCGCACACAAATTAGTATAAGCCAAATTGCGCAAGGCATTTACAACACCTTTAAGTATATTGCCCAAAATAAGAATATTGAATTGAGGCTCAATATCGACAATGAAATCCCAGCAAATCTATCAGGAGACCCTGTTCGAATAAACCAAATTATTTCAAACCTTATGGCTAATGCCATAAAGTTCACCGATACTGGGTTCGTTGAGTTAAATATTTCCCTCCAAAAAATGCTTAAGAACTCCGTACAGGTTCGTTTCTCCATTACAGATACCGGAATAGGAATCTCTACTGAAAAGCAGAACCTAATTTTTGAAGAGTTTACTCAGGCAAACATAGATACTACCCGAAAATACGGTGGAACAGGGCTTGGGCTGGCAATATCAGAACGATTAGTTAACCTTCTTGGCGGGAAACTTGAAGTTAAAAGCACCCTTGGCAAAGGCTCCACATTTTTCTTTACACTCAACCTACCTATAACTAAAATATCTAAACCATCTCATACATTTTCAAATTTAGAGCAAGCTGACAATTTCAAGCAAGGTTATAACGTGCTTGTTGTTGAAGACAACAGTATTAACTCAATGATTGTGATAAACTTCTTAAAGAAGTGGGGATTTAACACTGAACTTGCCGAAAATGGTCTCGAAGCATTAACCCTTGTTAAAAAAATGAATTTTGATCTAATTTTAATGGATTTAGAAATGCCTGTAATGAATGGTTATGAGGCAACCATTGAAATTAGAAAACTAAAAAACAAACTAAAGAATTCAATCCCAATTATTGCCCTTACGGCATCGGCAATGCTCGATGTACAGAATAAAATATTTAGTTTAGGAATGAATGGTTTCGTGTTAAAACCTTTCAACCCAGCTGAACTCAAGAAAAAAATTGCAGAAATTATTAACGCATAATTAATGCTAAACCTAACGGTATGAATCGATTTGCAAGGTTACTTTTTATTTTTGCTCTTCTCTCAACTAAATTAAACGCTCAAAACGTAACCATAAATATTGAGGTTCTCCAATCTTTTGCTTCAAAAGCAAAACTATACCTATACTCAGATGGACAACCTATGCTTGTTGATTCTTCGTGGCAAAGGTTACCTGGAACCTACCAGTTTACCCTTGATTCAACATACCAGAAAGGTCTTTACAAAGTTGAAGTGGGCAGCAGCATTTCTTTTGACATTGTTGTGAACAATGAACCTGTGATTGATATTAAAACCGTTGTTTTTGCTCCGCTCGACAGTTTAAAAAGCTCAAATTCCACTGAAAATAAAGTTTTTTGGAAATACCTCAAGCTAAAAGAGAGTATCGACCAGCAAACCTGGCTAATAAATTCATTATTAAACTTTTATTCAGACACATCAGCAATTAAACGGATGCTTGAGAAAGAAATTAACAGGTTAAGTACAAACTTGTACACATTCGCTTGCGAGATGAACGCAACCTATAAGAATTTGCTTGCAAACAATCTCATTGCGCTTGAGCAAAGACCCATACCAAACCTTAGCTTATCAGCCGAAGAAAAAGTCAAGTACCAAATCGAAACCTGGTGGTCAAAAGTTGACCTAACCTGTCCTCACGTTTTTAACGCTCCCGCTTTCTCAGGAAGTGTTTGGGGGTTCGTTGAAACTCTTTACAACGAAGAATTCGACAAAGAGCAGCAGGATAGCGCATTCATTGCCGGAATTGAAAAATTCATTTCGGTAAAAATGGACACTACAGTTTTTAAAAAAATACGAGCAATGCTTATTGACGGGTTTCTTGAGTCGGACTACTTGGATGTAGTCTGCTTCCTTGAAACTACCTCCTTCCAAGGTATAAAACCATTAAAAACTTCAAATAATGAAGTTTTTTGTAAAAGCAATTCTCTTGAAATAGGAAGCAAGGCGAGTAATTTCAATGTAGTAAATCAGAAAGGGAAAAAAGTAAGAATCTCAAACCTAAATGCTGACTATATTCTGGTAATCTTTTGGTCAACCTGGTGCCCACACTGCATTGAGTCGCTTCCTCGGATTGTTGACCTTTACAATAAGTACAAACAATTTGGTTTTGAAGTTATTGCCATATCAATTGACGAGGAGGATGAACTGTGGCAGCAGTATATAAACAAGTTCAACGCTGGCTGGATAAACATGAGAGAACCCTACTCGCCCGAAAGCGAACTCATAGAAATGTTTGATGTACAAGAAACTCCCAAAATGTATTTGCTCTCAAAGGATTTAACAATCGTCTCCAAGCCTTCAACCAGAAGACAACTTGAAGTAAAAATAAGAAAGTTATTTCGTAACAAATAAATAAACGTCCATTTAGATACGAGCAACTACTAAATGGACGCTATGGAATAGAATCTATTTTCTACTTTGCGTAAATATAGAATTGCCAAGGCTCAAGCGTAAGTTTTACTCCCTCGGAAAAAATAACTTTTTCTCCACTAATTATATCAGCATACGAACCAAAGTAATCTTCACCCTCCATTGTGATTTCTTGTAAAAGATTCGAAAGGTTGAATACTACAAATACTTTATCATTCTCATTGCTACGAATAAACGAAAGAACATTCACATCGTTCGATGTTTTAACCCTTACCATGTCTGCTGCTGCCTCACCTGCAGCTAACGCTGAATTTTCATGCTTTAGAACATTCAACTTTTTATACAACTCAGCGAACATAGAGCCCTCAATCCAATCAATTGAATCCTTATCAAAAAAATCTAACCTTCTATTAAAACCAACTTCCTGACCGTTATAAATCAAAGGCATTCCGGGAATTACGTAGGTTAATGCGGCAAAAGTTTCAGCGGCATCGGCAAGTCTCTCAAACTCAGTACCATTCCAGCTATTCTCATCGTGATTGCTGGTAAAATGCATACGAATAGTATTTTTGGGGTACTTAGCCTGCTCCTTCACGAAGTAGTGGTCAATATCCAGAACCGTTTTCTTGCCCTTGGCAATCTCATTCATAATATGGTGAAACTCCCAACCGTAATCGGCATCGAATGCAAACTCCTGAAGCGAAACCTCTTCGGCTTCAGCAAGCATAAACACAGGCTTAATGGCATCAAGTTCTTTCCTTGCTCGATTCCAGAAATCGGTTGGAACCATTGAAGCAACATCGCAGCGGTAGCCGTCAATATCTGCCTCTTCAATCCAAAACTTTAGTGCACCAACCATGTAATCGCGAAGGCCACTATTCTGGTAGTTAAGCTGAATCACATCAGTCCAATCGAAAGGCGAAACGAAATTACCAATCGAATCCTTCACGTAGAACTCTGGATTACTGTATGCCAAATGGTTGTCGTGTGAAGTATGGTTTGCAACCCAATCAATAATAATTTTCATTCCGTGTTTATGAGCCTCGTTAACAAGGTTTTTGAAATCATCAATGGTACCAAATTCAGGGTTTACAGCTTTGTAATCCTTAATTGAATAGTAACTTCCTAACTCACCCTTTCGGTTTAACTCTCCTATTGGATGAATAGGCATAATCCAAAGAATATCCACACCCAGATCCTTTAAGCGGGGCAAATGCTGCTGAAAGGCAGCAAATGTTCCTTCGGGCGTGAACTGCCTGATGTTGACTTCGTAAATGGTAGCATTTTTAGCCCACACAGGGTGCTCAACCTTATAGGGTTCATTTTCAGCTATGGGTTTTGGTGTAGGTTTACATGAGCTGAAACTCAAAATCCAGGCGAGGGCAAAAACAAGTGCTACCCTTCGAATCGATTTAATAAACTGCATTCTTTTCATAATTCTTTTTTTGTTTTCTGAAATATCAATTTTCATTCGTTTGCACTAATAAATAGTACTATTTATTAGTAAATACAAGCGTATTTTGTCAACAAAAGCAAACAATTTTTGTACTTTTGTTATTGTGGAAAAATTTTGGCTGCTTAAAAATACAGTTTTTTATTCCCTTCTCAAACTAAATAAACTGTATAAGCTAAAAAAATCAGCAAACGATGGAAATTCGTTTTATAATATATAAACATTTAACAGTTAAGTTTTTATGAAAAGAGTACTAGTTGCCACTGGGGGTGGCGATTGCCCAGGGTTGAATGCAGTAATAAGAGCAATTGTAAAGCGTGCAGGTATGGAACCCGATTGGGAAGTTATTGGAAGTATCGAATCGTTTAATGGAATATTAAGAGAACCAACCGAAATACGAGTGCTCGATGACCGAGCAGTTGCAGGCATTCACGTGCAAGGAGGCACAATAATTGGTTCAACAAACAAGGGAGGCCCCTTCGCATGGCCAATAAAAAACAAGGATGGCTCCTGGGAAGCAGTTGATCGTTCCGATGAAATGATACGAAAACTTCAGTATCTGGGCGTTGATGCTGTTATTAGTATTGGAGGCGATGGTTCACAAAAAATTTCTCAGGCACTTTTTGAGAAGGGATTAAACATTATTGGCGTTCCAAAAACAATCGACAACGACCTGCTAGCCACCGATTTCACTTTCGGTTTCCAAACAGCGGTTCAGATTGCAACCGAAGCCGTCGACAAGCTCGTAACCACTGCTGCAAGCCATAACAGGGTTCTTGTTCTTGAGGTAATGGGCAGGTATGCCGGCTGGATTGCGCTTCACGCAGCTATTGGTGGCGGAGCAGAAGTTTGCTTAATTCCCGAAATTCCTTACGATATTAGCAAAGTAATTGAAAAATTAAAATCGCGTTACAGCAAGGGTAAAGGGAATGCAATTGTAGTAATTGCCGAAGGAGCAAAACCGAAGGATGGAACACTGGTTTACTCTGAAAGCGACGAGGTTGGATACGCCAACCTAAGATTGGGAGGAGTTGCACACAAGCTCACTCACGATTTGAAAAATGCAGGTTTTGAGGCTGATATGCGCGAAACAGTACTTGGGCACTTACAGCGCGGAGGCGTTCCCGTTGCTTACGACCGAATTCTTGCCACTCAATTTGGGGTAAAGGCTTTTGAAATGGTTCTCGCTGGTGAATACGGAAAAATGGTTGCCTACAGGCACCCAAACATTGTGGCGGTTCCTCTAAGCGAAGCCGTTGACCACCCAAACTACGTTGAGCCCAACTGCGATTTAATTCGAACAGCAAAGGGTATTGGCATTAGCTTTGGCGATTAATTATACATCACTTCAAAAAGCGCTATGTTTTTTAAACTATAGCGCTTTTTCAATTTCTACTATTGCCAGGCTCCTACCATCCGATTTCCTGGTTACTACTGACACCATTTTTACATCATCCAAATCAAAAGATCTTATAGCTAGCTCGTCACCGGAGAATCCCTCTGCCAGAAAGTTAACAGTTATTCGCTCAATTGTAGTTGCTTTATAAGCTTCCTCTGAAAAAGAATTAATTGCCCATTCAACATACTTCGTATTATTGATATGACCATTAATATCAATGTCTGAAATTGCTGCCCGGGATTCAAAAATAACCGAAGGAACATTTTTAGTGTTGCCAATACGCCCCGCATTTGCTTTGGTTGCACGATATGTTTCACAAACCGGCATTCTTTCCCTAAAATCATCAAGCCGATGAGGTCGGCGACTATTTACATCAACTATTAACCAGCTCGTAGTTGCCCTAACAATAACTTGTTTATTGTAATCAAAAAGTTCAAAATCACGAAGCGCAAAAAGTCCATCTACTCCGCTGGGCCAGGTTGTAATAAAAAAAGTTTCAGCCCAATTTGGCATTCTTAATATTTCCACTGAAATTCTTGATAGCACCCAAAAAAGGCCCTGCTTCTGTAAATGGACGTACCCAAACTTATTATTTGTTGCATGTTCCCAAGCCATTTCTTGAAAGAGGGAAAACAACGATGGCAACGACAGTCTCCCTCTTAAATCAGTAAAGAAGGAATTAACCATAAACTCTTTTGTAAAAAAACATTCATCTGCATGCTGCATACCAACAATACCTTATAGCGGTTTTTTATAGGGGAATAATGTTTAATTCGAAATAATATTGAAAATTACGCCGAAGGTAAACTTTTGAAAAGTTTTATTCAAATATGTTTTCAAATGCTTTTTTATACCGTATATTGCATATAATGAATTACAATTACTCTTTTAACAAATACTTGTATTACAACAACTAAAAGCAAATGGGAGCAAAAAGAAGTATTTATATTGTTGACGACTCTACTATTACACGCTTGTTTATTATAGACGCAATAAAAGAAATTGAAAATTTGGAAATAACTCAACTTATGAATGGCGAACAGCTCCTAGTAAAACTTGAGGAGTTAATTCCAGACCTTGTTATTCTCGATTCGGTAATGCCGATAATGGATGGCCTTACCGCACTTGAAAAAATTCGAGAAAAGAAAATACAGGTTCCAATTATTATCTGCACAGCCGATATACAGTCCACTACAAAAGCCAAAGCAATTAGCTTGGGAGCTACCGATTTTATAAACAAACCTATCCAAAAACCCATTATTTTTGAGGTAGTAAAAAGAATTCTCAACGAATAACTCATAAGCATGCTAAACGAAATACATCTTGAAGCCCTAAAAGAGATTATTAACATAGGTGTTGGGAAGGGTGCTGAGGTACTTAACACCATGGTTCAATCGCATATTTCACTCGAAGTTCCTGAAGTTAAGGTTTTTGGTTCCGATGAGTACAACAACTTTGTTGATCACTTCACAGAAACGGACTACTCCATTATCACACTTCCATTTAATGGTGAACTTAATGGTTTCTCGAAGCTCATAATGTCATCGGAGCATGCAGCAAAAATGGTAGATGCATTTATTGGAAAGCATGGTGCCAGTATTGAGATGGACTCACTGCGGGTTGATATTCTTTCAGAAATTGGGAATATAATTACCAACGCTGTAATGGGAACCCTTAGTAACATGCTTAACCTTGATCTTGGGTACATTGTTCCAAACTACGAAATGGGAAGAAAAGAGATAATAATACCTAAAGAAATTATTTCCAGCGCTTCGGCCATACTTTACGCACAAACACACTTTAAAATTGAGGAATTTGAAACAAAAGGCAACTTCGCAATTTTCTTTAACCTAAACTCATTCAATACTTTAGTTAATAAAATACAGAACTTTTTGGGAGGAATTTCTGCCGATCTTAAGCTATGATTGAATCAATAGACAGGAGCTACTTTAACTCGCTGGATTTTCTTCCGGAGGGTCATTTCATTGTCGATAAGGAATTCCGAGTTCTTTACTGGAATAAAACGCTCGAAGCGATAACCAATGTATCGCGTGATGAAATTTTGAACCAGAAACTCGACACGATATTCCCAAAGTTTAGTCAACCAATCTACCGAAAACGTATTGAGCCAATTTTCGTAGGCGGTCCACCAGTAATTTTTTCGGGGAAACTCCACCAAAACCTATTCAACAGAAACACCAACGATGAAGGCCGTTTCTTTAGAATTACCATCTCCTCGCTCCCTCTGACCGAAAAAAATTTCAACGCACTTTTTTCTATCGAAGATAGAACTGAAATTTATAGTCAAATAGATGAGCTGGTTAGCATAAAAGAAAAAGTTTTAAACGAAATATCCGAAAAAGAACTCATTCATAAAAAGTTGCTTCACCAGCACAAGGAAATTGAGGAAGCTTTCCTTGCACTTTCCGATAAAAACCTGGAGATTGAACTCCAGCGCCAGCAACTACAGGAACTCAACGCCACTAAGGATAAGTTTTTCTCCATCCTAGCCCACGATTTAATAAATCCTTTCAACGCCATGATTGGGCTCTCAGATTTAATGATAAAGCATGCAATGGTTGAAAACAGTCAGGAGTTGAAACTTTACCTTGAACTACTAAGCCAGAATATTAAGCAAACCTACTCGCTGCTCGAAAACCTGCTTGAATGGTCAAGAACCCAAAGCGGACGCATTCAGTTCCAACCCAAAACCGTTGTATTAAAACAAATTGTGCTCGATATTACTGAGCTCAACATCCTTAAATTCAACGAAAAAAATATACATACGGATATTGAAATTGACAACAACTTGTTGGTTACTGTCGATCCCAATATGCTAAGCACAATTCTTCGCAACCTTGTTTCGAATGCCATAAAATTTACACCCCAAAATGGGAAAGTTATATTTAAAGCAGAAGTAGAACCTAGCCTCAACAATTCAGAAAAGGATTTTGTTATGGTTACAGTTTGTGATACAGGTATGGGAATTAATCTTGAAAACCAGAAAAAACTCTTTAAGATTGAAGAAAACTTTACAACCTTCGGAACAAACAATGAGAAAGGAACAGGGCTAGGCCTTATACTCTGCAAAGAATTTGTTGAAATAAACGGCGGTAAAATATGGGTTGAAAGCGAAGAAGAGAAAGGAACCTGCTTTCACTTTACAATTCCTAAGGCATAATTGAGAACCATTCTACCTTTTATGCAATCCACACTCTTTGGTATCGGGGTTTTCCCACCACCATCGTCCGGCACGAACATCTTCGCCCGGTTCAATAGCGCGCGTACAGGGTTGGCAACCTATACTTGCAAAACCTTTGTCGTGTAGAGGGTTATAAGGAACCTTATGCTCCCTTATGTAATTCCAAACCATCTGTTCGCTCCAATCAATTAACGGATTAATTTTTATCAAACCGTTGGCATCGTCCCACTCAATTGGCTGCATATCAATTCGGGTAACTGACTGTTCCCGGCGCAACCCGCAAATCCAAACATCTAACCCTTTAAATGCTCTTTTTAGGGGCTCAATTTTTCGAACACGGCAACACTCCTTCCTGTTTTCAACACTCTGGAAAAAAAGGTTTATCCCCTTTTCGTTCACCATCTCTTCAACCTCCTGTGAACTTGGGAAGAATACTTTAATATCAACCTTGTACTTGTTGCTTGTCCTTTCAATTAAATCGTAGGTTTCGTAAAAAAGCCTACCTGTATCAAGAGTAAAAATTTTTGTGTGAGGATCTATTTTTACAATCATATCGATTAACACCTGATCTTCAACACCAAAACTCGATGCAAGGGCTATTTTCCTAGAAAAGGAACTTAAAAAATACTTTAGCAACTCTTCAGGTTGAGCGTTGCTAAATCTTCTATTTAACTCTAATGCAAACTCTTTGTTTTCCATCTCAAATTTTACAATTATCAAATTTCAAACTTCAAAACTATAAAAAAGGTCAGGCAATTTTTTTAGTTTTAAAAAATTTAGTTTAAAAAAGTGGAATTCTACAGTAATATGTATTATTTTTATAAATTATTTGGTAATAGTTAACTTTTATTTCAAAAAAACGTATTATATTAGTAATACATTGGCCAATAAATATACAACCTATGAAAAAATTATCTACCACTCTTTTATTAGTGCTTGGATTTTTCTTTGCACAAGCACAAACCAGTATTCTTGAAGTAATCTCTCCTGCAGGAGGTTACGTGTATAACAGTGACGCTGGCATTTCTGTTAGCTGGACGTTAGGCGAGCCTGTTGTAGGCACGTTAATAAATGAAACTGAAGGGATAATCATCACACAAGGTTTTCAACAAGGCGATTTTGTTATAGTTGACGTTCCTGTAGATCCAAACTTGATCCTATCTGCAAAGCTATATCCCAACCCTGCGAAGGATGAAACAACAATTAAAATTACACTTCCAACCATAGGAAGGGTTAATCTTTCTGTGATTGATATTACTGGTCGAATTATCATTACAGACCAGTTTGAAGCAACCGACAATGAAATTAGTCATCGTTTAAATGTTTCAAGCCTTCGAGCAGGAATATACTTAGTAAAGTTAAATGTTGGAACAAAAGCTTCAAAGGTTCTAAAACTTATAAAAGAGTAGCTTTATATAGCCCGGTTAAGCCGGGCTTTTTTATATCCATTTCTCCAAAACCTATAAGAATGGATACGATATTCGAAATAAGAGCAACTTTAGTTGGCTCGACACCGTGTATATATCGCGTTTTCTGGATTCCATCTTCGTTTACTTTAACCCTGCTTCACGAAACGTTTCAGGCTCTTTTTACCTGGGAAAACTTCCACCGTCATTTCTTCAAAAATGAAGATAACACTATTATCAACAAAGAGTTAGAACGTACATTAAAAGATATTTTTGAAAACAACAGTAAGATAACCTATGTTTACGACCTAGGTAACGCATGGACTCTTGATGTGGAGCTCGTTAAGCAGTGGGACGAAGAAAACGAGAAAAAATACCCAATATGTGTAGGCGGTAGCAGAAAATCTCCTCCCGAGGATTCGGGAGGAATTGTTGGGTACCAAATGGCCATTGAGCTGCTCGAAACTAATGAGTCAAGGGACGTATTCCTCCTTTACGATTGGTACGGAGAGGATTACAATCCCGAAGAATTTAGTATTGCCGAAATAAACTCTCGTCTCGATTATTTACGAGGCAACTCCTAACCTTTTTTTATTTTTTCAACTCAATAATCATTGCTGAACGCGGCGATAGCTGGATTTGTGAGATATCGCTCAAACTCTTTCCTGTTATTATATCGATTCCATCTGTAAAACCTTCCAGCACTTCATTGAATCTGCTTGTTTTAAGCACCTTTGGCTGGTACCCGCTATGCAGAATCACCATAATAGTTTGCTCACTATTCTGCCTAAAATATACGTATACCTCATTCTCAGGTATGAAATGGATAAGTTTCCCGCTATGTATTGCCGATGCAGTTTTACGCCAGGTTAGTATTGTTTGTAGGTAGCTCCAAGCTTCATTCTCACGCTTTGTTCTGCCATCGGCAGTAAATGCTGAACGCTTGTCGCTAGCCCAGCCCCCTGGAAAATCCTGACGAAGCACTCCGTGACCATTCACGTCATCGCCATCCATCATTATTTCAGTGCCGTAGTAAATTTGGGGGATTCCTCGAGTTGTAAGTAGGAATGCCATTCCCAACTTAAACCGACCAATTGCCATATCCTTGCTCTTCATAAAACGGGAAACATCATGATTATCCGCAAAAATTAGAATATTCATTGGATCGGGATAAAGAAAATCGCTGGCAAGAATTTCGTATAGTCGGTGAAGGCCTGTATCCCACCCCTCTTTCTCCTGAAGACCCTTATCAATGGCATACATTAATGGAAAATCCATTACAGACTTTACTCCCGAGTCAAACTTATCGGAGTTGTTTGCGCCAGTTTGCCAGTAGGCACACCATGCTGGATAGTTTAGCCAAACCTCTGAAACGATGTTGAAGTTTGGGTATTCGTTCATAACTTCGCGAGCCCAGCGAGCCATAAACTCCTTGTCGGGATACGGGTGCGTATCCATGCGAATTCCATCCAAATTGGCGAACTCAACCCACCAAATACTATTCTGAATTAAATACTTTGCCAGCAAAGGATTCCGTTGGTTCATGTCGGGCATATGGGTATCGAACCAGCCATCGCTCATCAGCTTACTATCGAACTTGGAAGCATACGGATCGAAATTTGTTGGGCTTCGGTAGTTTGTACGAGTAAACTCGGGCCACTGGTTAACCCAATCGTTTTCAGGCAAATCGTTCATCCACCAGTGGTTGCTCCCACAGTGATTAAAAATCATATCCATAATCACCTTCATATTTTTACCATGCGTCTGTTCAACAAACTCCTTGTATAATTCGTTGGTTCCAAACCGTTTGTCAATATTATAGAAGTCGGTTGTAGCATACCCGTGATACGATTGAGCAGACTGGTTACTTTCAAGCAATGGGTTTACCCATATAGCAGTCATTCCTAAGTCGTGGATATAATCGAGGTGATTAATAATTCCCTGAATATCGCCACCATGACGGGCGTACAGGTCGCTCCTGTCGAGCTTATCGAGCATTCCTTCAACCTCATCAATTTCGGAATTGCCATTGGCAAAACGGTCGGGGAAAAGCAGGTAAATAACATCCGAGGCATCGAATCCGGTTCTTTCAGCAGAACCCTCCCTTCGTTCCAAAAGGCTGTATGTGTATTTTAACTCCTTTTCAGGCGATTTGAATAGAATATCGAAATTTCCAGCCTTGGCATCAGCAGAAAGTTCGAGATTAATAAAGAGGTAGTTTGGACTCTCTACTTTAACTACATCAACAACTTTAACACCAGCGTAATTTAGCTCAACATCGAAATTAGAAATATCGTTTCCATGAACAAGAAGCTGTAATTCAGAGTTCTTCATTCCAATCCACCAGTTTGGGGGCTCAACTCTGTTTATGGTTTGGGAATTAAGCATTTGTACTGAAATTAAGGTTGTTAGTAGAAGTGTAAATGCTAGCTTTCTCATAGCAGTAATGTATTTTAGTTTTGTAATTCAATAATCATTGCGGTTCTGGGTTTCACTGTAAGTTCGAAAAGATTACTAACAATTTCTCCAGAAATAATATCTCTACCGGTTGAGTATCCATTTAAAAACTCTTCTTGTCTGCTAGTATCAACAACTCTTTCCTGGTAGCTATTATTTATTATTACCATTACGCTTTGCTGTTGGTTGTAGCGAAAGAAAATGTAAACTCCATTTTCGGGTGCGAAATGCGTTAGTTTACCATTATGAACGGCAGTAGCATTCTGCCTCCACCCAAGTATTTTCGAAGTATAATTCCATAACTCATTCTGTCTGGCCGATCGCCCCTCGGGCGAGAATGATGTGCGACTATCGGAAGGCCATCCTCCAGGAAAGTCTCTTCGTATGTCACCATGCCCATTTGAATCGTGGCCAGGTAGAAGTATTTCGGTTCCGTAGTATAGCTGTGGAATTCCTCTTGTGGTAAGAATATAGGCCAAGCCTAGCTTCAACCGGCTCAACTCCAATGTAGAATCGGACTGGAAACGTCCCTTGTCGTGGTTATCGAGAAAAACCAGGAGGTTGTTGGTGTTCTCGTAGGTAAAATCATGAGCTAGAAGCTCATAAATTCTCGACATTCCGGTTTCCCATCCATTGGGTTCATCGAAACAACTGTTAAGTGCATTCATTAACGGGAAATCCATTACAACCGGAAGGTTAGAGTTGTACCCATCGGTATTCCGGGCATCTTTCTGCCAGTACGAAACCCACAAAGGATGGTTGTACCACGTTTCACCAACGATAGTAAAGTTTGGATATTCAGCATTCACTGCAGCACACCAGCGCGCCATAAACTCCTTATCGCAGTATGTGTGCGTATCCATACGTATACCGTTTAAATCTGCATACTCAATCCACCAAATTGAATTCTGAATAAGGTACTTTGCAAGAAAAGGATTCCGCTGGTTCAAGTCGGGCATTTGCTGAGCAAACCAGCCATTTACCGTGTGCTTAACATCATTCCCTGAGGCGTGTGGATCAAAGGCAGTGAGCTGACGATAGTTCGATTGTGTGTAGGATGGCCACTGGTTTAGCCAGTCGGCTGAAGGCAAATCGCTCATCCACCAGTGCATATCGCCACAGTGGTTAAAAACCATATCCTTAATAACCTTCAAACTATTGGTGTGAGCAACTTCAACAAATTTCCTGTATAGCTCATTACTACCTAAACGAGGATCGACCCTGTAAAAATCGGTAACCGCGTATCCGTGGTACGACCACGATTGCTGGTTATTTTCGAGGATCGGATTTAGCCAAAGCGTTGTTACTCCCAGATTTTTAAAATACTCAATGTGATTAATGATTCCCTGAATATCGCCACCGTGCCTGCCATGAATATCTGTTCTGTTAAGCTTATCGGGCATCGCTTCAAACTCGTCGTTTGCTGGGTCGCCATTGGCAAATCGATCGGGATAGAGAAGGTAAATAGCATCGGATGCGTCAAACCCTTCGCGAAGCGAAGAATTGTCGCTTCTCTTCAGCAGTTCGTATTGAATACTTTGTTCGTTCCCAATCGAATCGGAAAGTAGAATACTAAAGCTACCGGGTTTCGCGTTTGAGGCAATTGTAAAATTAACGAAAAGGTAGTTTGGGCTTTCAACCCTTTCAATACCCTCAAGATTAATACCCTGATAATTTACCTGAACAGCTGAATTTGAAATGTTTTTGCCATAAAGCAAAATTTGAAGATGCTGGTTTTTCATTCCTACCCACCAGTTTGGTGGTTCAACCCGGCTGACAGTTTGCGAGAAAAGGGAACCCTGAAACAAAAAGAAAAAACCCGTTAGACTACAAAAAGCAGTCAAACGGGTTTTTAAAATGAAATATAACTTCTGCTTCATTAGCAAGTTTTTAGCCTCGAGCCATGCAATTCAAATCGTTAAATGATTCCTTCAGTCTGCTAATAATACTCTCCTCCCCTTTTCTAAGCCAAGCGCGGGGGTCGTAGTACTTCTTGTTAGGCTTATCGTCGCCTTCGGGATTTCCAATTTGGGCTTGCAGGTATGCCTGCTTTTCGTTGTAGTATTTTCGGATTCCATTCCAGAAAGCCCACTGCAAATCGGTATCGAGATTCATTTTGATAACACCGTAGCCAATGGCCTCCTCAATTTTTTCCTTCTCAGAACCGCTTCCACCATGAAAAACAAAGTTTACAGGTTTTGGGCTGGTTCCAAACTTCTTTTGGATAAAATCCTGCGAGTCTCTTAAAATTTTTGGACTCAGCACAACATTGCCGGGCTTATAAACCCCATGCACATTCCCAAAGGATGCTGCAATTGTAAAATTTGGACTAACCTTCATCAGATGTTCGTAGGCGTAGGCAACCTCTTCGGGTTGTGTGTATAGCTTGGAACTATCAACTCCGGTATTGTCAACACCATCCTCCTCACCACCAGTTACGCCCAGTTCAATTTCCAGGGTCATTCCAATTTTTGCCATCCTTTCAAGGTACCTAGCTGAAATTTCGATGTTTTCCTCCAAACTTTCCTCGGACAAATCGAGCATGTGTGAGCTGTACAAAGGTTTTCCAGTTTCCTTAAAATGCTTTTCACCGGCATCGAGCAAGCCATCAATCCACGGAAGCAACTTTTTTGCAGCATGGTCGGTATGCATAATTACAGGAACACCATATGCTTCAGCCATAAGATGAACGTGTTTCGCTCCCGATATTGCACCGAGTATGGCCGATTGCTGCCCATCGTTCGAAAGTCCTTTGCCTGCATAGAACGAGGCGCCACCATTTGAAAACTGGATAATTACCGGAGAACCAACCTCGCGGGCGGTTTCAAGTACGGAGTTTATGGTATCGGTACCGGTTACGTTAACTGCTGGTATTGCCCAGCCTTCGGCTTTTGCAGCGGCAAAAACTTCCTGAACCTGTTTTCCGGTTAGAACTCCTGAAGGGAATCGTTTCATAGTATTTTATTTTTAATATATTTATTTTCCCCAAAGTTAGCAAAAAGAACTTTCCCAAGGGGAAAAAATAGCAATTCAAACAAGTTTCACTATTTGGTAACGGAAATATCAGAACCTGGAGGTATCACCATTTCACTATCGCAAATCTTAACCTTTAAGGAAGGACCCTCCTCGTTTGAAATAACAATATCCTTTCCGTTCACGTTCACCTTTAGAACGTTCTCCCTAAACCACACTTTGAAGCTGTACGATTTCCATTGCTTTGGAATAAGCGGGTTGAAAACCAGCATATCGTTTCGAACCCTCATGCCTCCGAAACCTTCAACAATTGAAATCCAAGTACCAGCCATGCTGGTAATATGAAGCCCCTCGCGCACCTCATGGTTGTAATCGTCCAAATCGAGGCGGGCAGTTCGCAGGTACAACTCGTAAGCCTTTTCAATGTGCCCAATTAGCGCAGCTTGTACCGAGTGAACACAGGGTGAAAGGGATGACTCGTGCACCGTACGAGCCTCATAAAACTCAAAGTTACGGCGTATGGTTTCAACATCGAACCTATCCTCAAGGAAGTACATACCTTGTAAAACATCGGCTTGCTTTATGAAGCATGAACGTAGAATGCGATCCCAACTCCACTTCTGGTTAATTGGACGCTGCTTGGGGTCAAGGTCCTTTACAAGGATTTGTTCCTTATCCATGTACCCTTCCTGCTGCAGGAATACTCCCAACTTTTTATCCTCCGGGAAGAACATGTTTTCACGAATCTCTTTCCACTTCGTGAGTTCAACGTTCTCAACGAAATTCAGCTTCTTTATGAGGTTTGCATACTTTTCTGGTTCGGTTGATTTTACAAACTCTGCTGCTTCCGCTGCGTACTCCATACACCAGCATGCAATCAAATTCGTGTACCAGTTATTATTCACGTTATTTTCGTACTCGTTAGGACCGGTAACTCCCAACATAACGTACTTACCTTTATCCTCGGAAAAATTAATTCGTTGGCTCCAAAAACGAGCAATAGAAATTAAAAGTTCAAGGCCAAAATTTGCCAGATAACCTTTATCGTTAGTGTAACGAACGTAGTTGTAAACCGCAAAAGCAATTGCACCGTTTCGGTGAATTTCCTCGAATGTTATTTCCCACTCGTTATGGCACTCTTCACCGTTCATGGTTACCATAGGGAATAGTGCCGCTCCATTGGTAAACCCAAGTTTTTGAGCATTCTCAATGGCCTTATCGAGCTGCTTATACCTATATAATAGTAGCTGGCGCGCAACTTTTTGTCCGTGCGTAATCATGTAGAAAGGCAAGCAGTACGCTTCTGTATCCCAATACGTTGAACCACCATACTTTTCACCGGTAAATCCTTTGGGGCCAATATTTAAACGTTCATCTTTCCCCGTGTAAGTTTGGCTAAGCTGGAATATATTGAAGCGAATTGCCTGCTGAGCAGCAACATCGCCATCGATAGTTATGTCGCTATGAGCCCAAACATCGGCCCAGGCCTCTGCTTGCTCGGCAAGCATTTTAATAAACCCCTTCTCAACCGCTTCGTTTAGGTGTGAGTTTAAAACCTTTGGGAAGCTACCCTTCTCGTAGTTTAGGCTGGAAATTACCGAAGCAAACTTAACCAGTAGCAGCTCATCGCCCGAGGCGATATCGAGGGTGAACTGAGAACCAACATATTTTTCCTTGCTAATGGGGTTGGCGTCGAGGTTTAATCGGGTTCCATTAAGCCAAACGGTGTAAAGCATTCCATGTCCAACATGAAAGTCGAGTTTCTTTGTTTTAGTTACGATGTAGCCCTGGTTGTTGGACACTGACCGTTCAACCTCATCCCAGAACTTCTCCCCATAGTTCGAATCCTCGTTCCGAACATCGGCATCGAGATAGGGATTAATAGTTATTGTAGCCCTGCCCGTTAGCGGTTTTATGCTGTAGCGAATGGCTCCCAACTCGGGATTTACAATGCTAAGGAAACGTTTTGCCGACACGGCAATTTTTATCCCCGACTGCATTTCGCAGATAAATGTGCGCTCGAGGTAACCCTCTTTCATATTTAACACCCTGCGAAACTCATCGACAGAAACTTTTGCCAAATCGAGTTGTTCACCATTTACTTCAATATCAATCCCAATCCAGTTTGTTGAGTTGATAACTTTTGCAAAGTACTCTGGATAGCCATTCTTCCACCAGCCTACGCGGGTTTTATCGGGGTAGTAAACTCCTGCAACGTAGCTGCCTTGCAGGGTTAGGCCACTGTACTTCTCTTCGAAGTTTGCCCGTTGGCCCATAGCACCGTTACCAAGGCTAAAAATACTTTCCGATGCGCGAGTGTTTTCCGGGTTAAATCCCTCTTCAATAATGCACCACTCGTCGTGCTTGAGGTATGGATTCATATGTTGTTTTTTAAAAAAAGTTCTGATTTAATTTTGAAACATCTTAAACTGTATGCTTTCTCATTTTTTTATCAAGTTTATCATCAACAAAGAAAGTTGATATTGCACCTAATATCATACAAACACCTGCAGCAATTATTGCATTAAACGGATTACCGTTGTAAACATGTTTAAACAAAACTGTTCCAAGTACACCATTTGTAATTTGTGGAATAGTGATTGATAAGTTGAATAATCCCATGAACATTCCCATCTGCTTGGCAGGAATTGAATTTGCCAGCATTGCATATGGCATTGCCAAAATACTTCCCCAAGCAATCCCTACTCCTATCATAGGAATTATTAACCATGTTTCATTTTTGAAAAGCATGAATGAAAGGAATGATAATCCTCCTATTGTTAAAGCAAGAGCATGGGTTGGTCTTCGTCCAATTCGTTTTGCAATTAATGGAAGTGTTAGTGCAATTACAGCAGAAACACCATTGTAAACTCCAAACAGAATTCCTACCCAATCGCCTGCACTTTGAAACTCTTTGCTAAGCGGATCGATTGTTCCATAAAATCTATATGATATTGCAGGTGTAGTGTAAACCCACATTGAGAAAAGTGCGAACCATGAGAAAAACTGAACAACAAGGAGTTGAATCATTGTTTTTGGAATACGAAACTTTGATTTTCCTGATTTTTCCTCATTCTCACTCTCATCTTCATACATTTCAGGAGGATACTCTTTTGTGGTTGTAACCGTCCAGATTATTGAAGAAAGCAGTACAAAAGCTCCGATATAAAATGACCAAACAACATTTGCAGGAATTTCACCGTTTGCAATTGGGTCCTTAGAAATTCCAAAGAAATTTCCTA
>DAOSWM010000003.1:73383-122498 GCA_035380045.1 Tenuifilaceae bacterium | reverse complement strand
ATCAACAAACCTGCATATTATGTGCAGAGTTTTTTTGTTTTAGCGAATGGGATGAACGGAACGCCTACCTGCCTTGGCTGTACCACGGGTAGGAGAGTAAGGTTATTTTTAGATTCGATATCGGAATGAACAACCTCGTTAAGGAAAGGGAGCAAATTTTATCTGTTCCCGTACATTCCTTCGTAGTAATTCGCGTAATCTCCGGAAATAATATCGTTCAGCCATTTCTGGTTTGCCAGGTACCAATCAACCGTTTTGGCCAACCCATCGGGGAATTGAATTGATGGTTCCCAACCCAAGTCGTTCTTCAACTTTGTTGAATCGATGGCGTAACGCAAATCGTGACCAGCCCGATCGGTAACGTAAGTAATCAGTTTCTCCGAAGTTCCGGCCTCTCTTCCCAGCTTCGTGTCCATCACCCTACAAAGGAGTTTGATTAAATCGATATTCTTCCACTCGTTGTTTCCCCCAACATTGTAGGTTTGTCCGGTTACTCCTTTATGAAAAATGGTGTCGATGGCCGATGCGTGATCCTCAACATATAGCCAGTCGCGAACATTCTCACCCTTCCCGTAAATTGGAATTGGTTTGCTGTTTTTTATATTGTTGATTGACAAAGGAATCAGTTTCTCAGGGAACTGGTTTGGCCCGTAGTTATTGGAGCAGTTTGAAAGTACAACCGGTAGCTTGTACGTGTGGAAGTATGCACGCACTATGTGATCGGAGCTTGCCTTTGATGCGGAGTAGGGGCTACGTGGGTCGTAGGGAGTTGTCTCAACAAACATTCCTTCCTCGCCCAAACTGCCGTACACCTCATCGGTGGAGATGTGGTAGAAACGTTTCCCCTCGAAATTTCCAGCCCACTGTTTTCGTGCTGCATTGAGTAGCACAACGGTTCCCAGAATGTTGGTTTTGATAAAAGCCATCGGATCGGAGATCGACCTGTCCACATGCGACTCTGCAGCAAGGTGAATTACCCCGTCGATATTGTAATCGGCAAAAACTTTTTCAACAGCATCAACATCGGTAATATCAACCTTAACAAACTTGTAGTTAGGTAATTTTTCGATATCTGTTAAATTTTCCAGGTTACCTGCGTATGTTAAACTATCGAGGTTCACAATCTGATAATCGGGGTAACGGGTTACCAACCTACGTACAACGTGTGAGCCAATAAATCCGGCTCCTCCGGTTACTAGTATCGATCTTTTCATCTTAATAATTTATTGTCCAATTATTTTGTTATTTGTTTATTTTTACAAAGGAGAACAGATTCGTTTAGTTTCCTCTTCCAAAAAGCGATTTAACCAAATCCTCAACTCTGGCAACCTGCACAATTTCGATGCCATTTACTGGAATGGTTTTCCCTTTTCCGAAGTGATATTTTGAAACAAATATTTTCTCAAATCCCATTTTGGCTGCCTCCGATACCCGCTGATCAACCCTGCTAACCTGCCTGATTTCACCCGAAAGACCAACTTCGGCAGCGAAGCAAACCGATCCGGAGATTGACAAATCGAAGTTTGATGAAAGAACCGCTGCAATAACCGCCATATCAATTGCGGGATCGGCAAGCTTTATTCCTCCGGCAAGATTCAGGAAAACATCCTTCGAAGCCAGCTTAAATCCGGCCCGTTTTTCAAGAACTGCCAGCAGCATGTTCAACCGTCGGTTTTCGTATCCCATCGACGACCGTTGGGGTGTTCCGTAGGCTGCGGTGCTAACCAACGCCTGCGTTTCAATTAAGAACGGACGCGTTCCGTCCATGGCTGCGGAAATGGCAACTCCGCTTAAACCTTCATCACGATGCGAAAGAAGAATTTCAGAAGGATTTGGAACCTCAATCAACCCTGACGATTGCATCTCGAAAATTCCCAACTCTGAGGTGGACCCAAACCGATTTTTTATCGACCGGAGAATTCGGTACAGGTAGTTGCTATCGCCCTCAAACTGCAGCACAACATCAACAATGTGCTCCAGAACCTTGGGCCCGGCAATGCTGCCGTCCTTGGTGATGTGGCCAATAATTATTACCGGAATTCCTGTTGTTTTCGCGTAGCGAAGAAGTGCTACCGCGCACTCGCGCACCTGCGAAACCGAACCCGGAGAGGATTCAATCGTATCGGTGTAAAGTGTTTGTATGGAGTCAATTACCAGTAATTCAGGCTCAACATTTTGTGCCTGAGTGAGAATGTTATCAAGCAACGTTTCATTTAAAATCAAACACTCCTGGTTTCCGTTCGAAAGCCTGTCGGCTCTGAGTTTCACTTGTCGTGCGCTTTCCTCGCCCGAAACGTAAAGAACCTTTAAATGGTTAAGTTTCAACGCCAGCTGAAGCGCCAAAGTTGATTTTCCGATTCCGGGTTCACCCCCTAGCAGAACCAGCGATCCGGGAACCAATCCGCCGCCAAGAATTCGGTTTAGCTCACCAATTCCGGTGTCAAGCCTTTTCTCGTTACTCGATTCAATTTCCTTAAGCGCTTTGGGAACTGCGCTGCGCGAAACATCAACCAAACCAGCGCGCGGTTTGCTTTGGCTAACCTTCTCCTCAACGTACGTATTCCACTCGCCGCACGAGGGGCAGCGACCAATCCACTTCACCGATTCGGCGCCGCAATTCTGGCAAACGTAGCTGGTTTTAACTTTAGCCATTGTTAGTAAATGAATCAAAAAGAAATGAAAAAGAAAAATCACTCTGCTTAAGTGAGCAAATTTAACCAAAAGAGTATGTTAAATGAAATTTTATTTTCTTTTTGAAAAAGAAATGATTAAACCGGAGAGGTTTTACGGTTTTTTAAGAAAAAAATAATCATAAAAACTACGCTTACAGCCAGCATCAGAATTGTTTGTGCTTCGTGCGAGATGGTAGCCCAAATCAGCCCATCCTCCCATGAAATTCCGTAAATACCCAACCCCATTGCTGTGATAATGTGGAACGCGCCAAATCCTCCCTGAACCGGAGCAGCCATCCCAAGCGATCCGATTACGAGCAGGAAGAAACCATCAACCAAGCCAAGTTGGCTTGTAGGTTCGGTGGCAAAAACCAACAGCCAGGTCATTAGCCAGTAAAGGAACCAGAGGAGTATTGTGTATAAAAAAAACTCTTTACGTCTTTTCATGGTGTACACCGATTTCAGCCCATCAATAACCCCCCAGAAAAGGGAGATGATTCTCCTTTTAAACTTAGCACCCAGAAAATTTTTCCTCAGCAAGAAAAATAGTAGGACAAGGAAAGCTACCAACGCAACAACAATAATGGGCGATATTTTAAAAAGTGATATCATTTTTGACCAGAGAGGAACAGCGATTTGATCCCAAATGAAGCCTCCAAAGAAATCAATTCTGATAAAAAACACGGAGATTACGAGTAAAAGAATCATTAAAACGTCGAAAGCACGCTCAATAATTACAGTTCCAACAAGCGATTCGAAGGGAATTTTATCGGTTTTTCGTAACGATGCACAGCGTGTAATTTCTCCTAGTCTGGGGAAGGCAAGGTTCGTTACATATCCGAAAAACAATGCGCCCATAGTGTTGGTAAGAGAAGGATAGAAACCCAGCGGTTCAATAAGTAAGCGCCACCGAAGTGAACGTACAACGTAGGAAAAGAAACCAGCAACGAGCGAAAGCGCCACCCAGCTGTAGTTTGCTTTTCTGAATCCGTTAACCATCGAATTGTAATCAACCCCCCTAAAAGCAAAGAAAAGCAGCAACGCTGCTATTCCAAAAAAAATAAAGTAGCTAACCTTTTTTTTGATTGAAGTATTCACCTGGGGTTGAGTAAGGAGTTAAACTAACCTGTTTGTTTCCGCATCGGGGAAGATGATGGATGGCTTAAAGCTCTTCGCCTCCTCAAAATCCATCATGGCGTACGAGATGATGATGATAATATCGCCCACAACGCATTTCCGGGCAGCAGGCCCGTTCAAGCAAATTTCACCAGAACCCCTTTCTCCTTTAATAACGTAGGTTTCAAGTCGTTCTCCGTTATTAATATTTACCACCTGCACCTTCTCGTTGGCGATGAGGTTCGCGGCATCCATTAAATCTTCGTCAATGGTAATGCTACCAACGTAGAATAGGTTGGCCTCGGTAACTTTTACCTGATGAATTTTCGACTTTATAACTTCAACAAACATTGTTGTTCTGTTTTATGAAATTTAGAATAGAATGTTATCAATTAACCGAACCTGCCCAACCTGAACCGCAATACATCCAACCAGTTGGGTTGAATCGTTCCATGAATTTACTGGTTGAAGGGTTTTTGCATCGGCAATCTCAAAGTACTCAACGTTCAGCTCAGGGTTTTTGTTTATCTCGTTATTAACCCATTCAATCATTTCTTTTACGCTCAATTGCTGCTTAAAGTTACGCGCCTGGGTAAGAGTTTTTGAAATAATTGGAGCGCTGGCTCTCTGCATGGGGTTCAACAGCATGTTGCGTGAGCTCATGGCTAACCCATCGCTTTCCCGAACGGTTGGGCACGAAACAATCTCAATGTTGAGGTTAAGCATCTCAACCATTCTTCGGATTATTGCCAGCTGTTGGAAATCTTTCTGTCCGAAAAACGCTTTGTGCGGATTTACCATACCGAACAGCTTGCTTACCACTTGAGCCACCCCGTTGAAATGTCCCGGGCGGTGCTGACCTTCCATTACCTTGTCGAGGTTCCCAAAATCGAAAACACGGGTATCGGGTTCGGGATAAATCTCCTCCACTGAAGGAACGAATACAAGCGAAGCCCCAGCTTCCTCAAGTTTCTCCAAATCGTGTTCCAGTGTTCGAGGGTAGGTTTTTAAATCGTTCGGATTGTTAAACTGTGTTGGATTTACAAATATACTCACCACAACAAAATCGGTTGAGCCAACCGCTTGCTCCACTAGCGTAACATGCCCTTTATGTAATGCTCCCATGGTTGGAACAAAACCAACCTGCTTCCCTTGTTCCCTCTCTTTGCCAATCGTTTGCTTTAGTTGTTCGACTGTAGTTGCAACCTGCATGGTTTGTTATTTATTACAAAAAAAAGCTAACATTAAAGCTAAAAACAGCGGGCAAAGTTCGTAATTTTTTTAATTTCCAAGACAAAAAACATCATTTTTAGGTAATATCCGATCAGGATACGAAAAAAACATAGCACAGATATACTAAAAAAAGTAATTTTTTTTTTATACTTTTGTAAATTATTTCATAGTGTGCATTTTAGATTAAGTTCTGAGACACATCATTTTTTTAAACGTTTGTGATACAGAAATATAGAGGTTGATGAAAAGTGTTAAAGTACTATTCGTTTCGCAAGAAATTACACCTTACCTGCCCGAAACTAACATATCCGTTATTAGTAGGAACCTTCCTCAGGGAATTCAGGAGCGAGGAAAAGAAATTCGAACCTTTATGCCGCGTTGGGGTTGTATAAACGAACGCAGAAACCAGCTACACGAGGTGATACGCCTTTCCGGGATGAATTTAGTGATTAACGACACCGATCACCCGCTTATTATTAAGGTTGCGTCAATACAAAGCGCACGTATGCAGGTTTACTTTATTGACAACGAGGATTACTTCCATCGGAAGCAAATCTTACGCGACGAGAAAAAGAAGTTCTTTGCTGACAACGATGAGCGTGCAATTTTCTTTGCCCGCGGAGTGCTCGAAACCGTTAAAAAATTACGCTGGGCTCCCGATATTGTTCACTGTCACGGCTGGTTCACCTCGTTTGTTCCTATGCTAGTGAAAAGAACCTATAAGGAGGATCCGGTGTTTTCAAAAGCAAAAGTTGTGTTTTCGTTGTATAACGACTCTTTCGACAATACGCTAGACCCCAACCTGAAAAGCAAGCTTAAGCTGGAAGGAGTTACCAAGAAAGATACCGATCTGCTGAAAAATACCGATTACGAGAGCATCACAAATTTTGCAATTAACTACTCCGATGGAATAATTTTTGGTGAAGAGAAACAAAAAAAATCCTTGGTTGAACATATCAATACAATAAAAAAACCCGTTCTATCTATTCCTGATAAGGACAACTATATTGATGATATTAACGGATTTTATGACAAGATTTTAAACGAAGCGTCAAATGATAAAAGTTAACTTTCCTAGTTTTACCCTACGACCAAACCGTAAACCTTACCGCTCTTTCTTTTTATTTATGCTCTTTAGCCTCCTGTTTTGGAGGTGTATCTCCCCACCCGATTACCTGGGTTACGACGTTATCCCATCTCAGGATTTCCTGAAAGTTGAGGTTGACACTTCGTTCACATTATCGGCATACACATTGGTTGGCGATACACTTGATGCTCGATTCTTTACCGAAGCCATTGTAGGTTCTGTTTACGATGAGATTTTTGGTAAATCACAAGCATCATTCCTTTCCTCGGTTATTCTACCCTCGCTTAACCACGATTTTGGGGAAAACCCGGTTGTCGATTCTGTTTTCTTAATTCTTAATCTTAAGGAATCGTTTGGTGACCCAACTATTCCTATGAAGATTTATGTGCATGAGCTAACAGATTCCCTACAGGAGGACTCTGTGTATAATGCCCTGGCGCCCCTGTCTAATATTTACAACCCCGAACCTATCGGTTTTACTAATTATCAGGGCGATTCACAACTCAAGGTACCATTATCCTTTGAATGGGCTCAAAAATTTATTACTGCCGATTCCGTAACCCTTTCAAATCAGAATAATTTTGACAGCCTCTTTTACGGTATCTATGTTAGAACAAATCCATTCGAAACCCTCAATAAAACAGTTCATTACTTCGACTTTACTAACACCAGCAATAGAATAGTTATCTACTACACAAAAACCGTTGAAGAGGACTCCACAACTTCCTCCTATTTCACAATGCTCCTCAACACGTACTGTAAAAGATTCAACCATTTTGAGCACGATTATACCGCTGCATCCCCCTCGTTAAATATTAACTATTTGAACGACACCACTATCCAGGATTCTGTGTTTTATATCCAGGGAATGGGAGGTGTAAGAGGGATGCTTAAACTGAACGATTTAAAATCGTGGCTTGACTCAATGCCTATAGCCATAAACCGTGCACAACTTTATATCGAGCGTGAAAATCACTCTGGGATGCCTGCCGACACCATAATCGATAAGTTAACAATATACCATAAGGAGAATGACAAAATTAACTTGATTGACGATTACGATATTGACGCTGGCGCAGGTGGTGTATACAGCAGAATTAATAATTACTATTCGTTCAATATTACTCTTCACCTACAACATTTGCTGAACGGCGATTTAAAAACCGATAAGCTTTACCTTGAGCCAGAATCGTATTTCGATGCAAACCGAACGGTGCTTCGTAGCGGTAACCATTCCGGGAAAATAAAGTTAAAAATTACTTACACTAAACTATAGCAAGGTTATGTGTGGAATAGTAGGATACATAGGGAACAAGGAAGCATACCCTATTATTATCAACGGATTGAAGCGACTCGAGTACAGAGGCTACGATTCTGCAGGAATCTGTGTCGTGAACGGCGAGCCCGTAATGCATAAACGTAAGGGAAAAGTTAGTGACCTTGAGAAGCACATTGGCAGCAAGAAACTTGTTGGCACAATGGGGATTGGTCATACTCGCTGGGCAACCCACGGTGAACCCAACGATGCCAATGCGCACCCCCACATTTCCATGAACGGCCATTTCATTATTATCCATAATGGGATTATTGAAAACTATGGCCACCTGAAGCAGCGCCTAGAACGCAGAGGCTATACGTTTTCCTCAGAAACCGACACAGAGGTTCTGGCAAACTTAATTGAATACATTTTCCTGAAAGGGAATATCTCTGCTGAAATTGCCGTTCGTCTTGCGCTAACAAAAGTTGTTGGGGCTTACGGTATTGTTGTAATTTGCCGCGACGAACCAAATACCCTCATCGCTGCACGAAAAGGGAGTCCCCTGGTAATTGGCGTTGGCGAAAACGAGTATTTCGTTGCATCCGATGCCACACCTATTATTGAGCACACCAATAGCGTTATTTTCCTGAACGACGATGACGTAGCCATTATTCGCCGGGGCGAGCTTACCCTCAAAACCATTATGAACGAAGCGTTACAGCCAAATATACAAACCCTTGACTTGGACATTGAGGAGATTGAAAAGAATGGCTTCGACCACTTCATGCTCAAGGAAATTTTTGAACAGCCTCGTAGTATTATGGATACCTTCCGCGGAAGAATTTCAGCCGACTCAAAAGAAATTCACCTCGGCGGATTGTACCAGGTGCTCCCCCGCTTGGTAAAAGCAAAACGAATTGTCCTCATAGGTTGCGGAACATCATGGCATGCAGCGCTGGTTGGTGAATACCTAATTGAGGAGTATGCCCGAATTCCGGTTGAAGTTGAGTACGCATCCGAATTCCGGTATCGTAACCCCATAATTTTCAAGGACGATGTGGTAATTGCCATTAGCCAAAGCGGCGAAACCGCCGATACTTTGGCCGCCATTAGGCTTGCCCGCCAGGCTGGAGCCTTAGTGCTGGGTATTTGCAATGTTGTTGGCTCGAGCATTCCCCGCGAAACCGATGCAGGGGTTTACACACACGCAGGCCCCGAAATAGGCGTTGCCTCAACCAAGGCCTTCACAGCCCAGGTTACTGTACTTACGCTAATTGCTATGCTGCTGGGTCGTAAACGCGATTTCATTTCTCAGCACCAATACGAGCAGCTTATTCGTGAGATGATATACGTTCCTGAAAAAATTGAGAAAATTTTGGAGTCGAACACCTCCATCGAAAAGATTGCCGGAATTTTCAAGGATTCTACAAACTTCCTATACCTGGGCAGGGGCTACTTCTTCCCCGTTGCGCTCGAAGGAGCGCTTAAGCTAAAGGAAATTTCGTACATCCACGCTGAGGGCTACCCAGCTGCTGAGATGAAACACGGCCCAATTGCACTCATTGACGAGAAGATGCCCGTTGTTGTTATCGCACCAAAGGATAGCAGCTACGAGAAGGTTGTAAGCAACATTCAGGAAGTGAAAGCTCGAAAAGGCGTAGTAATTGCCATTGTAACAGAAGGCGATACGGTTATCAAGGGAATGTCCGATTACGTGATTGAAATTCCAAAGGCCAGCGAAATAGTAGAGTCGTTACTAGCAGTGGTTCCGTTGCAGCTTCTTGCTTACCATATTGCACTAATGAGGGGCTGCAACGTTGACCAGCCAAGAAACCTGGCGAAATCGGTTACCGTTGAGTAAACCGCTTCGCTTTTAAAAAGCGAGAATACTACTTATGGATAACACCGAAAATAGTGCGGTGGAGTACACGCTGAGTGCAGGAAGGGCTAACCTTATTGCACTCTTTTTAATTATACCCATACTAGCCTTGACCCTGCTACCCTTCTCGTTAATTTGGGATTTTGAGCTTGCAAAAGCTGGGTATAAAATACTGCTCCGCTACTTCTGGGTAATTCTTCTTGGAGGGGTTGTCGTTCACGAATCATTGCACGGAATTGGCTGGGCCATTTTTGCAAAGAGTGGCTTCCGCTCCATTCGTTTTGGAATTATCTGGAAGTACATTACCCCATACTGTCACTGTAAAGATCCGCTAAAGGTTAAACACTACATGGTTGGTGGAGCACTACCCTTGGTGGCAATGGGGATAATTCCCTCAATTGTAGCGCTTATGGTTGGCAACGGTTTCCTAATTTGCTTCGGTATTTTATTTATTTGGGCAGCCGGTGGCGACATAATTATGCTCCACATGATGAACCGTTTGCCATTGAATACCATCGTTGCTGATCATCCCGACAAGCTAGGCTTTTATATTGTTAACGAACATAACAATTAATTTAATGCTAACTAATTCCCTGAACTTCCTTTCTGAACTGAAAGACAATAACTACCGTGAGTGGTTTGCTGAAAACAGATCGAAATACGAAATTGCAAAAGTTGAATTTGAGCAGTTTATTGCCCAGCTTATTCTACGAATAAAAGAGTTTGACAACTCCATTGGAGCCCTAGAGCCTAAAGATTGCATTTTCAGAATTTTTCGTGATGTTCGATTCTCAAAGAATAAGGATCCGTACAAAACGAACTTCGGTGCCTACATGGCAAAGGGAGGAAGGAAAAGAGGTTTCTCGGGTTACTACTTTCATCTTGAACCTTCAGAATCGTTCATTTCGGGTGGTGTTTACATGGCTCCAACCATTGTAATGAAAAGAATTCGTGAGGACATGGATTTGTACTCCAAAGAATTCCTGCCAATCGTTCAAAAGAAATCTTTTACAAGCACATTCCAGAGCCTTGGCGAAGAAAAGTTGAAACGTGTTCCAACCGGATTTCCTGCTGATTCCGAAGTAAGCGAGTACCTTAAGCTAAAAAACATAACACCCCTTGCAACCCTAAACAACAGGGATATTGTAAGCAGCAGCCTGCTTGAAAAAACGGTTGGTGTGTTTCGTGAGCTAAGCCCGCTGGTAAGTTTCCTTAACAGGTCGATTGAGGGTGTTAGCGAGAGTTAGAACTTCCTGAAACCTATAATTTCTCGAACCTCAGCTAGCGTTTTGGTAGCGCTTTCGCGCGCTTTCTCGGCTCCCATTTTAGCAACTTTACGTAGGTAATCGCTATCGGCAAGTATCGATTCTATTTTCTCACGGAATGGGTTGGTGAACAGGGTAATATCCTCAGCTAGCTGTTTCTTCATGTCACCGTAGCGAATTTCGCAGGAGCTGTACTTCTCCTCAAAAAATTTCAGGGTATCGGGTTTCGAAACCACCGACATAATTGTGAATAAATTCTGAATTGCCTCTGGTTTTGGCTGGTTTGGCTCGGTTGGACCGCTGTCGGAAACAGCCTTCATAACTTTTTTACGAATGGTTTCAGGATCGTCCGAAAGGTAAATAGCATTCCCTTCCGATTTTCCCATTTTACCAGACCCATCTAGCCCGGGAATTTTTACAAGCTGCTCCCCAAAGTTGTACGCTACGGGTTCGGGGAAATACTCAACGTTATACAAACGGTTAAACCGGTTTGCGAATGTTCGGGTCATTTCAAGGTGCTGCTCCTGGTCCTTGCCAACGGGAACCTTGTGCGCTTTGTGAATAATAATATCAGCCGCCATCAGGGTTGGGTAGGTCAGCAAGCCCGCGTTCACGTTGTTGGGCTGACTACGTACTTTGTCCTTAAAGGAGGTGCAACGCTCCAATTCGCCTAAGTATGCGTTCATATTTAGGAGAAGATACAGCTCAGGAATTTCGGGGATATCGCTCTGAACGTAGAGGGTGGCAACCTCAGGGTCGAGGCCACAGGCAAGGTATTCAGCCAGCACCTGCTTCACGGAACCGTGTAAATCGGCAGGATTTGGATGGGTTGTAAGCGAGTGAAAATCGGCAATAAAAAAGTAGCACGTATTCTCGTGCTGCATCTTCACAAAATTCTTTAACGCCCCAAAGTAGTTCCCCAAATGAAGTTTTCCTGTCGATCGAATGCCACTAACTACAATATCCATGGTAAATTCCTGTTTTAAAAAGTTAGGCTGCAAATATAGTAAAACAATTCAAAGAATGGGATTGTTGTAGCTGCATATCTACATGGAACAGTTTGCAAATTATTGGTTTACTGGTTCGCTTTTAATAGTTATATTTGCAGTGAATAACAGATGAAAAGATGGAAAGCACACGACAGATTAAGGTGGGACGACAAATCCAGAAGGATTTGGGCGAAATATTTCAGCGTCAATCAGCCGGAATGTTTCACGGAAGCATGATTACAGTTACCAAAGTTCGAATGAGCCCCGATTTCAGCCTGGCCAAGGCATACGTTAGCATTTTCCCAAATGATAAGAGGGAGTCGGTTTTGGAAACAATAAACCAGCAGGCAAAATCCATTAGGCACGAGCTGGGGAAACGGGTTCGCAACCAGCTACGGATTGTTCCAGAGCTAGCTTTCTTTATCGATGATTCGCTGGATTACATCGAGAATATCGACCGGTTACTCAAGGAGTAGAAAATGATTCGACACATTATTTCCTTCACCACAAGGTTTTTACCTCGTCATAGGCTTCAACAGTTTGCGGGCGTAGCCATGCGATTGGTTGCAGTATTCTACCGCGGAAACCGATTCGAGGATCCAATTTCGGGGAAAACGTACCGAAAGTTACTTCCCTACGGAAGGGTAAATTTAAGAAATAATGCGCTTGCACCACACTCCATGTCGCTCGAAAGGCATCGTCTTCTGTGGCTATACCTGAAAGAAAAAACAAACTTTTTTTCAGCTCCGCTGAAGGTTTTACACATTGCCCCCGAGTACTGCTTCCTGAAACCTTTCGGAATGCTGAGGAACATTGAATACGTAACCGCCGACCTTAACTCGCCCTGGGCAAAAGTGAAGCTCGATGTGCAGAACATTCCTTTCCCCGAAAATGAGTTCGATATAATTCTCTGCAACCACGTGCTCGAGCATGTTGCCGATGATCGTTTGGCAATGCGAGAATTTTTCAGAGTTTTGAAGCCAAATGGGTTTGGAATCTTCCAGGTTCCTCTGGACAGTTCAATGGAAGAAACCCAAGAGGATAAGTCGGTTAAATCGCCCGAAATGCGGGAGAAACTTTACGGACAGCGCGACCATGTAAGGCTTTACGGTAACGACTACGGAAAAAGGTTGGCCGAGGCGGGCTTCAGGGTTACCGAGGACGATTTTGCAAAACGAATGCCACCAGAACTGGCCGAACGTTACGCCCTTCCGAAAGACGAGGTAATTTATTTCTGTCAGAAATAATCACTGAATATGAACTTCCCATTCTACATAGCTCGCCGCTACCTATTTGCGAAAAAATCGCACAACCTTATCAACATAATTTCAACCATTTCAGTGGTGGGCATGGCCGTGGGAGTAACAGCGCTAATTGTTGTTCTTTCGGTTTTTAACGGATTCGACCAGCTTATCCGAAAAATGTTCTCGAATATTGATAGCGACCTACGCATCGAGCTGGTTGAGGGGAAAACCTTCCCCGATACGTTGGCGGAGTTAAACGCCGTTCGGAGCTACCCCGGGGTTGCCGTTTTTTCGGAAGTGCTGCAGGAGCACGCCCTTTTCAAGTACCGAAACAAGCAGCACATTGGTGTTATTAAAGGGGTTAGCCGAAACTACCCCGAACTTTCGGGTGTTGACTCGATGATAATTGACGGGCAATTTCAGCTTTGGCGGGGAAGCCAGCCGCTGGCAATTATGGGTCAAGGAGTTGCATACTACCTTAACGCCAACCTTGCTCACTTCGATCCCATTGAGATCTACATCCCTAAACGTGGACGCCAATTCTCCATTTCCTCCGCCAACGCGTTCAACTCGAAGTTGATTATGCCATCGGGGGTTTTTGCCATTGAACAGGAGTTCGACTCACAGTTCATAATTGTGCCCATTGAGTTTGCGCGGATAGTAACCAACTTCAGCACTGAAGTAACCAGCGTCGAAATTCTTCTTAAACCAGAAGTTAACAAGAGTAAAGCGCAAGCTGAAATACAAAAAATTTTAGGTGAAAAATTCAAGGTGCTTAACCGATACCAGCAAAATGAGTCGCTATACCGAACAATGAACACCGAGAAACTCTCCATCGGAGTAATTTTGTCCCTCATACTCTTCATCGCATCGTTCAACATTATTGGTTCGCTATCGATGTTGATTATTGACAAGCGCAAGGATGTTGAAACGCTCCGTAGCCTGGGTGCCAACAACGACCTAATTCAAAAGATTTTTCTAACCGAGGGGCTCCTGATTTCCTTCGGTGGAACCATTCTGGGAACTGCGCTTGGGCTGCTAATTTGCTGGCTTCAAATTCAATTCAAGCTGGTGAAGCTAACCGGAGCCGGAGGATTTATTGTTGATGCGTACCCCGTGGATATTCAGATTCCCGACATAGCCGCAATAATGGTAGTTGTGCTAACCATTGGTTACCTCACCGCCCGTTTCCCGGTGAGGATTATTACAAAAAGAATTTTTGCCCAAGAGAATGTAACCTAATACCCCTTCCAATGCTATCGGTTTCAAACCTTTCAATAAAATTTGGTGATAGCCTTGCACTGCAAAACCTTTCCTTCTCGTTAAAAAAAGGGGAATCGCTGGGTTTTGTTGGCGAATCGGGTTCTGGTAAATCAATTACTGCTTTGGCGTTAATGGGGTTACTCCCCAAAAATGCGAAGCTGGTTAGCGGTGAAGCATCGCTTCAAATACCCGATTCGGGGGAAACCTTCAACCTTCTTGAAATTGATGAAAAAACGCATCGAACATTCAGGGGGAATCATCTTTCAATGGTTTTTCAGGAACCAATGACATCCCTAAATCCCTCAATGCGTTGCGGCAAGCAGGTTTGTGAATCAATTATTCTGCATCAGGGTGTTACAAAAGAAAAAGCGAGAGAAGCTTGCCTTAAACTTTTCGGGGAAATGCAGCTTCCCAACCCCGAAAAGGTTTTCAGAAGCTACCCGCACGAGCTGAGCGGGGGCCAGAAGCAGCGCGTGATGATAGCCATGGCTCTTGCCGGAAATCCCTCCATACTTATTGCCGATGAGCCAACTACAGCCCTCGACGTAACCGTCCAAAAGGGAATAATTCTTCTCCTAAAAAAGTTGGTTGCTAATCGAGGGTTAAGCCTAATTTTCATTAGCCACGATTTGGGAGTAATTTCACAGGTAACCAACAGAATTATTGTGCTTAAAGAGGGACAATTGGTTGAGGAAGGAACCTGCGATAGTATTTTTAATTCGCCGAAACACCCATACACTAAAGGTTTGTTGATGTGCAAACCGCCTTTAAATGTACGTCCACAAAAGCTAACAACTGTATCCGATTTTATTGAAACCAGCGACCAACACCTTGAGGTTGAAGTTATTTCAACAGAACAAAGAACGGAACAAAACGGCAGAATTTACAGCGCTTCTCCAATACTAGAGGTTAAAGATGTGGTTGTTGAGTACACATTGAAAAGAAATTTAGTTGGAAAACCATCTAAATCATTCAGGGCAGTAAACAAGGTAAACCTCAATCTGTATCAGGGTGAAACGTTAGGACTTGTTGGAGAATCGGGATGTGGAAAATCATCGTTAGGAAGGGCTATAATTGGTTTAACACAAACTGAAAACGGCACAATTTCATATCTTAAAAAAGAAGTAGGAAGAATGAAAAGCCATGAGCTTGCCAGTTTCAGAAAGCAGGTTCAGCTTATTTTTCAGGATCCATACTCCTCGCTTAACCCAAGGCATACAATTGGCGAAGCAATTATGGAACCAATAAAATTCCATAAGCTAGCTAAAACAGAAAGTGAAGTAAAACAAAAAGCAATTAGCTTAATTGAGCAGGTTTCGCTACCTACAGATAGTTTTTATCGATACCCGCATGAGTTTTCAGGAGGACAACGGCAACGGGTTGCTATAGCTAGAGCACTTGCCCTAAATCCTAAAGTTATAATTTGCGACGAGATGGTTTCTGCGCTCGATGTTTCGGTGCAGGCTCAAATACTTAACCTACTAAACCAGCTAAAGCACGATTTGGGCTTAACCTACATTTTCATTTCGCACGACCTCTCTGTAGTGAAGTACATGAGCAACAGGGTGCTAATTATGAAATCGGGTGAGTTGGTTGAGTCCGGTGATCCGGATGAAATATTCCAAAATCCTCAAACAGAATACACCAAAAACCTAATCGATTCAATTCCCCAAATTCGAAAAACCTAGAAGAAATTATCTTCTACAATATCCTTCTCTTCAGGGACAATTAAATCGGGGCTAGGGCAGTCAAGCGACTGGTGATCAACACGAAGGGGTTTGTCCCAATCGTCGAGCGGGCTAATTCCTACGCTACCGTCCTTATAGCACTTTTCAAGAAAAAGCGCAAAAATTGGAAGCGCCATGTTGGCTCCCTGTCCCATTCCAATCTCCTTGAACCTAACCCCCCTATCCTCGGCTCCAACCCAAACGCCACCAACTATATTTGGTGTAATTCCCATGAACCAACCATCGGAATGGTTTTGGGTGGTTCCAGTTTTACCTGCAATGTGCCCTTCGAGGTTATAGCGGTAGCGTAACCTTATGGCCGTTCCTTGATTTACCACCGCTTCCATTAAGTTTAGCATTAAGTAGGCTGTTTGCTCGCTTATAGCTTCGCTCTTATGAGGGTTAAAGGTTGCCAGAACGTTTCCGTTCTTGTCCTCAATTCGGGTTACAATTAACGGATCAATATGAACTCCCTTGTTGGCAAAGGTGCTGTAGGCTCCCACCATTTCGTACAATGAAACTTCCGAAGTTCCCAAAAAGATTGAATTCACTGCCATTATTTTGCTTTTTACCCCCATTTTCTTAATGATATCCGAAACCGCCTGTGGAGTAAATCGCTTAATTAGCCATGCTGAAATATTGTTTACTGAGTTGGAAAGCCCCCATTTTAGGGTAACAATTTTTCCGTCATACCTGCTTTTCCCTGAGTTTCTTGGAGTCCATGTTGAATCCCCCTCTACGAATGTTTGTGGAACATTGGGAACCTGATGACAGGGCGAGTAGCCCTCCTGCATTGCCAGTGTATACAGGAATGGCTTAATGGTAGAACCAACCTGACGACGGCCCTGCTTAACATGGTCGTACTTAAAGTGACGAAAACTTGTACCCCCAACCCACGCTTTTACATGACCTGTTTTTGGATCAACTGCCATAAAACCAGCACGAAAATGCCGTTTATAATGTTTAATTGAATCTAACGGAGACATAAGGGTGTCTCGCTCGCCCTTCCAGGTAAATATGGTCATTGGAATCTTTGTGTTGAAATGACGCATTATGCTGTCATTCGACACTCTGTTGTTTCGTAAAACTCTGTACCTTTCTGTTTGGCGAATAGCGAAGTTAAGAATCGCCTCTTTCTGCTCATCGGTTAAATCCTCTCCAAATAAAGTGTAACCCTCCTCTTTCTGTTCAGCATCGAAAACGGGCTGAAGAAAACCACCAATATGTTCAACAACTGCCTGCTCGGCATAATGCTGCATTTTACTGTTAATGGTAGTGTAAATTTTTATTCCATCACGATAAAGGTTGTAGGTACTTCCATCGGGCTTTGTGTTCTTGTGGCACCATCCGAACAACGGATTTTCTGCCCACTCAATGGAATCTTCAAGGTACTGGCTGTTTAAAAAGTAGTTTTCTCTTTCGGGTTTACTATGTGATAGCATGATGCGTAAACTCTCCCTGAAATAGGTTGCCAACCCAACGTTATGGTCAATTATTTTATAGTTCAATTCTATGGGAATAGAAGAAATTGAGTCGCGTTGCTGCTCTGTGATAAATCCATACTTGCACATTTGAGAGATAACAAAATTACGCCGCTCAAGTGAACGTTCAGGATTTCGAATCGGACTATACCTTGTTGGAGCATTAACAACACCCACTAATAATGCGGCTTGTTCAATTCTTAAGGAATCGGAGGTTGTATTAAAAAATGTTTTTGCTGCCGATTTGATACCATACGCATTACTTCCAAATGCAACAGTATTCATGTACATTGCAAGAATTTCGTTTTTTGTATAGTTTCTTTCAAGTTTAACAGCAGTAATCCACTCTTTGAATTTTGTTATTACCAAATTTGCCTTTCTTACAAATGTATATCGGTATAGGGCTGTATCACGGGGGAAGAGGTTTTTTGCCAGCTGCTGGGTAATGGTACTGCCCCCTCCGCTTCCAGATTGACCCATTAATATTGTTTTTACAATAACCCTTGCTATTCCTCTGGCATCAATTGCTGAGTGCCTGTAAAACCGAATATCTTCTGTTGCAATTAATGCGTTAACTAAATTAGGCGAAAGCTCTTCGTAATCAACAAAACTGCGTAGCTCCTTATAGTAATACCCAAGCACAACATGATCCTCTGAAATTACTTCTGACGCAATGTTACTTTTCGGGTTTTCTAAATCCTCAAAGGTTGGAAGTGGTCCAAAATATTCTAGAGCAATTAAAACGAACAGGCTAATAAGAATAACCCATATAAAAGAAAAGATTCCCCAAAACCAAAGTAGAAATTTTCTACCAAACCTTCTTGTTTCATTCCTCATAAAAAAGGGTTTTAGTTTAACCATCAAAGGTAAGAATAAATGAATTATTGAGCCCCTGTGCAATCGCCATTTTTCTACAATTTTATTTTTTTGAGCAAATAATTTTGTACTTAGAAAGCTAAATGCTTTACTTTGTGCCGTTTTTTCATACCTTAATATAAATTAGAAACACACATGACAGAGAATCTGGTTATCGTTGAGTCGCCCGCAAAAGCAAAAACCATTGAAAAGTTTTTAGGGAAAGATTTTACAGTAAAATCAAGTTTTGGGCATATTCGCGACTTATCAAAAAAGAAACTTGGGATTGACACAGAAAAAAACTATAAACCTGAGTATATTATAAGCGATGACAAGAAGAAGGTTGTTGAGGAGTTGAAAAAAATCACCAAAGAATCTAAAACCATTTGGCTAGCTTCCGATGAGGATCGTGAGGGAGAAGCTATTGCATGGCACCTCTGCGAGGTGCTTAAGCTTGACAAAGCAAAAACCCGCAGAATAGTTTTCCACGAAATAACCAAGGATGCCATACTGAACGCGATTCAAAATCCCCGCGACATAAACCAAAGTTTAGTTAACGCCCAACAGGCAAGAAGGGTTCTAGACAGGTTGGTAGGTTTTGAAATTTCGCCAATTCTTTGGAAAAAAGTAAAACCAGCACTCTCCGCTGGCAGAGTACAATCTGTAGCCGTTCGGCTTATTGTTGATAGAGAGCGTGAGGTTATCGCATTCAATTCGGAATCATTCTTTAAAGTAACCGGCTTCTTTCAGGGGAAGACCCCTTTTAAAGCAGACTTAAGCGAAAAGCTTAAGAACCAGAAGGATGCTATTGCATTCCTTGAGTTGTGTAAAACGTCCGATTTTCAAGTATCAAACGTTACTAAAAAGCCTTCGAAAAGAACTCCTGCACCGCCTTTTACTACATCAACCCTCCAGCAGGAGGCAAGCAGAAAACTCAACTTCTCAGTTGCACAAACAATGACTCTTGCCCAGCGTTTATACGAAGCCGGGCATATAACCTACATGAGAACCGATTCGCTCAACCTTTCTGCAACGGCTATCGAAGCAGCAAAAAATATGATTATAAAAGAGTTTGGTGAAAAATACCACCACACTCGAACCTTTAAAACAAAATCAAAGGGTGCTCAGGAAGCTCACGAAGCAATTCGTCCAACCTACCTGGACAAACAAAAAGTATCCGGAACATCAGCCGAGCAACGCCTATACGAACTTATCTGGAAAAGAACTATCGCTTCGCAAATGAGTGAAGCCTTGGTTGAAAAAACTACCGTTAACATCAATGTTTCAAAATCACCACTAACCTTTATTGCTAGCGGTGAAGTAATCCAGTTTGATGGCTTTTTAAGGGTTTACTTCGAATCTACTGACGATGAGCTAGAGGATACTACAAAGGATATACTTCCGCAGCTTATTAAAGGCCAGAACGTAGATGTTAACCAAATTGTAGCCACACAAAGGTTTACACAAAAACCGCCAAGGTTTACCGAAGCCAGCTTAGTTAAGAAGCTGGAAGAACTTGGTATTGGCCGTCCTTCTACATATGCGCCCACCATCTCAACAATTCTAAACAGGGGATACGTTCTGAAAGAAGACAGGCCTGGAACCGAACGTAAGTATCAGATTGTCACCTTAAAGAACGGAAAGATAACTGATTCTGAAAAAGTTGAACAAACAGGTGCCGAGAAGGCAAAACTTTTCCCCAGCGATATTGGAATGGTTGTAAACGATTTTCTGGTTGAGCATTTCCCCAAAATTGTTGATTTTAACTTTACTGCAACGGTTGAGAAAGAATTCGATACAATTGCTATCGGGAAGAAGGAATGGACAGAAATGATTGATAAGTTCTACAAACCTTTCCACGTTAATGTTGAGAAAACCCTCAAAGAATCGGATTATAGCAAAGGAGAGCGGGTTTTAGGTAACGACCCCAAATCAGGCAAGTCCGTTTCAGTTCGAATAGGAAGATTTGGCCCTGTTGCTCAAATAGGTGAAACCAACTCAGAAACCGGCGAAAAACCACAGTATGCAAGCCTCCTTAAAGGACAACTCATTGAGTCCATTACGCTTGAAGAAGCGCTAGCTCTTTTTAACCTTCCCCGGAATTTGGGTGAATACGAAGGGAAGGAGGTTGTAATTGGTGTTGGACGCTTTGGGCCCTACGTTCGCCACAATTCAAAATTCTTTTCCCTCAAAAAAACCGACGATCCATTAACAATTACAAAAGAACGTGCTGTTGAATTAATTGAAGAGGGACGTAAAAAAGCAAGCGAAAGATTAATCCAAACATTCAAGGAAGAACCAGAGCTACAGGTGCTAAATGGCCGATGGGGGCCCTACATTTCCTTTAAAAAAGCAAACTATAAAATTCCAAAGGGAACCGATCCTAAAACGCTGTCATACGAAGAGTGTATGAAAATAATTGAGCAACAGCCAGCTACAAACGGTAAAAAGAGGAAACCTGGCGTCAAAAGCAAGGCAAAATAATGAACCTAACCGACTATTTCGATTTCCCTGAAATCAGTATAAACCCTGCTTCACTTAGCAAACCTTCTTCAATTAGTAGCAAGGTAGTAACCCTTCAGCATCTAAAAAACAATGCTCTTGAAGCTGGTTCTCTTGCCATTATTGGGGTAACCGAAAGTCGAAACTCGAATAATCCCAGCGCATCGAATTCGGCCAATATTATTCGAAAATTTCTTTATGGTCTGTCCAATTCACCAATACGCAAACCACTACTCGATTTGGGAAACATTAAGCAAACCTCATCCCCAGCTAACACATACTCAGCCCTAAGTGAAGTCGTTGCCTATTTATCTTCTAAAGGAGTTATGTCAATCATTTTGGGGGGTACACAGGAACTTACTTGGTCAATTTATCGTGGTATTTGTGCTAGTAACACAATGATTAATATTACCTTGGTTGACCAAACGCTTGATGCCGAGGCAAATAGCAACGATTTTTCACCATATTGCTATTTAAACAAATTCTTGTCTGAACCCTTCGAGAAGTTATTTTCTCTGAACCTTTTGGCTTACCAAGGATACCTTACCGACGAGAAGTTACTTAACCAGTTTGAAAGTAATAACCTAAGTCATTACAGATTAGGATATGTTCGTGGATCGATTCAGGAGGTTGAACCATGCTTCCGCGATTCGGAGATTGTAAGTTTCGACATGGCCAGCATCCGACAGGGAGATAGTCCTGGCTCCGTTTCCCCCTCTCCAAATGGACTTTACGCTGAGGAGGCATGTCAACTAGCACGTTATGCAGGGCTTAGCAACAAGAATAAATGCTTTGGACTATTCGATTTTTCACCTGAGAACGATGTTCATAACCAAAGCGCTCATTTAGCCGCACAAATTGTTTGGCATTACATCGAAGCATCCAATAATAAAAAGAACGACACCTTCTCTACAAACAATGTGAAGCGGTTCTACGTTAAAAGCCCTATCCCAAACGTAGAACTAGTTTTCATCAAAAACACCAGTACAGACAAATGGTGGATGGAACTTCCAGGAACCGAGAAAACAGGAGGAGAACCACTCGTCGTTGCATGTACCTACACCGACTACAAACTAGCAAGCAAGGGTGATATTCCAGAAAGATGGCTAAAAATTCTTAAAAGGGTGTCCTAAATCACCTTCCCCTATTTTCTAGCTGAGCAACAACAACAGTCCATCATAAAATAGAGTTATTTGATGGATTTTTTGTGTAATTAGGAAACATAAATATAAAAATCAAAGTATAAGGCATTGTTTCTCGTTCAAATTATTAACAGATAATTGTTAATAAAATTTGTTTGGAAAAATATTTTTTACTTACTTTACCTTTCGGTTGAACTTAAAGATTAATAGCGTTTGAGCATGTTTCAAGATAGATATTTATTACTTCTTATCCTTCTGTTATTTTCCTTTCTGGCTGTGGGTCAACAAGATCCTCAGTTTAGTCAAAACATGTTTAACCAAATGTCTATTAATCCTGCATATGCCGGTAGCAACGATATGATTTGCGCCACAGCTATTAATCGTCAGCAATGGGTTGGGTTTGGTGAAGGAACACCAGGTACTACCGTTGTTAATATTAACGCAGCCATGAAACCATTCGGCCTATCCAGTGGAATTGGTGTTAACATTCAGAATGATAGGTTTGGGTTTAACAAGGATCTAGGCATAAACTTATCATATGCTGCTCGTATCAAAATTGAGGGTGCAGGAACCCTAGCAATAGGAGTTAACGGGGGTTTTATTAACAACGTTATTGATGCAAACTGGCAGTACCCAACAGAAAATCAGTCAGATAACGCAGTTCCAACAGGGAAAAACAATTCGTTGGCTTTCGATATGGGTACTGGAGTATTCTTTAGTAATGAGGAGATGTATTTTGGAGCCTCTGCAACACACCTAAACCAACCCAAATTCAACAAAGCCTTGAGCCCCTCTAGTTATCGGAGGCATTTTTACCTAACTGGAGGTTACGTGTTGCAGCTACCAAATCCTGTTTGGGAGTTAAACCCTTCCGTTTTTATAGGTAGTGATTTGATTACTAGCCAGTTCACTGTAACAACAAATTTTATCTACAATAAAAAGTTCTGGGGAGGCGTTTCTTATCGTATAGGAGAAGCTGTTACAGCTATGGTTGGTTTTGAACTGTTCAATGGGATGCGTATCGGGTATGCTTTCGATTTTTCAACAACCGATATTAGCCGTTACAATAGCGGTTCACACGAATTTATGCTTGCGTATTGTTTTTCCCTTAAAAAGGAAAAACCCCCACAGCAATACAAGAGCATACGTTTTTTATAGTTGAATAAATGTGTTTTTAAAAATATTTTACGTTATTTGCATTAAATAATTGGAGTGTTATGAAAAAGATTCTTGTTTTCGCCATTCTTATTGCCCTACTCATAAGTAGTTGCGGGCCTTCACAACGTGGTGAACTTACTGGAGTTCCCGGTAGGAAAGGCTACCAGGATCCCACACCATATAACATGGTTTTTGTTCCTATGGGGAGTTTCAATATGGGTAGCAACGATCAGGATGTGGCCTGGGCAATTAATGCCCCTACAAGAACCGTTTCGGTTGATGCATTTTGGATGGATCAAACTGAAATCACAAACAACCAGTATCGGCAATTTGTGAACTACGTTCAGGACTCTATCGCCCGCAAGTTGTTGGGCGAACAAATTGAGGATTTTGTTATCTCTGAGGATGAGTTCGGTAACGAAATCGATCCTCCAATTATTGACTGGGAAGTTCCGGTTGATCTTCGTGACGAGGAACAGCTTGAAATTCTTAAGGAAATGTACTATACAAAGCAAGAACGATTCTATTATCGCAAAGAAATTGATACTCGTAAACTAAATTTTGAATTCTTTTGGATAGACCTAAAACAAGCAGCACAAAAGAAAAATAGGTGGAACTTTGAAACTGGCTCGTACGATGATAATGCAGAGGTTATTAACAACATGGGGGTTCCTGTTAAAGTAATCGATCGCTCTTCTTTCATTATTCGAGATAAGGTAAACGTATACCCCGATACTCTCTGTTGGATTAGCGATTTTAGTTACTCTTTTAACGAGCCATACACAACACATTATTTTTGGCACCCCTCTTACGACAACTACCCTGTTATTGGTGTTACCTGGAGACAGGCCAATGCTTTCGCCATTTGGCGGACTCAGTACCTTAACAAGTTTCTCGTTCGTATGGGCTATTCTTTCGTTTCCGATTATCGCCTTCCAAACGAAGCTGAATGGGAATATGCTGCTCGTGGAGGTCTCGATCATAACATGTACCCATGGGGAGGTCCCTATACAAGAAACTCTGAGGGATGCTTCTTAGCGAACTTCAAACCACTTCGTGGAAATTATGTGGATGATGGTGGGTACATTACTCTCCCTGTTGGAATGTTTGAACCCAACGAGTATGGTATCTACGATATGGCAGGAAACGTTGCCGAGTGGACCGCCAACGCATACGATGAAAGTGCTTATGCATTTATGCATGACATGAACCCCGACTACAAGTATAACGCTAAACCAAACGATCCTCCAGCACTTAAACGTAAAGTAATCAGAGGAGGTAGCTGGAAGGATATAGGTTTCTTCCTACAAGTTGGACAACGTTCATATGAGTACCAAGATACTGCCAAGTCATTCATAGGCTTTAGGTGCGTGCGTTCATACCTTGGAGCTAAATAGTAAACTTAATTCTTGTTAGTTAACCCTAATAATAGTTACAATTATGGGAATCAACATATCCGAAATAGTTCAAGGCTCAGGCTGGAAGAACTTCATGAAGTACCTCTACGGGTGGGGAGCTGCTGTTGTACTTGCGGGAGCTCTTTTTAAACTTCAACACTGGACAGGTGCAAGTGTTATGTTAACTGTAGGGATGACCACCGAGGTTATCATCTTCTTCTTTTCGGCCTTCGAACCCATTCACGATGAGGTTGACTGGACATTGGTGTACCCAGAATTGGCAGGTATGACCGATGAGGATGAAATTAGAAAATATAGAAAAGGATCCGAAATGGGAGGATTCGATGTTGATGACCTTAAAGAACTAATTGCTGGAGTGGTCGCAGCAACCACAGGCATACCATCTGGAGGTGCAGCTCCTGCTGCGGTTCAAACAGGTGAAGCGAAGAGCACAGCCAGTGCTCCAGTTGGTTCTGCTGCAACAGGCGTTCCAGGAGCTTTAATTTTTACTGAGAAGTTCAATAAAATGCTTGAAAATGCAGAAATTGGCCCAGAACTTTTCGATAAGGTTGGCAAAGGACTTCAAAAGTTAAGTGAGACATCAGCAAAAATTGCGAATATTTCTGATGCTGCTGGCGCAACAACAACATTTGCTGAGAACATGAAGAAAGCAAGTGATACAGTAGGTCAATTTTCTGATAATTACCAAAAAAACGAACAGGTATTGGGAGAATCAATCAATATCCTCTCTGAGAGTTTTCAGAAAACAGCTGGTACAATATCTGAAAGTGGTCAAAATTTCATGGGAGGAGTTGAACGTTCTGTAAACCAGTTAGAAAGTCAACTTTCACAGGCAGGAGAAACCGTTAGTAACCGAATAGTAGAATCAGGAACTGAAGTTGCAAACCAGATTAGTGGTGCAGCAACAAATCTAACATCTACATACCTGCAGCTTGCCGATGCAATGAAAGCTAACGGTGAAATTATAGCTTCAGGAAGCAGCGGTTACCATGAGCAACTTGAAAAGTTAAATAAAAATATGGCCGCGCTTAATGCAGCCCATGAGCTTCACCTCCAAGGAACTTCAGAAAAGTTAAAGGAAGCGCAGTCAGTTTACTCCGGTGTTGAAGGTATGATGAAAAAATTGAAAGAATCAGTAGGGGAGACTGAAAAGTACGCTCAATCGGTTGCTCTTTTAAATCAAAATATTGAAGCATTAAATAATGTTTACGGCAATATGCTCTCAGCCATGAACGTTATGTCAAACGGAAAATAGTTAAACTCATATTTAGTTTATTACTATGGCTCACGGAAAAGAAACACCAAGACAAAAGATGATCGGCATGATGTACCTCGTGCTCACAGCCATGCTTGCCATGAACGTGTCAGCTGAGGTTCTTGATGCTTTTGTGCTTGTTGAGAATGGTCTTACACAGACCACAAAGAGCTTTAGAATTAAAAATGAGAAACTCTACAATCAAATTGAAAAGGCGAATACTATTAACCCCACCAAGGTTGGTCCATGGAAAGAAAAGTCTGATGAAGTAAAAAACAAAGCCCAGGAGTTGATTAAGTATGTTCAGGATTTAAAGTTAGAAGTAATTTTAGTTGCAGAAAAAGAAACGTCGGCAGCTATTGATGGAGAAAATGTTCACCCAAAATATATTGGGAAGAAGGGTGACTTAAATGCTGGGCCACAGGTTTTAATAGGTTCAGAACGTGATGGGAAAGCTTACGATCTAAAGAATAAAATAATAGATTTTCGTGAATACGTACTAAGCATTATTGATGAAAACAAGGCACCTCAACTAGTTGAATCTATTAATAATATTTTAAATACAGAAGATCCTGAGCCTGAACCAAAGAAAGCAGCACAAACATGGGAGACCGCACGTTTTGATCATCTTCCATTGGTTGCCGTTTTTCCTCAGTTAACTAAAGTACAAGTGGATGTATTAAACATTGAGGCAGAGGTAGTTTCGTACCTGCTTCAACAGGTTGATGCTGGCGATTTTAAGGTTAACAAGCTTGATGCAATTGTAATACCTAGTTCAAGTTACGTGATACAAGGCACAGATTTTAACGCTGAGGTTTTTCTCGCTGCATCTGACACCACTCAAAACCCCAAAATATTTATTGGACGCTACGAAACGTTTACCACAGAAGATGGATTTGAGGATTACAGAATGGTAGGCAGTTATGATGAACTTCCGATTGAAGGTGGCAGGGGGATTCTCACAAGAAAGGCTACTTCAATTGGCACTGTATCATGGCAAGGTTTACTTGAAGTAACAGCTCCCAATGGAACTAAAATCAGAAAACCCTTTGAACATCAATATGAAGTTGCAAAGCCAAACGTAGTAATTTCTCCTACTAGAATGAATGTTTTTTATCTTGCAGTTGATAACCCTGTGGATATCTCAATATCAGGAATTTCTATGGATAAGATTACTGCAACAATGCCCAAGGGGGGTAAAATTCGGAGGGCAGGTAACAATTTCATTGTAAATCCACCACAGGCTGCAACTTGTGAGATAGCTGTTACAGCAGAGATTGACGGAACCAGAAGACCAATGGGTTCACAAACATTTAGGGTTAAGCCAGTACCGCCTCCAGAACCTTCAGTTGATGGGGTAACATCGAAAAGAGTTGCCAAAAACGTGTTAGCATCAGCATTATATGTTGCTGCGAAGATGCCCCCTGATTTTGACTTTGATATGAAATTCACTGTAACAGGATTTACTGTTTCGGCAGTTGTTGGAGGCTTTACCGATGACAAAATGTCAAAAAGTCAGATGCTAACAGATGACCAAAAGCGATTGATTGGTAGTTTACGTTCAGGACAAGTTGTTAGTTTTACCAATATAAAGGCCGTAGGTCCCGACGGAAGCATCAGGGAATTAAATGATCTTGTTTTCAGAATACTATAACTCAAGATAATTATGAAGAAGTTTGCAATTATTCTCCTCGGTTTATCGTTCGTTTCAGGAGCCTTCACCACCGCAAGCGCACAGGGTAAAGAGCCGCTTGTGCTAGATGGTGTTTACGAAAGGGAAACCATTCCCCAGCGTATTCCTATTCCATACCCACATCTTCGTGAATCGGATATGATGTGGACAAAGAGAGTTTGGCGTAGGATTGATTTGAGGGAAAAAGTTAACCACCCTCTTTACTACCCAACCGTTAGAATGCACGATAGAATTAGCCTTGTGCAAAGGCTTGTGGATGCAATTAAATTCAACGAAATTAATGCCTACGATCCTGTTGACGATGAGTTTACTACACTTCTTTCCTACGATCAGGTTTTGGCACGATTTGATGCCCTCGATAAAGAAGAAATAAGAACATTGCCGGATGGTAGAGATACCACCATTTTAATTAAAGGAGAGATTCGTTGGCAGGAAGTTAAGCAACTGTTAATAAAAGAAGAGTGGTTTTTTGACAAAAAACATTCAACGATGCAAGTTAGAATCCTTGGAATTTGTCCACTAAGAGCATTTGTTAGAATTGCACAAACAGCAGATGATGAGGATGTTGGAGGAGAGTTGCAGTGGTCTCAACTTTTCTGGATATACTATCCGCATGCGCGTACTGTTTTAGCAAATACAGCTGTTTTTAATGAGTTTAACGATGCCCAACGCAATTCTTTTGATGATATATTCTTCAAACGTCGTTTCAATTCATTTATTGTTAGAGAAACGAACGTATACAATAACAGAAGAATCAACGAATACACATTTGGAGGTATACCAAACATGCAGGAATCGGAACGAATAAAAACGGAACTTTTTAATCTTGAGCATGACCTTTGGGAATATTAGATGCTATTCTACCATATAGAAAGAGGGGTAACCTTATATTGGTTACCCCTCTTTATTTGTGGCACCATACGGTAACTATATAAACCTATCACCCTTTTCAATGATAACGTTATTTAGGTATTGCTTAATTTCTTGCTCATTCTCCTTTTTACAAATCAGCAAAATATTATCTCTTTCAACAAGAATATAATCAGAAAGCCCTTGAACTACCACTAACTTATCATTCGGAAAATTTATTAGTGAGTTTGAAACATCGTAATGCATTACGTTAGAACCAGAAACCGTGTTACCATGGGCATCTTTAGCACTATTCAGATAGAGTGATCCCCAAGTTCCCAAATCGGACCAACCAAATTCAGAACAAATAACATAAACGTTATCGGCTTTCTCCATAATGCCGTAATCAATGGAGATATTTTTACATTCAGAATATATATCATAAACTATTTGCGCCTCATTCTGAGTGTTATAGTGCTTTGACGATTCAGAAAAAAGATTACTTACTTCGGGGAGATACTTTGTAAATGCACTACTAATTGCACTTAGTGACCAAACGAAAACTCCAGAGTTCCAGTAGAACTCACCTGTTTCCAAAAATAGTTCTGCCATCTCCAGGCTGGGTTTTTCGGTAAAAGTTTTTACTTTAAAGAGGTTTGGAATGTTTTTTTCGACCTGTTTTTTCACTTGTATGTAACCATATCCGGTTTCGGGTCTGCTAGGTTTTATGCCAATTGTAATAAGTGCCTCGTGTGCCTGTGCAAACGACAATGATGTTTCAATTGTACGAATAAAACTTGCTTGATCTAGGATTAGGTGGTCGCTTGGAGCAACAACAACAAGCGCATTGGGATTGCGTTTTCGGATTTTTTCGTTGGCAAAAGCTATACAGGGAGCTGTATTTCTTCGCATAGGCTCAAGTATAATTTGCTCTGAAGATATACTTGGAATTTGCGCTAGAACCAGATCCTTATACTGTGTTCCAGTTACAATATAAACATTCTCTGGGGGGCAGAAATTAGTTGCTCTGCTAAAAGTTTGCTGGAGCAACGAACTACCTGTGCCAAGTATATCAAGGAATTGTTTTGGCATTGCTTGTCGGCTTAAGGGCCAAAAACGGCTTCCTACACCACCAGCCATAATCACACAATAAACATTGTTTTTTTCCTGCATCTGCTTTTATTGAAAATTATACCATAAAAGTAACAAACATAACAATAGGTATTAACATAAAAAACACTTAGTCGGATTATTTATTAACTTTGCAACCATGCAACTTTTCCATACAATTGGGTTATACTTCATTTTTTTGGGTAAAGTGTTTTCACGACCCGAAAAAAGATGGATTTATTATCGTGAAACGGTTAAGGAAATAGATAAACTGGGGATAAATTCCATAGGTATCATTGCAATTATTTCTTTTTTCATGGGCGCAGTTATCACTATTCAAACTGCCTACAATACAGAAAACCCATTTCTACCCACATACCTAATTGGAGTAGCTGCCCGCGACAGCATCCTTCTTGAGTTTTCGTCGACAATCGTAGCCCTTATTCTGGCAGGAAAGGTTGGAAGCAATATTGCGTCTGAAATTGGGACAATGCGTGTGACTGAACAAATTGATGCTCTTGAAATTATGGGAGTTAACTCAGCTAATTTTTTGGTTTTACCAAAAATTACTGCATTAGTGTTGTTTAACCCATTTTTAACAATACTTAGTATTGCTGTAGGAATTTTTGGTGGATGGATTGTGGGAGTGTATGCTGGAGTAATTACTACACAGGAGTATATAGATGGAATTCAATACGTTTTTTACCCTTACTATATTACCTATGCAATTATTAAAACAATTGTGTTTGCCTTTATAATCACTAGTGTTTCATCGTTTTATGGCTACTATGTCGAGGGAGGTTCCCTTGAGGTTGGTCGTTCCAGCACTAAGGCCGTTGTGTATAGTAGCGTGGTAGTTCTTCTCTTCAACCTTATCCTCACACAACTTCTATTGTCATGATTAAAGTTGTTAACGTATGGAAATCGTTTACTGAGAGACCCGTTCTTAAAGGTATTAGCGCTACTTTTGACAAGGGTAAAACTAACCTTATCATTGGGCAAAGTGGTTCGGGGAAAACCGTTCTCATGAAATCAATTGTTGGCCTTCACGATGTTGACGAGGGAGAAATTTACTACAATGACCAAGATTTCAATTCTCTTGATAGCAAAGGGAAAAAAAAGTTACGACAACAAGTTGGGATGCTTTTTCAGGGGGGAGCTCTTTTTGATTCTGCAACAGTAGAAGAAAATGTAATGTATCCTTTGGATATGTTTTCCGAGAAAACCTACGAAGAGAAAATTGAACGTGTAAACTTCTGTTTAAAACGTGTAAATATTGAGAATGCCAACAAGCTTTTTCCTTCGGAAATTAGTGGTGGTATGAAGAAACGAGTTGCCATTGCCCGTGCCATTGCCTTAAACCCTCGTTTCCTTTTCTGCGATGAGCCAAATTCAGGCCTCGATCCGAAAACATCAATTATAATTGATAATTTGATTAAAGAAATTACTGAAGAGTACGATATTACTACCATAGTTAACACCCACGATATGAACTCGGTAATGGGAATTGGCGATAAAATAATTTTCATACATCAGGGAGAAAAATGGTGGGAAGGCACCAAGGAGGATGTGCTAAATAGCGATAACAAAGAGTTTAATGATTTCGTATTTGCCTCAAAGCTTGCCAGAAAAATAAAAGGGATTCTGTAGCCCTAGCCATGCTGGTTAATCCAGCTTAACTTTTCGAAGTTCAATATTTCAATTTGCGTTCCCTCTATTGCAATTATTCCGTCCTTTCGAAACTCGGAGAGAACCCGCACAACATTCTCAACTCTCATATCGATAAGTTCTCCAATTTCCTTTCTTGAAATGGGCAGGTTAAACTTATTTGAATTGTAAACTTCAGTTGCAAAGTAGCAAAGTATGTAGGCTATTCGACCCCTTATTTGTCGGCTATTCAGGTCTAACCGAGTGCTAATAAGTATATCGGCAACCTGACTAATCTTCTCGAGCAGACTATGAGCCAACTTCCCATTGAGTTTTGTTAGCTCAAATATTCTGTTGTAGTCAACCAAACAGAACTCCGAATCCTCAATGGTGGTTATTGAGTACTGGTGCTTCTGCGATGAAAAAAGGCTAAGCAAGCCAACAAAATCACGTGGGCGAGCAATTCCAACAATCTGCTCCTTCCCTTCGTGTGTTAATCGAGTAAGTTTTGCTAAACCTGCTCTTAAAAAAACAAAACTCTCAATGTTATCGCCCTGTTTAACAACTATATCACCCTTCTTTGCCTTGATTATATTCTTGCTCTCTGAGAGCAAGTCGAGCTGCTCCTTCGACAAACAGTTGAAGATGGTAGAGCGGAATCCACACTCACCACAAGCTTCTCCATAGCAGGTTATTTGCATCGAACCAGCAGTTTGATATTTATCAATCTTGATATTTAACAAGCCTAGTAAAGGTAACTAATTTCTGGCAATTCGTAAACTTTGCAAAAGTACAAACACAACCTATTATGAAAAGAATTGTAATACTAGGTGCTGGAACCGGCGGCACCATAATGGCAAATAAACTCAGAAAAGCCCTCGAGAGGGATTCCTGGGAAATAACCTTGGTAGATAAGGAGCCAAACCACTACTACCAGCCCGGTTTCCTTTTTATACCATTCGGAATTTATACAAAACACGATGTGGTAAAACCAAAATCGTCGTTTATTCCTGCCGGAGTTAAGGTTGTTTTTAATGAAATTGACAGGGTTGAGCCCGATGCAAACAAAGTATTCCTTTCCGACGGTCAGATTCTAAACTACGACTTTTTGATTGTGGCCTCAGGAACCCACATTAGTCCTGATGAAACACCCGGTTTGAAGGGTAAAGAATGGCGAAAAAGTATTTTCGATTTCTACACTCCCGATGGCGCTGTTGCCCTGCAAAACTTCCTGAAAACATGGGAAGGAGGAAACATGGTAATCAACATCGCCGAGCTTCCCTTTAAGTGCCCGGTTGCCCCGCTGGAGTTCGCCTTTTTAGCCGATGAATTTTTTGTAAAGAAAGGTATGCGAGAAAAAGTAAACATCATTTTCTCAACACCCCTACCGGGTGCGTTTACTAAACCAAAAGCAACCAAAATGCTGGGGGAACTTCTGGAAGAGAAGAACATTCAGGTAGTTCCTGATTTTTACCTTGAGCGCGTTGACGACACAGAGAAAAAGATTGTATCGTACGATGGCAGGGAAATCCCGTTCGATTTACTGAGCATTGTTCCAGTAAACATGGGGGCTGAATTTATTGCGCGTAGCGGTATGGGCGACGATTTGAACTACGTTCCAACCGATAAGCACACGCTCCGCTCAGAGAAATGGGAGAATGTTTTTGTGCTGGGCGATGCTTCGAACATCCCAACATCGAAGGCCGGTTCGGTGGTTCACTTTGCCTCTGAAATTCTATTCGAGAATATAATGTCGGCTATTGAAGGAAGACCATTACTGGCAAAATTCGATGGACACTCGAACTGCTACATTGAAACAGGATTTGGGAAAGGTTCGCTTATTGACTTTAACTACGAAACCGAACCGCTTCCAGGAACTTACCCCCTTCCGGGTGTTGGCCCGTTTGGGTTGCTTAAAAACACGCGGATTAACCACTACGGTAAAGTTATGTTCCGCTGGATATACTGGCACATGCTGCTAAAAGGCAAAGAACTTCCGTTGGAATCGCAAATGACGATGGCAGGTAAAGAACAGTAAACTAATTAGCTATGGCAGATACAAGTATTCAACAACAAGTTGATGAGCTGAACAGGAAGGTTGATTTGATGCTCGAAATAATGAGCAGGCAAAGCCAGCAATCGGAAGCAATGCAGGATTTGGTTGAGGATTTATCCATTGTGGGTAAGGATGCCTTCCAAACGGCTGTTGACGAGCTCGCCATTCAGAACATACGAGTTGACGGTGAAGACATTAAATACCTTGTATTTAAGTTTCTTCGAAATATAAAAACCTTTGGCGAACTTATGGATACGCTCGAAAGCGTTATGGATTTTCTTCACGATGTTGGGCCAATTGTTAAAGATGCCGGCATTGCTGCAACAAACTCCCTTGGAAAACTTGAATCGGAAGGGTATATAGCATACATGAAACAGCTTGTAAACCTAGCTGGTGAGTTCAAAAACGCAGTAACCGAGGAGGACATAATTCGCCTAAAAGAGAACCTTCCAACCATCGGGGCGGCCATTCGAAACGTTACCCAGCCTCATGTTCTTGCCGAAGTACAGCACATTACTGAGGTTCTTGCTACCATGAGAATGGATGATAAAGCAGACAATAAATCGCTATTCAAACTAATGCGGGAGATGAATAAACCAGAGGTTCGAAAAAGCCTGTCGTTCATGCTTCGCATGATTTCGGAAATTAGTAAAAACAAAGTTTAACCAATAAATAATAACGTTATGGCAGAAAAAGTGTATGCAGGCAAAACTGTATCAGTAACCGACGATGGTTACATGTCTGACCCCAACCAGTGGTCAAAAGAAATTGCTGTTGAAATTGCGAACGAGGAAGGCTTGTCCCTAACCGACAAACACTTTGAGGTAATTGAGTTCATCCGCGAAAAAACGGTAAAGGGCGAGGCATTAACCATTCGCTCCATTGGCAAGTCTGGAATTATTGACACCAAAGGTTTCTACGAGCTCTTCCCCGGTGCACCCCTTAAGAAGGCAACCCGCATAGCCGGCATTGCCAAACCTTCGAGTTGTGTATAAAACTTCAAATACGAATTAATTATGGCAAACATAGAGCACCCCATAAAAAAGGTAATGATAATTTGTGCCAAAGCAAGCATCGAGGATGTTTACGCTGCACTAGTCATGGCCAACGGAGCTGTTATGGAAGGAATTGAAGCGAAGGTTTTCTTCACCTTCTTCGGGCTCGATGCAATTACAAAGAAGCAGATGAAAAAGCTGCATACAGCAACCGTAGGTAACCCGGGTTTACGAATGCCCGGCGGTTTACCTTTCCCCACCTTGCTCGGCATGCTTCCTGGCGTGGAGGCCGGTGTATCAGCAATGATGAAGAGCCAGATGGAGAAACTCGACATCCCTCCTGTTGATGAGTTTCTTGAACTGATTACTGCGGGTGGAGGCGAAATATTCGCCTGCAAGCTTGCCGTTGAAATGTTCGGACTGAAGAAGGAGGATTTCAGCGAGCATGTAAAGGATATTATCACCATTGGGCAGTTCTACGAGCTGGCTGCCGGGGAAGGAACTCAAATTATTTTCACCTAATAAAATCCTAATACACTAAAGTCGTTTGGGTCTTCTCAAACGACTTTTTTTATTTTGTTAAGGTATAAATGTTCAGCTGTTATGAATACTTTTGCACTTATAAAAGAGTTTCCAAATGCAATCAGTTCGTGAAATCTACAAAGTCGGGTATGGCCCATCGAGCAGTCACACCATTGGACCCGTGAGAGCCGCCGAAATATTCGTAACAAAATACCCCGAGCTACATCGGTTTAGGGTTAGCCTTTACGGTAGCCTGGCGTTAACCGGCAAAGGGCATCATACCGACTTGGCTTTGCAGAAAGCATTTCTACCCAACGATGTTGAAATTTTATGGAAACCCGAGGAAAGCCTTCCTCTTCATCCCAACGGGATGATATTTGAGTCCATAGAGAATGAAGCAGGAAAAGTGGTCGATTCGTGGACTGTTTACAGCATTGGCGGTGGCGATTTACTGGACGATTCGGGTGTTTTGAACAGCAAGAAAATTTATGCCCACAACAAAATGTCGGACATTTTGAAGTGGTGTAAAAACGAAGGCAAAACCCTGTGGGAGTACGTTGAGGACAACGAAGGGAAGGAAATATGGGAGTTTCTGCACGATGTATGGCACACCATGAAAGATACCATTCAGCGAGGAATCGATAACGAGGGTGTTCTGCCCGGACCAATAAAGCTGGCACGCCGGTCCTCTTCACACTACACAAAGGCACTCAATTCGCACGGAACGTTAAAGAATATTGGGCTACTTTTTGCTTTCGCCCTGGCAGTTTCAGAGGAGAATGCCGCCGGAGGTCGCATTGTAACGGCTCCAACCTGCGGTTCCTCAGGGGTTCTGCCAGCAGTACTTTTCTACCTAAACCGTGATGAGCATTTGAACGAACCCAAAATTTTACGAGGACTTGCAACCGCCGGACTCATTGGTAACCTGGTAAAAACCAACGCTTCAATATCCGGAGCAGAGGTTGGTTGCCAGGGTGAAATTGGAACTGCATGCGCCATGGCATCGGCAGCAATGGCTCAAATACTGGGCGGTTCGCCCAACCAAATTGAGTATGCTGCGGAGATGGGAATGGAGCATAATTTAGGCTTAACCTGCGATCCGGTTCTGGGATTTGTACAAATTCCCTGCATCGAGCGAAATGCTATTGCTGCAACAAAGGCATACTCGTGTGCTGTTTACGCGTTGTCGTCCGATGGGGGTCATAAAATTTCGTTCGACCGTGCAGTAAAAACCATGGCTGAAACGGGACGCGATATTCAGGTTGCCTACCGTGAAACGGGAATTGGTGGCTTGGCAAAAAACTGGGAACCCTTCAACGGGAAGAAATAGGGGGAAAGTATTACTTCTCTGATGCTGCTTTTTTCAGAGAAAAAACGAATGAGGTGCCCTCGTTCAAGTTGCTCCTTACATTTACCCGCTGGTTATGTGCCTCGATTATATGCTTCACAATGGCCAAACCAAGTCCGGTACCTCCCTGTTCACGCGAGCGGCTCTTATCCACACGGTAGAAACGCTCAAAAATTCTGGGAAGATCCTTCTTGTCGATTCCAATGCCGTCATCGTTCACCTCAACCATTATATTCTCGAACATATCAATGAGCGAAACGGTGGTTTGTCCTCCTACTTTTCCGTAGTTAATTGAGTTAACTACCAGGTTTGTAAGTGCCTGACTAATTCGTTTCCTATCCGCAAGCACCCAAACAGGCTTTTCGTACTTCTTGTCGAAAACCAGCGTAATTCCCCGGTCTTTGGCTCGTATTTCCTGTGCATCGAAAATTTCCTCTACAAGCTGAACAATGTTGAACCGCTCCACATCAAGCTTTAGCACTTTCGATTCGAGCTTTGAAATAGTTTCAAGGTCGGCAACAATTGAAATAAGCCGGTTAATGCTTTTCTCAGTACGCTCAAGGTACTTTCGGTTTATCGACGGGTCGTCGAGACCGCCATCGAGCAAGGTTAGCACGTAACCCTGTATGTTGAATATTGGCGTTTTAAGCTCGTGCGAAACGTTGCCCAAAAATTCCTTCCGGTAGTTTTCAAGCTCTCTGAGCTTGTCAATTTCTTTGCTCTTGGTGTTAGCCCAAACAAGCACCTCCTTGTTCACTTCGTTAATTAGATCCTTCTCCTCCAGCTCCTTTTTTATTTCTGAATCGGGAATGGTTAGGTTGTGAATGGTTTTGTAAATTGGGTTAATCTTTTCGAAAATGAATGAATTAAGCAGGTACTGATCAATAATATAAATGGAAATAAAAACAAGCAAAGCAACTGCAAATGCAACCAAATAGGTGTTCTCGGGTTTAAAGTTCGAGAAAAGTAGAATAGCCACTCCTGAAATTGCACCCGCAACTACAGAAATGGCTATTGACATTTGTTTGGGTGAAGCTATTTTCATTTTGCTACTTCATAAGCCTTTCAATCATTCCTCCCTCGATGTACTGCTTCAGAAGCTTTGAAATGTACTTACCTACCACATCGAATTCAAGGTTTACAACTGTTCCGGGCTTAATCTCGTGAAAGTTTGTGATCTCGTAGGTGTACGGTATTATGGCAACCTGAAACGATTTTTCTTGGGAATTCACAACCGTTAAACTTACTCCGTTAACCGAAACCGAACCCTTTTCAACAGTAATATTTCCTTTCGAAGGATCGTACTCAAATGTGAAATACCAGCTACCTTCGGCTTCCTCAACCTTTGTACATGTTGCGGTTTGGTCAACATGCCCCTGAACAAGGTGGCCATCAAGAAGGGCATCCATTTTCATACTACGTTCAAGGTTAACCTTGTCGCCTTCTTTTAGCAAGCCCAGGTTCGACTTTTCAAGAGTTTCCTTAATGGCTGTAACGGTATAGGTATCACTCTCCTGCTTAACAACCGTAAGGCATACGCCGTTGTGCGATACGCTCTGGTCAATCTTTAAATCCTTTGCAAACGAGCAGGTTAGGGTAATGTGAAGGTTCTCCTGATCCTTCTCTAGCTTAACAACTTTTGCGGGTTCTTCTACAATTCCTGAAAACATAGTATCAAAATTTTAAGATTTTCAACAGGATGTAAAAGTACAAAAAACTGTTTACCATTTAACCACAATGAGTAATGTTAACATTACTTTAACGATGAAACTGCTTACGAATTTGGACGGGTTCATTTTATTTATTTTAACTTTACACCCGAATGTTTGTTTATACGTTGAAGTAAATTTTAAAACTATGATTCTAGCATACATAACCTGGGATGTTAACCCCGAAATATTCAGGATTGGTAAGTTTGCTGTGCGATACTACGGAGTTCTTTGGGCTTTGGCATTCTACTTAGGATACCTGGTTTTTGACCGTTTTGTGAAGAAAGAGAATTTACCTGAAGGCTACCTCGATTCGTTAACCGTATACTCGGCGGTTGGTATAGTACTTGGTGCTCGCATTGGTCATTGCCTTTTCTACGAGCCAGCCTACTATCTTTCAAACCCTTGGGAAATTATAATGATTTGGAAGGGCGGATTGGCCAGCCATGGCGCTGCTATTGGCGGTGTTATTGGCATGTACCTATTTAGCCGTAAGGCTAAAATGCCTATGATACATGTGCTTGACCGTTTTATGATTCCGGCTGCGTTGGGTGGCTCGTTAGTACGGTTCGGGAATTTAATGAACTCTGAAATATATGGGGTGGCCACCTCAAAACCTTGGGGCTTCATTTTTGTTAGAGATGGCCAAGAAATTCCCAAGCACCCAACCCAAATATACGAAGCGCTAGCGTACCTGCTAATTTTTGTACTTCTTTACTTAATTTACAAAAAGAGTAATGGAAAACCCAAACCGGGATTGCTATTTGGTCTGTTTCTTATTCTCGTTTTTGGAACAAGGTTTTTAATCGAGTTTGTAAAGGAGCCTCAGGTTCAATTCGAGGTGGGAATGATAATAAACATGGGGCAAATACTAAGCATTCCTTTTATTCTTGCAGGGATTGGGTTTATTGGCTGGGCATTGGCCAAAAAGCAGGAGTAGCAGCTATAACCTTCCGGCGCTTACTGTATTTTCAATCGCTTCCAATACCGAGCGAAATTTTATACCAAGATTGCTTTCTGCCAGCATTGCAGAGTAGTAGGTTTTGCTATGTCCGCTTCTGGCAGTTTCCCCTGTTAGGGAGGGTTTGCCCTGCGTTATGAACGCAAAAACCGACGCCACGCGCCAGGCAATGGAACTCATCCAGGGTTTTACGTGAATAAACGGTGACTTTTTGCCCATCTTTTTTGCTATTTGGCTGAATACTTCCCTGTGCGAAATATTCTGGCCATTTACTACAAACCTTTCACCCCAAGCTTCCTTTTCAACAGAAGTAATCATGCAGTTTACAACATCTCTGACATCAACGTAGCCAGTTACACCATCGGTGTAGAATGGGAAGCCACGATTTATGGTTCCAAAAATTTGTCCGCTGCCCGAATTCCACCTCCCTGGCCCAATAATAACCGTTGGATTTACAATGGTGGCTTTGAGTCCAAGCTCAACACCTCTCCTCACCTCCATTTCTGAAAAAAACTTACTGATTGCATAACCCGATTTCCCCTTGCTTTTACCCCAAAGTGAGGTTTCATCGACCATGCCGCTATCAACAGGTGAACCAAGTGCCGCAACCGAACTTGCGAAGCAGAACTGCTTTACGCCAACCTCTATACAAGCATCAATAAGGTTTGCCGTTCCCTGAACATTAACCGAAAGCATTTTTTGAAAGTCGGAACCCCGGAAAGAAACAATTGCTGCGCAATGGTAAACGGTTTTTACTTCGCAAAGCAAATCCTTCAACGAAGAGTATTCCTCCACATCGCCTTCAACCCATTCAATAAGTTTAAGGTTTTGCAAGTTCACATCGTAGTGTGAGAAAAGTTTGGGAACAACTGAAGTGTCGCTGCCGCTTCGCCTTAGTGCCTTTACCCTTTGGCCTCGGGAGGCAAATTCAACAAGCAGGTGAGAACCTACCAACCCAGTTCCTCCGGTAACCAGAATCATTATTCGGTTTTTGAGTTAAGAAACGATGTGGTTAGAAGCTCCTGCTCCCAAATAAGCTTCTTTCCAAAACCGAGCCTGTTATCGGTAAACTTAAGAAAGGTTAAATCAACAACCCACAGGGTAGTTTTCATAAGCATGGCAACGGGGAAACGTTTTAGGTAAGCAGCACGGGCTTTTTTGTAGGATTCGCCCTCGGGCTCGCTAATAATTCCCTGGAATTGAACTCCCTGAATTTTTCCAATAATGTTGGTTTCAAGCACAATGCTACCGGCAACGTATATGTTATGGCTTGCCTGCTTAATGTGCTTGGTTTCGTAATCGGAAGTGAAAACTAAGCTGTTATCGTCCTCCAAATAAACGTAGAAACAGTTGGCACAGTAGGGTTCCTCCTCGAAGCAGGTAGCCAAGGTTAACACGTGGTGCTTGTTGATAAAATCAACGATACGCTTATCGGGCAAATTCATTGTTCAAAAAGATATTGGGAATGCAAAGGTATAACATTCTGCAAAAAATTATGAAAAATAAGATGCTATCTTTGCGAAATGACCAAAAGAATATCAGCACTTTACTCTATCCTATTCTGGATTTATATCGCAGTAATTGTAGGCATTTCCCTTAACCCCAAAGGAGGAATTCAGCAGGTTTCAATTTTTGAGAAAGAGTTTAGAGTCGACTACCTATTGCATGCTATGGCCTTTTCGGCACTCCCTATCCTTGTGTTTTTAGCTACTCGAACCTTAATGTGGAGCAGAACTGGGATTGTTTTGCTTTTCATTTCCCTGGGGTTTGCAGTTGGAACAGAATACATGCAGCTTCTAATATCCGGGCGAACTTATAATCCTCTCGATATTGCCTCAAACATTTCTGGCCTAATAGTTGGGCTAACTATCGCTATTCTTACCAAGAAATTTGGAAAACGCAAGTTAAGCTAAGGCTGAAACTCCGTAACTAAATTCTTTTTAAAATTATTTCTTTTTTCATACTTTTGCCCTTTACACCTTAAAATTAATTTGCTATAAACCTAATTGCCAGCGACATGGATAAAAGTTTTGTGAAACTAATTGAGGAAAGTGTAAAGCAAAACTGGAATTTACCAGCATTTACCGACTATAAAGGAATCACGCTTAAGTATAACGATGTAGCTCGAAAAATTGATAAAATCCATATTATTTTTCAAAAAACGGGAATTGTTCAAGGCGATAAAATTGCCCTTATTGGGCGTAACTCATCGAACTGGGCTGTTGCCTATCTGGCAACCATAACCTACGGAGCGGTTCTGGTTCCCATTCTCCCCGACTTCAAACCCGATAATGTTCACCACATCGTTAACCATTCCGATTCAACCGTTCTGTTTACGGGAGACCCCATTTGGGAAAACCTCGATGAGTCGCAGATGCGGGGAGTGAAATGCATTATTTCCCTCACCGACTTTTCGATACTTCACGAGAATACACCTTTCTCGGTTAGAGAAATAAGGCAAAAGGTTGATGATTTTTTTGGTGAAAAGTACCCCAACGGGTTTGGTCCCGAACACGTTTCATACTTCAAGGATACAAACCCCGAGGAAGTTTGCATAATAAACTACACCAGCGGAACCACCGGGTTCTCGAAAGGGGTAATGCTCCCCTACCGCAGCATGTGGAGCAACATGTACTTTGCACAGGAAGTAATTCCTTTAAATCCAGGCGATAAGCAGGTTTCAATTCTTCCGTTAGCTCACGCATACGGTGCTGCATTTGAGTTTCTGTTTCAGGTTACCCGTGGTTGCCACGTTCACTTCCTAACCCGAAACCCATCGCCAAAAATTATCCTCGAAGCGTTCGACGACATTAAACCGAGGGTTGTGCTCGCTGTTCCTCTGATAATTGAAAAAATTTACAAGAAAAATATTCTGGAGTCGCTAAAACGACCTTCCCTAAAGCTGCTACTAAAGGTGCCAATAATCGACCGAAGGATAAAGAATACGATTAACAAGAAGCTTTCGGCAACTTTCGGCGGCAACTTTATTGAAGTGATTATTGGCGGCGCAGCGCTAAATCCTGAGGTTGAGGATTTCCTCCGCGATATCGGCTTCCGCTATACCGTTGGGTACGGAATGACTGAGTGCGGACCAATAATTACTTACGACTCATGGAAAACAACCCAACTCTACTCTGCTGGTAAAGCAGTGGTAAATATGGAAGTGAAAATTGATTCTGAAGATCCGTATAATATTGTTGGCGAAATTCTTGTAAAGGGCGATAACGTTATGTTGGGCTACTACAAAAATGAAGAGGCAACTCGTCAGGCAATCGACTCCGAAGGTTGGCTTCACACCGGCGATTTGGGAATTATTGACAAGGATGGCTACCTGTATATTAAGGGACGTAGCAAGAATATGCTGCTTGGCCCTAACGGCCAAAACATTTACCCCGAGGAAATTGAGGCTCAAATTAACGTGCTTCCTTACGTTCAGGAATCGCTTGTAATTGAGCAGGATGGGAAGTTGATTGCCCTTGTTTTCCCCGATTTTGATGCTGCCGATAAGGATGGAATTCCAACCGCAAACCTCGAAAAAATTATGGAGGATAATCGCAACTTTGTAAACAAAACGCTTCCATCATACTGCCAGATTATTAAAACCAAACTATATCCTGAGGAATTTGAGAAAACTCCAAAACGGAGTATCAAAAGATTCCTTTACCAAATGCCAAACGTATAATAATTTAGATACAGTTTTTATTGCATATGAAGGTTGTCTGAGCTACTTTAGACAACCTTTTTCTTTTTTACTTAAAGCTCAAATTTTATATAGAATGTCCCGAATTGAAGTCAGAGGAGCAGCCGAGAATAATTTAAAGTCAATTGATGTTGATATTCCTCACAACCAGTTTACGGTTGTAACAGGATTGTCGGGAAGCGGGAAAAGTAGCCTGGTTGGCGATATTCTACAGCGCGAAGGACAGCGGATGTACTTTGAAACTTTTTCAGCCTACACTCGCTCTCGTTTGGGGAAAATTCGTCCGGCAAAGGTAACCAGCATTGATGGTTTGCTTCCGGTAATTAGTATCGGGCAAACCCATGTTCAGGCAAACCGCCGATCCACTGCCGGAACTTTCAGCGAAATTTCGCCGCTTTTGCGGCAACTTTTCTCTCGGTACAACGATCAGGGATTTACCCTAAATCGAAATCAATTCTCATTCAACTCCGAAAAAGGCTGGTGCGAGCGCTGCAAAGGACTTGGAATTGAAGAGTATGTTGATATTTCGAAGCTAATTGCCGACCCCGAAAAATCGCTTCGCGAAGGAGCACTTGTAATTACGCTTCCAAACGGTTACACCATTTACTCGCAGGTAACCATCAGCGAACTCGATAAGGTTTGTAAAACCGAAGGTTTTTCGGTTGACACTCCATGGAATCAACTTACTGAACATCAAAAAAATGTGATTCTGTACGGTTCCAATAATGTAAAGGTTCTGTACGGAAAACACTCGCTCGAATCGCGAATGAGGTGGACAGGAATGACTGCCCGTCCCCGCGATGAAGCTTTCTACCGTGGAATTATTCCTGTTATGGAAGAAATTTTGGTACGTGACCGCAACGATAACATTCTACGGTTCCTCTCCTCGCGCGATTGTCCCGTTTGCAATGGCGAAAGGTTGAATCAGAATTCACTGAACGTTACCTGGCACGGTAAAAGTTTTGTTTACTACGAACAGCTACACTTCTCCGATTTACTCAAAACTTTTGAGAAAATTTCATGTAATTCGCTAGGGGAAACAAAACTGGTTGAAACGATAAAAAATCAACTTAATCAACTTTGCAAGTTAAGTGTTGGACATATCTCAGCCAACCGATTAAGTGAAACGCTCTCGCAGGGAGAACTTCGCCGAATGCGACTTTCGCAGCTGAATAGCAGCGGACTAACCGGAGTTCTTTTCCTTTTCGATGAACCATCCATTGGTTTGCATCCACGCGACGTTCACTTCCTTATCGACACCATGTACAAACTCGTTGAGAACGGAAATACTGTTGTTGTGGTTGAACATAACGAACAAATTATTCGAGCTGCACAGCATTTGGTAGAACTCGGTTCCGGTGCCGGTTTGCTGGGAGGAGAAGTTGTGTACACCGGAACACCCGAAAATTTAGCCAAAATTAATCCCAGTGAAAGCAAAACGGGGAAAATGCTTAACTCCGAATTTAGTATCAAAAAAAATAGCATAAGTACCAAAAAGAATAGCGTAACTTATTTTGATATTCACATATCTAAATATCATAATATTTCCAATCAAACATTCCGATTTTCACGTGGAGCCCTTAATGTAATAACAGGAGTATCAGGCGCTGGAAAAAGTACGCTTGTAAACCACGGACTTCTTAACTGCGAAGCATTCAAGCAGATAATTTTTGTTGATCAGAAACCCATTGGCCGAACTTCGAGAAGCAATCCGGCAACCTACACCGGACTTTTTGATGAACTCCGGAAACTTTTTGCGCAAACCGATGATGCCAAGAAATTTGGCTTTAACGCCAGCTACTTCTCGTTCAACAGCAAGCAGGGACAATGCGTATCGTGCTCCGGAACGGGAGTTCTAAAAATAGGAATGCACATTTTCGAGGATATCGTTCAACCGTGTCCGGTTTGCAACGGATCGCGCTATAAAAGTGAAATCCTTTCCGTTAAGCTAAACGGGAAAAGCATCCACGAAATACTACAGCTAAGCGTAAACGAAGCATTGCTGTTTTTCGAAAATTCGCCAACAATTCTACCTTACCTAAAAGCGATGCAAAAGTTGGGTTTGGGATACCTTCATCTTGGGCAATCGTCCACAACTCTATCGGGCGGAGAAGCGCAACGAATAAAACTTGCAACTTCGTTGCAAAGGCAGCCAACCGGAAAAGCGATGTTTGTTCTCGATGAACCAACCACCGGACTGCATGCTGCTGATGTTGGAATGCTTATTGATGCCTTGCATGAATTCACCCAAAAGGGACATACGGTTGTTGTGGTTGAGCACGATCCGCAAATTATTAATCAAGCTGATTGGATTGTTGACTTGGGACCAGAAGGTGGCGATGCCGGCGGAAAATGCTTGTTCTGCGGCACAATTAACGATTTCGTTACAAATCATAAATCACCAACTACTGAAGAGCTAAAACGAACTGATAAAACCGGTAAAAGAGAGATTGTAGTAAGCAAACCTTCAATAAATCTGCAGAATATTTCAACAAACAACTTGCAGCAAATCGATTTGCAGATTCCTTCGGGTGAGATGGTTGCGTTTACCGGAGTCTCGGGAAGCGGAAAAACTTCGTTGCTCATGGATACCCTTCATGCCGAAGGTCAGCGACTTTTTACTGAGAATTTATCGGGATTCCGAAGACTGCAAATAAAACTTCAGGTGGTCGGACAAATTGAAAATGTTGTAAGCATGATGCCAACCGTTGCGGTTGAAGCCGATTCGCATCGGCCGGATATTCAATCGACAGTTGCTTCAATTAGTGGAATTTACGATCTACTTCGTTTGCTGTTCGCAAGATTTGCCGAAAATCCTGACAATAAACCTGTAACTGCGGCCGATTTTTCGTTTGCCAACGAGTACTCAATCTGCAAATCGTGCGAAGGTACCGGATTTGTAAAAAAGTGTGATGTAAGCCGAATAATTTCAAACGAAAAGTTACCGCTGCTTCAGGGTGCGCTTACAAATCACAAAACGGTTACCTACTTTACCGAGGAGAAAAATAAGTACCGTTGGGTTCTTTTAGCAATGGCAAATACCAAGGAGATAGATCTTAATAAACCTTGGTTTGAATTGAGTGGTGACGAAAAAGAAAAGATACTGTGGGGAACTTCAGAAGAGAAGTACGAGGCGAACTGGGAATTCAAACGGAAGAATAATGAAGGCGTTCATAAATTTTCTGAATCATGGGACGGACTTTGCAACCTTATTGAGCAGGAGTACCGAATGCACTACCCATCGACAAGAGGAAAGCATGCGCTGGAACTTTTAAGCGATTCGCCCTGTAACAGTTGTAACGGGTTCCGATTGAATAGCGAAATGCTAAAGTTCACATTTGCCGGCAGGCACATTGGCGAAACTCTATCGATGACTGTTGATGAGTTTCAGGCTTCACTTTCACATACAGATTTTTCGAAGGTTTCAATAGCATTGCTGCATCAGCTGAAAGAAAAAATTGAATTCCTTTCCAATGCAGGTTTGGGTTACCTTCCGCTGGGACGGCCAGCGGCTTGGCTCTCGACCGGAGAGATGAAGTGGATTCGACTTGGAAGCATTCTTTCCTCGCATCAAAGCGGAATGTGCCTGATTCTCGACGAGCCTTCCTCCGGAATGGATGAAAAGGGCAGAAAACATTTGGTTGGCGCGCTAAAAAAGTCGAAGGAGAGAGGAAATACAATCCTTTTCAGCGATCACCAAGCGGATTTAATTCTTGCAGCCGACAGAATCGTTGAGCTTGGTCCGGCAGCCGGAAGCGCTGGAGGGAAAATTGTGGCAAATATTCCGGTTGCAGAAATTGATGAAAAGAAATCTCCCTTAACTACAAAAATCATCAACCGAAAATCTGCAGTAAACCGTCAGTTAAAGGGCGTAAACGGCATATTTCCAATTATTTCTATAGGGAATAGTAAAGTATTTCCTCAAAGGTTAAATCTTATTACCGGGCCAATTGGTTGCGGAAAAACCAGAAAGTTGGAAGATTTTGTACAATCCGCTAGGGATTTGGAAGGCTACACCACAATTCTGGCAAACTATGAGCTAACCCAATCCGGAGGGCAAAGTTCCGTTGCAACACGCACCGGATTAATCAACGACGTTAAAAAGGTTTTCTCACAAACACCCGAAGCGAAGGAAAGGAAAGTAAGCGAAGCCGATTTCAGCTACAACTCAAAAAAATCGCAGTGTCCAAGGTGTAAGGGACTGGGCTACATTACAACTTCGCTCGACTTTTTACCCGATGTGAAGGAAACCTGTCCCGATTGCAACGGGAAACGTTACAAAGAAGAATACTTGCTGTTTGCCGTTAACGGTAAAAATATTAGCGAATGGCTAGGCTCAACAGTTGATTTTATGGCAAGCCAGATTTTTCTTTCAGAAAAAAGTAGAAATATAATTCATTGGCTCCAGAAAGTAGGATTGAGTTACTTGTGTTTGGGACAGGAAACTTCAACCCTTTCAAGTGGCGAGCGACGAAGACTTTCGTTGGCAGAAAATCTGGCAAGTTTAAAGAGTCGGAAGGCGATAATATTTTTCGATTCGCCAACGCATGGCCTCGATCCGCAAAACGTTGAAAACCTTTTACAGCTATTTGATTCCTTAATAAAAAACGGCCATACCATAGTTATAGCCGAAAGCGAGGAATTCATTCCCGTTGCCGATAACTATGTAAGGTTGGGTGAATCGTGTTAAATAAATTGTTGATTTGGAAAATTGATAGCAGCTGGGTTTAAAAACTAAAAATTTTGTTGAACGGTACATTCCTGTTTGAGACTTTTGTTTTTAAGGTTGTTTTAATTTGAAATTTCCAATAAAAAGCTATATTGCAATCGAATTAATAACTTTTGAATTATGAAGAAACTGTTTTTCATCTCAATTCTGGTTCTGGTTGGAACCGCCCTTTTTGCTCAGAATGCCGACAAGGTTATCGGCGTTTGGCTTACTCAGGATGGCGATAGCAAGGTGACCATCACGAAGGATTCAAAGGGGAAATTCAACGGTGAGATCACCTGGTTAAAGACTCCTGTCAACGAGGATGGAACACCAAAGATTGACGATAAAAATCCTGAGAAAAAGTTACAAACTCGGCCAATTATGGGATTGAAACTTCTCTCCGGATTTGTTTACGATGATGATGATAACGAGTGGGTTGATGGTGAAATTTACGATCCCAAAAGCGGGAAAACATACAGCTGCTTAATGTGGTTTGAGGACGACCCAAACACACTTTCCGTGAAGGGTTTCATTGGCTTTTCGCTTATTGGAAAAGAGGTTGCATGGACCCGTAGCAACTAGTGAATATAGTAAGTAAACTATTTTCAGGTTTTTTTAGACTTTTTTACCCTAAGGTTTGCGCCGTTTGCGGCACCGACCTTGTTGAGGGTGAAGAAGTTTTTTGCATTTCATGCCTTTACAATATTCCTTTAACCCGATTTTGGAACGACAAGGAGAATACCGTTGCAAAAATATTTTGGGGAAGAGTGAATATCGAGGATGCTTGCGCCTACTTCTTCTTTGCAAAGGGGAGCAAGTATAGGCCACTGCTGCATAAGCTAAAATATCAGGGTTTCAAAGAAATTGGTTTTGAGTTGGGACTACAGTTTGGGAATGTTCTAAAAAAATCACCGCTTTATAGCGATATCGATTTTGTGGTTCCGGTTCCGCTTCATCCCAAAAAGTTACGAATTCGTGGGTATAATCAAGCTGAGGTAATTGCCGATGGAATTTCCAAGGGACTTGGAACAGAACTCAGTACAACGCATTTGGAACGAACCGAATTTACCGAAACCCAAACCCGCAAAACCCGCGCCGAGCGGGTAAAAAATGTTACTGAAGCCTTTGCAGTTGCAAAATCCGATGAAATAAAGGGGAAACATTTGCTTCTGGTTGATGATGTTGTTACCACCGGAGCTACCCTCGAAGCCTGCGCTGCAAAGTTACTGGAAATTGAAGGTTGTAGGGTAAGTATTGCTGCGCTGGCGTATGCAACAACCTAATATTACTCACTCAATAGTTTTTGTCACTCTGAGCATGCCCGAATATTTTGTTGTTTTTTAAAGTTCGGCTTAGGCTGCGCCTAAGTCGAAAATATTAAACAGGCTGTGCCTGAAATTTGCATAAAATATTAAACTAACTATAAGTTTGCCACCTAAAATCAATTTCAATTACATCAATCACTGACCCTATGCTCGGCGAAGTCTCCCGACTTCGTCGTATTTTAAATGTGATCTCCAGTATGTTGTCAACTTGAAACAAATATAGCTTATTCCATTAAAAAAAAGCGGTCAGGCTTGCCTGCCTTTGGCAGGAGACCGCAGGTTAGCAACGACGTAGATTCCGCTTCGCTCAATCTACGCCGAGCAGAGTTACTGGAGGTTGAAGATTGTAAAGTAAGCATTGCTGCGTTGGCGTATGCAACAATCTAAAATTATTTACCCCATTTGAATCCATCAACTTCAAACCCCAATATTTCTAGTACTCGGTTTACAACCGTATCAACAAGTTCATTTATATTTTTTGGTTTGCTGTAGAACGAAGGACTTGCGGGGAAAATAATTCCTCCGGCTAAAGTAACCGTTCGCATATTTTCGATGTGGATAAGATTGTAGGGCGATTCGCGGAGAACCAGAATCAACGGTTTGCGTTCTTTCAGCATCACATCTGCGCTTCGCGCAATGAGGTCGTTGCTGGTGCCGTTGGCAATTCGGCCAAGTGTTCCAACCGTACAGGGAATAACAACCATGGAATCGTAACCTGCGCTTCCCGAGGCGGGAGGCGCAAAAAAGCTGTCGTTATCGTAGTAACGAATTAATTCGGAATCGGGCATTTCAGTTTCCAACTCGTACTCCCAAACCTGCTTGCCGGTTTCCGAAACTATCAGCGCAATCTCTTCAATTTCAGCAGAAAAGTTGGAAAGCTTTTGAAGCAACCTTTCCGCGTAAATCGATCCGGAGGCTCCGGTTACAGCAACAACTATTTTTTTC
>DAOSWM010000003.1:57762-73283 GCA_035380045.1 Tenuifilaceae bacterium | reverse complement strand
CCTTTCCGCGTAAATCGATCCGGAGGCTCCGGTTACAGCAACAACTATTTTTTTCTTTTTCGCCATAATTACAGTTTCTGAAAGTAAAGGTAGCTGAAAAATTTTTTTAAGTAACCATTTTGTGAAACATCAAAATGGATGAATAGTTTACGGGAAACTATTTTTCGAAGCTGTAACCTACAGTAAATAAGAAGTATCTTCCAGGCGACATTAACCCTTTCTTGTCGATGTAGGGATTATCTAACAGGTCGAAAACATCGAGGGAGAATTTTACACCGAAGAATTCTCTCCAAATCCGTAGGTCGAAGGTATTCCATGGTTCAATCTTGTAGCTGTTCACATCGTCGCCCCACTGTGGGCCAATGCGAGTCCAGATAATTCCAAGGTTTGCAATTTTGTTGTTGGTAAAGAATATTTCGAACGAAGCTTGATTCATTGGCACTTCGGCCAAAAAGTTACCGGTTAGGTCGGTGTCGAGGGCGGGGTTTATTTCAAACTCTTTAATCCTTGAATGGTTGAACGAGTAGCTTCCACGGGCAACTAGCCATTTTGCTGGTGTTGCTTTAACCGAGAATTCACCACCGTACACCTGAACAGAAGAAATGTTTTGGCGCTTCACAATGGGTTTAATGTCGGTTCCTCCGGTGTCGATGGAATCACCTGTAGCCACAAAGTACTGAAAATCGGTTCCATTGGAAAGGAAAAGGGCGGCATCCATCCGAACTTTTGCTCCCAGCTTTACGCTACCGCCAGCTTCGTAGGTAAGCAGGTGTTCGGGTTGTAGCTCGGGGTTAGCCAGCTTAAAGCCTTTGGTAATTTTGCGCGAAGAGCAAAGGTCGTCGAGTTTGGCGGGCATAAAGCCTGATGAAACCGATCCGTAAACGCTAAGCCAGCTTGCTGGGATGTACCTTACCCCAAATTTTGGGTTTACAGCAATCCAGCTGTTTGTGGGGAAGTTAGCGGTTGTGTCGCCGCTGAATCCCGTGTTTTTGGTTGGGTCGGTAACCTGAAGAAGCCCATCGTAGAACGAAGCGTAATCGAGACGAATTCCACCTAGAAGTTTCAACTTCCCTTCCAGCAGGGAGAGTTCGTCCTGAGCAAAAAGCGCACCGAAGGTAACTTTTCCGTAGCGAACAACCTGGTCGGTTGATGTTCGGTAAATATCGTGAGCATCCATCCAGCCGTGCTTTGTGTCGACCCCGAAGGTAAACCGGTTTAATTCGCCCATTGGTTTCGATGCGCTAAGCCAAAGCCCAACATCGCCCGAAACCTGATCGGTATGGAAAATGCGGTAGTTATCGCCGGTAGAGTTAAGCGATTCGTTTTGCCGGTTGTAAATTTCGTACTGAACGTATGCGTTCATATCAACAGAAAATCCCGAAACGTTGCCCCTGTAGCCAACCTGCGTTCTGCTGGTGGTGTATGAGTCGTAGCTTCCATCCTCGAGGTAAACGGCGCGGCCGGCTCCTCGCTTGTCGGTGTAAACATTGCCGCTAACGTAGAAGTGCGAGCTGTCAGCCGACGGAATTACCATCTTGTAGGTTAACCCCTTCTCCTTGAGGAAGAGGGGAACGTTGGTTGAATCGCGAATTTCTGGTGGTTCGGCAACGTAGCCGTCACCCTCACGCCAGAATCCGTTAACCATTAGCCTGACATCCTTTCCGAAAACAGAGAACTTTCCTCCTACTGTTGCGCGCGAACCCATAAACCCGAAGCCTCCAGCTTCGGCTATTACCGAGCCGTAAAGGGGTAAATCTTTTGGTTCTTTGGTTCGAATATTAATTACACCCGCCATGGCGTTATTGCCGAATAGGGCCGAGGATGGACCGTGAACAACTTCAATTTGGTCGACTAAATCGGGTGAAACTAAGCTCCAGTTTATGAAACCGTAGGATGTTTTGTTCAGCGGCATACCATCGTATAGGATGAGAACCCGGTTGGAGCCGTCGAGCCCCCGCATGGTTACCGATGCGTTTTTTGAAAAAACGCCCTTTGAGCGGTCAACGAACAGGTTTGGTATGGTGCGCAAAAAATTGTCGACATTGGTTGCCGGACTGTTGCTAACATTCACCTCGTCGATAACCGAAACCATGGCCGGAACCTCCCATGTTGGTTGTGGTGTGAGCGTTGCGGTAATTACAACTTTTTCGAGTTCGTAGGGCAATAATGACAGTTCAACTGCAAAAGGTTTCGAAAAGTCGGAAACTTCAACCTCCTTGGTTTGGTAGCCCAGAAAGCTGACAACAAGGGTTTGCTGATTGGCGTTTTTAGGACAAATTTTGAAGTTTCCCTCGGTATTTGTTGTAACCCCCAGGTTGCTACCTTTCAGCCTAACTGCGGCTCCCTGCAGGGGCTCCTTCGATTTGCTGTCGACTACAACTCCTGTAAGGCAATCCTGAGCAAGTAAAATGTTCGAAAAAAGTAAGAAAGTTATAAGCGATGCAAGTTTTCTCATTTCTACCAATTTTTTACTCCTGAACAACAATGGAGAATGTTACGCTTCCTGCTTCTTGGCCAAAAACCTCGGAAACCATGAAGATTCCGTATCGGCTTTCGCTCTCAATTTTGAAAGCGTAGGTATCGCCGGTTACAAGTTCTTTAGCCTTGCGTTTTCCGTCGGGTTCGGAGTAGGAATCAACAAGAAATGCGGGGTTGTCAATGGCCTCAAATTCCTCCTGGGTTAGCGAAATTTTGTGGAAGCGGGTTGTGTTTTTGGTTGTCCAGCCAGCAAGGCCGAACTCCCCCGGGAAAACGGTTTCGTCAATATTCGCCCCGGGCGAAGAGATGGTATTCTTATCGGATTCGATAAGGTCGTAATAGTACAGCAAGTGGATGTTGCTTTGGTTAGCGAAAGCTTCCTCGAGCGAGAGGGTAGCACATCCATCGGTGAACGAAAGGAAACTTTCGCCATTCTCAGCATTCTGGGCATGCAGGGTTACGTTGTTGTATCGAACTACATTCCCGGCCGTAGAGTTTTCGTCGAGTTTTAGCACAACCGAGGTTGAAGCGGAACCGCCGGTAATATCGCGAATAACGAACTCAATGGTTTCCTCCTCGTCGCTGGTTTTTATCAGCGTGATATCCCTTTCGAGAATTTGAGCGTTAATCCCTTCGTCAACTACTCTGGTACCGTTGCTACTCACAATTATGTTCGTAAGAACATCGGTTCCATTGCTCTTACAGCTAACCCTGAAATTCATTTGGGCGGCAGCCGGGGCAAGGGTATCCGAAAAGAAAAATCCTTCTGCTTCAATTAACTCAATTGTTGGTGGTTCGGGGTTATCGTTATTATCATCGCACGATGTAAACGGAAGGATTATAGCCGATAGAAGAGCAAGGAAGCAAAACGGTTTGGTATATTTTTTCATAACGCTATTCAGTTAAAAGGGCAACGATTGGAGTTGCCCTACAAATTATTTTGTTTTCTTGTTAATCCTTTTCTTTACTTCAGAAATAATCCCAACTCCGGCAAGCGCACCGGTGAATCCAAATCCAATGTGCGTTAGGAAGGGGATGATATAACCGTGCTTAGCGAAACTGTTGTATGGGTAGGAGCCAATTACCATGAATAATAACCTTACAAGAGGAATTAAGCCATAGGCCAAACCGCCAAGAAGTGCCGCCAAAGGAATCCATTTTCTGAAGTTACTCCACCTGTACCAAGCAAAGTCGATAAAAGCGCCAATGCCAAGGTAAATGTAAGGAAGCATCGGGTCCTTAAACCCAAGAACGGGAATTAGCGATGCTGCAATTGAACCCGAAACGGTGATGGTTGCAGAAAGTTTCATGTTTGAAGCGTACCTCGCAGCCATTACAAGAAGCATAAATTCCAATCCGTGCCTGCCCGGCATATTCAGTGGAAGCCTGAAACGGTAGTGAAGCCAAGTGGCTGTGAACCCAACAAGTAGAAGTGCTGCAACCTGAAGTGCTAGCGAAAAGCTAGTTGGAAATGCTTTTGATATACTCCTTGTCGGCGAGTTGGTATTGGAACTGTTCATTGTTTGTAGTTTTATTAAGTACTATAGTTATTAATCCATCTTTTAAAACCGGACGCATCCAGCCATTGAGGTCGATGTGGGTTTCTTCGTCAATTTCGAATCCTTCGGGAGTTATGGCTCTGTGAATTTCAACCAGCTTTTTCAGGTTTGCTATGGAATTTACTCCCGAAATGGTTCTTATATCTTTCCCTTTAAGGCTAATGAAGCGGCCATCGTTTCCCCATGCCCGAAGTCCTACGCCAGCCATTGCTCCAATAATTCCATCGTGGGTTCCGGTGAGCCCAATAAGCCTGATGCCTTCTGCTTTAGCCAGATTTTCAGCCATTCCCCGGTTAACCAAATCGGTTTTTGCCAGCTTTCCCCACTCAATTACGCTCTGCGGAACCTTTTCGCGCTCAACCATGCAGAGGCCACAGTCGGAACCAGTTGCACAAGATTTAAGCAGAAAATCAACCATAAAATCCCATAGTTCATTCGGTTTTGTTGAGGAAACCTCAAGGCATGCAGAAGAGTTATGCGATGTGTAGGGAACTCTGGGATCGAATAGCAGTTGGTGACGAGTAATTCCCCCGGTAATTCCCAAGCCTGACGAAGTAATTGCCTCGCCCATGCTTCTTGACAGGAAACCGGTTCCCCGGCTTTCGAGGTTGTCGGTATCATCAATTCCAATCAGGTAATTACTCATCAAAGTTTTGATTACTTCAAAATATTTAAAACATCTGCAAAAATAAACACTTTATGGAAACGAACGGAATAAAACACAGCTTGATATGCTATTTTTTGCACATCCGAACAAAAAAATGTAATAATATTTGCTTTGTTGCGCATTTGCTATATTTTTGCAATCAATATGCATAAATATACATAACGAATATAACCAAAACCCAAAAAAATGAAAACGAAACTACTACTATTTGCCCTGCTAACCGTTTTTGTAGCTTTTACCGGCTGTAAAGAGGAAGAGCCAACCTACACCCTAACCGTTACTGTAAGCCCTGAAGGTGCTGGAACCGTAACTGGTGCAGGCGAGTACGAAGAAGGTAAAGTTGTTGCCCTAACGGCAACTGCCAACGAAGGTTACGAGTTTGTAAACTGGACTATAGGCGACACAGAGCTTAGTACAGAGGCAAGTTACAGCTACACCACCACTGCTGCTGATGTTACAATTACCGCCAATTTTGTAATGCCTAAAATTGTAACCCTTGGTGCGCAGGATTCAGAAACTCCGGGATTCCTCTCAGTAAGTACGGGCGATGTTTATACCCTTGAGCAAGCTTACGCAAACCAGGCAGCAATTGATATTTTCTGCTTCTACGAAGTTGGAAATGATATTGCTTTGGCCGGACCAAATTCAAACATTACTGGCGTTTTCTCTGACGAAGCTGACAACGACCCCACCGACCCAGCAAACTGGGAAACAAAAAACGAAACCCGTTACTTTGAAGTAACAACCCTTACCGTTGAACAGTTCGATGCTCTTGCTGATGGTGATGAGTCAATCCAATCGTACTATAACGAGGATGAAGGTAAAAGAAAAGCAAAAATGCTGGCTGTTGACGATATTTACGCATTCAAAACAGCAGACGCAACTTATGGTTTGCTAAAGGTTACTGCTGTTGTTGATGGTGCTACTGGCAGCGTTACCTTCGAGTACAAGGTAAAATAGATATTTAAACTTACTGCTTGTTAACCCTGAGCGATTGAAAAGTCTCTCAGGGTTAATTCTTTAAGAACTTTAAAATATGCGTCAAAAAGTTTTCATTTTTTTTCTGGTTGCAGCTGCACTGTCTGGTTGTAAGCCCAACGAGAGTGAGTTTTCCAGACCTACCATTGAGCTTTTTACGGGAAACAACCTTACACAGAACAACGAGGAAGTGGCTGTTGGAGGGAAACTATCATTTGCCTTCAGGGCAAACGGTGAGGATTACCCGTTAACCAACATCATTGTCCAACGAATTGCCGATGGCGATACCATTACAGAGGTTGATAAGGGAATTTTTGTTGAGGACATCGACTTCGAGGACGAGGTAAATGCAGTGAAATCCAACGCCGAGGTTGAAGTTTGGAAGTTCATTGCCATGAATGCCAACCGCGACACAGCCTCTGTTTCCCTCAATGTGCAATTGGGCGAAGGCGTTGATTATGGTCCCATAAAGCATTTTGAATCGGTATTTATTGGTATGCAGGATAATACCCAGTACCCAAATTTTCTTAATGTAAATTCAGGTATTGCTTATTCCAACGAGTCGGTGGCTGGTAACGAACATATGGTTGATGTGCTGGCTTTCGTTTACCTTACCAGCGGGGTAATGTCGCCCACGCTAAACTGCCCTCAGTACACAACGGCTCCAACCTACTACCCCGATGTGGCAAACTGGGAAATTCGTAATTCAACGCTTTACGATTACAACGCAACGGATAACGACTTGGTTAACCTCGATGAGTTTTTGGCGGCAGCCAACGATAGCTTGCTGGTTAACTCCTTCAAGCCAGGAAGTTCAAGCGGTAACTGTAAGTTCTGCTTTACCGGTAAGCTGGTTCCTTTTAAAACCCAGGAAGGAAAGTTCGGAATCATCAGGGTTAAGCATGCCGACACCGAAACCGACGGCTACATGGAGCTGGAAATAAAAGTACAAGAGTAAGAAACTACTGCTGAGAATTAATTCAAAAAATCGATGAGCAATATAAAGTTTTCTGTAATAATTATATTTCTGTTCCCTGTTCTTCTTTATGGTCAGGGAACAATTTCTGGCATTGTAAAGAGTAAAAGCAGCAACCTTCCGTTGGAGAATGCTCACGTAACCATTGGTAAGATGGTAACAAAAACCAGCAAGCAGGGCGAGTTTAGCATTTCAGGGCTAAAGGCTGGAAATTACAAAATTACAGCTTCTTCAATTGGCTATACTACTCAAGAGATGGAAGTTAGTTTGGCGAAACAAAATATAAATCTTGAGTTTTTACTCAATGATGCTGATATTTTTATTGATGAGGTTGTGGTTTCGGCTGCCCGTACCGAGAGTCGTATTGGTGAAATTCCGGGTAGGATTGAAATGATTACGCCCGAAAAAATTTCGTTGTCATCGTACCAAAGTGTTGATGAGCTGTTGGCGCTACTTCCGGGGGTTCACACGGCACGCTCGTTTGGATTATTTTCGTTTCGCGCAACGGTTTCAATGCGGGGAGTAAGTGGCAAGGAGCAGGGGCGAACGCTTGTTCTGCTCAATGGAGTACCCGTTAACAAAGCCGATGGAGGTTCCGTGAACTGGAATTTAATATCAACAGGTGAGATTGAACGGATTGAAGTGATAAAAGGCCCCGGCTCTGCCCTTTATGGCGGTAACGCCATGGGTGGAATTATTAACGTGGTAAATAAAAAACCAACCGAAAAAGTTGAGGGAAGCGTTTCGGCGCACTATGGAACCTACAACACCAAGGGCGTTAATGCGAAGCTGGCCGGCAAGCTGAATAATGGATTCTACTGGGCAGCCAACGGGCTGTTTCGCAACAGCGACGGGTACATTACCCAATCCATTGCCGAGCAAACGGAGAATCCCTACATCGTGAATTCAACCTTTGAGGAGAAGGTTCTGCACATGAAAACAGGATACGATGGCGGCGACAGGTTCAACGCCGAGGTCGATTTTACCCTGTTCGACGATGTGCGAACCACTGGCGAGCAGGTTTTTCAGCCGCTAGGCAATACTCGTGAGTACGATACCTACCAAATACGTTCGGTTTTTAGGGGGAACGCAGGAGGTGTGAAATGGACCGCCTCCACTTTCTTTCAACGCGAGTACTACAAACGGGTTAGCGAGTGGATGAAGGACGACTACACCTGGTACGACGTTCTCTCGCTCCGTACCGATTACGGTTTGCTTACAAGCGCAAGCTACCAACTTGGCAGCCACACTTTCACCGGCGGAATCGATGTGCGTCTGGGTGAGGTTGACGCTTCGGACGTTTACTACACTTCAACCGACCAGGTTGATAATAGGGGGAAAATGGATTTTTACGGTTTCTACCTACAGGATGAGATTGGCTTATTTGATAATACCGTGAAGGTAACCGCCGGATTGCGATACGATTACGCCCGCTTTTACGATGGCGAGTTTGTGATTCATACACCCTCCGCCGAAACAAACTTTATGAACGGATACCAGTTTTCGGGTCAGGATCCGGTAAACTGGGGAGCCTTCAGTCCGCGCCTTTCGGCACAGTATAAACCTTCCGATACATACAGAATTTACGCAAGCTACAGCCGGGGTTTTCGTCCATCGGTACTCGACGATTTATGCCGCTCGGGAAGGGTTCGAGGAGGTTTTAAGATTGCAAACCCGAACCTAACGCCCGAGTATCTCGATAACTTTGAGGTTGGTGGCGATATTAAACCAACAAGTTGGGTTCGCTTGGCTGCCAGCGCATTCTACTCAAAGGGGAAGGATTTCCTCTACTACGTTTCAACGGGCGACAGCATTGATATGAGTTTTGGGCCACGCCCAATTATGATTCCGTCGAACATCTCTGATGTTGACATTATTGGATTTGAGGCTGATTTTACGGCAACTCCCGTTCGGTACCTCACCATTTTTGGAGGGTACGCATTCGCTTCGTCAAAAATTGCCGATTACCAACCGCTCGATCCCGAGGCATTCGACCTTACCGGAAAATTTCTCACCGATGTTCCCATGCACTCGTTTAACGCCGGAGCATTCCTGAAAAACCGAATTGTAAATGTGGGAGTAACCTCCCGGTATACCGGGAAAATGTATATCAACGACCAGAATGCTTACGACGATTGGGTGCTTAGCAACCAGCTGCCCGCAAAGTTTACCATTGATGTTAAACTCTCAAGGGAGTTCCTGAATCACATCGACTTATCGGTGAATGTGCAGAATATTCTTGATAAAAAGATTTACGAAAGCAGCATGTCGGTTGGTCCCGGACGGTTTATTATATTGGAAGTGAGAGCAAAACTATAAGTTATTTATGCAATAAATCATTGGATGGTTGGATGATTGGATGATTTGGAGTATGTGCATGTAATATTTAGCAATCAGTCAATCAATTAAACAATCAGTCAATCAATCAATAACACTAGGAGTTATGAGACACAAACACATTTTCATTGTTTTGGCAATAGCAGCAAGTACATCTTCCTGCAACATTCTTCCCGATGCTTTTTCGGGGGCAACCAGCAAATACTACAAAAACGGGAACAGCCTTTTTCATCAAACCGATGAAACCGAGCTAAAAGTTGGAAATTTGACCGTTGAGGGAGAGGTGAAGAATCCGGGAAACGTAAAACTCCGCAAATTATACAAGCGCGAAGTTTTCTACAAGCAAGCAACCATGGGCGATTCCGGCAAGGTTGACTTTGTGGGAGCATACAGGTACAGGGGCTACTCGCTTTTCGATTTGCTGAATCCGTTTATTGTTGAGAAAAAGAATCTGGAAGAGTTCCGTCCGGCAACCGATTTGTACATAGTTATCGAGAACGATAAAGGCGAAAACGTAACCTTCTCGTGGAACGAAATTTTCTTTAATCCCATTGCACATCAGGTAATAATTGCCACTGAGGTGGCGCAGGTAAAGCCGTATAAAATTGAAGTTGAGTATCCAACCGGCAAAACATGGAAAGTGGTTGCAGCCACCGATATGTTTTCCTACCGTGAGCTGGAAAATCCAACTCGAATTACAATTAAATCGTTCGACAGGAAAGTTTACCCAATTCACCGAAAACCAGAAAATCCGTACAGTCCCAGCGTAAATATTGTGGTTGATAATATTTTGCTAAAAACAATTGAGGCTAGGGAGCAATCGCCGAGCGATATTGTATACAAATCTGTTTTTTTTGGTTTGGGCATGGGATATCACGATACGCCAACCTTCCGTGGTTTTCCGCTCCGTGGTGAGGTTATGGAATATTTTGCTGCCGATGCAGCAAGTTGGTTTCGTAACGGAACAGTTTGCGTTGTTGGGGTTGACGGCTACCGTGCAATTTTTAGCATGGGCGAACTTTTCAACCGCATCGACCAGGTTGAGCCAATCCTTTCCATTCCAGATAATTCGCAGAAAAGCGGGCATTACAGGCTTTACAGTCCAATGGCATTCTACGCCGATTTTTCGGTTCGAAATTTGGCGGAGCTGTATTTTTTTAGGGAGTAGAAAATAGATTCTGCTGGCTGTTGGAGAAAGTACACAGATTTTTTACTTTTACCACAGTTCAGCCATGCGAAATCTCTCAATTACAGCAAAAATTGTTGCGCTTACGCTTCTGGTAAGTATTTCCTCAATTACTATTTTGGGGATATACTACTTTCGCTATACCCGTGAGGCAATGCTAAAACGAACCATTGATCAGTTAACCTCTGTTAGGGTTTTCAAGAAAAGTCAGGTTGAGCAGTACTTCACCGAAAAGTTGAAAAATGCTACATCGCTGTCTACCACATTTCATCTTTTGTTCGATTCGAGCAGGGAGCCAATTTCATCGGTTGAACTATCACAAAAAATGCAAAAAACCGGATTTCACAGGTACGGATTTGTAAACATGTATCTGGTAGATTCACAGAGTAAAACGGTTTTTTCTGCCGATGAAGAAGTTGATGTAAAATATTCTGAAACAACAATTTTAAACCTTTCAGAAGAAGTAACTCAAGAGCGCAATCTGTCAGAAAATCCAATTGTTAACGATGTTGTTCTTCCGGGAAAAAATGGGGTAAGGCCAGCACTCTTTATCCTTTCATCATTAAAAAACGATTTGCAGCAAGGCAGGTACACCATTCTTTTTCAAATCGATGCCGATTCCATCTCCCAGCTGGGAATAAAGTACGAAATTGAAACCGGATTCGGAAATTCTGGCGAAGCCTACATTGTGGGTAGCGATTCGTTGCTCCGAACAAATTCTCGATTCGTTGAGAATGCAATTCTGCGCGTTAAGGCAAATACAATTGGAGTTCAAAAGGCGCTGAGCGGAATTACCGGAACCGAGGTAATTAACGATTACAGGGGAATAAAGGTTCTCAGCTCATTTGAACCCTTACGTGTGTCGGGGCTTCACTGGGCGGTTCTTTCGGAAATTGATTTTCTGGAAGCGATGAAACCGGTTAATGCGCTCAAGAATGATATAATCTTTTTACTTCTGGTTATCTCATTTTTCGTTCTTACAATTTCAATTATAATTTCCAGAACCATTTCAACGCCAATTCTGAACCTAAAGCGAGCAACCGAAAAGGTTGGAGAAGGAAATTTTGATGTTAGCGTTCCCATCACCGCGAGTGATGAAATTGGCTCGCTGGGTGCTTCGTTTAACCAAATGGCAAGCCAAATAAAAAGCATTACACAAGGTTTGTACGAGCGCGAGGAACGACTCAACCTTTTCTACAATGCAACAACCGAAGGAATTATTATTCACGAGAAGGGGAAAATAAATTTGGCCAACAGTGCCGCACTGAAATTAACAAACAAAACATTTGAGGAGATAACACAAATTCCGGTTCAGGACTTAATAAGGGAAGTTCCAAAAGTTGGTGAAACGCTTGAGACTACAATCGATACAAAGGGAAATAAAACGCTGGATATTGAGGTTGCTGCATTTACAACCGATTTTTCAGGAAGAACTATGGAGGTTCTTATCCTGCGAGATATTTCCATTCGAAAGCAGGCTGCCAGAGCCTTGGAGAACGAGCAAAGAAAGCGCACCATCGCAATTATAGATGGACAAGAACTTGAGCGGAAAAGAATTTCGCGCGAACTTCATGATGGGTTAGGACAAAAGCTTGTTGCAACAAAGTTGCAGCTCGAAGCCGCCGACGAGAAGAATAACCAATCGGTTGGCGAAACCATCGAAAGCGTAAAAAAGCAGTTTGCAGAGCTGATTGCCGAGGTTCGGCAAATTTCTGGGAATCTTCGCCCTCCGGCACTTGGCGATCTTTGCATCAACGATGCATTGAACAATCTTTGCTCGGAGGTTACAAGAACATCGGGAATTCAGGTGAAATTTTCGTGCCTTGGCGAAATGGTTTCTATCAACGAGCGAACTTCTGTTTATCTTTACCGAATAACTCAGGAAGCGCTCACCAATTCTGTAAAGCACTCAAAGGCGCAGCAGGTAAATGTTCAACTGGTTGTTGGGAACGATAGAATTATGCTGATGGTTGAGGATGATGGCGTTGGATTTTCGCCCGAATCCACAAGTCGCTCCAGCGGTTTTGGAATTTACAACATGAGAGAGCGCGCGGAACTTCTAGGCGGAAAATGTATTATTGAATCGGAGAAAGGAACGGGAACAACGCTACGAGTTGTGATCCCGCAAAAAGTTGAGGAATGATAAGAGTACTACTTGTTGACGACCATAAAATTGTTCTCGATGGTATAAAAGGAATGCTCGAGAGCGATTCCCGCATTTCAGTTGTTGGAACGGTAAGAAGCGGCGCCGAAGTTCTCGATTTCATCGAAAAGAATGCGGTGGATGTATTAATTACCGACATTTCCATGCCTTGCATGACGGGCATTGAGCTAACCCGAAAAATTTCTCAACAATTTCCAGAAGTTAAAGTGATTATCCTTTCAATGTACATTACTCCCGATTACATTCATAACGCTGTGAGCGCCGGAGCAATGGGATATCTTTCGAAGGAGGAAACTACTAAGAGCGATCTGGTTTCTGCAATTATTTCAGTTGCCAGCGGGCAACAATATTTCAGTCCATCCATCTCGCAAACAATTTTCAACAGCTACCTGAATTCTGCAAAAAACCAGCACGATACTGAGGTAAAACCGCTTCCTTTGCTAACAGCCAGAGAGCAAGAAATTTTACGGTTATACGTTGAGGGACTCTCAAATCAGGATATTGCCAACAGGCTGTGCATAAGCATCAGAACCGTAGAAACCCACAAAAGCAACATGATGCAGAAATTCAACTTTAAAAGTACGGTTGAACTAGTAAAATTTGCCATTCGCAATAAAATTGTCGATCCATAAAAAACTTCAAATCTACGAAAATCACGTAGGCATAATTTAGTGAAACCTTTATTGAAATCCCAGTAACCACGGGGTACTTTTGGAGCATGTAAAACCTAAACGTACATGCTATGAGAAAGTATCTTTTCCTATTTTTTGTTCTATGTATTGCCCTTACCGTTTTTGCTCAGGAACCCGAGCAGGGAACCACACAAACAGAAGAATCACCATTTTCTTTAGGGGTTGATATCACAAACCGCTATGTTTGGAGAGGATTGAACCTTGGAGGAAATGCTCCCAGCATTCAGCCCGCACTTGACCTTTCGTTCGGAAACGAAAAACATTCGCTCAGCGTAGGCGCGTGGGGTGCTTACTCCGTTGGAGGAACCCAAACTTTTCAGGAGGCAGATTTATTCCTGACCTACTCATACTCAGAAATGTTTTCGGTTACCCTAACCGACTACTTCTTTCCTGACGATAATGGAACAAGTCCAAAATACTTTGATTACGGAAAAAACTCAACAGGACATCTTTACGAGGCTACTTTGGGATATAGTGGACCAGAGCAATTCCCAATTTCGTTGGTTTTTGCGATGAATTTCTACGGAGCCGATGCCCGCAAAATTAACGACGATGGTTCAGCCGGTGACATTTTCATGTCAAAATACGTTGAGCTGGGATACGCGCATTCAGTGAAAGGTGTTGATGTAAACTACTTTATTGGAGCAGCGCTCGACAATCCCGATGAGGATAAGGGCGAAATTGGATTCTACGGAAATGAATCTATGGGTTTGATAAATCTTGGAATAACAGCATCAAAATCCATTGATGTAACCGAAAAATTCTCATTACCAATTTCAACCTCATTAATATTTAACCCCGATGCAGAAAGAATATTTTTTGTTTTAGGAATTTCATTATAAGGATTTTATTTATCGATTTACCTCAGTATTAACCCAAAAATTATAAACTATGTTAGAAACAGGATCAACCGGCTTTATGCTTTTAGCAACAAGCCTCGTGATGCTGATGACTCCAGGTTTGGCTTTCTTTTACGGAGGATTAGCATCAAAACGTAACATTCTTGGAATTATGATTCAGAGCTTTGTGTCCCTTGGATGGACAACCGTTCTCTGGATTATGTTTGGTTACTCACTTTGCTTCAGCGGTGGCGAAGGTGGAATTATTGGCAACTTCGACAAAGCATTCCTGATGGGAATAACTCCCGATATGCTTTGGTCAGGAAACGGAAAAATTCCCGAGTATCTTTTCATTGCTTACCAAATGATGTTTGCAATTATTACTCCAGCCCTTATCACCGGAGCATTTGTAAACAGGGTAACCTTTAAATCGTACTTAATTTTCTTAACCTTTTGGCAAATCCTTGTATACTATCCATTTGTACACATGATTTGGGGTGGTGGAATTCTTGCCGAGTGGGGAGTTCTCGATTTTGCCGGAGGAATTGTTGTACACGCAACAGCAGGTTTTGCAGCGTTGGCTTCTGTTTTCTTCGTTGGCCCTCGAACCGACAAAAACTCAACGCCAAACAGCATTCCATTGGTTGCAATTGGTAGCGGTTTACTCTGGTTCGGTTGGTATGGTTTCAATGCTGGTAGCGAGGTTGCTGTTGATTCGGTTACAACGCTTGCCTTTATAAATACCGATATTGCAGCATCGTTTGCAACAATTACCTGGGTTGTAATTGAATGGATGCACGCACGCAAGCCAAAGTTAGTAGGATTGTTAACGGGTTCAATTGCCGGTTTGGCAACAATAACACCATGTGCCGGATTTGTTCCGGTTTGGGCCGCACCAATTATTGGAATTGGAGCAGGATTAGTTTGCTATTACTCGGTTCAACTGAAAAACAGGTTGAAATGGGATGATGCGCTAGATGTTTGGGGTGTTCACGGAATGGGAGGAGTTTTAGGTACAATTCTTTTAGGAGTATTTGCTGCTAAAAGTGTTAATCCTGCAGGTACCGATGGTTTGGTATTTGGCAACTACTCTTTTTTCTTCAAGGAAGTTATTTCTGTTGTTGGAACCGCTTTATACGCATTCCTATTTACTTACTTAATGCTCTATCTAATCAACCTTGTAACAAGGGTAAGGGTTTCTGAAGCAGAGGAGAACGAAGGCCTCGACTTCTCAATCCATGGTGAAAGAGCTTACGATGAAGGCGTGCTTTAGTTGGTTTTTCTTAACAGCAAAAAAGGGGCGAAAGCCCCTTTTTTTTGATTTTTATACCAACCTATTTTAACGACCAGGTTAACCAATCATCGTTTAGTGATGGACTTACATTTACCTGTGGCGTTTGCTCCTTTTCGTTCACAAGAATTGCTTCCAGTTCCACATTTTTCTTTAAGTAGGTGGCAATATCGTTGTAGGTTACATCGGGTCCTTTCTCCTTGATAATCTTTAGCAGAAAGTATGTAAAAAATCCATGGTTCTGATCGTGGTAGGGCAACGATGACTGATCGCCACTACTGGCGGTAAAAACAATCATATTCCCATTCAGGGGATTTTCTTTTGGGCGAACTTTTACTGCGCGAGCAGCAAGTA
>DAOSWM010000003.1:31586-57662 GCA_035380045.1 Tenuifilaceae bacterium | reverse complement strand
GCGTTCATTTTTGTGATGGCCTGCTTCATTTGGCCTGAAGTAGCATCGAGAAGGAACGTGATATTTCGTTCAGGAATTCCCATTACATTCATGGCGTACTCTTTGAAAGCGCTGGCATCGTTACGGGCAAACTGAACATCCACCTCAGAAGTTAAACCAACCTGATGGGAGCTGTAGTCCTCATTCCCGATTATAAGCGCGAATCTTCTTGTTTTTAGGGATGAGGTAACAGGAATATCCCTATCAACATCAGATTTCTTTTCGAAAATATACTCGGGCTTGCCCGTTCCTCTATCAACGTAAACAATCTCTTTCTGAACAATCGTATCGGTTTTTACAACAACTTGCCCCACGGGGTAAAGTTTTGCAAACTGCTCCTTTTGGTACAAATTATTTGCACCAGTTGCCAGGTCAACTACACCTGGAACTACATAAAGAATCCACGACATGTAAGTAACCAGGTAGTTTTTGTGAGCTTCATCGCGAATTTCAACCGAGTTATAGTTTTCTTTTCTTAGCTCGTAAGTAACCTCACGCTTTAGGTTGCTGTTTCTGGGCTGTTTCCTTTCAATCTTAATTTTACAGGGGGTTGTTTCGTAGGTGTTTTCACCATTAATATAAACTTGTGCACCCTGTGGCTCAGAATTAATTGTAACCCGTTGCTTTCTTCCGTACAGAATGGTAGCACAGGAGTATAGAAATATTAAAAGAATTGATACAGGGATAATTACAAATTTTTTCATGGTCATCTTTTATATAAATATCTTGATGAAACAAAGTTAATCATTGGTTTAATTATAACCAATTTTTGGTTACTTTTACATATTCATGGTTTTTGTCTATAAAAATTGGGGGGGGCATGTATACTGGGTACCTTAAACATCTCATTATTTTAAATCTCATTTTTTTATCGTTCGCTAGTAATTCACAGCCCCGAAAGCAAACTAATTGGCTAAAGGACAAGCAGTCGTACGAGCAACGTTGGCGGGTTGGGGTTGGCATCAATATTGGCGAGCCAACTGGAGTTCACGTCCAGTTCTACCGGCTTTGCCGAATTTGCAAGCAGTCAATAGCCATTACGAAACGCATGTCGGTTGACGCCTCGGTTTCGCAGGAAGGGCTAATTCTTTCGAAGTTTGTTGAGAACCGGAATCCAACCTGGAGCATGGGCGGAATGCGGGCTGGAATCGACTTGAAGCTGTATTTTCGTATGCCACTAAACCCATACGTTGGAGTTGGCGGTGAGGTAGGTTCCCGAAAGTTCAATGGTGAGAGCGGCTTCTATCCCGATATTGTTGGTCGTTTTGGGGTTGAACAAAAAATATTGGGTGTAAAAGTATCCACAACCTCAGTTGTTAATGCAACCCTTTTTATTGAGGGTAAATTCAATAAGGGACTTACCTCCGATTTTAACTACTTCTTGCCGGCAGCAGGTTTCCGTTTTCATTTCTTATAGTGAAGTTCCACTACTAAATTTTTCGTACATTTAAGGTTGAAAAACTTTGGGATATGAAAAAGAGAACTGTTTGGATTATTGGAGTTTGCATAGTTTTAATGTGCCCGTTTTTTTCGGCAGGGCAGTCGGCAATGCCTTCAATACGTGAAATGAAGTGGGGGCGCGATTACAACCTGCACGTAAAACTCTCCACCGACTCCAACTACGTGATGGACGTTCGGGGTTTGTACCATACCAGCGACCTGGTTCTCGATACTACAAACCAGTCAACAACCTACTATCCGGTTAGCTTCGACGAGGAGTTTATCAGCTACATCAAGAATCGTAAACTTGAACCCGAGGAAGATATGGCTGGCGATACAGCAAAAACTGCTCCGGCAAAAACCTTATGGTCAGCTTTACACGGAAATTTAGGCGGGGGTTACGTTCACTTCATTAACTGCTTGGTTTACTCACTCGAGTCGGGCATGCTTAACCTTACCGACCCGATAATGAAAAGGCCGGTAACCGATTGGAAGCCCAAGCCCATGACCGATACGTATAAGCGAACCCGAAAATGGGAGTACTACATGCCCTACGATCAGAAGCTTGCTCAGAAGGAGTATAAAAAACGATTGAAGGAAAATGATTTGCGCGATTTACAGGGAATTCCCGACAGGTTTATTCAAGACTTTATAAACACAAAACAGAAGGACTACGAACTTTTAACAAGTAGCGGGAAACGCCATCAGGTAGCCAAAATTGATATAGTTCGGCTTTTGCTTGGCGCAAAATATTTGGGAGCCGATCAAATATCATTTATTCAAAACAAAGTTACAAGCGCGGTGGGAATGTACGGGTTAAACAACCTGCCTACTGTTATCATTTTCGACGATTATAATGCGGCAGTTGCCATGGTGCTCGATAAGGTTGGATATAAAATTGACTACGTTGTATTTCGAGACCAGGAAAGCATTTCGGCAGAGGAACAGAACCTTCGTATTGAACAAATTGAAGCGCTTATTGATGCCATTAACGAGGCCAACGAAAGGGTTTTCAAAAAGAGGCTATCAACATACTACGGAGGGTAAAATACTCTTTCATAACAAAAATTATACCCAACTATTAAAACGCCCTTCATTAAAGGGTGTTTTTTTATAAAAATGGTTATTTTTGTACGTTACCGCACTAGTGGATGCGCATAGGTTGTTTTAATTTTTTAAAGTTATGATAGTTGAAAAAAGGGTAAAAATTGTTGAGCTCCTCTCGAAGGGAGAGGTAGGAAAGGAAGTGGTTGCAAAAGGCTGGGTTCGAACTCGCCGTGGCAATAAGAACGTTGCGTTTATTGCGCTAAACGATGGATCAACCATACATAATATTCAGGTGGTAGCCGATGTTCAGAATTTTGGGGATGATTTTCTGAAAGATGTAAATACCGGAGCCTGTATTGCAGTAAAAGGGAAATTGGTTGAATCTCCAGGAACAGAACAACCTGTAGAGATTCAGGCAAGCCAAATTGAGATTTACGGGAAAGCCGATGCTGCAACTTACCCTCTTCAGAAAAAGGGGCATAGCTTAGAGTTCTTGCGCGAAATAGCACATTTGCGTCCACGTACAAATACTTTCGGAGCGGTGCTCCGTATTCGCCACGCCATGGCGTATGCAATTCATAAGTATTTTAACGACAAGGGATTCTGCTACATCCACACGCCGGTTATTACTGGTTCCGATGCCGAAGGAGCCGGTGCGCTTTTCAAGGTTACCACCCTCGATATGGAGAACCCTCCGCGAGGAGAGAACGGGAAAATTGATTTTACTGAAGATTTCTTCGGTAAAGAAGCAAAATTAACCGTTTCGGGACAGCTCGAGGGCGAGTTGGCGGCTCTGGCACTTTCAGAAATCTACACCTTTGGCCCTACTTTCCGCGCCGAAAATTCAAACACTCCGCGCCACCTTGCCGAGTTCTGGATGATTGAACCCGAAATGGCGTTCTACGATATTACCGATAACATGGATTTGGCCGAGGATTTCCTCAAATTCCTTATTCGTTACGCATTGGAGCACTGCAAGAGCGATTTGGATTTCCTCAACAAAATGTGGGACAAGGAGCTGCTCGAGCGGTTGAAGTTTGTTGCCGAAAACCAGTTCGTTCGCCTTACCTACACCGAGGCCATTGAAATTCTTGAGAAAGCCGATCAAAAATGGGAATTCCCGGTTTTCTGGGGCGCCGACCTGCAGAGCGAGCACGAACGCTACCTGGTTGAGAAGCACTTCAAAAAACCTGTAATCCTAACGGATTATCCAATGCAGATAAAAGCATTCTACATGAAACAGAACGGCGATGGTAAAACCGTTCGTGCCATGGACGTGCTGTTCCCAAAAATTGGTGAAATAATTGGAGGATCCCAACGCGAGGAGAACCTTGATGCCCTCCAGAAACGTATAGCCGAAATGGGGATTCCCGAGGAAGAAATGTGGTGGTATATCGATACCCGGAAGTTTGGAACTGCTCCCCACAGCGGATTTGGACTAGGTTTTGAGAGGTTGCTGCTTTTCGTTACGGGAATGGCGAATATTAGGGACGTAATTCCGTTCCCAAGAACTCCCAAAAACTGTGAATTCTAGATTTAGCAAACATACATAAAATGCTTAAGCAAAGGTTACAACAGAAGCTACTTCAGAAACTATCGCCACAGCAAATTCAGGTTATTAAGCTGTTGGAGATTCCTACCATGCAGCTTGAGCAGCGTATAAAAAAGGAGCTTGAGGAGAACCCTACGCTCGAAGAGGGACAGGAGGTTAACGAAGAACAGAGTCAGGAGGAGGTTCTTACTGAAGAGAGCGTGGATAGGGATGATGATGAGTTTACGCTGGAGGATTACATGGGCGATGACGACACTCCATCGTACCGGTTATCAGCAAACAACTATTCAAAGGACGATAAGCGCGAGGACATACCCTTTTCAGTTGGAACAACGTTCCATGAGCATCTTGAGAATCAGCTTGGCTTACGGGTTATTGACGACAGGCAGCGAGGACTTGCTCAGTACCTGATTGGAAACCTCGACGACGATGGCTATCTGCGCCGAAAGCTTTCGGCCATTGCCGATGATTTAGCCTTCTCGCTCGGAGTTGAAACCGACGAGGATGAGCTGGAGAAGCTCCTGTATATCATTCAGGATTTTGACCCCATTGGTGTTGGCGCCCGCGATTTGCAGGAGTGTTTGCTGCTGCAAATTCAGGCAAAAAACCAAAGTATCCCAGAGATTGCGCTGGCGCGCAAAATTCTTAAGCACTTTTTCGACGAGTTTACCCGAAAGCACTACGATAAAATACAAACCCGATTAAACCTCACCGATGAGGAGTTAAAGGGTGCCATTGACGAGATTCTAAAGCTTAACCCGAAACCAGGCGGTTCATTTTACGATCCACATAACCGTGAGGCCCAGCATATTGTTCCCGATTTCGTTCTGGATATTAGCGACGGAGAGTTACGGCTTAGCCTGAATGCCAGAAACGTTCCCGATTTGAAGATTAACCGCGAGTACTCGGAGATGATAGAATCGTACGCCGCAAATAAGCATATGGCAACCAAGCAGGATAAGGAAGCCGTTGCTTTTGTAAAGCAAAAAATCGATTCTGCTAAGTGGTTCATCGATGCAATACGGCAACGGCAGAACACGCTGCTGCTTACCATGGAGGCTATAATTGAGTACCAACGCGAATTCTTCGACGAGGGTGATGAGACGAAACTCCGGCCGATGATTCTAAAGGACATTGCAGAAGCAACGGGTCTCGATATTTCAACCATTTCGCGGGTTGTGAACAGCAAGTACATTCAAACTCATTTCGGAATATACTCGCTAAAATTCTTCTTTAGCGAGGGCATGCAAACCGATTCGGGCGAGGAGGTTTCAACCAAAGAGATAAAAAAGATCCTTCAGGAGTGTATCGAAAACGAGGATAAGCGCAAACCGCTTACCGACGAAAAACTTATGGATATACTTCGGGAGAAGGGCTACCCCATTGCTAGAAGAACGGTTGCCAAGTACCGCGAGCAGCTGGGATTGCCAGTGGCACGACTGAGAAAGGAGTTGTAAAAGAATGCATACTTGAATGAATGCATTCAAAAGAAATACTGTTTTAAATCTTTGCTAATTCATGATTTCTAAACGTATCGCACATACACTATCGGCCATTTTTCATCCCTTGTTGATGCCAACTATTGGGTTGGCAATTGCCCTTTCGGTTAATTCGTACATCTCAATGCTGCCTTTTGAGGCAAAACGTTTAATTGTAATTGTTTTGGTTATAAATACGTTTGCCCTTCCTCTACTTATGATTCCGCTTTTCTACCGTTTCGGCATTATTAAAAGCATACAGATGCACGAAAGCAGGGAGCGAATTATTCCAATGGCCTTTACATTAATTCCCTACTTCTTTACGTTCTACTTTTTAAGCAAGCTCCCACTGCCGGGTTCCATAGCCGCATTTATACTGGGAGCCTCCATTGCAATAGCACTTGCAATGTTTATTTCAATATGGTGGAAAGTAAGCATTCACATGATTGGCGTTGGGGGACTTACAGGATTTATTTTCTCCCTATCGCACCTTTTTTATACCGATTTAACCTACTTCATTGTTATCGCATTTATTGTTTCGGGCATCGTTGCTTGGGCAAGGTTAGCGCTAAATGCTCACAAACCTTCGCAGATTTATGCTGGTTTTGTAATAGGATTCGCCGTAATGTTGTTTACTACCTTCGTTTTATAGGGAAACTCTAAAGTAAGGAGGATTATACTATGAACAGAATTATTACCGCGCTAATTTTTTCTCTCATTGTGGCCGGTTGCTCATCGCAAACTAAAAACGGGAATGTAACCATGCAAACAGTAAAAAACGTTGATTTAGAAAGGTACATGGGAACATGGTACGAGATTGGCCGTTTCCCACACTCTTTCGAGAAGGATTTGGTTGGCGTTACCGCAACCTATAAACTGAAGAAGAACGGAAAGGTTGAAGTGCTAAACCAGGGTTACAAGAATTCTCTCGATGGGAAGCTGAAACGTGCCAAAGGTTTCGCAAAGGTCCCCAATCCAAACGAGCCCGGTAGGCTAAAAGTTTACTTCTTCTGGCCCTTTGGGGGCGATTACCTGATTCTCGATTTGGACGAGGAGTACCGATGGGCTTTGATTGGAAGCTACTCGCTAAACTACCTCTGGATTCTTAGCCGAACACCGCAAATGCCTGAGGAGGAGTACAACCGATTGGTTGAGAAGGCTCGCTCGCTGGGCTACAATGTATCGCGCATTGAGCGGGTTGAACAGAGGGTGGAACCCTAGAATCAAAGTTGCTATTCATGCACCGTTTCTCAGCAAATTATGTATTCCCTGTTTCGGGGAAACCCATTCGCAATGGAATTGTCGGGGTGAACAACGATGGGAAGGTAGTTGAAGTTATTAACCCCCAGGGTGATAGAGCGGAACTCGCTTCAACGGAATTTCATAACGGAGTAATTGTACCGGGGTTTATTAACGCTCACTGCCATACCGAACTTTCCCACTTCAAAGGAAAAACAAAACGAGAAACGGGGCTTGCCGGATTCGTTGAGCAGGTTCGAAGGTTGCGAATTGAGAATTCGGACGATTCCGAAGTTTTCATTCAAAGAGCGCTCAACGATATGCACAGGCTTGGTACGGTAGCGGTTGCCGATATCTGCAATACCTCCGACAGTTTTTTTGCGAAACAAAGTAGCTCCATTTGTTTTGCAAACCTAATTGAGGTTCTTGGGCTTGACCCCGAAAAGGCCGACTTGATTATTGAGCGGGCTCAATTTTTGAGAGACATTCCCGGGTTAAAGCCATCGGATTACTCATGCATTACCCCGCATTCAACCTATACGCTTTCAGAAGAACTATGGAACTTGCTTCAGAAAGAGGTTGAAAATAATAAACTTATATCAATTCACTTTGCTGAAAGCAGGCAGGAGGAAATTTTCACACAACAAAAGCAGGGGGAATTAGCCCAAACGTTTACCTCCTGGGGGCTTCCAATAGGGTCGGTTCCATCGTTAACACCTGCGGATATTGTGGCAAAGTACCTACATGCCAATTCAAGTATTCTTTTGGTTCATAACACATTTTTGAACATGGAAGATGCCGTTACGCTGGGGCGTCGCTTCTCGAAGCTAACCTTTGTACTTTGCCCGGCATCAAACCTTTTTATAGAAGGAAAGTTACCTGATGTCAGGATGATTCGAAAGTTGGCAGGTAGCATCGCGCTGGGCACCGATAGCCTCGCCTCGTCGGGAACACTTTCAGTGTTTGAGCAGATGCAAATTATTTCAGAATATTTCCCTGAAATCCCTTTCTCAGAAGTTTTAAGTTGGGCAACCATAAATGGTGCAAAAGCGCTTCGGTTCGACGATGAGATGGGAAGCATTGACGTTGGCAAATCGCCCGGGTTAAACTTGATTTCTCCCTTCGATTTTACGAACATGAAACCGTTCCCCAACAGCCGGGTAAAAAGGTTAGTTTAGCTGTAAATAATCTTTAAGAAGAATCGTTTAAACTTTCTTACCTTTGGTGCTTATTACGCATACAACATGGCAACATTCCTTTTTGATGAGATAATATTCGGCCCGGTTCGAAGCCGAAGGCTTGGTGTGTCGCTGGGTGTGAATTTACTCCCAACCGATTCGAAAATTTGTAACTTCGACTGTATTTACTGCGAGTGCGGATGGACACATAGCGCCTCCAGCGCTAAGTTACCAACCCGGCAGGAGGTTCGGGGGAGTATGCAGCAACGTTTCGAAAGCATGGCAAGTAAAAACGAGGTGCTCGATGTGGTAACCTTTGCCGGTAACGGTGAGCCAACCATACATCCCGAATTTGAAGGAATAATCGACGATACCATCAATCTTCGGAATAGGTTTTTCCCCAACGCACGCATTGCTGTGCTCTCAAATTCAACCATGCTGCACAAGGATAGCGTGATTAGAGCCTTAAAGCGTATCGACCAGAATATTCTTAAGCTCGACTCGGGCTTCGACGATACCATTAAGCTGCTGAACCAGCCTAAGAAACCCGTTTCGGTTGAGCAAATTGTAGAGCAGCTAAAGCAGTTCGAAGGAAACTTTACTCTTCAAACCCTCTTTGTTCGGGGAATTTTCAATGGCAAAGAGGTTGATAATGCAACTCCTCGGGAGGTTGAGAAGTGGATAAAAATTGTTAAAGAACTAAAGCCCAAGGAGGTTATGGTTTACACCATTGCCCGCTCAACCCCGGTTGATACGCTAATAAAAGTTCCGCATAGTGAGCTTGAGAAAATTGCGCTCAGGGTTCAAATGCTGGGAATTCCGGTTCAGGTTTCAGGTTAACATGGAGATTAAGGGAACGGAACGGGTGCTGGTTTGTCCCTTAGGATGGGGACTGGGTCATGCAAGCCGTATGGTTCCGGTAGTAACCTTTTTGCTTCGCAAAGGATGTACGGTGATTATTGCAGGAGATGCGAGTACGAATGAGTTTGTAAAGAAAAGGTTTCCGAGCGTTGAGTGCATCCATTTCCCATCCTTCTCTGTTAGGCTATCTTCCTCCCGGTTTCAGATTCTTTACCTAGCATTGGTTGCAATTAAAGTTTTTTTGCGCACAGCATCGGAGAAGAGGGAGTTTCGGCAAATCCTGGAAAAGCACAGTATCAATCTTACTATTTCGGATAACAGGTATGGGCTGTTCTCAAACCAAATTCCCTGCGTACTGGTAACGCACCAGCTAAGCCCAATTTTTCCAAAACCCTTTGGCTTTCTGAAAAGAGTTGGCGAACGTTTTGTAAGAAGGCATGCTGAACAATTTACTGAATGCTGGATTCCCGATAATCCGGAAGGTTTTTCTTTTTCCGGAAAGCTATCGCAACCCCAGAGGTTGCCAAAAAATTCTATAAGAATTGGGTTGCTCTCTCGATTCTCGGAGTTGAAAAACGTTGAAGCCGATAAAAGGTGGGAACTTGTTGCCATGGTTTCTGGCCCTGAGCCACATAGAACCATTCTTGAGCAGCAAGTAGTTAAATTATCAGTTCGTGAAAAAGTAAAAACATTAATTATAGCCGGGCAACCTTTAAACAATAGTACGTTTCAGCTAAATGAGTATGTTACCATTGAGCCCAACCTTGACGATGAGAGTATTGCCAAGGTTTTACGGGGAGCAAAGTTTGTAATTTGCAGAGCAGGATACAGCACAATTATGGATTTGCTGGCTCTGAATCGGAGTGCTTTGCTGGTTCCAACACCGGGTCAAACAGAGCAGGAGTATTTGGCTAAACGCATGAAAAGCAGTACGATATTCCAAATAATTAATCAGAAAAATGTTTCCAACCTGAGCCTGGTGCAGTTTGAGGGGAGTGATTTTAGCCCTGGAACCACCAACAGATTCTTTCCTAAAACAAATTATTAGATTGTTTTTTTGCGAAGCAATCTAAATGATTTACTAAATTTGATGGAGCAAAGCATTTTCAATTAGCATGAAAAGGGGTAGGCCACGTAGGACAGCATTAATACTGATGGATTTAGTTCTAATTGTTATTGCTTTCAGTATTATTGGATGGATTAAAACCGGGCCCATTACCAGTTACTTCGAAAGGTATTCAATATCGCTTGCAATTTTTTCAGCAATATGGACTGTTTCCTCCTTCTTTTTTGAAAAGTATTCTCCCGAGGGGAAGGATTTTTCCCCTTTCGCACGAAAAATTGTATTTAGCAATACCGTTACCCTTGCCCTCGCAACCTGGCTAATGTACCTTTTTCTAACCTACAATTTTTCGAGGTTAGTAGTGTTTGGAACTACCGGTATCGCAACACTTTTCGAGTTTATTGTTTTTGGGGCGTGGTTCCTTTTTAAGCAGAGCCACGAAATTGCCGATGAACCATATCGTGCAAAGAAAGATTCGGTAATTTCAGATACTGCAATTAAAAAGGAAACGGATGAACCCATTAACCCTGCTCGGCAGCGAGCAGTAAGGCAAGCAATTATAAATGAGCTTGGAGAAGATGTTTACACTTACTTTAAACGTAACCTGAATCTTGCTGTTGAATCAACGCTAATTGTTTCAACCACAACGAAGTTCAACATCGATAACCAGCTCAACAATTTCTTTAAAACAATAGTAAACTTAAAGAGGATTAATGATATAAGGTGGATTAATAAGTTCTTCGAATCCGTTAATAGCAAGCTTCCTAAGGGAGGCATTTTTGTTTGCATGGCCGAAACCAAGGATTTGCGGAAAAAGCGAATACTGAATAAGTATCCCCCGGTTATCAACTACATTTTCTACACGTTCGATTATATTTTGAAGCGGGTTTTTCCAAAGTTTTCTCTCACCAAAGGAATTTACTTTCTACTTACACGTGGTGAAAACCGGGTTCTTAGCCGCGCTGAGGTGCTAGGAAGAATTTACTCCTGTGGCTTCGAGGTGCTGGATGAACGTTTCATCGACAAGCATTTTTTTGTGATAGCCGTAAAGGTAAAAAACCCGGCCTTCGACCTTGAGGCTACCTACGGCCCGCTGGTGAAGCTGAAGCGTATTGGGAAGGGTGGGAAAATTATTAAGGTTTACAAGATGCGAACCATGCACCCATACGCTGAGTACATCCAGGATTACGTTTATCAGAGGCACGATTTGCAGGAGGGCGGAAAGTTCAAAAACGATTTTAGGATTTCAACCGTTGGCAGGCTAATGCGGAAACTATGGATTGATGAGCTGCCTATGATTTTTAACTTCCTGAAGGGCGACATGAAAATTGTGGGCGTTCGCCCGCTAAGCAAGCACTATTTTAGCCTTTACACTAAGGAGCATCAGGAGCGAAGAATTAAGTATAAACCAGGCTTAGTTCCCCCTTTCTACGTTGATAACCCCAAAACCCTTGAGGAGATTCAGGCCTCGGAGCAAAAGTATTTCGACTTGTACGACAAGCGTCCGCTATGGACCGATATTCGTTACTTCTTTATTGCTGCCTACAATATTGTGTTTAGGCACTACCGTAGTGGTTAATTTTTGTCGCTTTTTTCCAGCTCGCTAAGCAGGTCGCTTATTTCCCGAACAAGCGAGTTTATCTCAATTTCAACGCTCTTCAGCTTCACTTTATCCTCAAGGTTTTCGGAGTAAAGCTTATTTGCCACATTTAACTGCTTAATGAGTGAGTTGGCAGAATCGAGCTTGCGGCCTTGCTCCTCATTTGGCTCGTTTGAAGCGATGGATTTTACCTGAAATTCGAAGATTGCGATAAAAACGTCGGTTTGCCGAACCAGCTCGTTTTCTGCACTGAATGTTTTCGACAGATTTTCCCTTTTTTGGTCCTTCTCAATTTCCTTCGGAGGCTCTGGTTTTTGGCAAACATCGGGTTTGAGGCTGCAAATTAAAACGAACGTAGTTTGCGCCTGATTCTTGGTTGACGTGAGTTTCGAGTTAAGATTTTCAACAATGGAAAGTTCGCGTTGCGAGGCATCAATGCGGGTTAGTTCTTGAAGGTTTTTTACGTCGCGCTCTGCTTCCTGTAACTTTTCAGTAAGGTAAACCTGTGTTTCCGATGGTTTGCTTTCAGAGAAAGCAGTTGCTATGTTTTCACGAATCAGCTGAATTTGCTGCAAACGTTCAAAAATCCAAGGTTGTAGCTGAGTTACGAGGCTGTCGCGTGTATTCAGCGCATTGCGTTTTTCGAACTCTTCGTACCGTAAATTGTAGGCGCTAATTGCCTCAAACCCTTTTTGCCTGCAAAGCTGGCAGGCAGTATTTCGCAGCAAATTCCGAAGTTCATCGGAAGCGCTTTTGTTCGTATAGCTGGGAACGACATTATTTAGTTTATTAACAGCATCTTCGTACGATTCACGGTAGAGCCTTTGTTCGAGCTTTTCGGTGTTAATTTTTATTAGCTCACCCTCAATGGTTTTTGATGTGTGGTGGGGTTTGAAAACATCAGCAAACCGTAGTGCAGTAATGGTTTCTTCTAGTTCCGGGTTTGTTTTCGGAAGAATTTGGTTTTCAAGGTTTAGCATTGTGCTTACCAGGCTTTTTACGCCTTTTAGGTTGTGATCCTCGTTAAGGTACTGCGATGCGTACGCCATAATCGATTCGTACTCTTTCCTAAAAACGCTTTGGAACGTGCTGTTGCCCTTGTATTTCTCCTTAATTTCGCTATAGGTTTTATTCAGCTGGCGGTAGTACTGTGTTAGTTTGAACAGTTCCCCTGAAATGGCCTCTGTGTTTCCGGTTCGGAAGTTGAGGCTATATACTTCAAGATGATTCTTTAAGTGGGCAAAAACTGTGATAAAACCGATGAAATCCTTCTCCTGGCGGTAGGTTTCAACATTTATAAGTCCGGCCTTAAAGTCGGTTTCGATTTTTATTTTGCGCTTCTCAATGTTGGCGAAGTTAACCTCATCGCCCGAAACCTGCTCCATTTTGTACAACGACTTGTAGTTTGCCACTACAATTAGCGGGTACGATTGGTAGTTTAGCAGCGTGGCCAGAAGTTGACGGTTTACTTCGGGGTTGTCAACCGTATCGAGCAAACTTTCCAGCGGGCCTGTTTCAATTCGAACGGGTTGACTATTGCTGGTGAGCAACGCGTAAACCCGGATTGAGTGGAGGCGGGTATCGAAATTTTTCTGTTCGAATAGGCGAATGGTTGAGCTGAACCGATACTCCTTCTTTTTTGTGTTGGCCTCAATGAAGTTCCCGAACTCTCCAATTATGCCCAACAGGGCATTGGTAGGTGTTTGTATTTTCGAAAGGCTTTGCAGCTGCGAGGCAACCAGCCCTAAAATTTGGTCCCTGTCGTTGTTGGTTATGGCTCGAACCTTAATTTCGGCATCAATAAAATCGCTGGCGGAGTAAAGCGGAAGGTTATCGATTAGCCTAACGTAGTCGATGTTGTCGCTCACGAAAGTTCGGTACTTCTCATCTTTATCCTTTGAAATCTGGAAGTTATACAAAGGGTAGGTAACATCGTTATCGCCAAAAAACTTAACGTTTTTGAGGCGGGCGGTAATAAAAAGGTACTCGAGGTACTCCTCGGAAAGCGAACTCTTTCGGCGGAATAGTCCGCCCCGGTTCTCCTGTCCCTGCCTAACAAAATCGAGCTCATTAATTAGCGTGCTAAACTTTTCGCCATTGAAAAGGTAAATATCGGTTGATAGGTACTGCCATTCGCCCGAGAAGTGGTAGTTTACCGTGTCGGAAAAAACGAGCGATGGCTCAATGTCGCGTTGAGCAAGAGCGCTCAAACATACGAATGCTAGGAATGCAAATAGTTTAATTCTTAACGACATCACTGGTATTTTTAAAGTTACACTTCTCTTTGGTATGGAACCACCTCCTTGGTTTGGTCGAACATGTAGCGGTAGGTTACGTGCACTTTCTTCACCTTTCCGCCAATTTGTTCGGCAACCTTCCGCATGGGCGGGTTAAACTCGCCAATCCAGTTTAGTTCCAGCTCGGTGTAAGGGAAATCCTTACGCAGCGCCCACTTCGAGAACGCAACAACCATGGCGGCATCAATTCCGTGGCCTTGGTGTTCGGGAACAACACCAAAAATCAGACCAATTGCCTTTTTACAAACCTTCCTTACTTTGAGCAGGTATAGCAACTTAAGTTTAGCCCAGAGGTTGAATTTTCCGTTTAGAAACTTTGCAACCTGGTTCAAATCGGGAATCATTATGAAGAAACCAATGGGCTCGTTGTTGTGGTAGGCAAAGTAAACCAAGCGTTCATCGAGGATAGGCTTTACGGTTTTTAGCAGTGCCAGTGCGTGAGGTTTGGATATTTTCTTCACTCCGCTAAAGCGCCCCCAGGCGCTGTTGTAAACAACCCTGAAATCATTGGCAAATTTCTTCAGGTTATTTTTGCTTATATTCCGAACGCTGTACGCCGGGTTGCTGGCAACGCGCTCTGCCTTATCCCATATTACCGGATCAACATTCTCAGGGTTTATGTAGCGATGGTAGGTAAGCTGCCTGAAAAAAAGTTTAAACCCGTAACTTTCAAAAAGATTTTTGTAGTAGGGTAAATGGTAATCCATGCAGTAGTTTGGCTCGAAGTCGCCTTCAACCAGGAGTCCCCACCAGCGGTCGCGATCGCCAAAGTTAACTGGGCCATCCATGGCCTCCATGCCACGGGAGGCAAGCCACTCAACGCTCTTGTCGAAGAGCAGGTTCGCAGCATCCTGAGAGTTTATACACTCAAAGAATCCTACTCCACCCGTGGGTTGCGTGTTATTTTTTGCAATGGGATAATCGATAAATGCGGCAATTCTTCCAACGGTTTCGCCCGAATCGTTTATTAAAATCCACCGAATGGCCTCGCCATTTCTGAACTGTTTATTCTTTTTGGGGTCGAAAACCCTTTCGATATCTGTGTTGAGTGGCTGAATCCAGTTAGGGTAGTTCCGGTAAAGTTTTACAGGAAGCTGTAGGAATTCGTTACGGGTTTTCCTGCATCTTACTTCAACAGTACGGTACATAGTGTTAACTTTTACATTATAAGGGCTAACCCCGAGTAGCTTACAATTTCGGAATTTTCAATTCGGGGCCGTGCGTAGACGTTAATGTTTCTTTCCTGATTATTTACGTCAATAACGGACAGTTTTATTCCCTCAAGCTCTTCCGATAGAGTAGCGGAATCGCGAATGGTTTCAAGTTTCTCTACTTCGTTTTCTGGGAAAAAGTTTCTAATGGGAATTCCAGTTGAAATCATTTCCTTGTCGACACCAAAGAACGAGCAGCCAACCTGATTTAAGAAAAGGAGGGTTCCATCAACCGAAACTTCGAAAACAATTTGGGGGAGCTTTTCGGTAAGTTCGCGGTAGCGAAGCTCATTCTGCCGATAGTGTTTCTGGGCAAGTTCACGCTCGTAAGCAAACGAAATGATGTTTGATATTGATTTAAGCAGCTCAATTTCTGGTTTTTCCCATTTTCGTTGATGCTTGCACTCATCAAAACCAATATAGCCATGGAGTTTTCCCCCAACATAGAGCGGGAAAATGAGGAACGATTGTATTCCCTGCTCAATCATCATGTCTGCAAATTCTTCGGGCAAATCCTGTCGTAGGTTGATGGAGGTCATGTAGTCCTTTCCTGCAGCCCAACTAAGAATAATGTTAAGGGGGACTTCTTGTAGGTTTTCAATTTGAGGTTCAATGTCTTGATTACACCATTCGTAGGTGTTTACAGTGTAGGATTGGTCGGGGCTGTTCTCGAAAATATACACACGACTAACGTTTGTGAAGTGTCCAAGGAGTTTAAGCACTTCATTATTCTTATCGAAAAAGGGTTTGCTAGTGTTGAGTATTATTGAAACATCTGAAATAAGTTCGTGTTGAGCAATATTTTTCAATAGTTCATCCTTCTTTTGCCGGAGTTCATTCTCATTGTTTTTCTGCCGCGAAATGTCGGAAATTGTGCCGCTGGCACGAATTGTTTTCCCATGTTCGTCTTTTATTACCCTAATTTTTGACAGAATCCAAATGTATGATCCATCCTTTTTCTGTACTCGAATTTCCATCTCGTAGGATCCTCCCGAAAAAAGGAGCTTGTTAATACAGTTGTTTGCTTGCTCAAAATCGTCGGGATGAATTCTATTTTTCCAGTTGCTATTTGTGGGTTCAACTTCAAAAGGCATAAAGCCGAGGAGGGTGAATGCCATGGGCGATATGTACACTTCGTTCGACATAAAGTCAATATCCCAGATTCCGAGATGACCCGCAGAAAGGGAAAGCTTTAACCGTTCCTCACTCTTTTCGGTTCGTTTTTGAGCGAGTTTGGTTTCGGTAATGTCTTTCATTGTAATGGCAATCTTCTTCCTGCTATCAGTATTTATTGTAAAAATAATTAGCTGAAGGAGGAGCTCCTTTCCTTCGGGGGTGGCAATTGAAATTTCTTGTACTTTTCCTTCGTATGGGTTGGAGTGGGAACGTGAGATGTTTGAGAAAATGGTGCTAAGGGTAGATATAAAGGGGGACTCATCATTTATATCATTTGGAGTTACGTTCCAAAGATACTTCCCTAGTATTTGCTCGGAACTGATACGTGTTATACGTTCAATTTCAGGATTCCACTCTTTTACAACGCCTTTTTCATCAATTATAGCAAAACCATCGAGCGAATTCTTAATGAATCCTCTGAGTGTATCCTGGTACCTGTCTCTTTCTACAGCATAGCGTTTTTTCTCGTCAATGTTTAAGTGAAACGAAAGTATGCGCATTGGTTTTGCGTTGTTGTCCCACTCAATAACCTGACCGATAGCTAGAAGCCAGATATAGTTTCCCTCAGCGTTTTTAATTTGGTAGTCCCACCAAATTGAAGATTTTTCTCCGGACACTATCTCTTTCTCAAGTTTCTTGTATGCTTCAAGAGAATCAGGATGAAGGTGATTTAGCCAGCTTTCGTGGGAATTTTCAACAACATTTGGCTCGTAGCCTAACATATTGAAAAACTCGGGGCTGATATACAGCTCATCGGCTTTTATGTTATAGTCCCAAATTCCACTATTGGAAGCCTTTAGCGCCAAAGCAATTCTGTTCACATCATCAATGGAGCTAGCCTCTACATTGCTTTTACTGTTTATATCGTGTAGCGAAATAAGAATTGATACTTTCCCTTCCCAAAAACACCTATAGAATTCTGGTTTGTACCATTTTTCAATTCCGTTTTTACATTTTAGCTTTAACACCAGAGGTTCCTTGTGTTTCTTTCGAAGGCTAACCGCCATTGAGATGTAGTTTTTTAACTGTACTGGCTGGTTAGATGTAAATAGCTCATCAATAAGCTTACTTTTTAACTCTGTGTTTGTGTATCCAATAGTTTTCAATGTAATGTGATTGGAATAGAGAACCTTACCCTCGGAAACAATCAGCAGAAGTTTATTACTTGAGTCGATAATGGTCTTTAGAAGCTGGTCAAGCCCTTTCTCATTCTCTTGAATAAGATTTGTAAGTTTCTGTAATTTTTCGGCTTGTTTTTTTTCAAGCATTTTTCTTATAGTTATTGGAACGAGAAAACAATTTATGCAAACTTATCAATATATTATTTTATTTTTGTTCATTCTAGTTATTTTTTGAAAACGATTTCAGTATTTGTTATGACCGAAGGCGATAGGTTAAAAGAAATTCGAAAGTTTTTAGGATTAACACAGCGAGAGTTAAGTGAAGCTCTCGAAATTAAGCAAGGATCATACTCCGACGTTGAACGGGGGAAGGCAGGTATCAGCTCCTTGCTTCTAAGGAACTTAATAAAAAAGTTTCGGGTTAACCCTCTATGGCTATGCGATGGGGAGGGAAAAATGTTTATTGGGACAAACGATAATTACATTATTGAGACAGGTAAAGATGACGGTGAACCTGTTTACGTCTCGAAAGATTCAACAAGCACAAAAAAAAATCTTGTTATTTCCGAGGTTGAAAGCCAAATTGAACGAATGGAAAGACAGCAGCAGTATATTGAAAGTTTAAATTCACTGATCCAAAACCTGAAGAAGGAATTGTAGGCTACTTTGTGGCTCCTTTTCGTATCAATTCTTCAGCAGTTATCAGGTCCAGTTGAGTGGTAATCTTTATATTTTCCCTGTCGCCTTGCACTAAGTGTATCTTTTCCCCTGAAGCTTCGGCAACCGAAGCGTCATCGGTAAAGGAGATTGAAAAATTGGTTTGATAGGATGTTTTTATGGTGTTAACCCGAAATACTTGGGGGGTTTGGATTAACCAGATGTTTTCCCGATTTTCTGCAGTGCTGCTTTCTGGGGAGCCTACCCGAACACTTTCGTGCGGCTGAATTGCGGGCACCGCATTCCCTTTTTGTTTTGCAACGTTAAAACAATTTTCAATGATTGCCATGCTAACCAGCGGACGAACGCCGTCGTGTATGGCTACAAGGCCATCGCCATCGATTGCATTAAGCCCGTTTTTAACCGAATGAAACCGGGTTTCTCCTCCTGCAACCAGTTTATAATGAACATTAAAAGTGTACTCGTGGCATAGTTTTTCCCATGTTTCAAACTGATTATCAGGCAGAACCAAAACAATTTCAGGCAACGGATTTATGGATTGGAATAGGTTGATGGTATGCATTAAAATGGGCAGGCCGTTTAGTAAAAGAAACTGCTTTGGTGTACGAACGTTCATTCGTACCCCCGATCCCCCGGCTACAATTATCGCATAGCGTTTGTCAACCATTTTCTACTCGTGATGTTCAAAAATAGTTTTTCGTTGGAAAAGAAGTAGATAAATTACTCCCATGGTTATTGCCGAGTCGGCAATGTTGAAAACGGGCCTGAAGAAAATTAGCTCATTGCCACCAACCCAAGGAACCCATGTAGGCCACGTTGTGTTAATAATTGGGAAGTACAACATATCAACAACTCTACCGTGCAGGAAACTTGCGTAGCCTCCGTTGGCAGGGAATATGGTTGCTGGCTCAAAGTACGATTCGTTAAATATTAATCCGAAGAAAGCGCTATCAATCATATTGCCAATGGCACCAGCCAATACCAGAGTTATACCAACCACAACTCCCGTTGGCATTTTTTTCCGAATTAACCATGCCAGGTAGAAGCAAATTAGCACGATGGCGGCTATGCGGAAAAGGCTAAGAGCTAGCTTGCCGTAGGCTCCCCATAGCTCCATGCCAAAGGCCATCCCTGCGTTCTCTGTGAAGTGTATCTTAAACCAACCTCCAAGTACGTTGAACTCTTCGCCAAGCCTCATGTGGGTTTTAATCCAGAATTTGCTAACCTGATCGGCTATAAGCACAAGGCTAACAATAATAATTGATTTGCTTCGTAATGATAGTTTCATGCCAGCACGAATGAAAATTTAGCTTGTAAAGCTATAAAAAAAAGAGAAGTGACACAATTGGACTGCCACTTCTCGGGATATTTTTAAGGTAATTTATTACTTCTGGTTGTTCTTTGCATCAATGCTAAGTGTTGCATGTGGAACGGCCCTGAGTCTTTCTTTATCGATAAGTTTCCCAGTTTCTCTACATAACCCGTAGGTTTTGTTCTCGATGCGAACAAGCGCAGCCTCAAGGTGCTGAATGAATTTTATTTGACGTTGGGCTAGTTTCCCGGCTTCCTCTTTCGATAAAGTTGCAGCACCTTCCTCAAGCACCTTGAATGTAGGCGATGTGTCCTGAGTATCGTTGCTCTCGCTCATGGTGATGGCGCTCTTCAGGATATCGTAGTCATTCCTTGCCTTCTCGAGTTTCTGCAGAATAATATCCTTGAATTCTGCCAACTCCTCATCTGAATATCTTGTCTTTTCTGCCATGACTAAAAATTTTTTCTAAATATAGGTAAAAAAACGATTAAAACAATATTAGGAAACAATCTTTTCCACTTTTATAGACGTAATTAAATCAGCATCGAGTTCAACGTTTGATGATGATCCGCAGGGCATTGAACTTACCATGCAAATATCTTCTGCAAGTGTTTGGCTTGCAATATATTCTCTGTGATTTTCGATGGCTGGTTGAAGCATATCATGTTTCAGTATGCTAATCTTAATCTTATCGGTTACATCAAACCCTGCATCTTTACGCATATTCTGGATGCGATTTACGAGTTCGCGTGCCAAACCTTCCTGCTTTAACTCCTCGGTTAACGTTACATCCAGAGCAACGGTAAATGGGCCTTCATTGGCAACCAGCCAACCAGGAATATCCTCTGAAATAATCTCAACGTCGTTGAGGGTAATTTCCGATGGTGAACCGTTAACTGTTATGGTGAATGTTCCTTCACGCTCAAGTTGTGAAATTTGCTCCTGGCTCATTGATGTTATAGTAGCAGAAACCTCCTTCATCGATTTCCCGAAACGGGGACCAAGCGTTTTAAAGTTTGGCTTAATTTTTTTAACCAGTATTCCTGCTGAATCGTCGAGTTGTTCCAACTCCTTAACGTTAACCTCGGTTAGTATCAAATTTTCAACCCCTTTGAGCTGACGTCCAAACTCTTCGTTCAGCACTGGAACCATCATTTTACTCAGTGGTTGGCGAACTTTAATGCTGACCTTCCTGCGCAATCCAAGCACCATTGATGAGAGGCTTTGTGCAATCTCCATCCTTTGCTCCAAATCCTTATCGATTTGCTCGGTAATGAAACTTGGGAAGTTAGTTAAATGAACGCTCTCGGTGTTGAATCGTCCGGTGATTGAGTTCAAATCAACAAAAAGTTTATCGCAATAAAAAGGAGCAATTGGCGCAGCCAGCATGGCAATGGTTTCGAGACAGCGGTAAAGGGTTTGGTAAGCAGCAATCTTATCGGTGTTGTAGCTTCCGCCCCAGAAACGCTTGCGGTTTAACCTTACGTACCAGTTGCTGAGATTCTCCGTTACAAAGTTCTGAATGGCTCGTCCGGCACGGGTTGGTTCGTAGCTGTTGTAGGCATCCTCAACTTCTTCAATCAGTGAGTTTAGCAATGAAATTATCCAGCGGTCAATTTCGGGACGGTTGCTCATTGGAACCTCGGGTTCGCTATACTTAAAACCATCAACATTTGCGTAAAGCGCAAAGAATGAGTAGGTATTGTATAGTGTTCCAAAGAATTTACGTTTTACCTCATCAACTCCTTCGATATCGAATTTGAGGTTATCCCAAGGCTGTGAGTTGGTAATCATGTACCAACGTAGCGGATCGGAACCGTGCTTCTCAATAGTTTCGAAAGGATCAACCGCATTGCCAAGGCGCTTGCTCATTTTGTTCCCATTCTTGTCAAGAACGAGTCCGTTGGAAATAATGTTCTTGAAAGCAACCGAGTCGAATAGCATCGTTGATAATGCATGCAGCGTGAAGAACCAACCACGAGTTTGATCAACTCCCTCGGCGATGAAATCCGAAGGGAAATCCTCGCTGAAACTATTCTTGTTTTCAAACGGATAGTGAATTTGAGCGTATGGCATTGCCCCCGAATCGAACCAAACGTCAATCAAATCGGTTTCGCGGATCATCTTTTGTCCCGATGGGGAAACCAGAATAATATTATCAACAAACGGGCGATGCAGGTCGATTTTATTGTAGTTCTCCTCAGAGAATTCTCCAACCTCAAATTTCTCCAGCGGATTTTCGCTCATCACACCGGCTTTAACGGCTTTTTCGCATTCTGTTTTCAGCTCCTCAACCGAACCGATACAGATCATTTCCTTTCTATCCTCGGTTACCCAGATTGGTAGAGGAGTTCCCCAGAAACGTGAACGGGAAAGGTTCCAGTCAACCAAATTTTCAAGCCATTTCCCAAAACGACCGGTTCCTGTACTTACAGGTTTCCAGTTAATTGTTTCGTTCAACTCCAACATGCGCTCTTTAAGCGCGGTTGTGCGGATAAACCAGCTGTCGAGCGGATAGTATAGAACCGGTTTATCGGTTCGCCAGCAGTGTGGATAGTTGTGAGTGTGCTTCTCGATACGGAAAGCCTTATTCTCCTTTTTAAGCCAAACGCAAAGATCAACATCAAGGGTTGTCCCATCGGCAGGAGCGTTGGGATCGTAATCGTTCTTAACGAAACGTCCGGCAAACTCCTTGTATAGTTCAACGTTTATGAAGTTCTTAACAAAATCGTCGCTGAGATCCTCAATGTTGTAGAATTTTCCGGTTCTGTCAACCATAGGTTCGGGACTGTTCAGCTTATCGCGAAGGATAAGCGGAGAAATTCCTGAAGTTTTGGCAACACGATCGTCATCGGCACCAAAAGTTGGCGCGATGTGAACAACTCCGGTTCCATCCTCGGTTGTAACGTAATCGCCAAGAATTACGCGGAAAGCATCGCCCTCGGTTTTAACCCACGGGAAAAGCTGGTTGTAGCGAATTCCTTCCAGCTCGGTTCCGCGGAACTCAGCAACAACTTTAAATGGAATTTTCTTATCGCCAGTTTTGTAATCTTCAAACGGAATGCTGGCATTCTCTGGGTTGAAGTATATATTCTGCAAATCTTTTGCAAGAACTACTGAAATTGGTTCGCCGCTATACGGATTGAATGATTGAACCTGAACATACTGTATTTTTGCTCCAACTGCCAATGCTGTATTCGATGGAAGTGTCCACGGAGTTGTGGTCCATGCTAACACATAAACATCAGATGCTGAATTTTTAAACAGGAACTCGGATTTTTCGTCGCGAATCAACTTGAACTGAGCCACAACGGTTGTATCCTTAACATCGCGGTAGCAACCAGGTTGATTTAGCTCGTGAGTGCTAAGTCCGGTTCCTGCAGCAGGTGAGTATGGTTGAATGGTTTTTCCTTTGTACAGTAAGCCTTTTTTGTACAACTCCTTAAGCAGGTACCACAACGTTTCGATGTAGCGGTTATCGTAGGTAATGTAGGGATTGTTCATATCAACCCAGTAACCCATTTTGTGGGTTAAATCCTCCCACAAATCGGTGTACTTCATCACCTCAATTCTACATTTCTGGTTGTACTCCTCGATGGAAATCTTTTTTCCAATATCTTCCTTGGTGATTCCAAGCATTTTTTCAACGCCCAGCTCAACGGGTAAACCGTGAGTATCCCAACCGGCTTTGCGGTGAACTTGAAATCCCTTCTGGGTTTTATATCTACAGAAAATATCCTTAATTGAACGAGCCATTACGTGATGGATTCCGGGCATTCCATTAGCCGATGGCGGCCCTTCGTAGAAAACGAAAGCTGGATGTCCTTCACGAATGTGTAAACTCTTCTCAAAAGTGTTGTGTTTTTCCCAGGCTTCAAGCATCTCCTTGTTCACCTGCGACAGATCTAATCCCTTGTACTCCTTAAACTTGGTTTCCATTGAAAATGTGATAAAATTTCTTCTTTTTAAAAAACTTACAAAGATAGGTTACAAGATGATAAAAACAAATGCTTTTTTATTATGGTTAGCCCTTTTTGGAAGTTAAAAATCTTGTGCTAACTTGTGCTCCAATTCAACCCTTGAATTATGTTCTGGAGAAATCACTGGAAATCGATAGTTTGGGCTGCATTTATCATGGTTGTTTGTGCAATTCCCAGCGATCAGGTGCAGAAAGTCACCTTTATACAAATTCCATACCTGGATAAAATTATCCACTTTATACTCTACTTCGTTTTTGCATTGCTACTAATCTCGGGGAACAACTCGCTGAGAGAAAAACGAAACGTTACGGTTAAAGCCATCCTTTGGGCTGCTGCTATTACCCTTACCTACGGAATTCTGGTTGAGTTACTCCAACATTTCATTTTCACAACCCGAAGCGCAGAGTTTTGGGATATTGTTGCGAATATTTTGGGTTTTCTGGCGGCTGCATTTGCATACCAACCAGCGAATAGAATTACAGAGGGCTACCTGTAGAAATAATGAATGTAGGATGAAGAATTTTCAATTTTAGCTTATAGATAATAGAATAAATCTGCCAACGCCATAGCTGGCAAATTCTCATTTTTTTTACCTTTACGTGAAAGATGCGTTAAATTCCGGGAAGAATGAAGTTTAAAATTCTTTTTTCTGGTTTTATTTTTTTTCTGTGCTCGTTTTCAGCGCACTCAGCTGATATTGTTAAAGCCGATAGTCTGGAATCGTTCCAAATTCTTCACCGAATAGAGAAGTTTGGGGGTAGTAAAATTTCGGGCAACAATCAGAATTATGTAGTTGGCAAAACCCTAAAACAGCCATTTATAACAAGGGTTATTGATACCCTTGGAAACCCAATCCCCGACATAAGGGTTTACTTCGAGGTTGTGCAAACTCCCGAGAAATCGGAGGGAGCAAGAATTGTTCCACGTTACATTAAGACTGATAGCCTGGGAATTGCCCAGTGCTTTTTAACCCTTGGCGATACTGAAGGTGAGTATCAGGTTAGCGCAAAAATTCGTACTGACCACATGGAGTCGTTCGTGCTGTTTAATGCACACGCCAAAAAGGAGAACTGGGTTACAATGCTGGTGGTTGGTTTGCTGGGTGGACTTGCCCTATTCCTGATGGGGATTAACATGATGAGTTCCGGGTTTAAGCATAGCGCTGGACAGCGAATCCGCTCAATTCTTGGTAAACTTTCGAAGAATAGAGTTACAGCAACTGGTTTCGGAGCATTTATCACCATGGTTACCCAGAGTAGTAGCGCAACAACGGTGATGCTGGTTGGGTTTGTGCAATCGGGATTGCTGAAGTTTCCCCAAACCATAGGAATGATTTTTGGTGCAGCCATTGGTACTACGCTCACCGTTCAGCTCATATCGTTCAATTTAGCCGATTACTCGCTGCTAATAGTTGCCCTGGGTTTTATGCTAATGACTTTCACCAAGCGAGAGAACGTTAAGTTTGCTGGCGAAGCAATACTTGGATTTGGAATTCTCTTTTTTGGAATGCACTTGATGAGCCAGGCCATGTACCCGCTTCGAACATTCGACCCCTTTATTGATGTTCTTAGTAACCTAAAAATTCCCATTCTGGGAATAGTTGCCGGAACCATTTTCACAGCCATGATTCAGAGCAGCGCTGCGTTTGTTGGAATAATGCTTACGCTGGCATCGCAGGGGTTACTTTCGTTGGAAGCATCAATTCCGCTTATTCTTGGAGCGAATCTGGGAACCTCAATTACCGGAATTATTGCTGGGCTAAATGCTAGCCGCGATGCCAAGAAGGTTGCAATGGCTTACACCGTTTTTAAGCTGTTGGGAATTCTGATGCTGGTTTGGATTATCAGTCCTTTTGTTGATTTGGTTAGGCTTGTAACTCCCGACCTATTTTCATCAAGTTCAGAGAGTATTCCTGTAAATATTCCTCGACAAATTGCCAACGCACATACCATTTTTAACGTTCTTATTACATTGGTAATGTTACCTTTCACTGGAATATTTGCGAAGCTAATCGATTGGGTAGTTCCCAAAACCAAGGAGCGTAAACCGCAGTATAAAGTTGAATTTTTGGATAAAAATCTTCTTTCAACACCTGCGGTTGCCCTAAAGGTTGCCAAGCAGGAAGTGGTTCGGTTGTACGGAATTGTTCAGGAAATGGTTGATGACATGCTGGTTCCTTTTATCTCAAAGGATAGAAGTCCATTAAAAAGAATTGGACAAATGGAGGAGAAGGTTGATTTCTTACGAGATCAAATTAACAGCTACCTTTTGAACCTAACCCGACAGGATGTTACTGAGCAAAGCATTCAGGAGGCATTCCAAATTATGTATGCAGTGAAGGAGTTGGAGCAAATTGCCGATATCGTTTCAAAAAACATTTCAGAAAAAGCAACGTGGTGGCTCGACTCGGAAGCAGAATTCTCTTCGGATGGGAAAATGGAACTCAAGGAGTACCACCTGCTTACGCAAAAGCAGCTGAAACGATCGAAGCAGGTTTTTGAGGAGCTGAACCTTGAGAAGGCGAGAAAGATGTTAAAAAAATACCAGGATTTTAAAGAGGTTGGTCGTGAACTTGAACGGCAGCATTTTGAAAGGCTGAAAAAGGACATTAACAAATCGGTTGACAGTTCAAAAACTCACCTTGAGCTGGTTTCAATGTTCAGAACCATTGGCAGCCATGCCAACAATATTGCACAGGTTATTCTTGAGTGGCCGGGGAATAAGGAGAAGGAGAAGTAATCGGTGATCGGTGATCAGTAATCGGTGATCGGTGATCAGTAATCGGTGATCGGTGATCAGTAATC
>DAOSWM010000003.1:0-31486 GCA_035380045.1 Tenuifilaceae bacterium | reverse complement strand
AGTAATCGGTGATCGGTGATCAGTAATCGGTGATCGGTGATCAGTAATCAGTTGGCAATTTACAATTGGCAGTCTGCAAACTGAGAATTGCAAACTGTGAACTGGTATTCATGCATTCTTTGCGGTGAAATAGTAAACTTGTAAAAATGATTGGGAGAAAGAAATTAATCAAGTGTTACAAGATATAATCCCTTTCCATGTCCAACAACTAGAAACTTTGAATCGGAAATACTTTCCATGTCGTAAAGGCTGAAACCATTAGCAACAGCCAGAGTTTGAGTAGTGCGATTTAGCGGATTATGTACCAGAAGTAAGCCCTTGTAGGACGACAAAAATAAATTTCCTTTTGCTTTAACAATACTCCACAGGCATCCGGTTTTTTTGAGTAAGGAAGACTTACGTTCTTTACCGTTTCCGAAAATTCCGGTTCTTCGGAACCGAATGCTTTTTGAACCTGAGTACCAAATATCACCGTCAATCATTGCAATTTCGTGAACCAACCCGTTTACCTTTTTTTGCTTCTTCCAATGAACCAAATCGGTTGAACTCACAATTCTTGATTTTAATCCGTTAAACTCAACTGCAAAAACTCCATCGATAGGCGATTCAACGAGCGACCAAACGAACTTACGGTAGCTTTTCCAAACTATATCGATGCTGTTCAAATCCTTATCGAGTTTGGCAATGAATCCGCGGGGGATTTTTTTATCGCCCTTTGCTATGCCGCTTGTTCCGCCACAAACCAGAATTTGCCCATCGGGCAGCCCAACCAAATCGTAAAAACACTTTCCCTTAAGCGATGGGAAATCTTTTCTAATGAACTCGTCACTTTCGGTATTGTAACGGTAAATTGTGGCGTTGGAAGTAATCAGGTAAATAAAGTTTTCAATTCGCTCAATCTTTAGAATATCTAACCCGCTGTTTGGGTAATTTACCGTTTTTACATTTCCCAAAGTATCGATACTTTTCAGAATTCCGTGCTCGCCACCGGCCCAAAATTCGTTTTCGCTGATACGCGAAATATGGTACAAGCTACTATCGGAGTGACTTCCGCTAATAATTGTCTGAACCTTTTGCCCAAGTACATGAAGCACCAGAAAAAGTTGGAACACCAATAGAATTTTTACTTTAATTGCCTGCCTCATAAATGCGTTTTAGCTTGCTAAATGTAGTGCATTTAACGTACCATGATTTAGAAGTGATTCCATTTTTAGATAAAGGGAAGGAAATACTTGGTTAACAGCAAAACCAGAATGAGCAATGATTATTAAATGCTAAAAAGCTGACCAGCAATAAATTTTACAACACTAACATTTACAGAGTTTCCAAACTGTTTAAACGCTTGCTGTTTATTTGGGTTGATAATAAAATCGTTTGGGAAACTTTGTAGGTTGGCAGCCTCGCGGGGAGTGATTCGTCGTTTTTGCCAGCCAATTATTGGAACATGAACCATGGCAACCAGAGCAGGAAACTCTGTAGGTCGTTTAACCCTAATTCCCGAAGGACGAAATTGTATAATTCCTTCCCAAACGCTCTTAATGTCTTCACCGGCTTGCCACTCGAATTTTCGATGTGTTTTCACAAAATCATTCAAATTGTTGTATTTCCGAAGCCAGCTGTCGATATGCTTTTTGTTTGATTTGTATAGGTTCCTGTTCTTTTCAACAATTTCCTGCTTCCAGCGGGGAAGGTTTGAAATTTTTTCATTCTTTCCAAACTCACTAGCCCAAACCGGAAAACCAAGTATCTTCTGATTGAGCCCAATCAGAAATTCGTTCCATGCAGATAAAACATAATCCTCATACTCGGTAATTTGATATTCTGTGGAGGTTGTTCCGTTCAGAATATTCAACGAAGATGTTTGGTTTCGTTTTGCGCTTGGAATATCAAAATTTAGCTCATGAACTTTTATAGAATTCTTTAGCACTCCTGGAATTAGAACCCTTTCTCTAAGCTGGGGAACTCCAATTTGGTGCGGGCTGATAATAATTGGTTTATCGGGAATTAGGTAGCCCAAATCGCAAAGCGTTTTGTGAATTACCTGCCAGGTTCTTCCGCCATCGTGCGAAACCAAATTCCGAACATTTTCCAGTAAAATATACTTTGGACGATGATATTTTAGAATTCGTTGGATATCAAAAAAAAGTGTTCCGCGAGTGTCATCAAAACCGTTCTGCTTTCCGGCCTTTGAAAAAGCCTGACAGGGGAAACCGGCGCAAAGAACATCGTGTTTTGGAATATTCGATTCTTCAACTTTGGTAATATCGTTCTCAGCGTCGATATTGAAATTCTGGCGGTAGGTTTCAATGGCAAACTTGTCAATTTCCGAGGCAAATACGCATTCACCTCCCAGCTGCCCCATGGCAACATGAAAGCCACCAATTCCGGCAAAAAGGTCGATGAAACGGAACGATTTTTTTTGTGCAGATTTCACAAGGAATTTGTTGTAGAGGAGCTGTGTGAAAGGCTACTTTTTCTCCATCTCCTTAATTATCTTCTTAATCTCCTCCTCAAGCTCTTTGCTAACCTTTTTAGCCTCCTCCTGCAACTTCTTCAGGTCGCTTTCCATGTCGTTTTCAACGTAGAATTTAACCTTAGCGCGTAGGTCTTCAACATCGTTTTTGAGGTACTGGTTGTAGAATTTTCCAATTTCGCTTCCAGCTTTCACGGCATTGTACTTAACCTGGTATCCTAAAATTCGTGCTTTGTCGTTAAGGGTAAATTCGCTTTCGAATTTTTTGTACCACTCGTTGTTAAACTTGCTAAAAGTTTCGTTGGCTTTCTTCCAGTCGTCGGCTGTGTAATTGCTGCCCTGGGCAGCAACCTCATCAACAAATCGCTTGTAGTCGGCCATGTACTTTTCCTTCGAAGTGGGCTCACATGCAAAAAATATTGTTGCCATAAGAGTGAGTATCAGTATTCTTTTCATTATGAAAGTTTAGTTACGAAGTTAAAGTACAAATGTAAAGTAATTTCACGAAAAAAAAGAACCCGGACTAACTCGTCCGGGCGCTTAATTTATATTTGAATTACAGGCTAAAAGCAGCCTTAATTTTATCAACGTAATCGAGCTTCTCCCATGCAAAGAATTCAACCTCTTTTTCGTAGGTATTCCCGTTTCCGCCCATTTTTACTTTCGCCTTGAAGTAATCGCGGCCAAAGTGACCGTAGGCAGCAGTTTCGCCAAAAATTGGGTTTTTCAATCCAAATCTTTCAACAATAGCAGCCGGACGCATATCGAACAGCATTGAAACCTCATCGGCAATTTGTACATCGGTAAGTTTTACCTTCGATGTTCCGTAAGTATTTACGTTTATACTTACGGGTTTTGCTACACCAATTGCGTATGCAACCTGAACGAGAACCTCGTCGGCAACACCTGCTGCAACAAGATTTTTTGCAATATGACGTGATGCGTAAGCAGCTGAACGGTCAACTTTCGACGAATCCTTTCCGGAGAATGCTCCACCGCCATGCGCACCTTTTCCGCCGTAGGTATCAACAATAATTTTCCGCCCGGTAAGTCCGGTGTCGCCGTGAGGACCACCAATAATGAAAAGACCGGTTGGGTTAACGTGCAAAATATGGTCGCCCTTGAAAAGTTTTTGAACTCTTTCGGGTAAACGCTTAATTGCACGAGGAATTAGAATTTCGGCAACATCCTTTTTTATTAAATCCTGCATTTTATCCTTTGCAGCAAACTCATCGTGCTGAGTTGAAATAACGATAGTGTGGATGCGTGCTGGTTGTCCGTTGTCGTCGTACTCGAGCGTAACCTGACTTTTTGAGTCGGGGCGAAGGTAGGTCATCTGTTTTCCTTCGCGACGAATTTTTGCCAGCTCCATTAGCAAGATGTGCGAAAGCACAAGTGTTAGCGGCATGTAATCGTCGGTTTCGCGGCTTGCGTAGCCAAACATCATTCCCTGATCGCCGGCACCTTGCTCTTCCTTGCTTTCGCGATTAACTCCCTGGAAGATATCGCTTGACTGCTCGTGGATGCTGGAGAGAACTCCGCAGGAGTCGCCATCAAATTTGTACTCTGCTTTGGTGTAACCAATACGGTTTACAACATCGCGGGCAACTTGCTGAACATCAACATATGCGTTTGTACGAACTTCGCCACTGAGAACAACCAATCCGGTTGTAACAAGGGTTTCGCATGCAACTTTTGATTCTGGATCCTGACGTAGAAATTCGTCGAGAAGCGCGTCAGAAATCTGATCGGCAACCTTATCAGGATGCCCTTCAGAAACACTCTCTGATGTAAATAAATATCCCATGATCGTTCATGTTTTTAGTTGAACAAAAAGTTTCGGGAAGGTTTGAAATGGTTGCGGGACGAAAACACTATTTTAGCATTTTTTACCGTGGTTGCAATCAGACAAATCTTTCCACAAGAATTCAGTGCGGCAAAGTTATAATTTTTAAATAAAAATTTCTATTTAAATAAAAAAAGTTACTCTTGGACACCGTAAGGTGGTAACCAACAGTAACTTGAAGAATGCTTCAGGGAAACTTACATTCCTAAACTTTTGAATGCTCCATAAACCAGGAATGCCGGCCAAACAATGGCTTTTAGGAATCCGAGAACCCCCATCCAGAAGCTGGTTGCGGTTGCAATAAAATAAATGGCTGCGCCAATAAATCCTAATCCGTAAACGGCTCCTGCCGATCCGCTTTCTTTAACTTCACATTTCATTTTTTGCGTTTTTAGTTGGTTCATATTTCTATGTAAAAATTATGCCAAAAATTTAGAAACTGTTGAAATTTTGTTCTTAAATTATGTCATGTAAAGCTGTATCAAAAAATTGATTCCTCACTTCGTTCGAAATGACATTGTTTTTTCGAAGCATTTATTGTGGGTGGGCGGAAGAAGCGGGCAGAATCGCCCGCTTCTTCCGCCCACCCACAACCCCACAAAAATTATTCTTTGTCATTTCGAACGAAGTGAGAAATCTACAAAATCGAAAATTTAAACAGTCTATTAATATTAAAGACTTTTTTGCTAGAATTTCATTACAAACAGGCTATTAATAAATTCCTAATAAGTAGTGAAAAACAATTCATTGAATAGAATAAATAGTATTATCCAAATATAAGTGAAAAGAAAAAACTGCACGCTTTTTTCCCTTTTTATTCGTTATTTAGCATGAAAATGGAAGTTAAGTGAATAGAAAATTCCTCATAGTTCTGATGTTAACTCTTTTTTATGGCCAGCTTTCGGCACAAAAAATTGGGAATTTCCGTACAAAGGAGCTGCTGCTAAATTCCGACACCATTGTAGTTGATACGCTCAGCATAATTCCCGGAAGTTTTCGGTTTGTCCCAGAAATGGATTCATCGTTTTATCAGGTTGATTTTGGGAGTGCGAAAATTATTATTCGGAATAGAGCAGAAAATTTTCCTGAAAAATTAAAAGTTGAGTATCGAGTATTTCCGTTGCTTTTTAATAGGGAGTATTTTCATCGCGATTACGAGGAGACGCTTTCGCCCGATAGCTTGCTTGGGAGAGAAAAACCTGAAGCATTCGGGAAGTACGATTTTGCCAGCCAGCAGGATGAAAATATTAGAACATCAGGTTCGTTTACAAGGGGAATTAGTGTAGGGAATAATCAGGATTTTTCGCTAACCTCAGGGATGAATATTCGCCTGAGTGGCGAGTTGGGCGATGGGCTTATGGTTGAGGGCGCAATTTCCGATAATGCAGTTCCGCTTCAACCGCAAGGAAATACGAGAAAAATTGAAGAGTTCGACAGAATCTACCTAAAAGTTTACAAGGATAACTTTGCAGTTCAGGCTGGCGATATCGATTTAGTTTCTTCCCCCAATAGCCAAATTCTTAAATTTGCACGGAACGTGCAGGGTCTTTCGTATTCAGGAAAAGTTAGCGGGAAAGAAAAAGATGATAGCTTAATGGTTACTGCTGCGGCATCGGTTGCCAAAGGGAAGTTCGCCCGAAACCAAATTCAGGGAGTTGAGGGGAATCAGGGCCCATACCGCTTGCAGGGAACAAATGGTGAAACTTTTATAATCGTAATTTCGGGTTCCGAGCGAGTTTACGTTGATGGGATTATGCTCACCCGCGGCGAGGATGCTAATTACGTGATTGACTACAACGTGGCCGAAGTAACTTTCACTCCCAACACCTTAATAAATAGAAATAGCAGAATTGTTGTGGAGTTTGAGTACTCGGAGCGAAGCTACGCACGATTCAACACGTTTGCTGATGTGGTGCATCATGGGAAAAAGTTTGACTGGAATTTTTCGGTTTACTCCGAGAGCGATGCGAAGAATCAACCATACGATCAGGATTTAACCGAGGATCAAAAGGAGCTACTTTACAATATTGGCGATAACACGCAGCAAGCGTTTATTGAGCAGGTTGATTCTGTGGATTTCAATCCCGACGTAATCCTTTATCAAAAAGTTGATACGCTGGCCGGAAGTGAAATTTACCAAATATTCCGGCATTCTGTGAATCCAGAAGTTGCACATTTCCGTGTGCAGTTTTCGTACGTTGGCGAGGGGAAAGGTAATTACGTTGCCGAATTTGGTAGCGCAAACGGACGAGTTTACCGTTGGGTTGCGCCCGAAAATGGGGCTCCCCAGGGAAACTATGAGCCGGTGCGAAGGTTGATTGCTCCAACAAAAAAACAGATGGTAACCGCTGGAATTTCGAAAAAATGGGGGAAAGGTTCCTTTGCTCAGGTTAACTACGCGCTCAGCAACACCGATTTAAACACATTTTCGCCAACCGGTAACGATGATGATTTTGGACATGCCGTTAAGGCAACTTTTAACCAAAATTTTTCTTCAAGCGATTCCACCAAAGTTTGGCTGGTTGGCGCTGATATTTTTAAATCAACATCGAACTTCAGATTTATTGATAGATTCCGGGATGTTGAGTTTGAACGAAACTGGGGAACTTCAATTGTATCTAACGGAGCAAACGAGCAGCAGGTTAATGGTTGGGTTGAGTATTCATCTTCAAAAAAATCGCAGGTTCATTTGGGTTTTGAAAATCTTTCCATTGGAAATAATTTTTCGGGAAACAGGGGAAGCTTTAACGGATGGCAAAACTTTCGTGGTGTTAAAATGGCGTGGAACGGATATCTTGTATCATCGTCAGATTCAATGCTTGCAACAAGTTTTCTGAGAGGAAAGTTTACGGTTGAAAAACCGTTTTGGAAAATGAAGGTTGGGATTGAAACCGAGGCGGAGCAGAAAATTTCCGAAACTTTGCAAACCGACAGTTTGCATACATCAAGTTTTCAGTGGTATTCGCTAAAAGCATCGGTTGGAACCAGCGATTCACTAAAGGTTAAATCAAACCTATCGTACACTCTTCGCTCCGACTTTCTGCCCTACGGGCAAAGTATTATGCTTGCTGGAAAGTCCAACGAAATTTCATCAACAATTTCTACAAACAATCAAAAAATTGGGAGTATCAACGCAACAGTAGGATACAGAGTTTATTCTCCGGCAAATATTCAAGTTTTCACAAATCAAACCAACGAGGAAACTTTTTTGGGACGGTTGGAATACTCAAAACGGTTTTTCAAGGGTTTTTGGACTTTTGCAGCAGGATACGAGTTGGGTTCGGGGCTCGAACCAAAAACCGAGTACTACTACGTTGAGGTTCCTGCGGGGCAGGGAGTTTTTGCCTGGATAGATTTCAACGGAAACGGAATTAAGGAGCTCGATGAATTTGAGGTTGCAAACTTCAGCGATGAGGCAAAATATCTGCGGATTAATATTCTAGGTTCAAATACCATTCGGGTAAAAACCAACGCTGTAAACCTGCGAAGCAATATAAATCCTGCAGCAGTTTTTAAAAATAACGAAGGGTTTATTTCCATGATTGGGAAATTATCGAATCAAACTTCCTTCTCGGCACGACAGAAGAATCGATTTGAAGATTTTTGGCTTTCAGCCAATCCGTTCCCGGAATCTGCCATTGACACGTCCATTACAAGTTACACGGCTTCTGCTCGAAATTCGCTGGCGTTTAACCGGAATAGCAGAAAAATTGGGTCGGAATACATTTTTACAGAAAGTAATAATAAAGCGTTGCTTTCCAATGGATTTGAGATGAGCGAAACCAACTCGCACAGATTAGTTTTGTGGTTTGGAATTGTAAAAAATCTTTCCGCACGGATTGAAGGCGACAAATTTTCACGAGCGAGCACTTCGCAGTATTTTGAATCGAAAAATTATACTGTAACTGGCATGGAGCCACAAATTAGCATTAAATACGAGGGGATTAAAGATTTAACGCTGGAAACAATCTTTAAAATCATTAATTCCGAAAGTGAAAAAAGAGAGGAGAAGTCAAGCGGACAAAGCATTGTTCTGCAAACAAACTACTCGTTTCCGGGAAGATCGAGTGTGTCATCAAAAATATCGATGGTTAAAATTGATTTTACCGGAAATCCTGATTCTCCGGTTGGATACGAAATGCTGAAAGGGTTACAATCGGGAACAAACTGGGTTTGGGAAGCAATGTTTCGGCAGAAACTATCAAGGTATCTAGAAATGGAGCTAACCTATTCTGGTCGAATGCTTAACAGCGGCAAAATTGTTCATACGGGGAGTATGCAGGCACGGGCACTTTTCTAAAATAGCTAAAAACTAAACCATTACACTCAAACAAATTGGCCACATTATTCCTGTTAGCAATATATTTTGTAATATTGTACCCCTGTTTATTGTGCCTTTTTTTGTACAATGGATAATAAGTTAACCAAATTTCTGTTAGGTATAAATTGGAAAAGCCCAAGTTTGCTGAATGAATTCACTGAAAAAATATAGTCGGTTTGCTCTCCTGCTTATTGCTGTGTTTGCGCTGCATGTTTCCTGTAGCACAAAGAAGAACACTACTACCACAAGGGCTTTTCATAACCTTACCGCAAAGTACAACTACTTTTTTAACGCCAAGGAAAGTTACAACCAGGCAACAAAAAAGGTTTACAGCACATACAGTTTCAACTACACGCTACCTCTACCAGTTCTTCTTTTTGGAAACCAAGAGGTTTCGAGCATGGTTGGAGGAGAGATGGACAGAGCCATTACAAAGTGTACAGACCTAATTAACCGCCATTCAATAACAGTAAAACCCGAGCAGAAAAGAGGTTCACAGTCAAGTAAGGATAGAAAGTTTTACAATCAGAAAGAGTTTGTTAAGTATGCCCGCGAAGCTTGGTTGCTCATAGGGAAGGCTCGTGTATGGAAAGGAGCCTTCCCCGAGGCAACCCAAACCTTCGAGTACATTATTCTTCAGTTTCCCGAAACCCCCATGTGGTACGAGTCGCAGATTTGGTTGGCCAGGCTTAGCATTGCCAATAACGATTTTGTGGGAGCCGAGGACCGGCTCAGAATTATAAGTGCAAATAGAAAATACCCGAGGAACAAGTATTTTACACATTTGCTTGAGTCAACCTGGGCCGATTTTTACTTCAGGCAGAACAATTATGGGGAGATGCTTCCTCATCTCGAAAAATCAATTAAAAATGCCCCCGATAAGTTACATCGCTTACGATATACTTTCCTGAATGCGCAACTGCAGCAAAAAATGGGAAATTATAGCAAAGCGGCTAAAGAGTTCAAAAGGATTACAAAAATGAATCCTCCCTACGAGATGAACTTCAACGCTAAGATTAACCTTGCAGCTACGCTGCAGATGTCGGGCAAAGGGCAGGATATGAAGAAACTGCTGCTGAAAATGGCAAAGGATGAGAAGAACAACGATTATCTGGATCAAATTTACTTCACTCTTGGTGAAATTGAACGATCTGCCGGAAATATGGAGGAGGCTATTGGCTACTTCCAGAAATCAGCCGCATCGAGTGTAAGTAACAGCATGCAGAAAGGTATTTCGTACCTAACCCTTGCAGATTACTTTTTTCAGAAACCCGAATACACAAAAGCACAGGCATACTACGATAGCGCATACAATTCTCTCGATGCTACATACCCAGGTTATAATGCTCTCGAGATTAAAACCCTTAACTTAAATAAGCTGGTTGAAAATTTAAATGTAATCAATCATCAGGACAGCTTACTGAGAGTTGCCGACTTGAGCCCAAAGGAGCGCGATAACATTATTGCAGATCTTATAAAAAAGGTTCGTGAAGAGGAGGAGCGTTTACGCAGAGAAGAGCAGGAGGACAAAGATAGGTTCTCCCAGTTTCAGCAAACCCAGCGAACGAGGAAGGATCCTAATTCAGAGGGAGGCAAGTGGTATTTCTACAATCAGTCGGCGCTAAGTTTTGGGATGTCAGAGTTCCAAATGAAATGGGGAAAGCGAAAGTTAGAGGATAACTGGAGAAGAAAGAATAAACGGGTGGTGATTGATTTTGGAACAATCGCTCAGGAAGCAGCTGATTCAAGCGGAATTCCACAGAAGGTGCTCGACAATAAATCGCGGGAATACTACCTTCAGGATTTACCTATGACCGATTCTATGAAGCTTATTTCACATAAGCAGATTGAAGAAGCCATGTTTAGAGTTGGACAAATTTACGAAACCGACCTAAAAGACTACGAGGAAGCCATTAATGCTTACGAAAAACTTACCCAAAGATATCCCGAAAGTTTCTACACCATTGAGTCGTTCTACAATATTTACCAGGTTAGTAAGTTCATTAATAAGCCCGGTAAGGCTGATGAGGCAAAAAGTATAATCCTTTCAAAGTACCCCGATAGCCGATACGCACTAATGCTTTCGAACCCGAATTATGTTGAGGAGCTAAGACAGAAGCATATTGTCGAGAATGCCTTCTACGAAGAAACCTATAACCTTTACAAGCAGGGACAATTCCGCAATGCCTCCATCCGAGCGAAGAAAGGAATGGTTGATTTCAAGGGAACTGAAAATGAACCTCGTTTTCACTTTCTTTACGCCCTTACTGTGGGTAAAATTGCTGATTTTACGGCTTTTCGGGACGAGCTTAACAGTGTTGCTGAGCAGCATCCTAAATCCGATGTTGCCACAACAGCCCGAGAAATGGTTTCTTACCTTGACCAGAGAGAAGTTCAGCTGGCATCGGCACAGGAGCCTGTTTCTACCGATAGCACTATAGTTTCAACTCCTGCAGAGCCTACGGTTGCATACAATCCTCCGAATGGGAAACACATTTTCGTGGCTGTCGTTCCTAAAGGTTCCCCAATTAATCAGCTAAAATTCAACCTCGTATCGTTTAACGTAGATTACTTCCTCGACATAAACCTCAGCGTTGGGAACAAAGAGTTATCGGAGTTTTACGACCTAATTACTGTCGAATCCTTCAAGGATAAGAAGGTTGCAATGGATTACTTTATTAAAGCCTCTGCCGAAGAGGGATTAATGGGGACCTTGCCAAAAGAGGAGTTCTCTTTCTTTATAATCAGTCAGGATAACCTCGATTTGTTTATAAACGACAAATCGGTGGTTGGGTACCTTAACTTTTTCCGTGCAAACTATAAATAGCTAACACCTATGCATGTAAACATTCTTTGGGTTGATGACGAGATTGACCTGCTTCGCCCGCACATCCTTTTTCTTGAACAGAAGGGCTACATCCTTTCTGCCGCTACAAATGGCGAGGATGCGATGGAAATGGTTAAAAGAAACGATTACGATTTAATCTTTCTCGATGAGAATATGCCGGGGCTATCAGGGCTTGAGGTACTTTCTCAAATTAAGGTAGCCTGCCCATCGGTTCCTGTTGTAATGATTACCAAGAGCGAAGAGGAAAATATCATGGATCAGGCTGTTGGCTCCAATATTGCCGATTACCTTATAAAGCCGGTGAATCCAAACCAAATACTCCTCTCAATAAAAAAACATGTTCACAATCGGGATTTGGTTACCGAGAAAACCACCGCTGATTACCGAACTGCTTTCAGCAAAATTGGCATGGAGATAGGCATGGCGAGTTCATTCGATGAGTGGAGCGAAGTATACAGAAAATTAAGCCAGTGGCGCCTGCAGATAAACGAGTCGAGCGATTCAAGTGTTGCCGAAATTTTCGCAATGCAAATGAACGAAGCGAACACAGAGTTTGGGAAGTTTATCAAATCGAACTACATAAATTGGTTCCACCCGAACTGTACCAGTAGGCCAACCATGTCGCACAACATCCTCAAAGAAAACGTTTTTCCGCTTCTCGATTCAGGCCAAAAAGTCCTGTTTATCCTTATCGACAACCTACGGTTCGATCAGTGGAAGGCAATTGAGAGCATAATTGCTCCATACCTTCGGGTTGATAAGGAGAGGATTTTTTGTTCAATTCTACCTACCGCCACTCAGTATGCCCGAAACGCTCTTTTCTCAGGGTTAATGCCCTACGAAATTCAGCGCCTTCATCCTGAACACTGGGTGTTTGACGAAGAGGATGCTGGGAAAAACCTTTTCGAGGAGGAATTGCTCCATCGCCACATTCAGCGGCTTGGAAAGAATTACAAGGTACATTACGAGAAAACCGGGACGCTTCGTTCTGATTCCCAGCTGGCAACCAACCTGAAAGGAGTGCTAAACAATAACCTAACCGTGTTGGTATACAATTTTATTGATATGATTTCGCATGCTCGCACCGAGATGGAGATGATGCGCCAACTCGCATCTGATGAGGCTGCTTACCTTTCTCTCACACGTAGCTGGTTTATGCATTCCGAACTTTTTGAACTTTTAAAAAATGCGGCTAACCAACAAGTGAAGGTGGTTATTACAACCGATCATGGAACCATTCGGGTTCAAAACCCCGTGAAAGTTGTTGGCGACAGAGCTACATCAACGAACCTGAGGTATAAGCTTGGTAAAAGTTTGAATTATAACCCCAAGCAGGTTTTTGAGATAAGAAAACCCGAGGAGGCACATCTACCAAAACCTAACGTTAGCTCCTCGTTCATTTTTGCTCTAGGGAACGATTTTTTAGCATACCCTAATAACTATAACTACTATGTTAAATACTACCGAGACACGTTTCAGCATGGAGGCGTTTCGCTTGAGGAGATGTTGATTCCATACGTAGAACTTAAACCTATTTAGGATGGAACCCTTTGTGATTAATTCAATCAAAGAGATTGGAATTGCTGCAAAAAAAATACTAAACAGCGTGGGCTCCAACCGAATAGTATGCTTCTATGGAAGCATGGGAGCCGGCAAAACAACTCTAATTCAAGAAATATGTATCCAGATGGGAGTAACCGACACGGTTGTTAGCCCAACTTTTGCGCTGGTTAACGAGTACATGACTGCCGCTGGATCTCCTGTTTTCCATTTTGACTTCTACAGAATTAACAAAATAGAGGAGGTTTTTGATTTCGGTTACGAGGAGTATTTCTACTCAGCAGAGGGTATTTGTTTTATTGAATGGCCTGAGCTAATTGAGGGTTTACTCCCTGAAAAAGGGGTTATGCGTATTAAAATTGATGTGCTTAGTAACTCAGCGAGGAAATTTAGTATTTTAACGTAGCTGATTGTTAGAGCTGCTTTTCAGGAGTTTCAACAATGAAAGTGGGTGCGTTTTTTTGAAATATTTTAACCTAAACCAATATTTCTCCTTAAATTTAAGGATGCTAAAATCCGAAAACAATGGGCAGAATCAATCCAACTCAGCATTTTCAACTATCAAAAGGATTAATGCCTCAGGAGGAAATGCTAGAGGTAGGGAAGAAGAATAAGCGGCTTACCATAGGGATTCCCCGAGAGAGCGACACAACCGAGAGCAGAGTGCCACTTACACCCGAAGCTGTTGAAATGCTTGCTAAACAGGGGCACGAAGTAGTGATAGAAAGAGATGCAGGTAAGCTAACCAACTACTCCGATACTGATTATAGTGAGCGAGGAGGAATTATTGTTGATACTACACAAGAAGTTCTGAAAAGCCAAATAATTCTTAAAACTTCACCTTTATTACTTTCTGAAATTGAGTTGCTATCGGAGAATCAGGTTGTATTCTCCTCGCTGCATCTAAACAATTCCACAGGCCAGCATTTACGAAGCTTTATGCAGAAAAAGGTAACAGCCATCGCATTCGAAAATATTCAGGATAACGATGGAGCGTTTCCTGTTGTTCGAGCCATGAGTTCCATTGCTGGTAGCACTTCGATTTTGGTAGCAGCCGAGTATCTAAGCAATGTGAATAACGGGAAAGGAGTTATGCTGGGTGGCGTTACCGGGATAACGCCCACCGAAGTTGTTATACTGGGAGCAGGAACGGCTGCTGAATTTGCCGCTCGAGCGGCGTTAGGTTTGGGTGCAAACGTGAAACTTTTCGACGACTCCATTAAGAGTCTTATTGAAATTCAAAACGTTTTGGGTCAACGTTTATACACATCTATATTCCATCAACAGGTGCTTGAACGGGTTTTCAGAACCGCCGATGTTGTGATTGGGAACCTCTCGCTTGAGCAAATGAATAGAGGTTTCAATATTTCCGAGGAGCTTGTGAAGCAAATGAAGAAAGGTTCTGTAATAGTTGATTTAAGTATTGATAAGGGTGGGTGCTTCGAAACCTCAGAACCACGAGATCACCTTAACCCAGCTTTTGTGAAGCATGGTGTTATTCACTACTGTGTTCCTAATATTACTGCTCGTGTAGCGCGGACATCTTCTATCGCAATTAGCAATGTTGTTGCTCCTCTTCTTTCTGAAATTGGTGAAATGGGGGGAGTGAAACAGCATTTGAAGGACGACATTGGGTTAAGGAACGGGGTTTACATATACAACGGAATACTAACCAACAACTACCTGGGTAGCCTCTACAACATTCCTTCGCGCGATATTAACCTGCTAATGGCAGCCTTTTAACCTACTGCGGAACAAACAGGTAGGTTATACTCCCACGCTGCTTTCCAGCCCCTATTGCCGTGGCTGTAAATCGGCTTGCAAGAGCCGCTTCAATGGCCGATGAGTTGATGCATTCGTCGGTAACAGAATTCTCGTTATCAATATTCGCTTTTGTAACATTTCCACTTGTATCAACTTCAATGTCAATCACAACCTGTCCGCCCATTTCGCATTTGTAGGCAGGAACTGGCAACCGCAGCGCTTTTCTGCCTTCGAGGTAGTAGCTAATTACGGTTGGGCCTTTGTATGCAGCTTCGTTTTTTGGGGCAGTGTTTTTTTCTTCAACGTTGGGAATGCTTACTTCCTCGTCGCCAAGCGATTCTTCCCATAACTCCTTGTTACTTTGCATCTGTTCTCGAACTCGCTGAGCTTCCTGGTAAAGCTCATCGGCATTTATGTTTTTTTCGTCGTAAAGGTCGGGGTTTAAGTCCTCTCGGGTTGCATCAACCGCAATGTTCTTTATGGCTTCCCACTCCTTGTCGGGATTTACCGCATCGTCGGGGAGAACAGGTTCCGGTGGTTCTTCAACCTTAGGTGGAACTATTTCGTATTCGCTTTCAAAATCAACAAAAATCATGGTTTCGAGTAAGTGCGCCCGGCTTTTCAGCTGGAAGAAGAAGAAAAGGATTGCTAGTATAAGGTTTAGGGCAACAGTTCCGAGAATGCCTACTTTATGACGGTTCCAGAATGAAAAGAAGCTGGTAGCTACCTCTTCAATCCAAATTTCAAAACCCGATACGCGCTGTTGGCTCACTATGCTGTTGTTTTTTTACAAAGTTACGAAACCTTTTTTAATCAACTTTTTTGGGTCACCCATCAATATTTTTGAGTGTACAATATTATTTATTCTAAATTTGCCCCGTTTACAATAAAAATCAGTTGGGATGCCAAAGTTATTTTGCATTTTCAATTTTGTAAAATTTTACATTGTTTTTAATGTAAATACCTTCTCTTTCAATTACTTGCCGTCAGTTTCCTACCGAAATATTCTTAACATAAGGCTACAAGATATTAATATAATAGAGTTTCTTAGGCACAACCTAGTTTTTGTCCTTTCTTTTGTATCACTATTAGTGGTTTTCCATTTAACTTTCTTCATGTTGCTAAACCGAAGAATTAATAGAAAAAAAAGAGAACTAGAGAAGTTAAACGCAGAGTTGAATCATGTTAACTCCAACCTTGAAAATATTATTAAAGCACGAACCAGCCAGATGGAGGGAGCCTTGAGGAAAGCTGAGGATGGAGAAAAGCTTAAAATGGCATTTTTGGTTAACATGAGCCACGAGATAAGAACTCCCCTGAACGGATTACTCGGGTTTGCCCACTTGCTTGATAATGATAAGCTGCCCAACCATATTCGTAGGCAGTATATTGAAACAATGAGACAAAGGGGGAATACATTAACCAGAACAGTAAATGATATAATTAGCATTTCTCAGCTTGAAGTAGGACAGCTTACAATAAAGGAATCAGCATGTAATATAAACAGTTTGCTTTCGAACCTATTTACATTATTTAGCAGTGAGGTGGCTAAAAGGAAAAAAGATAAAATTAGGTTAAGTTTAGTAAAAACCTTAAGCGATGCAAAAGCAAATATTTATACTGATTCCATTCGGGTGGAACAGATTCTTTTTAATTTAATTGACAATGCATTCAACTCAACCAATGAGGGAACAATAGAGTTTGGTTACCAGTTAGATACGAATGAAGTCATCAAGTTTTATGTTAGAGATACTGGAATAGGGATTGAGCCGGAACAACAAAAAAATATTTTTAAAAGGTTTCTAACGCTCGAAAGGCCCTACATTAAAAGCACTGAGGGAAGCGGCTTAGGCCTTTCTATTTGCAAAGGGTTGGTGAACTTGCTTGGCGGAAATATTTGGTTTAAAACCGAGATGGGGGTTGGAACAACCTTTTTCTTTACAATCCCATACAAGATGTTATCCCCAGAGGGTAACGAGATTCAAACCAACGAGAAGAATAGGCCGGGCGATTATGATTTTACCAACAAACTGATACTTGTTGTTGAGGATGATTTGATTAGTTTCCAGCTAATTGAAGCATTGCTAAGCCGAACGAACGCAAAACTAATTCACGTTAAAAATGGTGAAGATGCGGTTGAAGTTTGTAAGATAAACAGCGAGATCGACTTAGTTATAATGGATATGCGATTACCGTTTATTACAGGTTATGAGGCAACAGAACAAATTCTGTTGCATAACCCTGAAATTAAAATTATTGCCCAAACGGCGAATGTTTTCAATGACGATAAGAACAAATGCTTTAAGGTTGGTTGTATCGATTATATTGCAAAACCAATCGATCCAGACGAATTTCTAAAGATAATCTCAAAATACCTAGTGGGTGTTGTCAATACTAGTAACCCTTAACTTTCACTTCTACATGCTCACAGGTTGTTGAATTTTTTTCCCAACAATATGTTGTTTTGTAAAAAGCACATTCATTAACGTAAACATACACAATAATATACATAAAATATTGGGTATTTTTGGGTTTGGTATGCAATTGGTTATACACTAGGTAACTATTCGTATGCGTTGAATGCTATGAATTGAAAAATCAACCAAAAAAAATAAGTATGAAAAAGTATCTAGTTCTACTAATTGCTATTCTACTAGTATTTTCTTGCAAAGAAAAAGAGAAAAAAGAAATTGAAACTTTAAAACAACAGGTTGAAGCGCTTAGAAACGATAATCAGATGAAAGATTCCGTTATTAATCAGTTTTTTAGAGTGCTTAATGAAATTGAAGAGAACCTAATTGTGATAAAGGAGAAAGAGAATACTATTTCCAAGAATGCAGCCCTGGGCGCCGAAATGCAAAGTGATGTGCGTGAGAGAATTAACGAAGACATACAGTTCATAAATGAACTTATGACCCAGAACAAGAAATCGATTCGTAGCCTTGCCAAGCAGGTGAAGGACTCCGACTTTAAAGTTGAAGGGTTAGAACAGCGAATTGAACAAACCAGCCGGTTGCTCAGCGAGCGCGATAGCCAAATTGAGCTTCTGAAAGAAAGTTTGGCAAACCTTAATTTTTCGCTTGAAGTTCTAAACGCAACCATCGATACGCTGAACGTTGAGAAGGAACTACTTGCCAAGGAGGTGGAAAGCAAAATCGATTTGCTTAATATGGCTTGGTATGCATACGGAACAAAAAGAGAACTTGTTGACAACGGCGTTGTAGAAAAAACGGGTGGCTTTATAGGAATCGGTAAAACACTGAAATTAAAACCCGATTTTAACGAGAATTATTTCACAAAAATTGACGTGACCAAAACACCTTCGATTCCATTATTTGCCAAAAAAGCGAGGCTGGTTACCTCGCACCCTTCAGAATCGTTTCAGCTGGTTCTTAACGAGTCAAATATCATTGAAAAAATTGATATAGTTGATGCTGAAAGTTTTTGGAGCGCATCAAAGTATTTAGTTATTGTAGTGGATTAACCCACGAGTATAGAAGAGGGTGTTTAAAAAGCCCAAAAGAATTAAATTTACAGCCCTGAGAAATTCTGTGTCTCCATTGTGAGGCCCTGTGGTACACTACAATAAAAATTCCACGGAGTTTCATAGAGTCCTCTACTGAGCCACACAGTGAACTTTTAATGACACCCTCTTCTGCGTGCCCACATTCTTCCTAAAACTATTTTCCCATTTTCTCGTAGAACATAATCAATGTTTTTCACTAATTTAGCACCACATCCTACACATTACGGTTTTCGAGGATGAAAATTGGAAGAACCATTTAATGGAAAAAATCGAGAAACCCCAGCGCACATGGATAAAACCTAAGGTTATTTTAGCCTTTATGGTTATTGTTGCCATTGCGGTTGCCGCTGTTGCTATAACTTTCAAAGGGTTTCTCGGCTTAACTAAAACACGTGAAACGCTTTCGCAACCGAATAAAAAGCTGGTGAAGCTAAACGGAATTCTCACCGAGATATATGATGCCGAAGGCAGCATTCGAACGTACACGTTAACCCACGAAGAGGACTACCTAAACCAGTACTTCACCTCGCTCCTTAATGTAAACGATGAGGTTGACTCACTCCTGGTTTTAACCCTAAACGATCCCATTCAGCGTTCAAAGGTTGAACTTATTAAGAATTTACTCCTTCGAAAGGGACGAATACTGAACGATTTATTGTACCTAAAAAGTAGCGATCATACTTCGCAGTTTTATGAGATGGCCGTTCAGGAACTTGAGCGGTTAGAACCCGACTCGGCAGTAGGACCCTCGGTGGTTGTTAGCACCACTACCACCAAAACAACTACAAAAGATTCAGTAATCACACAACCTTTAGCAGATGTACAATCCGATGAGGGTTTCTTTAACCGGATGAAAGGCTGGTTCTCAAAGAAGGAAATCACCAAGGATACTACCATAACCAAGCTTATGGTGGAGGTTGAAACCAGAATCGATACCATGCAGAAGGCTTTTGTTCCTTCCGATAGCTTACTAAACGAGGTGATTAAAATTTTAAGTAGTATTCAGCAGGAGCACACTTTCGCGTTAAACTTAATAAGTTCGAAGGAGCTTGAGTTGCTGAAAAGTGACAAAGCCATAATGGATCAAATACGAACCATATTGTCGATGCTCGAGAAGGAGGAGCTAAGTGCTTCTTACATAAAGGCACAGGAAGCAAAGGAGCTGGTTCGGGAGTCTACCATATCTCTGCTGGTGCTTGGTGGTGTAGCTTTTCTGATAATTGTAATTTTTACAGCTATTATTTTCCGGGAGGTATCTCAAAGCGTGTACTACCGGAATAGGTTATTTGAAGCCAAGCAACTGGCAGAAAAGTTATTAAGGGCAAAAGAGGAGTTCCTGGCAAATATGAGCCACGAAATACGTACTCCGTTGAGTGCTGTGATAGGTTTTTCACGTCAGCTTGGAAAAACTGAACTGTCAAGGAAACAGGAAGAGTTTGTCCAATCGCTAAAAACATCATCGGAGCATCTGCTCGAAATAATTAATGACATTCTAGATCTTTCCAAAATTGATGCTGGTTACCTGCGTATTGAATCGATACCATTTACACCATTCGATGTTCTTCAAGAGGTTGTGAATACTTTCCGAATTAAAGCCAAAGAAAAGAACTTAGGACTTGAATTGAATGCAGAAGAGGAAGCTTGCATAACTGTAACTGGCGATCCCTTCCGTTTCAAACAAATTCTTTTTAATCTCATTAGCAATGCTATAAAATTCACGGAGAAGGGTCATGTTGCAGTAAATGCAAAGTGTCTCGAAATAAACGAAACAACTGCTCGATATGCATTTGAAGTGTCGGATACCGGAATTGGAATTCCTGAAGAAAAGCTTGAGTCAATTTTCGAACAGTTTACTCAGGCTGATTCCAGTACAACCAGACAGTACGGGGGAACCGGTCTAGGTCTTACTATTGTTAAGAAGTTGGCCGAACTTCAAGGGGCAACCATTTCGGTTGCAAGTTCTACTAAAACGGGCAGCACATTTTCCCTTGCCATTTCCTACAATATATCGAAGGATTTGCCCATCAAATCCGATAGAGAAATTGCCAGTATTAATCTTACCTTACCTTCTGAAATTAAAGCATTAGTGGTTGATGATGATCCAATGAGCCAAATGCTTATTTCAGAAATGCTTAAGGCCTTTGGTGCTGAAGCAGAATCAATTGGCGATCCGGCCAAAGCGCTCGAGTTAATAAAAGAGAACCAATTTTCGGTTATTCTAACCGATATTCACATGCCAAACATCAGCGGGTTCGATCTGGTTAAAGCAATTCGCGAGCATTTTCAGGACACCGAGCAACCCCATGTAATTGCCCTTACGGCAAATAACATTAACGATAACCCTGAGTTTTACAAGGAATTTGGTTTCGACGGGGTACTAATAAAACCCTTCTACGAGATACAGCTCTACAACCAGATTGCTCCCTTTGTGAACCAGGAAACCATGGAGTTTACACCACCTGAGGTGGCTGAAAATGAAGAGAATAAAACCCCCTTCGACTTAACCGATATTCATAAATTCTCTGGGGGTGATAGCGAATCGGCGCGTTTAATCCTAAAAACATTTATGGACAATGCGTCCAGCAATCTTTCAAACTTAGTTGAGTTTGCTGAAAGGAACGACTGGCAAAAGGTAAAGGAAACATCACACCGTATGAAATCGGGCTTTAAGCAATTTAAAATATATTCCATTGCCGAAACACTGGAAAGCATAGAGAATGCCGATTTTAGTAGTATCGATGAATCGGTGCTAGTTCAAACCATTCAGGTAGTTGCCGAGGAAATAGCTAAAATTCAGGAACTGTTAATTCTTGAGATGGAGAGACTTTAGCAACTCTTTAAAAACTTTGATGTTATGCACCGATTAATAATTTCTGTAGTTCTTTTTATTGGTATTTTTTCGAGCCAGCTACATGGACAATCGGTGTACCATCATGTAAGAAATACGAGCGTTTACGAGTTTATTGATGAGCTGGCCAGCTCCGGGTTGGTTGAAGTTAACAGCTCTGTTAAGCCATACTCCAGAAACCAAGTAAGCAACATGTTGCAAGCAGCCAGCTTGCAGAAGGACCAGTTGAACAGAAGGCAGCAGGCTGAACTTGAATTCTACCTCAAAGATTTTGGGAAGGAGCTGCATCCCGACAAGAACTTTGATCGCCGCTTCGATGTTATTTACTACCGCGACAGCCTTTTTACAGCAACGTTGAATCCTCTTTTGGGGGTTAACTCGTTCTACTCCAATAGCGAAATAGCCTACCGGCGCTGGGTTGGCGCCGAAGCGTGGAGCTACATGGGCAAAGGTTTTGCATTGTACGCGAGTTTGCGCGATTATGCCGAGAGCAACCGATTAGCCGAAGCAACCTACCTAAATCACTATCAGGGGGGAGGCTATAAGCCTAAAAATGAAGGGGGCGAATTCAGCGAAATGCGTGGAGGTGCAACATGGAGTTGGGGTTGGGGAACCGTTGGGGTTGTGAAGGATCATGTTGAGTGGGGGAGCGGATACAATGGTACAAACATTCTTTACAGCCGTGCACCCTCATTTACCATGATGAAGTTGAACCTAAAGCCTGCCCGGTGGTTTGAGCTGAACTTCATTCATGGTTGGCTGGTTTCGCAGGTTATCGATAGCAGCAGAACATATACGTATGCAGGTGCACCTCGTAACCTATTTCATCCAAAGTACATTGCCGCCAACTTTTTTACTTTTACTCCGGTTAGGAAGTTGAACCTTTCGTTCGGGAATTCAATAATTTACTCCGACCTCGATGTGCACCCCGCCTACCTAACCCCGGTATTCTTCTTTAAATCCATCGACCATCATTTGAATGGCATGTCCAACTACACGGGGCAGAATTCCCAGATGTTTATGGATATTTCTTCACGCCAAGTGAAGAACCTACACCTGTACTTCTCACTATTTCTGGATGAGATTGCCATCTCCCGAATGTTCGACGAGGACCGACATAGCAACTATTTCAGCATTAAAACAGGCTTTCGCCTGAGCAATTTCCCCCTGCAAAACGTAATACTTACCGCTGAGTACTCCCGAACAAACCCGCAGGTTTACGAGCACATTATTGAAACCACAACCTTTGAGAGCAACCGTTACAACCTGGGTTACTACCTTAGGGAAAATTCGCAGGACTTTTTTGCATCAGTTGCCGTTAAACCCTACCGAACCTTTCGGGCTGAAATTTCATTTACATGGGCACAAAAAGGCCCCGACACGAGTTTAGAACCCTCTCGACTTGGAATACCTTTCATGGAAACCGTTGACTGGGAAGCTAAAATTGTTTCCTCAAAATTCGATTTTGAGGTGTTGAACGATAGCCACCTATATCTTGGTTTCGATTTTGCCAGTTACTCGGGGAACGTTCAGGATTATACTCCCTCCTTTTTCACCAACGGGTTAACTTTTACTTTCGGTGGCTGCTACGGGTTTTAACCCAAACCTTTAGCATTACCGAAACAGAACAATAAGCACTATTTAACTTTTCGGTCTAGTTAATTCATAATATTCATGTTAACTTTGCGCTAGCTCAATTTGTGGCCATTAAAAAGCTAGCTTGTTTTACCATGAAAAGAATTCTTGTTTTATCAGCAATTTCAACAGTAATAATTGTAGCAGCCGGTTTAGCATATTTCTTCTGGATTGAAGGGCAGTCGAAAATTACCTCTCTAGCCATTAAGGCAGTACCAATTGACGCAGGCATTATTATTCAAAGCGACAGCTTTGAAGAGCTGAGCCAAAAGTTGAGCAACGAGAATCAGCTGTGGACAACGGCTCAAAATTTTAGCCTTGTTTCCGAAGCCCAAAGAATTCTTAATTGGGCTGATTCAATAAAAGCTACTTCGGCATCTTTTAGTCAGCTGGTATACCAGAATCCGGTTTTCTTATCGGTACATCCAATAGGTAAGGGCGAACCGTGCATTTTACTATCGGCAAATATTCCCAGAGGAGTTAGCCAATCCGATATTCTTGGTTTAGCCAACCAGCTCGCTGAAGGAAGATACAAGTTCAGCGAGAAGAAGTATAACCACGTTACAATTTATTCGCTATCGGGCACAGAATCGGAGAAAATCCCTGAATTTTCTTTCGCTATTCACCAGAACGTTATTGTGGCAAGCACTTCAATATTGCTTGTGGAGTCAGCAATTGGCCAGCTCGGTTCAGGCACATCGCTACTCGACGACAAGAATTTTGTAAACATACAAAAAACAGCTGGGTCGAGAGTAGATGCCAACATTTACGTAAAACACAGTGAAATTACAGGCATCTTTAAGCAGCTGATAAACGAAAACTACCGGCAGGGCTTTATTTCATTATCGGACGTATCGCTTTGGAGCGAGCTGGATTTGATTCTTAAGCCCGATGCCATTTCGCTGAACGGATTCTCTCAGCTTTCCGACTCGTCGAATACTTTTTACCGAATATTCAAAAACCAGAAACCAGTTCAATCAAAAGTTACAACAATTCTTCCGGCACAAACAGCGGCATTCGCTTCCCTTGGAATATCCGATATGGAAAGCTACATTCAACAGTACACCAGCTACCTCGACGGAAACGTTCGCTTACGCAGGTACGAGCAGCAGTTGAGTGAGTTGAACAAGAAGCTGGGAGTAGAGCTACAGGATTTTTATTCATCCTTCTTTCGCGATGAGCTGGCGCTGGTGTATATCCCATTCGAGGGCGAAAGCTACAGCGAATGCATATATGTTGCTACTGGTACAAAGGGGAAAAGCCAGGCAAAGCAAACCTTCATGGGTTTAATTGAAAATTTCGCCCGGCTTAATAATCAACGAGCTGCTGATTTTAAGCACGAGTATAGGATAGACCGTGAAAAAACGGCCGAAATTTTCCGGTTGCCAGTCACCGGTATCCACGAATCATTGTTTGGTAGCTTATTCTGTGATGTTAACGATAAATACTTCACATTCATCGACTCGTATATTGTGTTTGGCTCCTCAGTCGAGTCGCTTTCGAGACTCATCCTGGCTAACGTTCATAATAAGCAGCTTTCGGCCGATAATTCATTCCAGCAGTTCACACAGCTACTCTCACCCGAATCGAACTTTACGCTATACGTTAATCCATCAAAATCCGAGCAGCTGATTGGGGAATTTCTAAACCCGGTAATGGCATCACGGTTGCTTGCCAGAGAAAATACTTTACAAAAATTTCAGGGTGTAGCCATTCAACTTAGTAGCGGACGGGGAATGGTTTTTAATAATATTTGTACTAGATACTCACCTGCATCGAGCGATGATCCGCAAACTGTTTGGGAAACACGCCTCGACACCCTTTTCACCATGAAACCCCAGCTGGTTATAAACCACAACACGCAGCAGCGCGAAATTTTTGTACAGGACCAGAAGAATATAATCTACCTAATAAACGATATTGGCAGGGTGCTGTGGAAAAAGCCGTTAAGCGAACCAATAATGGGTGAGGTAACTCAGGTTGACTTGTACAGAAACGGGAAGCTTCAGCTGGCTTTCAATACCCGTACACATTTTTATATTCTCGATAGAAACGGGAATAACGTTGACGGCTTCCCTGTGAAACTTCGATCAGAAGCTACAAATCCAATTTCAGTATTCGATTACGAGGAGAATCGCAATTACCGTTTCTTCATTGCCGGTGAGGATAGACGAATTTATGTTTACGACATGGATGGCAACGTAGTACCCGGTTGGGATTTTGAAAAGAGCGAGAAGATTGTAGAGAAGCCTCTACAGCATTTCAGGGTTTCAGGACGCGATTACATAGTATTTGCCGATGAGAACCGGCCATACATTCTCGACCGTAAAGGAAACGAACGGGTTAGGTTGTCACGTTTTTTCTCTCAGGCGCCCAACAGCACTTTCGTGCTGGAGTCGAATTCACCAAGAACACCAGCCCGCTTGGTTACAACCGATACACTTGGATTGGTTCGCTTTATTTACTTCGACGGCAAGGTTGATGAAAAGGCAATTAAAACCCTGAGTAAAAACCATTCCTTCGATTATCAAGATGTTGATGCCGATGGGCTGAAGGATTACATTTTTATCGATGGGAATAAACTTTACGTGTATAAGAATAGTGGCAAGGAGCTATTCTCACAGAAATTCGATGAGTGCCTGTACCCAAAATCCATCTATTTCCATTTTGGGGGGCGCGATCGGAAAATCGGCGTGGTTTCATCAGAAACCGATGAAATATTCCTAATTAATGGCGATGGAAAATTGTATAAGGGATTCCCTCTTATGGGTATAACACCTTTTAGCATAGGACAATTTGCCAGTACAAAATCGAGGTTTAACCTGGTTGTGGGTTCCAATACCGGATTTGTGCTTAACTATGCAGTTCAATAATTTAAAATAGTTCAGAATGCTTTATCTACTTAGGTTTTTTGCAGTAACATTTCTAATCCTTTTTTTATTAGGCTTTATTGCCCGCATCCTTTTTCGTCAGGCATTTAAAAAGATGAGCCAGAAATATGGACAACAAGGGCAACAACCACCTCGCCCCGAGGGCGAAGTTTCGGTTAACCAATCCCAGCATCAAAAAAAGAAAGTAAGCAAAGATGTGGGCGAGTATGTTGATTTTGAGGAGGTAAAAAACAAAAAATAGTTACCATTGAGCAATGTCGATTATTGTTAAAAATATTACCAAGCTTTACGGCGAACAGCGAGCGTTGAACGATGTGTCGTTCACCATTCCTTCCGGACAGGTAGTTGGCTTTCTTGGCCCCAACGGCGCCGGAAAATCAACAATGATGAAGGTTATTACCGGATACCTCCAACCAAACTCGGGAAGGGTGCTGGTGAACGGCATGCCGATTGACACCGAAAACATTGATTACCGACGAAACGTTGGTTACCTTCCTGAGCACAACCCGCTCTACCTCGACATGTACGTTAAGGAGTACCTTAGTTTTGTGGCAAAGGTTTATGATCTTGGCCGCTTGTCGAACAGAAGAATTAGCGAGCTGGTTGAACTTACAGGAATCAGGCACGAGCAGAACAAAAAAATTGGGCAGCTTTCTCGTGGCTACCGCCAACGTGTTGGGCTAGCACAGGCACTACTAAACCGACCATCGGTTCTCATTCTCGATGAACCAACCAGTGGCCTCGACCCAAACCAGATTGTTGAGATTAGGAAAATTATAATGGATGTTGGCAAAGAGAAAACGGTGATGCTTTCAACCCACATCATGCAGGAGGTGGAGGCTATTTGCAAGCGGGTAATTATTATTGATAGAGGAAAAATTGTTGCCGACGATTCTACGTCGCAAATTATGGCCTATGCAACAGGGGGGAACCAGAGCGTTTTAGTTGAATTTATTGAGGATGTGGACGTTGAAGAAATCAAGTCCATTGAAGGTGTGGTTGACGTAACTGGTGTTTCAGAGAAGAGTTGGCTTCTAAACTCACAGAATAGTAATGACCTACGACCTTCAGTGTTCAGTTTTGCCGTGGACAAGGGATACACAATAATTACAATGCAGCAGAAAGCCCGCCAGATGGAGGACGTATTTCAGCAACTAACAAATAGCCAAAGCTAGTTCCGGAGCGGATTGTAGCCTCGTGGTACTTCAAAAAGAGATGGGTGCAAATTCTGCTCATTTATATCAACAACAGCAATGCGAAGCTTCTCTTTCCTAAGTAAAGTGCGTTCTTCGGTTAGTATAGGGAAATAGCCTTCGTTCTCAGGAATTAAATTGTAAAGAGCGAAGCTCCTTTCCGTTCTGTTTATTAGCGCAACCAGCTTATCAAAAAAGGCAAAATTTTCATTTATAACCCAGTAGGCTGCCTCTGTGTTGTGCTGAGGATCACGAACCCGCCACTGGTAGCATTTGTAACCATTAATTTCCTTGAAATTCTGTGTTTTCTTAATAACGTAATTGTTGTTTGAAACAACTTTACTGTTTAACACGGGAATGCTTGTGTAGAGCTTCTTGCTGGGCGAAAGGGCAATAATCTTTTCTTTTTCAAAATCAACAAGCTGCGAACTCAAGAGCCTCTTTTGTGTGTCGAACTCATCAATTCTGGCCATACTCCCTTTCACCATTATGGTTATGTAGGTTGTGTCGTAAACGGTTTCGCGCAAAAAATTAATTCTACCCTCGAACGCTTTGGTGCCATCGGCCGAAAGGCAAATAAAATAGTTTAACAGTAAAAAAAGTGAGAGTAAAAGTTTTCCCATATGTCAAATCTAACTATATTTTACAAGTCCTTATATTATTTTTGACAGTAAAAGTTTCGTAAAACGATGAAAAATACCGATGATTTACCTCATCACTACAAGCTGGGTATTGAAGGTGAAAACTTAGCCGCCGATTTTGTTGCTTCGCAGGGCTACAAAATATTGCATAAAAACTGGCGTTTTGGTAAAAAGGAGATTGATATTGTTACAATGAAGGATAACATGCTTGTTGTATTCGAGGTGAAAGCCCGCTTTGGCGACTACTGGGAAGAGCCCAAGGATTCGGTAACCCTACGTAAGCAACGAAATATAATTGAAGCGGCCGATGCCTACGTTGACAAGTTCGACATTGACATGGAGGTTCAGTTCGATATAATTAGTATTGTGTACCGCCATGGAAAAAAACCAGAGCTGGAGCATATTCCCGATGCATTTTACCCAACACTATAAAACTTCGTTTTATGAATATTGAAGAATTGAGAGAGTACTGCCTCTCGTTAGCAGGAACATCCGAAAGTTTCCCGTTCGATGATGTTACGCTGGTATTCAAGGTGGGCGGGAAGATGTTTGCTTTAGTTAGCCTCGATGGCGATTTGGCAGTGAACCTAAAGTGCGATCCTGATGTTGCCCTTGAACTTCGAGAGCAGTACCCTGCTGTTGTGCCCGGGTACCATATGAACAAAAAAAACTGGAATACAGTTTATGTTGATGGGTCCATTCCCGATTCACGCATTCGGCAGTGGATTTATAACTCCTACTCTCTTGTAAGGTCATCTTTACCAAAAAAAACAAAAGATTTACTAAACGATTAATAGTTTTTCCTAATTTTGGTACAAGAGTTGCTTAATAATTACACAGAAAAACCTTTTAAATAATATTGCGATGAAAACAATTCAGCTAATCGTTGTGCTTCTAATAACCATGGGTTTTACTGCACAATCACAGGATCAGTACCATGTTACCAGGGTGAATGGTAAGGTCACCAATCTGAAAACGAACCAGGAGGTTGCTGCCGGCGATGTGCTAAACGCTAGCGACCAGCTTCTCTTCGAAACCATTGACAGCTATGCCATTGCCATTGGAGCGAACATGGGTCGGTTCCAAATAAAAATTCAGGAGCAGGAGGGCGGAGCTCCTCAGCCCATGCTTACAGCTACGGTAGCCGAAGCCGCTCGACCCACCAAAATGCGAAACCTTATGATGGCGAGGTTTAACCCCAATGAATCGGAAATTGCCGACCTGAAACAGTACTTCGGAAATGATAAATTTTCCATTATTGGCGATGAGGTTAATATCCCGCTTAGCGAGCAAAACTACCGCTTGTCGGACGATAACTTTATTGTTTTTTACTATCGTGTTGATAATAACCCCGTTCAAAAGAAGATTGGGTTTGAAGAGCAGAAACTTATTCTTGAGAAAGAAAAACTTGTAAACAGTAGCATTGGTGCAATTTCGGGCGATGAAATTACCGACCTGCAGGTGTACGAGTACGAAGCTTCAACTCGAACCGGACGCGAAATTACTCGTTTTACTTTGGTTTTTGTTGACAAGGAATCGTTGAAAAACGAATTCTACACAATCATTCCAATTCTGAAAAGGCAGCAAATGGCCGACCCCGACATTAAGAAGTACCTAATTGAATACTACTACGATTTTTATGGGGCTACTGATTCTAAAACCATCGATACCTTTGCCGATGAGGTTGTTAAAAATTATACGATGTAGCGTTTTAAAAACAAAAAAGAAAAACGTCATCGAGTATTTCCGATGACGTTTTTTTTACTTATTTGCAGGAAGCGATGCTTTAAATTGTTGGTAGCGACCGGGGAATGTTTCCCCTGTTTTGCCACCCAAACTTTGCCAAACGGCTTCAATTGCCTCAATTCGATTCTCTGGCGATGGGTGGGTGCTTAGAAACTCTGGGGGACGACCATTGCTGCTTGATTCCTCTAACTTTTCGAAGAAACCAGCCAGCTCGCGAGCGTGGTATTCGGTATCATACATGAACTTCACACCATACTCATCGGCTTCGTACTCGTTATTACGACTAAACTTAAGCAATGTTCCACCAAGTGCCAATTGGGAAATAATTTCTGCAAGGTCAGAAGGATTTTCTCCTAACACGATAGAAAGAAGAATACTAAATCCGTACTGTTTAGTCAGCATTTCAGTTGAGTGTCGCCTGTCAACGTGAGCCATTTCGTGAGCCAGAACGCCCGCAAACTGAGCTTCATTGTCGAGGTAGTGAATCAAGCCGGTGTAGAAGTACATGTAACCTCCTGGAGCAGCAAACGCATTTAACACATCCTGATGAATAATTTTTACCTCCCAATCAAAACTGTTAGCGTACCTAAGGTACTGCGATTCCAGAAGTTCGTCGCGAATTCTTCGTAGGTGCTCGTAGGCTTCGGGATAGTCGTCCTCGCTGAGAATTGGATATGTTGCCGGATCGGCAAGAATGGCCGAGTCGAGCTGCTGCCCAAACTGTATGTCCTGATCGAGCGTGAAGAAGTTTAGGGTTCCTTCTTCGCATCCTGAAAATAATGTGATAGAAACAATGGATAGGAATAGAAATCTTTTCATAGGACTTAGGTTTTTATAGATTCAAATTTACGGAATACGATTTTATTAAACGTTGTTTTGTAAATTTAGTTTTCAATAAAATATTATTCCAAGTTAATGTACCATCGATTAATATTAAAAATGTAAATTTGTATAGTTACCTAAAATTGAATTCAATGGTAGGAAGAATTACCTCAACCCTAATATTGTTATTCTACGTCAGTATATTATGGGCGCAGCCCATGGTAGGGTACTATTTTGGTCGCGATCGCGAAGTCAACCGAGGGCGTAAGTTCAAGTCTATTGAAGAAACCTACGAGGTAAAGTTGAAGGAAGTAAATGTTCCAGCGATAAAAATTGTAAAAACCTTCGATGTAAAGGGCAATATTACCTCAAAAATATCGTATGGTGCCGAGGGAGGTGTGAGCAGCGATATGAAATGGATATACAACCCGAATGGCGATTTTTTGGAACGCAAACATAGGTACTTTGTTAATATGGTGGGCTGGCGTGAGGAGCTCGTTCGGATAGAGTACAACCCCGACACTCGAATGCCCGAAAAGATTACTGTAGAACGAGAGGGGAAAATGCTTCAGCGGGCAACCGTAACTATTGATACCCTAGGTAGAATTGAAATGTCTCAGGTTTACAACGCTTCTGGTGCATTAGCATTCATCGAGAAACTTATTTACTTGCAGCCAGCCAACATAATACGAGTACTGGTTTATCGTCCTAACAACCAGTTCTATGGAACTTGGTCGTACCCAATTGATCCGGGTAAGGAGTTTGCTGTTTCTGCCGTTTCGCAGGAGAAGTATGACAATGGCGATATTAGGCTCGAAACCCTTACCGATGCTTCGAAAGGCGATCAGGCCTATTACTACGAGTACAAATACGATTCGCAGGGGAATTGGATTGAAAAGGATACCTATCAGGTAAACCTTGGGAAGAGTAATAAAATTAAGAAAAAGAAGCTGGAGCACCGAATTACGAGAAAAATAACGTATCAGTAAAATACATGTCAAATGTCAGATGCCAAATGTCAAATGTATTATGTATTTCAAACACCATTTTGATTCCCCAGGCATGACATGTAAACCGACAGGCACACTTCTTTACATTTGACATATTCCATTTGACCTCATACATTTGACATAAATATGCCCTCGTTTACCCTTCGTCCCTTCAACCTATCCGACAGTAAAAGTTTGGCATACCACGCCAATAATCGTAAAATTTGGGAATTTGTACGCGATGTATTTCCTCATCCATATACCGAAGAGGATGCCGAATCATTTATAAATTATTCTATCGAAACTAAAACAGAAATTATTTTTGCAATAGATGTTGATGGTTCTGCCGTTGGGGCAATTGGGCTCCATTTAAAGGATGATGT
>DAOSWM010000002.1:74396-128849 GCA_035380045.1 Tenuifilaceae bacterium | reverse complement strand
AACCTCAACCTTATTTTATAATTCATACTCAATACCAAATCCTTAAATAGTTTTTCAATGAAACAGCTAATAGAATGCGTTCCCAATTTCAGTGAAGGACGCGACATGAGCATTATAAACCAGATAACAAGCGAGATAGAAGCTGTAGAAGGCGTTCGCCTAATTGATGTTGACCCCGGAAAAGCCACCAACCGAACCGTTGTTACCATGGTTGGAACTCCCGACGAGGTTTGCGAAGCAGCTTTCCGCGCAGTAAAAAAAGCTTCGGAGCTAATTGATATGAGCAAGCACAAAGGAGCACACCCACGCTTCGGTGCTACCGATGTTTGTCCGCTTGTACCGGTTGCAAATATTACCATGGACGAAGTGATTCTGTACGCCCATAAACTTGCCAAACGCATTGGCGATGAATTGAACATTGGTGTGTACTGCTACGAGTTTGCTGCCCGTGAAGAGAAACGGAGAAATCTTGCTAACTGCCGTGCTGGGGAGTACGAAGGGTTGCAAAAGAAGCTTCAGGATTCCGTTTGGAAACCCGACTTCGGCCCTGCAACTTTCAACGCAAAAAGCGGCGTTACCGCAGTTGGAGCACGAAACTTTCTAGTTGCATACAATGTTAACCTCAACACCACCTCAACCCGAAGAGCAAACGCCATTGCGTTTGACATACGAGAAAAAGGACGCCCCCAACGGGTTGGCAATCCCATCACCGGCAAAAAAGCGGTTGATGATAAAGGCAAAGAAATTTGGATTCCCGGCTCACTTAAAGCCTGTAAGGCAATTGGTTGGTTTATAGACGAGTACGGTATCGCACAAATATCCATCAACCTTACCGACATAACCGTTACGCCCATGCACATTGCTTTTGAAGAAGCAAGCAAAAAAGCACAGGAGCGTGGATTAAGGGTAACCGGTTCGGAGCTGGTTGGCGTAGTCCCCTTAAAAGCCATGCTCGATGCAGGAAAATATTTCCTGAAAAAGCAGCAACGGTCAACCGGAATTTCCGAGAAAGAAATAATAAAGATTGCCGTAAAATCAATGGGACTCGATGAGCTATACCCATTCGATCCCGACAAGAAAATTATCGAGTACATCCTTGAGGATAAAACGAATAAAAAGCTGGTTGATCTTACCGTTGAAGGTTTTGCAAATGAGACTGCTTCGGAATCACCCGCACCCGGAGGAGGTTCAATCTCCGCAGCAATGGGCGCTTTTGGCGCTGCGCTCGGTACAATGGTTGCAAACCTTTCTGCCCATAAGGCAGGTTGGGACGAGCGTTGGGAAGAATTCTCAAACTGGGCCGACAAAGGCAAAGAGTACATGGATCAGCTTATAAAACTTGTTGACGAAGATACCAACGCATTCAACAGAATAATGGACGCATTCGGCCTGCCAAAATCAAACGATGAGGAGAAGGCTGCACGCACTAAGGCCATACAGGATGCAACCATATACGCCATAGAAATTCCATATAAAGTTATGGAAACCTGCTACCATTCGATGGAAGTGATGAAAGCGATGGCAGAAATTGGAAACCCCAACTCAGTTTCCGATGCGGGTGTTGGAGCACTGGCCGCTCGCTCGGGAGTTCTCGGCGCATTTCTTAACGTAAAAATCAATGCATCAGGACTTAGCAACAAGGAACTTGCCCAAAATTATATAAGTAAAGGGCAAACTATTGCCGACAATGCAATTCTTCTCGAAAAGGAGATTCTGGATATTGTTAACAGCAAAATATAGAACCTTCATATATTATTTAAGTACCATTAATCAAAAAAAAAAACATAAATAAAAAAAATTTTTTTCTCTATTTTTTTATTCACGCAAAACAATCAAAGAACGCTATAGTACTGATTTTTTGTACAATAGCGTTCTTTGCTTCAATAAAACAGGGAATAAACCTTTATAAAACCAATACAATTTGTTAACATCTGTTAATTTTTTTTTATGAAAACGTTTGTTGTACCAATAATTATTAAATATATTAGCCATGTTTTAGAAAAATTATCAGCTCTATTAATTAACCCTAAAATTTGTTGTATGAAAAGATTATGCGTATTCCTTGCATGTCTTGTGTTTGTGGGAATAAATACACTACAGGCACAACGAACAGTGCAAATCACTGGTACTGTAACCAGTGCTGAAGATGGCATGCCCATTCCGGGTGCATCTGTTCAGGTTAAAGGAACTACCGTTGGAGCATCTACCGATGCCGATGGTAAGTATTTATTAAATGCACCTGACAATGCAACTACCCTCGTTTTCAGTTTCGTAGGTTTAAAGACCCAGGAAGTTGAAATTGGTGGTCGCACTTCTATCGATGTTGTTCTTGAGGTAGATGCTCTAACTCTTGAAGAAATTGTGGTTACCGCTTTGGGTATATCACGTGAAAAGAAATCACTAGGTTATGCTGTTCAGGAGGTTAAGGGTGATGAAGTTAACCAAGTAAAGGGTGACAACTTCCTATCTCAACTTTCTGGTAGAGTTGCTGGTGTTCAAATTAAAAGCAACACAAACTTTGGTGGCTCTAACAACATCATTATTCGTGGTTCGAGTTCTTTAACAGGAAACAACCAGGCACTATTCATTGTTGATGGAATTCCTATTGATAACTCAAACACAAACAATAGCGGTCAGGTATCCGGACGTAATGGATACGACTACGGAAATGCTGCATCCGATATCAACCCAAATGATATTGAATCAATTTCTGTTCTGAAGGGTGCTGCCGCTACTGCTCTTTACGGTTCACGTGCAGCCAACGGTGTTGTTCTTATCACCACAAAAAAAGGTTTTAACACTGCCGGCAAAGGACCACAGGTTAAGTTGAGTTCAAACGTGACTTTTAGCACCATGGATAAAAGCACCTTCCCAGAATATCAGCTCGAATATGGTGCTGGTTACGGAAAATATTACTATAGTGATGTTGAGGATGGACACCCTGGCTTTGAATATTATGCTGACGTTAATGGTGATGGAATTACCGATTTCACAGTTCCTTACTACGAGGATGCTTCTCGTGGAGAAAAATTTGATCCTTCAGTAATGGTATATCAGTGGGATGCCCTATACCCCGAATCACCAAATTACCTAAAAGCTACCCCTTGGGTTGCTGGTGCTAATGGCCCTGATACATTCTTCGAAACTGGAATAATCAAATCAGAAAACATTGATATTTCAGGAGGTAACGAAAAAACAACATACCGTTTAGGCTATACCTACTTCGATCAAAATGGTATTATGCCAAATAGTATCCTGAAAAAAAACAACGTTATCTTTACTGGAACCCAAAAAATGTTTAACGATAAAGTTACGGTAACTTCCTCTGCTAACTATATCAAAACAAATGGCACCGGTCGTCCATCAACTGGTTACTCAGATAACATTGTTTCCGGTTTCCGTCAATGGTACCAGGTTAACGTTGATATTCAACAACAGAAAGAGATGTACGATCTCACTGAACAGAATATTACCTGGAACCCATCTGAGTATAGTAACTTAGCCCCTGCATACTGGGACAACCCTTACTGGGTACGCTACCAAAACTATGAAACAGACGGAAGAAGTCGTTTTATTGGTTACACCCAATTAGACTGGGATATCACTAGCGATCTTAAAGCTACAACCCGTTACGCAATTGATACCTATAGCGAGTTACAAGAAGAAAGAAAAGCTGTAGGATCAGGTTCTGGTGAATTCGGTGTTGGTCGCCCAGATGTAACATCAGGATATAGCCGTTACGCACGCGATTTCCAGGAAACCAACTTCGATTTCATGCTAACCTATCGCAAGAAAATTGCTGACATGCTCGATTTATCCGCGTTAGCAGGTACTAATATCCGTAGGACAAGGAGCGAATCAGTTTTCGTATCAACCAACAACGGTTTAGCTGTTGCAGGTCTGTATGCGTTAAGTAACACTATTGACCCTATGGATCTTCCTGAAGAATCGTTAAGAATAATTGGAGTAAATGGTATTTTTGGAAGTATTTCGTTAGGAGTTCTTGACACATACTATATCGACGCTACAATTCGTAGAGACCAATCATCTTCACTACCTACAGACAACAACACATTTATTTACCCATCTGTTACAGGTAGTATCATTTTCTCGAACCTATTAAAGCAAGACTGGTTAACACTTGGTAAGTTAAGAGTTAACTACGCTGAGGTTGGAAGCAGTGCACCCCCATTAAGTGTAAAAGACACCTACTTAGCAAACTCCCCATTTAGTGGTAACTCAATGGCTACTGTTTCAAACACAAAACTTAACTCAAACTTGTTGCCTGAACGTCAGAAAGCTATTGAAGGAGGTTTAGAAATGAACTTCTTTAGAAGCAGAGTTGGTTTCGACCTGGCTTTCTACAAAAACAATACTATTAACCAGCTAATGCCAGTATCTATTTCCTTTGCAACCGGTTTCGCAAGTAAATGGGTAAATGCAGGTGAAATTGAAAACAAAGGTGTTGAATTAGCATTGAATGGCACCCCTGTAAAATCAGGTGACTTCAGCTGGGATATCAGTGTGAACTGGGCCAAAAACGTGAATAAGGTTATTGAACTTTACGTTGACGAATCAGGAAACGAAGTTAAGAACCTTCAACTTGCCGGACTTCAGGGAGGTGTTACAATTAACGCAACTGTTGGCGAACCATACGGTACTATTAAAGGTACTGATTTTCTGTACCATGAGAATGGTGGTAAGTTAGTAAACCCCGCTAATGGTAGATACTACAAATCATCGGCAAACGATATTGTTATTGGTGATGTTAACCCTGACTGGAATGCTGGTATCAGAAACTCATTCCGATATAAGGACATCTCTCTTAGCTTCCTGATTGACATGCAGCAAGGAGGTGATATTTTCTCACTGGATTTATGGTACGGAATGGCAACCGGTTTATATAAAGAAACTGCCGGTCTGAACGATTTAGGAAATGATTTGAGAGACCCAATTACCTATGTAAATGATGATCCTACACAAGGATACGCTTCTAATTCTGGTGGCCTTATTGAAGAAGGTGTGTTTGAAGACGGTACTCCCAACACAGTTCGCAGGAACCAGGAAAACTATGGTGCTATTGGTTACGCACTTGACCCTAACAAACGATTTGTTTACGATGCCTCTTACATTAAACTTAGGGAACTTGCAATTACCTATAACTTACCTCATAGCCTTGTTAGCAAAATCTCTATGGCAAATGCATCCATTAGCTTTGTGGGCTCAAACCTTTGGATTATCCACAAGAATCTCCCTTATGCTGATCCAGAAGCAAGTCAAGGATCAGGAAACATACAGGGTTGGCAATCGGGTGTAATGCCGGCTACCCGCAATTTCGGTTTTACTCTTAACCTCCAATTTTAAATAATATAACTATGAAAAGATTATTATTAACAATATCGGTTTTAATACTTATTTTCTCAGCTTGTACCGACAAGTTTGAAGATTATAATACCGACCAAAAGAATCCGGCGAACGTTCCCGCTAGTGCACTCTTTTCAAACGCACAAAAAGAACTTTCGGACTACTACAGTAACACCAATGTGAACATCAATATCTTCTTGATGATGTCTCAATACTGGACAGAAACCACTTACATTGATGAGGCTAACTACGATTTAGTAAATCGTAACATTCCTGCTAACATCTGGAGCAGACTTTATTTAAGGGTTTTAACCGACCTGAAAGAAGCTAAGAACCTAATTGAAGCTACCGAGGTTCTTCCTGGCCTTGAAGCCAGAAAGAAGAATCAACTTCAAATAATTGAGCTTCTTAATATTTACACATGGTCACATCTGGTTGATGTGTTTGGTGCTATCCCATACACTGAAGCATTAAATCCTGATAATGTGTACCCTGCTTATGACAATGGTCCTGCTATTTATGATGACCTATTTACCAGACTGAATACCGCATTAGCAAACCTAGATGAAACTGCAACCAGTTTTGGTTCAGCCGATTTATACTATGGTGGTGATGTTTCAAAATGGGTTAAATTCGGTAACTCACTAAAAGTAAAATTAGCCATAATAACTGCTGATGACGATGATGCATTCTCAAAAACTGCAGTAGAAGCTGCTGTTGCAAATGTATTTAGCTCAAATGATGACAACTGCCTTATGGCATACATGACCAGCGCTCCTAACTACAACCAACTTTACGCTGATTTGGTTGCATCGGGACGTCATGATTTTGTTCCAGCAAATACTCTTGTTGACGCAATGAATACGCTAGACGATCCAAGAAGAGCAGCATACTTTACCATGTACGAAGGTAGCTACATTGGTGGTACATATGGTTACCCTAACTCATGGAGCCAGTACTCTCATATTTCAGACCTAATTCAAACTCCTGATTTCCCAGGTATTATGATGACCTATCCTGAAGTATGTTTCTACCTAGCAGAAGCTGCTGAAAGAGGATATAGCGTAGATAAAACTGCTGAAGAATGGTACAACGAGGGCATTACCGCATCGTTTGCTTTCTGGGGTGTTGCCGATGTTGATACATATTTAGCCAAACCAGAAGTTGCTTACACAACTGCTGAAGGTACATGGAGACAAAAAATTGGTATTCAATCATGGATTGCTAACTATGTGAATGGTGCTGTTGGTTACAATAACTGGAGAAGGTTAGATTACCCTATCCTGAATTTACCTGAATGGGTTGAAGAGTATTCAGGAATTCCAGTACGCTTCACTTTCCCTATTAATGAACAAACATTAAATAAGGATAATTATGACGCTGCATCAACCATGATTGGTGGTGACTTAATTTCTACCAAATTATTCTGGGATAAGAATTAATAGCATCATCTAATTTTTCAATGAAAGCCGGCAATAAATTTGCCGGCTTTCTTTTTCATAGAAAGTTTATGGATTTGATTATAATAAATTTGAGGAATTTATTGAATATCATTTAAAAAACTTAGATTAATTCTTTGCATAAAGGAATTATTAACTATAAAATACTTCATTTATATTTGAGTTTCAACCGTTAAAACTATAATAATGGTTTTTGACTACTATCGATAAGTTGGAAATAACCTATATTTTTTGCTATTTTGCACAAATTTTCGTTTCATATTTTCTTTGAATTTCCTTGAAATTCATTGCATTTACTGCATTTGGCCATGAAAAAAATTTCTATAAACCATTTACGCGAGCTGGAATCTGAATCAATCTTCGTAATCCGTGAGGTTGCTTCTCAGTTCGAAAGCCCAGCGATGCTTTTCAGCGGAGGGAAAGATTCAATTGTAATGTACCACCTTGCCCGTAAGGCATTCTACCCAGCAAAAGTACCATTTCCGCTTCTTCATATCGATACAGGACACAACTTCCCTGAAACAATTGAGTTTCGTGACTGGCTTGTAAAAGAAACTGGGGTAAAACTACTGGTTGGTTCCGTTCAGGAATCAATTGACAAGGGAAGGGCCGTTGAGGAAACTGGATACAATGCAAGTAGGAACAAAATTCAAACCATTACCCTGCTCGACACAATTGAGGAACACAAAATTGATTGTGCCATGGGTGGCGGACGCCGCGATGAGGAGAAAGCTCGGGCTAAGGAACGTTTCTTTTCGCATAGAGATGAGTTTGGACAGTGGGATCCGAAAAACCAGCGACCAGAACTCTGGAATATTTTCAACGGAAAAAAGAACATGGGTGAACACTTTAGGGTTTTCCCAATTAGCAACTGGACCGAAATGGATGTTTGGCAGTACATACTACTCGAGGACATAGATATTCCAAGCCTATACTTTTCACATGAACGCGAGGTTTTTGAACGCGATGGCGTTATTTACGCCAAAACTCCTTTTATGCAGGTCAGAGATACTGAAAAGGTTGAAAAAAGGGTTGTTCGCTTCCGCACCATTGGCGATGCAACCTGCACCGGAGCTGTTGAATCGCTAGCCAACTCAGTAGTTGATATTGTTCGTGAAGTTGCGGCAACCCGCACCACCGAGCGTGGAACCCGTGCCGACGACAAGCGCAGCGAAGCTGCAATGGAAGACCGAAAAATTGAAGGATACTTCTAATTCAAGTTCCAAGTATAAAGCACCAAGTATAAAGTTCCAAGTTTTAAGTTTACGAACAGAAGGATACATTTATAACAGTATTGCAATTTTTATAAAGCGAAACAACAATGAGTAACATAGATATTAAAAACACCGAATCGGCTTACCTTGACATGGAACTACTGCGGTTTACAACCGCTGGAAGCGTTGACGATGGAAAAAGCACATTAATTGGCCGTTTGCTATACGATTCCAAAGCCATTTTTCAGGATCAAATGGAGGCCATTGAACGTGCCAGCATTAAGAAGGGCGATGAACACGTTAACCTTGCCCTGCTAACCGATGGCCTTCGTGCCGAACGCGAGCAAGGAATTACTATTGATGTTGCTTACCGATACTTCCACACACCAAAACGAAAATTTATTATCGCCGATACGCCCGGGCACATTCAGTACACACGAAACATGGTTACCGGAGCCTCAACAGCAAACGCTGCGGTGATTCTGGTTGATGCCCGCCACGGAGTTATTGAGCAAACCATTCGCCACGCATACATTGCATCGCTGCTCAGAATCCCTCATGTTATTGTTTGCGTAAATAAAATGGATTTGGTTGATTTCTCTGAGGAAATTTTTACGAGCATCCAAAAGAAGTTTATGGACTTCTCAACCCATCTCGACATTCAGGATGTGCGCTTCATCCCAATCAGCGCCCTAAAGGGCGATAATGTGGTTGAACGTTCAACAAAAACACCATGGTACGATGGGCCAACTCTCATGTATCTTCTTGAAAACTTATACATTAGCAACGACTACAACCAGTTCGATGCTCGCTTCCCGGTGCAGTACGTAGTCCGACCACAGTCAACCGAGTTTCACGATTACCGTGGTTATGCCGGACGAATTGCCAGCGGCACATTTAAAGTTGGCGACAGGGTTAAGGTTCTTCCCTCGGGCTTTACATCAGCCATAAAATCTATCGATTTTTGGAATGATTCATTAGAAGCTGCCAGCGCACCCCAATCGGTAATTATTACACTTACCGATGACCTTGACATAAGCCGCGGCTGTATGATTATTCCTGCCGAAAACGGCATAGAGGTAAACCAGGATATTGACATAATGGTTTGCTGGCTCAGCGAGAAGCCAATGGCAATTGGAGGGAAGTATGCGGTAAAACATACTTCGAGCGATGTTCGCTGCCTGGTAAAAGATGTCAAGTACAAAATTAACATCAATACCCTGGAGAAAAATTACGAGGATAAAAACATTGGTTTGAATGATATAGCCTGCATAACGCTTCGTACAACCAAGCCCCTATTCTTCGATCCTTACAGGTTAAATCGCATTACCGGAAGTTTAATTATGATTGATGAAGCCACCAATATTAATGTTGGTGCTGGGATGATTCAGTAATTCACTTCAAGCCAAGTTTTACAACCGCATCCTCTATAATTAACTTATGGTCGAAGGCTAACTTTGGAAGGTTTTGAATGGAGAACCATTTTGCTTCGCTGGCATCGTCTCCGGCTTTAAGGGTACAATTTTTAGGGGTGGTTTTTCCTATAAAAGCTAGGGCCACGTTCCTACCTCTCGGGTCACGCTCAACAGCATCGTAGGTTGCCAATTGAATGAGTTCAATGTTCTTGAGCCCTGTTTCTTCGTGTAGCTCCCGTTTGGCTGCATGAACCAATAATTCATCCATTTCGGGGAAACCTCCAGGAAGTGCGTATGAGTTCTTAAAAGGATCGTTCCCTCGCTTAATAAGCAGTACCTTGGGGGTAGTGTTTTCATTTTCAAAAAGAAAGATAACGGTGTCTACCGTTACCATCATGCGGGGGTATGGATACGTGTAACTCAAATTCTTATTCTTCAAGGTCAGATTCATTGTTGTTGCTCTGTTTCTTATCGCGAATACGAAGAACAACCCACACAGCCACGGCTATTAGTGCTAACCCAATTATTATTTGATTTTTAAGCATGTAGGGCAATTTTACATTAATAGGTAAATATAGTTTTTTGTATAAATCATGTCAAGCCATCAATCAAATTTTTCACAACCCTCAACTTATGGGTGTATTTCTGTTTGTTTTGTGAGAATATTCCCTGATGATCAATAAAATCAACCCTCACATAACCCGAAGCATGAATTATTTTACCCTGCGGGTAAATTATCCCCACATGAACAATGCTACCCTCCTCATCATCGAAAAAAGCAACGTCACCTGGTTTCGCCATATTTATAAAGTCAACTGTTTCTCCAAAGTTGACCTGCTGCCCCGCATCGCGAGGAATATTTATACCAATTTGCTTAAAAAGAATCTGAACAAGCCCAGAACAATCAATACCATACGGAGAACGGCCACCCCATAAGTACGGGGAGTTAATATAGTTTTGTGCTAGTTTAACCAATAATTCGCGTGGGCTACCATCCAACTGTTCAACCGGTTGATTTAATGATATGTAATTACTCTCCCCTATGCTAAATGAACCCGAAATGCTATCGTAGTAAAACAATGATGATCCTGGGCATAACCTTAAGGGAAACTCTTCAGCATCGCTTTTTGCCAAAAAAAGTTGATTTGAAACAGTATGAACCGTGGGGTTAAATAAACATTCTTGTTCTTTTTCAAGCAACACACATAGCTTCTCATCAATCCATCCTTCGTACCCATCGGGAAGTGTGCTAATACGAATCCACCCCTTAAATCTCTCTAATATTGTGAAGGCTTCTCCAAACAGAAGTTGACTTACCATTTCGCTGCGTTCGAATGGTTCTTTCCTTAGCGCAGCAAGACTTTGATTTACAACACCATTTGTCATTGTTTTACTTTTCTGTAAAAATAGCACTTTTCAATAAATTGAACGAAATATTATTAACCTTTTCCAATTGATTGGGTTTACTATTTATAAGTAGTGCTATAAATACATACCAACACCTTTGAATTTTTACATTTTTCAAATACATTTATATAAAAAACTTGTAGGTTTGCATTTACATTTGAACCCCTGCTAAAGTTATGAAACAGCTATTAAGATTTATAAAATTATATTACAGACAAATAATTAGGGTTTTATACTTCATCGCATCCATTATTTTAATTGTATCGTTTCTCCCTCGTGAGGGGAAGTTCAAGTACGAGTTTCAAAAAGGCAAACCATGGATGCACGAAGATTTGATTGCTCCCTTCGACTTCCCCATCTACAAAACCGAGAATGAGATTCTGTCAGAACGAAACGTTATTCTTAAAAATTTTAAGCCAATTTTTGACTACGACACTTCAACCGTTAAAAATACCACCAGTAGTTTAACATCGGACTTTATTGCTTCGTGGACCCTTTCACAGTATAGCCTTGTAGAAAAAGATCCAAACAATATATTTTCTCAAAAAGTTGAAAGCATTGTTCAAACCATATACGACAAGGGTATAGTGAATCCGTCGATAGTTACTGAGCTAAACCTTGAGAGTAACGCAAATATTACCATGCTAATTAACTCATTAGCATACGAAACACCATTAACCTCAACATACACTCCACAAAGCGCAGCAAGCTATTTTGTTGATGAAATCAACGAGTTCGTTTCAGACAAACCTTTTCAGAATGAAGCCGAAATTTTAACATCACTAGCTATTCAAAAATATTTTAGCCCGAACCTTACCTACAATAAACAAACAACAGAGAAATTAAAAGCAGAAGTTCTCTCTTCAATTTCATTAACGGAGGGGCTAATTCAAACAGGGGAAAGGATTGTAAACCGAGGTGAGGTTGTAAACGAACAGTCATATAAGGTTCTCGAATCGTTAAAACGAGAATTCGAAACGAAGGTAGGGTTGCTCGGCAACACCACAATGGTAACGTTTGGTCATACGTTACTGGTTTCTGTTCTTTTTCTTATGCTCTACCTTTTCATGTACAACTTCCGCAGGGAGATTCTTGACGACGATCGAAAAACGATTTTCATTCTGCTACTGGTAACAACCATGACGATTCTTTCATCGTTTGTGCTCAAACGAAATGTCATTAGCATTTATTTAATACCATTTACAATCATTCCAATTTTTGTCCGTACATTCTACGATTCAAGGCTTGCCCTTTTTATCCATTTAGTTACAGTATTTTTGGTTGGTTTTTTTGCCCCTAATGGTTTCGAGTTCGTTTTTATCCACTTCATTGCCGGTGTTGTTGCCATTATAAGCTTAACAAACTTTTACCGCAGGGGCAAACTGTTTCTCTCGGTATCGCTTATACTTCTTACATACTGGGTGCTTTATACGGGAATTGTTACCATACAGGAAGGAACCCCGCTAAAGGTTAACCCCATCACCCTGGCCTGGTTTGCCGGGAATGCGCTACTCCTTCTAGCCTCATATCAGCTGGTTTACATATTCGAGAAAGTTTTTGGGTTCCTTTCCGATGCTACCCTTATGGAACTTTCTGATACTAACCAAGATCTACTTCGCCAACTTGCTGAGGTTGCGCCAGGAACCTTTCAGCATTCACTTCAGGTTGCCAACTTAACGGAAACCGCAATAAACAAAATTGGAGGTAACGCCATGCTGGCTCGTACAGGAGCTCTGTACCATGATATTGGCAAAATGAATAATCCGTTCTACTTCGTTGAGAATCAATCGCCAGAGTTCAACCCACATAAAAACATCGATTTTGAGGAGAGTGCTGAAATAATTATCAAGCATATTACCGATGGGGTTACCCTTGCCCGAAAGCACAGACTTCCTGAACAAATAATTGACTTCATTCGAACTCACCATGGAACCAGCAAAGTGCAATATTTCTACCGCCTCTTCAAGGACAAGTACCCTGATGCACAGCACGAATTTGATAAGTTCTCCTACCCGGGGCCAAAACCCTTCTCGCGCGAAACTGCAGTGCTAATGATGGCCGATTCAATTGAGGCTGCATCTCGATCTCTGAAATCATACTCCCATAGCACAATAGAAAACCTTGTTGACACAATTATAAATCATCAACAGCTGGACGATCAGTTTAGCGAGGCAAATATTACCTTTCAGGATATTACTGCTCTAAAAATGGTATTTAAAAAGAAACTTCTGAATATTTACCATGCCAGGATAGAATACCCTAAGGAAGGAGGCAACGCATAACTTTAATTGAACACTTACTTCATTTTCAATCATAAAAATTGAGGTTGTCTTAAAATTCCATTGTGTGACCCCGTGGGAAACACGGGGAAACTCTGTGGAATTATTAATATTTTGTATCACAGGACGCCACAGGAAAAGCATGAAACTACACAGAGGAATATACCAAATCCCTTTTGACTTATAAGACTACCTCCTACTTTTCGAAAATATATACGAGGCTTATGGAGTTTTCTACCTCATATCAACAATTTCAATACCTGTGTGCTTGGTGGTATCAAAAACAAATTCGGTTGCTTCAATGGCAACATCTGGTTCAAACTTCTTTATATCAATTATATAGTTATTTCCATCTTTCCCCTGATACTTTATGGAGATTGGAACAAGGGTTCGTTTGTTGAACTGAAGTTTTATAATTGAGTATGAAACCGATAAGTCCACCGGGTAAAGATCTACCTCATAAATCGACTGGTCAGCTTCAACCTTTTCACCAATAAATTTCGATTTGAAGTCCTTCTCGTAATCCTGAAAAATTTGTGTTGGGTCGTCAAAAAAGCCACCATCAACGCTGGTTGGCTTCGATATGGTAACCTCGTTGGCTTCAGGAATAAATTGCCATTTTGTTTCTCCATTAAAATACACCTGCATCCCCATTAGGTCAAGCAGATAATTTTTGCCCTTCAGGGCAATACTTCCATCATGCGTATCAGTTAATCCTTCCTGCAAGTTTTCAAGAGTAAAGGTGAATGTTGCTTTTATAGAACTATAGGACTGCAACTTAACCGAAAAGTCTTTTATAATATCCTTCCCAAGCGGAGCTACTTGTGCGATTGAAACGAAACCTACAACGCATAATAGCAAAAGGGTTAAACCAGTTTTCCTTACCATTATAAAGTTATTTAGTTAATAAAATCTATTGTAACGAGGCACTTTCGTCAATATTCCTCAAAATCTGTTCCAAAGACATTTCATCCTGAATCAGCACCTGTCGTGCCTTGCTCCCCTCGAAAGGACCAACAACACCTGCAGCCTCAAGCTGATCGATAATTCGACCAGCCCTGTTGTAGCCAATAGAAAGCTTCCGCTGGATAAGCGATGTTGAACCCTGCTGATTCATTATTACAATCCGAGCAGCATCCTCGAACAAATCGTCGCGTTTCTGCAAATCAATATCAGCCGATTCATCAGAAGTTTCCCCAACGTACTCAGGAAGTTCAAATGCTGTTGCGTAACCTTTCTGGTTACCTATAAAGTCAGTAATCCGCTCAATTTCAGGAGTATCAACAAAAGCGCACTGAACGCGTACTAAATCGTTTCCTGTGGAAACGAGCATGTCACCCTTACCAATCAGCTGGTTTGCTCCGGGAGTATCAAGGATGGTTCGCGAATCAATCATTGAGGATACCCTAAATGCAATTCGTGCAGGAAAGTTGGCTTTTATTACGCCGGTAATAATGTTGGTTGTTGGACGCTGTGTGGCAATAATCAGATGAATTCCAATGGCACGCGCCAGCTGTGCAAGCCGGGCAATGGGAGTTTCAATTTCACGTCCAGCGGTCATTATTAAATCGGCAAACTCATCAATAATTACCACGATGTAAGGCAAATACTTATGCCCTTTATTGGGGTTCAGCCGGCGTGCAATGAACTTTTCGTTATACTCCTTAATATTTCGTACGTGAGCTGCTTTCAGCAGATCGTAGCGGGAATCCATCTCGATACAGAGCGAGTTAAGGGTATTGATAACTTTTTGCGTATCGGTAATAATGGCCTCCTCAGTATCGGGAAGCTTCGCAAGAAAATGGCGCTCGAGTTTGCTGTATAATGTTAGCTCAACCTTTTTGGGGTCAACAAAAACGAACTTCAGCTGTGCAGGATGTTTCTTGTAAAGCAACGAAGCAATTATTGCATTTAAACCCACCGATTTCCCTTGACCTGTTGCACCGGCAACCAGAAGGTGCGGCATTTTTGCCAAATCGATAACATACGTTTCATTGGAAATGGTTTTCCCAAGGGCAATGGCTAGATCGAACTTGCTCTCCTGAAACTTCACCGAGCGAAGTATTGAAAACATTGAAACAACCTCGGGATGCTGATTTGGCACTTCAATACCAATGGTGCCGCGCCCAGGTATGGGTGCAATTATTCTAATGCCCAGGGCAGACAAACTTAAAGCTATGTCGTCCTCAAGGTTCTTTATTTTACTAATTCGAACGCCAGGTGCAGGAACTATTTCGTAAAGTGTAACCGTAGGACCAACGGTTGCCAGAATACGTGCAATTTCAATCTTATAGTTTGCTAGCGTTTCAACAATCCGGTTCTTATTCTCATGAAGTTCCTCATCGGAAACCGGAGCCTGCCTATTTTTATAATCTTCAAGCAACTCAATGGGTGGACGTTGGTATGTTGAGAGTTCCAGCGTTGGATCGTAGAAGTCTGTTTCAGTGTTCTTTGCTTCTGAAACCTCTTCCTCTTTCATCTTCTCAACAGTCATCTCAATATCCTTTTCCTTTTCGGCGCCTTGTTGATTAGTTTGAGTTTGAAAAACTTCAAGCTCATCATTATCTTCTTGTTCGAGCTCTATGTCATTTTCAGGAAAAGTTCTTACCTCGAAAGATTCAAGTTCTTTGGGGTTTACCGCTTCCTCTGATTCAGAGGATTCATCTTCAGCTGAGAAATCGTGACTTACCTTCTCTTTTTCCTCCGTTATTATCACTTCAGGGTTTTCTACATTAGGTGTTACTACCTTTTCTTCGTGTTTAAATAACGTTTTTATGTTGCTAATAGCGGCAAACATAACCTTTGTAATCCAAAAATGGAAGGTTGCACTAATGTAAATCAGGTAAGCAACTATAGTAATTAGCAACAAAAATGCTGTTCCTGCTTTTCCAATAAAAGCAATCAGCCACTGGCTTACAAATAATCCGTGAGCACCACCTAATCCACTTCCCAGATAACCGTTGGCATCGGAAAATAAAAATCCTAGTAAAATGGATAGCAACACCATTCCAAGTATGGAACGCAAAAATGTTTTGCGAAGTGGTAGCAACCTTATTTTCAGCAATCTGGCACCTACTATAAAAATAAAGAATGGAACTACGAATGAAGAAATACCAAACCAACGATTTATGAACTGCGAAGCGAATGAGGCTCCAACTTTTCCTGCCCAGTTTTCAACCCTCACGGATGAATCGGAAAAAACGTTCAGCCACTCGAAACTCTGGTCGATACGCCAAGTAAAGAAGTACGATAGAAACGCTACTGCAATATACACTGCCAGGAAGAGAGTAAAAACCCCCAGGGTGAACCGTACCCTCTCATCGCGGAAAATATTTCTTTTGCCTTTTATTTGATTCCCCTTCCCGTTAACCTTGGTATTCTGCTTTGCCATTGTAAAAACATTAAAAAAACCCTTACAAAGTAAGGGAAATATTCTGATTTATTAAAAAGAGTTTTGGCGTTTACTTTAAAAGGTAAATCACATCGTAGATTGTTTCTTTGTTTACAAGCTCATAGTCGGTGGGAATCACAAAATCCTCTTCTGATACTTTCCCTTTTTTCACGCTAACTGCCTCTATGTTCATGTCAAGCTCATAGAGTTTAACTTTGAATTTAAGCATTACACCATTTATTGGCTCAAAAGGAGTGTTTTTATTGGGGTTATCTACAGCTAATTCGTTGGTATATAGAATTTCAAATTGTTGTTTTGTGCTATCAGAAAACGTAGCAATTGCTTTACTACACTTGTAACCGAGGAACTTTTCGGTTTCATTTAAAAGTTCGAAAGTTAGCTCCGGCATTTCGCTGTAGGCCGCAGGGTAACCACCAACCTCCATGGGCTCTTTGAAGTAAAGTTTTTTGTCAAGTAATTTTATTAACGTAACATTCTCCATCTTTTCATAATTCTGAATAAATGTAAAAAAAACAGCCCCTGAAAATGCTTCAATTCTATTCAGCATATTTCTGTCCTTATATTTAACCACCATTTTCTGTGGCCTTAGCGATGGATCATAGTTTGGTTCAACTGAATCGTTATATGTAATGGCATAATCAATAACTCCCTGGTTACTATATGAACTTTTCGAAAAAAAATTGCAGCTAATTAAAGCAAACAGCATAAAACTGGTCACAAGTAGTAAAACTTTTTTATTTTTCATTATTCAATGCGTGTGTTTTCTATGCGTTAACCTCTAGAATTATTATTTAAAAACTGTAGGTTTTCCCTCCATAAATATACTGAATTGTTTAGAATTAAATATTAAAAAAAAATTAAAATCAGTAAATACCTAACATAATTTTAAAAAATCCTCACTTATTGAACACCAATAAACACGATAACAACAACTTGTCCCACAGTTCCTTGTATGTAAATAGCATCAAAATTCAACCAACCAATAAAAATCCAACTTAGTGCACAAGACCAATCTCACAAAAGTACTACATAAACGTAGTTTCTTTAGCAACATATTTTGTCACCATAAACAAAAGGGCTAAGTCAACTCATAGCAAATCACGGTTTAACCAATATTTTTTCTCTATTTCACATGAAAATTTATAAACTTATCAAAAAAAATTTACAAATACTTTCTAAATCAGTATATTTGGTTTATTTTTCGTACTTAAGTACGATATAATAACTCCAAGAATGAATGCATTTAAAGTTTTTTTCTTCATTATAGGCCTACAATGTATTGCATCACACAGTTTTAGCCAGAACTGGAATTCGATATATGCCAAAGAGATAGAAGCCGAATATTTAATTGTTGAAGGGCAATTCGAGAAAGCTGCAGATAAATACCTTGATGCATTAAAACAAATTCCTAATAGCGCAAACCTTTCGTTTAAAGTAGGCTACACATTCCTTCTTTGCGATGAGAAGAAGAACGATGCAATTATTTACCTTGAAGATGCCTCAAAACAAGTTTCGGCTGATTACGACCCCCGGTCGATAAAAGAAACCAATGCTCCTCCCGAAACTCATTACTTTTTAGGCAAAGCCTACCAAATTGCTGGAAGATTCACGGAAGCAATTGCTGCATTCAAAAAATACGAAGGGTTTATTGATCCTTCCCATGAAAACTGGAACCTTGTAGATCAGCAGATAAAAAGTTGTTCACGGGCAGAAGCGGAGTATAATGAACCTGTACCTTACAAGAAATCTAATTTAGGCGAGCTAATCAATAACGACAAGCCAAACTTTAACGCTGTCATCTCAGGCGATGGGCAAACCCTAGCCTACACATCAATTGGAAATTTGGGGTACGATATTTTTGTTTCAAAATTTGAGAATGGAGCATGGAGCAAACCACGAAAAATAACTAGTCAGCTTAATGAAAACTTTTTTAACACCGTATCGCTCTCGTTCGACGGAACCGAACTATATTTAGTAGACGTTTTTTCTCCTGAAAGAACCATTTTCTCCAGCGTGCTTCAGGGTAAAAAGTGGGGTAAAGCTAAGAAACTCCCAAAACCAATAAACCAAAAGAAGTATAGCCAAACCCATGCCTCAATCTCCGCTGACAACCAAACGCTATACTTCACAAGCGACCGACCAGGTGGGTTTGGCGGGCTCGATATTTACAAATCAACCAGAGACAGCAAAGGAAAATGGGGAAAACCAACGAATTTGGGCTCCTCAGTTAACACCCCTCTCAACGATGAGTTCCCGTTCGAAACATCCGATGGGAAATACCTGTTTTTCAGCTCACAGGGACATAACTCAATGGGAGGTTTCGATGTTTTCTATACAGAAACCAGTAACTTACCTACACCACAGAATGCTGGTTACCCAATCAACAATTCCGACGACAATTTCTTCTCCCCAACCGATATGCAATCGGGGTTCATGGCCTTATTCGACGAGAACAGCTTCGGGAAACGCGATTTATACCAAGTTAACCTTTACCCTTGGGTAAAATTTACTGCAAACGTAAAGTTCCCTCCTAGCATTAGTAACGGAGCAAACGTGAGCCTTCGTGAAATAATTGAGGATGAAATAATTATCAATACGACTATTAATCCTAACGATCCTCCTATTTCAAAAAAAATAAAACCTGGCAACTACGAATTTCAGGTAACTGGTGATGGTTTTGAGGTTTTTACTGAAATACTCGAAATACCCGAAGAACCCAAAACTAAAGAGTACCCTTTATTTGCAACTCTTAAAGAGATTACTTCCCCACCTGTTCTTCTTGCAGAAGAAGTATCGCCTGAAACACCCGAAATGGAAGAGCCTGTAACTATTGAGGAGGAAGAAACTGAAATAGAAGAGCCTGAAGAAATTGTTTCAAAAACCGAAGTTGAAGAGATTAATACCGTTCCGGAAGAATCTCCCATACAAAATTCTGAAGAAACTCAGCAACCTATTGTTTCTCCTCCTACAAAAGATACCCCCAAAAAACAATTTGCTAGCGCAGCAACTGATGGGTACGAGGGTTTCTTCACCATACAGGTAATGGCTCTAATAATTCCTGTTCAAGCAGAACACTTCTCAAACATTAACGATATTTCGGTTACAAAAGGCTCCGATGGGATACACCGCTACACAACGGGTATGTTTTCGAGCAAGGAGGAAGCCATTGCGTTCCTTAACGAAGTTCGTTCTAAAGGATACAACGATGCCTTTGTGCGAAGGGTTAACCCAGTGGAGGCCACACCCGCAGCATCATGCTTTACAATCCAGCTAATGGCATTAAAAAATCCGGTTGAAATTGAATATTTTAACAGCCAGCTGGCAGTTGAAGTTCTGGAGGGTTCCGATGAATTTCATCGATACATAACTGGCAACTACCAAACTAAGGAGGATGCCCTAAGTGAACTGGCAAAAGTAATTGAGCTGGGTTACAAGGATGCCTTTATTCGAAAAAGGTAGCTAATAGGTGAACTAACTTTCTGAACCAGATTGCTCTTGTAGTTCTCTTGCTTGTAGTTCCTGCTCACCCTTTTGAATACTGAAGTAAAACATACTCCCACTGTTAACAGTGCTTTCAGCCCAAATTCTCCCATTATTGAGTTGAACAAAATCCTTGCAGAGAGCCAAACCCAATCCGGTTCCTTTCTCGCTTGATGTTCCTTGGGTTGAGTACATTTCGTTGCCAAAAAGTTTCGGCATATTCTCATCGCTAATACCCACTCCCGAATCGGAAATGCAAACCTCAACTTTTCTTTGCTTATTTGTCGATGATACAACAATTTCACCACCCTCGGGAGTAAATTTAATGGCGTTTGCTACCAGGTTACGAACTACCAAGTCAATCATATCCCTGTCGGCATAGAGCCAAACATTGCTTTCAATATTATTTTTGAAACTAATTGATTTACTCTTTAGGGAGTCGCTGAAGAGCAACGATTTCGATTCAACAACTTCATGCAAGCTAAAGTTTGATGGCTTAGCAACAATTCCCTGAAGCTGACTTTGTGCCCAACCCAAAAGATTTTCGAGTAGCGAGGAAGTGTACCCCACATTAATTGACAACTCAGCCAATACCTCGTTAAAACCTTCTTCGGTGAAGTAGCCTTGTTTAGTAAGATTCAATAAAGTAACCAGAGAACCCAGAGGGCTCCTCAAATCGTGCGAAATAATTGAGAATAATTTGTCCTTGACATGATTTAGCTCTCTCAATTGTTCTGCCTGATTTTGAATTTCAACATTCTGACGGCTAATCTCTTCGTTCTTTTGCTGAAGCAAAAGGTTAGCCTTCTTTTTCTGCCAGTAGTTGTGGTAAATTAGTCCAGAAATTGATAGAATTGTAAGGATAATAATAATGTAAATGTTCCTCATAAGCTTCTGCCTGCTAATTATTGCTTGCTGCAACTCGCTCTCTTTACTGAGTAATTCTATTTGCATTAAACGCTCCCGCGACTCCTGCTCGGCACGTTCTAGAAAACGTTGCTTCTGCATTAGTTCTATATCCTTCTCCAGTAGCTCCTTTTCGGTAGCATCCTTTTGTGCCTCAATTTCCTGCACTTTCGAGGCAGCCAGTGAAACTTTCTTGTTTGCCTCTTCTTCTTTCTTGCGCATTTCGTCCTGCTGAATCTTTTGGGTTAGCGCAGCAAAAAGATCGAAATACTTGGCCGACTCTTCCCTATTACCCTTTACATCATATATTTTTGTGAGTAACGAGTATGTATTCCTAAGCAACTTTGAGTCGTTCAACTCCTGAGCGTTAGCATTTACATTATCCAAATCAGCAATTGCTTCATCGTACCTCCCGAGTTCAAACAGAACATTCGCCTTGTTTAGCTGAGAGGAGGTAATATCGTACTTTCGGCCTAACTCTCCGGCAACGCGAAAGGATTCCTGAAAATATTCCAGGGCCTTTGAAAAATCGGTTAAATCAGAGTAAATCAGGCCGATGTTTGTGTTTAAAACGTACTGGGCATTTTGGTTTCCCAAATTCCTGCTCAGGGAAAGGGCTTTACTAAAAAAAGTGATGGCCTGTTGTGTGTTGCCGTATGCCCAGTATGTATTACCTACCTTGTGGTAAAGCGATGATGCGGTGTTGAAATCAGCATTCTTTTCGCTCGTTTCTGCAAGTACTATTTCCCTCTGTGCTTCTTTCTCAACCGATTCAGGAACCTCAACCTGCTGAGCATTTACACATAAAGAAAAATTAATAAAGAGTAGCGAAATTAGGAGGGTATTAAAATGGAGAAACTTGTTCATTTTCTGTTACTAGGATTCAATACTATTCTTCATTGCTAAACTGAACAAGCTGTACAGGTATTTCGGTTAAGCGGGCAAAACCCTCTCCCTCTTCAAGCATGTCTTCGTCGTTTTGATCGTAGTACCAGTAAAGGTTAACTACGTATCCCTTTTTTACAAGATTCTCGAAAAGTGTAACAATCTCAAGTATCTTTTTAGTTGATGCCGAGTTAAGGTACATCAGCTTAAACATAATATTTGTTATTTGCTGAGGATGCTCAACGTACTTTCTTACTGCATCATCAAGGGGCTGATAGAATTCTTTAATGTGCTCGGGCAAACTTTTACCATTTATCTCAAGCAAGCCTTTGCTGGGGTCAAAGCGGATTTCGGGGGATTCATCGGTTGCGGTAATTTCTAGTATCTCCATTTTAGTTGTTTTTCGAATTCAAAAAATATTCCAACAGTTCCTCAATGTTTTACTTGTATTATTGTAACTAAGATACAAAATTTATGGGAACTGTCCAATATATTTGATAAGATTATCTTTGGGGGATACTAAAATTCACTGGATACAAGAATGCCCAAAAAGTTCCTTTGAGCCTGTCAATTTCATAAAAAAAATTTTCACGTCACTTTCAGGCAACTAATCGTTGGGGTTTTACCAACGTTAGAAGAAACTCTTTGGACATCCTTGCGGCAAGCATGGCTAACCACAAGCGAAATGTACTTTACTCCACCTTTAAAACGTCCTTAAAAGCTTGCTTAAAAGTATCCTTTGGAAGAGCACCGGTTGCCATCTGGGGCTTATCGTCCATGGGGATAAAAAGAAGTGACGGAATGCTTCGAATTCCAAACATACCGGCAAGTTCCTGTTCCTTCTCGGTGTCAATTTTGTAGATATTCAGCTTACCAGCATACTCAACGGCAAGCTCATCGAGAATGGGAGCAACCATTTTGCATGGGCCACACCAATCTGCGTAAAAGTCAATAATTGCTGGCTTATCGCCCTCAAATTTCCATTCCTTGTTGTTCTCAAAATCGAAAACCTTCTGCTTAAAGGTTTCCATTGTCAAAAATTCAACCATTGTTTTTAAGTTTATTTAGTTAGAATTAAATTTCATCGGTTTCAACAATCTTCGCCAGAATTTCGGAGTACTGAATGAGCAGGAATTTTTTGCCCTCAAACTCAGTGTCGGTTCCGCTGTAAGCTTTATACAAAACAGTGTCGCCCACTGAAATCTCGGCATTGTCGATACTACTCATAGCAACAACTTTTGCCACGTTTTGTTTATCCTTAGCTGTATCGGGTATAATTATTCCCGATGCAGTTTTAACTTCCTCGTTACTTTCGGTTATGTCGAGTAGTACATTCTGGTTTACGGGTTGTAACTCTTTCATTGCTTTGATTATTAACGTTAAATATAGAAAAAAATATTGAAGTACAAAAAGTTAACCTCTTATCTGTAGCAGCTCATTTATGCGAGCCTGGTTAAAGCCCACCACAATTTCACCACCAATATCGGTTTGAGGAACTCCTCGCTGCCCGCTACGACGAACCAACTCCTCAGCAATATTCTGATCTCTGGACACATCAACATCGTTGAAACGAATGCGATGTTTCCTTAAGTATGCTTTCAAAGTGTTACACCACGAACAGGTTGGCGTTGAGTAAACCGTAACCTGTTTTTGGGGCTTCTCGCTGCTTTTCGTTTCCGCAAGGTACAAGGTATTTTCTAACAATGCTTTGTAGTACTTGTCGTCATTGCAACCTTTAATTACATTCTTCGCTTTACCGTTTTCAAACTCAATAAGAGTTGGAACCGAGGTTACTTCGTAGCGTTCATGAATGTCGCGGGTAGTGGCCACATTGGCATAGTAAACATCTACACCCTTAACGCTAGCCGATGCTAACGAAAGGTTGTGGTGGGCGCAATCGCTACGATCAGTTCCACTCTTATACAGTAAAAGGTATGTGTTTTCTTTGCCTGCAACAGCATTCTCTAACTCAGAAAAAGATTTAACTTCCACCATCTTTCACTACTTTTTTGTTCTCAAATACTCAGCAGCGCTTAACGCTGCGATGGTTCCGTCGGATACCGCAGTGGTAACCTGACGATACTTTTTGTTTATGCAATCGCCCGCTGCAAAAACGCCGGTAATATCCGTTTTCATGTCGGCATCAACAACAATTTCGTTCCTTTCGTTCAGCTTAACAACGCCCTGTAACGACTCGGTATTTGGCAGGTAACCAATAAAAATGAACACTCCATCGACCTTCTTCTCCGACAGGGATTTTGATGGCAAATGCTCAATGCTCACACTCTCGAGTTTCCCATTTCCTGAGAAGGTTCTTAGCTCCGACTCCATAATAAAATTGATTTTGGGATTGCTCTTCGCCTCCTCAATGGCATGCTGAAAAGCCTGAAAATGGTCGAACTGATGAACAATGGTAACCTTTGTTGCGAACTTTGTTAACGTTACAGCTTCTTCAAGAGCTGAGTTTCCGCCACCAACCACAATAAGCTCCTTGTCGGTAAAGAACTCGCCATCGCAGGTTGCGCAGTAGGAAATTCCTGTTCCCTTAAACGCATCCTCTCCGGGAATATTCAACGAACGCGGGCGACCACCCTGTGCAAGAATTACCGATTTCGCTTTAAACTCCTTACCGTCGTTCAGCGTAACCGATTTAACATCACCAGTAAGATGGTACTCCGCAATTTTTATGTTCGATTTTATTTTGCAGCCAAAATCCTTCGCCTGCTTCTTCATTGTATTAGCCAACGAGAACCCCTTGGTTGTTTCAACTCCAGGGTAGTTTGCAACTTCGTTGGTAAGCACCATTTGTCCACCAATGGCACCTTCATTCAAAATTATGGTGCTGAGCTTAGCCCGCGAGGTATAAATCCCCGCTGTTAGTCCGGCTGCCCCAGCACCAATAATCATTACATCGTATATTTCGTCCATTGAACTCATTAGCTTAACGAAAATTACTTTTCACTTGGAACAGTCTCAAAATGCTCGTCTAAAATGCCTTCAATTTGCTCTCTCGACTGAATGCTGGTGGTTGCCTTCACCATTTTTCCATTCTTGTAGTAAACGGTAAAGGGTAACCCCATAAAACTGCTACACATGGGAGCATTCCTTATAGGAGCCGCCTCGGGAGTATCGAATGCCATGGAGTAGAATTTTATGTTGGGACGCTCCTCCTCCAGCTCTTCCATGCTATCGTACACAGGAATACACATAGGCCCCATTCTACCACAGCACACCATCACATTCTCGTTCTCGTTAATAATTTTCTCAAGTTCTGCTGACGTTTCAATTTCGTGAATAGCGGTTTGTAAAAGTTTCATAATTATTAAGTTTAAGTTTATATTTACATATTTACTTATGTCGATATGTTCATATCAAAATATGTTCCATTTATTTTTATTTAGATTGTATCAAAAAAAGAAATCACCCAAAACAATCTTCATACAACTGTCATGCAGACACTTAAATCTAAAATGCCATTGACTAGCAAAAAGGAATAAATAATTTCACGCAAGAAATTATGGCAAATAGTTGTAATTTTGTCAGGTTATTGGACGAAAAGTATGTCAGGTTTTTATGAAAGAGCATTTAAACGATAAGGTTTTTAAAGTAATTTCGGAGGTTGCCGGGGAAATTGACAAGCCCACTTTTGTAGTAGGAGGGTTTGTTCGCGATATTTTTCTTAAGCGAGAATCGAAAGATATTGATATAGTTATTCAGGGTTCAGGGATTGATTTAGCCGAGAAGGTGGCCAAGAAACTTGGAGCAAAGCGTGTAACTGTTTTCAAGCGTTTTGGCACTGCCCAGCTGGTTAGCGGCGAATGGGAGGTTGAGTTTGTTGGAGCCCGACGGGAATCGTACCAGTCCGACTCGCGCAAACCCATAGTTGAGGATGGCACCATTGAGGACGACCAGCTGCGCAGGGATTTCACCATGAATGCGCTGGCCATTAGCCTGCATCCAAAAAATTTCGGGGAACTGGTAGACCCCTTCAACGGAGTTGAAGATATTTTAGATAAAATAATCCGCACACCCACCGATCCTGAGAAAACCTTCTCCGACGATCCGCTTCGAATGGTTCGGGCAATCCGTTTCGCCACGCAGCTTAACTTCGACATTGAGCATAGAACTTTCCAATCTATCCACAAAAATCGTGAGCGGCTAAAGATAGTTTCGAATGAACGTATTGTGGATGAAATGAATAAAATTCTTCTCTCCAGAAGGCCCTCAACCGGATTTATGCTGCTGGAGCAGAGCGGGCTGCTGGAACAATTCTTCCCAGAACTTCACGCCCTAAAAGGCGTAGAAACCATTGAGGGCAAACAGCACAAGGATAACTTTTACCATACTCTGCAGGTACTCGATAATCTTTCTGAAAAATCGGAAAACCTTTGGCTGCGCTGGGCTGCGCTGCTCCACGACATAGCCAAGCCTCCCACAAAAAAGTTTATCAAGGGGCAAGGATGGACGTTCCACGGGCACGAGTTTTTGGGTTTCAAAATGATTCCCGGAATTTTCCGCAGGCTGAAGATGCCGCTGAACGAGAAGATGAAGTACGTTCAGAAAATGGTGCAGCTGCACATGCGGCCAATAATTTTGTCAAGCGATGAGGTAACCGATTCGGCGGTACGCCGGTTACTATTCGATGCTGGTGACGATGTTGAGGAATTGATGACGCTCTGCGAGGCCGACATCACATCGAAGAATGATGCCAAGGTGAAGCGTTACCTTGCAAACTTTGAGCTTGTGAGAAAAAAAATGGTTGAAATTGAGGAGAAGGATGCGGTTAGAAACTTTCAACCCCCAATTTCTGGAGAGATGATTATGGTTATGTTCGGCATTCAACCCAGCAAACCAGTTGGCATTATTAAAGATACCATTAAGGATTCGATACTTGATGGAAAAATACGAAACAACTTCGATGAGGCCTATGAACTGATGCTTAAGCTGGGTACCGAACTTGGCCTAACACCCAAAAAAAGTAAGGAGGAGATTCGCAGAATTAATCCTACTGCAGAAGAAAGCTAAGGAGAATGCTGTTGAAAATTTCCGGATCCGTTTCCTGAGGAACGTGACCCGAATTCTCAATAATGTGAACTGACACATTGTCCAAGCTGTCAGTTATAGACTTCATTCGCTCAAAAGGAATCCACGTGTCGTTATCGCCCCAAATTGCGATTGCAGTACTTTTAAAATCCTCTATACTTAACTTGTGCGAAGGTTTGGCTTTTGAGAAAGCCGCAACTATTCCCCGTGCCGTTCCCGGAACCTGCAATCCACGAAGGTAAGCTTCGGTTTGCTCTGCGGTTGGCTGTTTCTGGTAAGCTGTATATAGAAGTTTCTTTACAGGTTCTGTTTTAATAAAGAATATCTCACCTAAAACTGAAAACAACCTCTCAACCGGATGAAGCGAAACCAGAATTTGGCCTAGGGATCGCTCAGGTTTTAACTTCCTAAATAGCGATGGATCCACCAGCACAACCTTCTCAACCCTTTGGGGTTGAAGAATTGCCATGGCCGTTACAATTCCACCTCCCATGGAGTGCCCCACAAAATTCCAGCTGGCATTTGGCTGAACCGAATCCAAAAAATGCCACAGCAGAACCGCCCTGTTGTCGGGTGAATGGTTTAATCTTGGATTTTTGTCGCTGTAGCCAAACGGGGGAACATCAACGGCAATTACGTTAAAACCCGATTCGGTTAAGGGTTCAATACTTTTCTCCCACGAGTAGGTTGTTGCAGAAAACCCATGCACCAGAAAAATCCAGGGTTTGCTTTCCGTTTCAATTGATTCCTGCCAGATTCTGTAATGAATCATCACACCCTCTATCTCACAGAAATGGCTGTTATTGTAAGGTTTTAGTTGATTTACACACTTGGGTTTTGACAATGGTATGAAATAAGGTAATACTAGTAATAGTATCAATAAACCTAAGATTACAATTAAAACTTTCCTGAAATATTGCATATAGTTTGTTTAGGTTCTCGAATTTAGCAAATTAGAATGATTTCAACAAAACATTTTTATAATGATTAAACATAAACATAATATTTTTAAACATATTGTTACTTACATTTTGTTACTAATTTATTGTTACTTATATTTGTATTGTACTTCAAAAAAATAAACAACATGGGAAATGATAGATTACATAATCCCTTTATTACATCGGGGTATAATGGGGCAAAATACTTTTGTGACAGGGAAAAGGAAACTCAGCAAATACTAAGCAATATAAAAAACGGTAACTCTACAACCCTTACCGCAATAAGAAGAATTGGGAAAACAGGACTTATTCACCACGTAATATATAAGTTACCGAAATCACATAAAGGAGTATATATTGATATTCTAGCGACAGAGAACCTTGCAGAGTTTTTAAACATTCTTGCAACATCCATAATTCAAACAATTCCGCAGAAAAGTAGCATTGGTGAAAAGTTTTGGGGGTTTCTTCAAACGTTAAGGCCAACAATTACATTTGACCAACTAACCGGGATGCCTCAAGCATCGTTTGAAATTTCAAAAAAAGACACGGAACTAAACATCAATTCAATACTAAATTATATTGATAATCTTAATTTTAAAACTGTAATTGCCATTGATGAATTTCAACAAATACTTAGATATCCTGAGAAAAACACCGATGCATGGCTCAGGACCATTATACAAAAACTAAAAAACGTTGTATTTATCTTCTCTGGAAGTCAGCAACACATAATGGAAGAGCTATTTACATCTCCAAGTCGTCCTTTCTACAGAAGTACACAGTACTTAAAAATTGGGAAAATTAACTCAGATAAATACGCTGAGTTCATTGTGACGAAATTTAAGGACTACAATAAATTTATTGACATAAAAACTGCGCATGAAATTTTAAACTGGTGCAACTGCCATACATACTACGTGCAACAACTTTGTAATCGAATTTTTTCAGCAACTGAAAAAAGTGTTAGTACTGAATTATGGCAACAACAGGCAAATCTTTTACTTCAAGAGCAGGAGCCAATTTTTATTAATTACCGCAATTTGTTAACCTCTCTACAATGGAAACTTTTAAAAGCTATAGCCAAAGAGGATCAGTTATATTCCCCTACTTCTAAACACTTTATTATTAAATATAAAATTGGAAGTTCAGCATCATTAATAAGAGCGTTGGACTCGCTTCGCAAATACGAACTTGTTTACAGAGAAAATGATATAAACGGGAAGCAATATTATAGCGTGTATGACATTTTTCTAAAACAATGGATTAACGGGAAAGAATTTATGGAACATTCCAGCTGAAAAAATTCAAAATCAATGTCATTTCAAGCATTTGAAAATCCAATACACACCTAATGATTTAGATTTCTTTGGTATTTCCTGAAAAGAATCGAATTAAAAACCAATTTACAACTAACCACCAACATAAGACTACCATTTTTTTCTACTACTACACAACATTTTTCCCCTCAGATGTTTAATAAACAATGGAGTCATTAAACCATTCAAAATGCTTGCCGCAGGCTGATGTAAGCTAGTTATTTATACTTTCACTTCTGCACTATAAAGCTAACCGCTGCTCCGCCACCTGGAGCAAGTGTAAGTGATAACTCGCTGGAGCTATCAACTGTCAAATTCTTAATTTTATAGCTGGTTGGGTTCTTGTCCCAGTGGGCATCTTCGCCGTCCTCATAAATTGTTGCAGCGTATTTTAAACCGGGTTGAAGGAAATCGGTTTTTACAACAATTTCTCTTGCCTCCCCATTTGTAATGCTGCCTAAGAACCAATTCCCGGTTTCACACTCCTCGCGTGCAATTGTTACAAACTGGCCAATTTCACCGTTCAAAACTTTGGTTTGCTCCCAGTCAACACCAACATCGCTAATAAACTGGAATGCCGGATGGTTCTCGTAGTGCTCGGGTAAATCGGCAGCCATTTGTATTGGACTATAAATTACTACGTAAAGTGCAAGCTGGTGAGCAAGCGTTGTGTTCACCTGGTTATCCTTTTTGTACGGATTCAACTTAATGTTGAAAATTCCGGGAGTGTAATCGATTGGTCCGGCCAGCATTCTGGTAAAAGTTACTGTTGGCAAATGGTTTGGCGGATTTCCGCCATCGGAAGCCCAGGCGTTAAATTCCTGTCCGCGCAGTCCTTCGCGGGATATTTCGTTTGGGTAGGTTCTGCGTAACCCAGTAGCTTTAATTGGTTCGTGGCTATTTACGGCTACTTTATATTTTGCAGCAGCTTGAATAACCCTTGCGTAATGATTCACCATCCACTGGCCATGATGGTATTCGCCCTTCGGAATTATTTTCCCAACGTAACCGGTTTTCACCATTTCAATTCCCAACTTGTTCATCAGAGCGTAAGCAGTATCGAGTTGCTGGTCGTAGGTAGTAACTGCCGAAGAAGTTTCGTGATGCATGATTAAGCGCACACCTTTTTCCTTCCCGTAGCGAACAACTTCTGGCAAATCATAATCGGCGTAAGGAGTAACAAAATCGAAAACACCCTCGCGATCCTCGAATCCAATCCAGTGTTCCCAGCCAGTGTTCCAACCCTCAACCAGAATAGCGCCAATATTATTTTGCGCAGCAAAATCGATGTAACGTTTAGCGTTGGCAGTTGTAGCGCCGTGCCTACCGCTAGCCATATCCCACGATGCCTTATCGAGATGCATCTCCCACCAAATTCCAACGTACTTAGTGGGCTTCACCCACGAAACATCGCCCAGCTTATTTGGCTCATTCAAATTGAGTATCAGCTTCGATTCAATCAAATCACCCGCCTTTTCTGCTACTTGAATAGTTCTCCATGGAGTATGAAATGGAACGTGCTGTTCAACTTTGTAGGAAGTACGATCGGAGCCAACAAGATTGCTACACATAGAAAAATTTGCTGTATCAACTTTCAATGTCATTCCTGCATAATTTACCAATGCAGCTTCGTGGAAGGTGAGGTACAAACCATCGTCGGTTTTCATTGTTACCGGAGTGTTTACGGCATTCTCAGGAATGTAGGTTTGTCCCAGGTTTGGATGGTTGCGCTTCTTTATGGCATCAATTTCCGAAAGGAGGGTTTCGCTGTACAGGTGCTCGTAAATATCCCAATCGCCGGGAATCCACCAGCATTTGTGGTTTCCTGTTAGGTTGAATTGCGTTTTCTCATCTGCAATTAATACTTCCCCCATATTCTTCTGCTCTGGAAAAAAGTATCGGAAACCCAAGCCATCGTTGTAAACCCTGAATTCAACGGCAAACTCCCTTCCTTCACCATGCATCTCCTTGAAAGTTACAACCAATTGGTTGTAAGTATTATCAACAAAACGCTGCTCGCCCCAGGGCATTTCCCATATTTCGGAAAAAACATTCTTTTCCGATTTAACTATTTTCAGATTTTCCGAAAGTTTGGGAGCATTGGTAAACTCGAAACCCAGCGTAGAAGTATCAATAATTGATTTGTTCTTGTACTTTACAAAGTATGCTGCCTGTCCATTTGACAATGTTGTTAACTCAACCATAATATCTCCGGAAGGAGATTTAACTTTACAATCCTGCTGCTTTTTACAGGAGAATAAGCAGAATGCTGCAAGAAAAAGTAATAATGTAAATTTTATTTTTTTCATCTTGATAGTTTTTGTAGACATTATGAGTGATAGAAAATACTTCAAATTATTCTTGCGCAAACGAAAAATGCTGCTGAACCATTCTCCAGCTACCGTTACGCTTTTCGAGAACACCAGTCCATCGAGTATTCTCCCAGTTTGCAGGTTCGCCCTTCCATTCGTTCACATCATCGAGCATGCAGAAGAACCAGGCAACATCACCGTTTTGGGAAAAAGTTACCTTTAAATTAGTTATTGAGTAGGAAACCGCTCTAAAATTTGGATTCAACCAGAAACTTTCTGCTTGCTTGAACTGATTAATACCACGTACAACCCTTGTGGATGGATGAACCTCAAGGAAGTTGGAATCAGATGCAATTATACTATAAAGTAGTGCTGTATCTTTATTTGCAGCCCAACCAATTGAGGAGTGAATTGCAGAAACCACGCTGCGCCTTTCTACTTCCATGTTGTTTTTAACACCTAATTTACTGCAACTTAACACTAAAAAAAGAGCCGCTAAAAAAAACAAAGAGTTAAACCATTTCCTTTTCATTGTATCATATATTTTGAACATAAAGTTATGCAGCTTTTTTTATTAATACTATATTTTTCCGGAATCGTAACCTTAATTTATCAAGTTGAATATATCAAACAAAAGAATCATGAAGTCAATAATTACATTAACACTTCTTTCGCTTCTTACATTTTTCTGTGGACAATCACAGCACTTGATAGTTGGGCAAGAAAACGACAGTACTCTATACTTGAAATCATCAAGCATTCAAAAAGTACTTATAAAGTTTCCTGAAGATTATAACCCACAGAAAACATACCCTCTCCTTGTTGCATTACACGGAAATGGAGGCACCGCAATGGATATGGCATCAATATTTACGCCATTTAAGCATGAAGAGGTAATCCTTGCGTTTCCGGAGGGGCAATATCCAAGAATTATTACGGAAACGATTGGTTTCTCGTGGTATTTTTATACAAATGATATAAAACTTTCAAAGTTTTCCGACTACAAAACTCTTGAGCAGGTTAACGATGTAATTGATGAAATTTCGGCCGCATACAAAATCAAAAATATTTTTATAATGGGCTTTTCGCAGGGTGCATCTCTGGCTTACACGGTTGGCTTTAAAACTCCTGAAAAAATTACGGGCGTAATTGCTGTTGGAGGGAATTTACCAATGATTGACGGAAGAGCCGCCATTGTATTCTCCAAGGAAATTGAGAATGCGAAGCACTTAAATCTATTTGTATCAAGAGGAAACAGAGACAGATCGTACAAAAAAAGCATGTACCTTGAGCAGAAGGAATACTTAACTAAAAAAGGGTTTGCACCAACTTTTTTTGAATACGATGGAGGGCATTTTCTTACTCCTGAATTTCTTGAAAAAGTGTTTCGCTGGATTGAAAACAATACCGAATAAAACTCCTTTCGCATAATTATAAATCCATATCTAAAAAAAGATTTGTTTGCATAAAAAAACTAATTCTTAATGGCTAGTGTTTCAAGTTTGAATTGTAGTATTTTTTATAAACTGACTTGGTGTAACTCCTTCTACCCTCTTAAAGAACCTGTAAAAAGACGACTTTGAGTTGAAGCCACAGTCATAGGCAAGATAAAGAATCGAGTACTTTAAATGTTCCTTGTTTCTGACTTTTTCTTTAAACTCATTGATTCGTAAATTGTTAACAAAATCGAAGAATGAGGTTTTATACTTACTGTTTAGGGTACGTGAAAGCACGTGAGCAGGAATTTTCAAATTATCGGCTAGCTGGTATAAGGTTAATTCTGCTTGTAAAAATGTTTTATTAGTTTGCATAAAGCTTTCAATATCAATATCTATTGAAGTTTTTTCTTCGTAAGTGGTTGCCTGTTCCTCAATTGTGTTACTAATAGCTATGTTTCTTTTAATCCCATAAACTCCGGTTACAAAAGAGAAAACAATGAATCCTGCCATAAAAATGCTCATTCCCAGCACTGTTTCATTTAAGAAATTGATGGATACAATACCTATTGAAACGACACACCAAAAGATTAGAAAAAAGGTTAAAATAAACCTTAACCATCTATGGTTAATGCTATCTGTTGCTGAATATACCTTTTTTAGCTTCTTGTTATAACTTGAAATTTCAGCGATTGAAGCAAAGAGATAGATAGGTACAGGTATTAACTGAAGAATAGTTACAACCTGATAGCGAATACTTTCAAAGGATGCTGGGGCTTTTAGCAACCTTATTTTTTCGTCAGGTTCCATTAGTACAATATCAATAAACAACACATACACTAAAAGGGCTGGTACATAGTGAATAAAATTGTTACTTCGTTTATCCTGCTTTTTAACAAGCATTAGCACATAGGTCCAAATAACCGGGCCAATAAGGAAGGGTATCCCCATATCAAGAAAGATAAAAGCAGGATATTTTCTCATTATTCCGCTAAACTCATAAAAATTAAAGATGAATACCAGCAGAAATAAGAAATATAGAACACCAAGTTTCCGATCGGCAGCAACATTCTGTTTAGCAACAAGTAAGAACCAAATCAAAAAGAATAGATTAACTACAATACCGGTAGCTGATAAAACAATCATTGTATAATCCTTATAAAATAATACCTGTTTTTTTACAAAAGTATCCCATTTTCCGAAAGTGGAACGACACGCACTATTTTAATTCCGTTGTTTGTAGCAAAAATACGCTATGAAAACAAAACAAAAACTATTACTACTGGCAAGTGGAATAGCATCAGTAGGTGCTATGTTGCCTTACTTTTTTGAGTCAAACACCGCTCTTATTGAACAAGGAAATATTCCGGTAAGCAGAACGGTCTTTATTTTGAGCATTGTTATCCAATCGGCAATATTCTTAACAGTTGCTGTTTGGATAGGCAGCTATTTTGTAAAAAGAACGGGCATTAATGTTTTTACCAGCCCGTCAAGGAAGGTTATTTTAACATCATCACTAATTGGAATTGCGACTGGAATATCGATTCTAATTTTTGATTACTTCTTTCATATTAATAAAGTTACCCCTAACTTTTTTACGGTTAGCATTATTTCTTCATGGAAAACTCTTCTTGTATGTTTTTACGGTGGAATTGTTGAGGAAATTTTGCTACGCCTTTTCCTGCTCAGCCTATTTTTATTCCTGTTCCAGAAAATGTTTAAAGGAAAACATAATAATGTAGCAATAGCAACAGCAACTATAATTACAGCCATAGTTTTTGCAATTGGGCATATTCCAGCCATGCAAATGCAAACGGCCCTGAATTCTGCAATAGTAACTAGAATAATTATTCTGAACACGATGGGCGGGGTTGTTTTTGGATACGTTTACATTAGAAGAGGGTTAATTCCTGCTATGGTTGCCCATTTTTCAGCAGACTTCATGTTAATCTTCTTATTTCCAATTCTATACTTCTAGCCATGAATAATATGTTCTATTTTATTGTACCTGTGTTTGTAATCCGGTATTTACTCGTCTACCTAATGTCAAGGAAGAAACTTCAAACCCTCAACTTTTTTCCTGAAACAATTGGGATTGAAAAAATTGGCAAAATTTCGTACCTACTTGTAAATACGTTCCTGCTATTCTATCCATTGTTTCTCAAAGTTAGCAGTAACTCTGTTTGTGTAATTATTGGTATTACAACATACATAATAGGTATAATATGCTATTTAAAATCAATCCTTGATTTTATAAAATCCAAAGGATTAGTTAAAAATGGAATTTACAGGATAAGCCGACATCCCCAAGCAGTAAGCTTCATCATTATCAATGCGGCCATCTCGATATTAAGCAACTCGTTAATTTATTTTATACTTAACACTATTTTAGCGTGCAGCTTTTATCTTTTGACCATATCGGAAGAGAGGCATTGTACGAAAGAATTTGGAGATGCATACATAAAGTATATGAACGAAACTCCCAGATTTTTTTTATTTTTGAAATAAACATAGTATTTAGGAAATAATAACAAGAATATGGTACAGAAAAATAGTTGTTTAAAAGTTTCGGGGAGAATATTATTTTGTGTTCAACTTCTTTTTTTGTCCCTCCTTTTTACCTTTTCTTCCATTTCTCAGGATAGCATCCCCAGGCATAAGTTTATTGAGAAGTACAAGCCCAATAGTAACTCCATAGATTTTGGAATAGAGTACTCAGAACTTATGCAGAATAAGTTTAAGAATATTGGGAAAGACAACTACACCTTTTTTATTGGACAAAGATTTGGAAAAATTTCAAACGGAAGGTTTGGCTTGAGGTACATGGTAATTAACGCCGAACTTTCTGACGAGCACATTCAGAACGAAAATCAGGTTGCATTTATTGAAGGAAACAGAATTGATTTAACGGGAAGTGTCCATGCTCAAAGGTTTTGCTTCGATTACTATCCCATTTCAATTGGGGTTGGATATTTAAGTAGAAGCAACAAGTACGTTTTACATGTTAGTCCAGTAATTTACAGCAATTTAGGCTACAACAAATGGGAATTTATCAACACCTTATACAACGAAAACTATTTGCTGAAAGCGTTAACTTTTGGCGGAGGAATTCGCCTAAAGAGCGTTCTGTTTGATGTAATTATTATCGAAAATCCTCTTATTGATATATTTACCTATATTACTAAAAGCAGGTCTGTTAAAGCTACTATTGGAGACACTAAAATCACAAGACCAGAACACTTTGGCGTTTTTGGCTGGGCAACCATTGGTTTTAAAGTAAACCTAAAATGATAATTTAGCCCAGCTTCTAACAGCAAACAAATTCTGGACAAAAACATACAAACCCAACCGTTTGGGAAATAGCCAAACTATTCAAATAAATATCTCACATTGTTTTCAGTAACTTTATCAAAAATAAATTGTTTACTGTGTAAAAGAATTTGCTAATTCACAATACAATGAAAAAAACGAACGAATTACCGCAGAAACAAGTTAGTGAACTAATTAATACACTGAAGGTTCGTTTTGAAAAAAACGCAAATCGCCACAAAGGTATTGATTGGGAAAAGGTGCAAACGAAGCTGGAGGCAAATCCCGAAAAACTTTGGTCGCTCAGCGAGATGGAGAAAACTGGTGGCGAGCCCGATGTTGTTGATTTTGATGATAAAACCGGCGAATACATTTTTTGCGATTGCTCGGCCGAAAGTCCCAAGGGACGCAGAAGTCTTTGCTACGATCGCGAAGCTTTTGAGTCGAGAAAAGAGCATAAACCGGCAAATAATGCCATTGACATGGCAATCGAAATGGGAATCGAAATTCTGGACGAGGAGCAGTACAGGAATCTTCAAAAACTTGGAAATTTCGATACTAAAACTTCGAGCTGGGTGAAAACTCCTCAGAAAATAAGGAAGTTGGGTGGCGCTATCTTTGCCGAATTTCGTTACGGGAATGCTTTTATTTTCCACAACAGCGCTCCATCCTACTACGGCACTAGAGGATTCCGTGGATTGCTGCGAACCTAAAGTAGTAATTAACGTGAGTTCGAACTAAGAAAAAACATTATTTCGATTGATACCAAAGCACAATCTATTCAGAAACAATAAGGTAATAAGGTAGCATCTCAACTAAAGTTGGAATCTATACTAAGGTTTGTAATGAAAAACAAGGTTTTTAGTCGGCATCAACCTTATTTCTCTTCAATTAACCCTAGTTACATAAAAAGAGAAACAAAACAGAACCTTATTACCTTAGTAATCAGCAACTAAAATTTGCCCTAACAACCAACTCACGTTAATTAGCACTTTATAGAATAAAAACGGGTGTTAATAAACATTATATTATAGCCATTATTTTATATAAATTTGCGCAGTTAATTATTTTTTATGACTAGTGAGAAGAAGAACATATTATATGTAGACGACGAGAAGCTGAATCTTGAACTTTTTAGAATCAATTTTAGGAACGACTACAATATTTTCCTTGCCAATTCAGCAAAAGAGGGGCTTGAAATTTTAGGCAGCGAGCACATTAACGTAATCATTTCTGATTTAAAAATGCCCGATATGAATGGCATTGAACTTATTGAAACAATAAAGAAAGAAAGCCCCGAAAAAATATGCATCCTACTAACTGCATTTATGGAACCCGAAGTCATGCTTCAGGCAATTAACCAAGAATTGGTATTCCGCTATGTTATTAAACCCTGGACAAAAACGAACCTAAAGAACATTATTGAGCTGGCTTTTGAAAAAAGCAACGCTGCTGCTGTTTAACTTTGGAACTCAACTTTTACTTAGGGGCAGAAAAACAATAAATACCGTTCCTTCACCAACTTCTGAGTGTACTTCAATCCGCCCTCCATGCTGATGAATAATATTGTAGGTTAAGTACAAACCCAGTCCTGTGCCCTTACCAACTTCTTTTGTGGTAAAAAATGGATCAAAAATTTTATCAATTTTATCACTAGGGATACCTATCCCCGAATCCTTGACAGAAAGAACAATTTCATTACCCTCCGCTGCAGAAATTGCGATTTGTATAGTACCTTTACCTTCAATAGAGTCGATTGCATTAACCAACAAATTCATAATTGCTTGATTAATAGAACTCTTACTACATTTAAACAAAGGAACATCATCGTACTTCTCAACAATTACAATCCGGTTTACATACTTTGAGTGGAGCAATAGCAGCGTATTTTTAACAGCATCAATTAAATCGCACTCAGAGTACACGAGCTCGCCGGTACGAGAATATGTCATTAAACTTCCAATTATTTCTGTAGTACGATTTATGCCTGTATTGATATTATCAACTAAAAACTTGACAGAGGATGCCACCTCGTCGACCTCTTCTTGTGAAATGTTATTCTCGAGTGGCGAACCTAATGAATTTGTTCTACTTGATTTATCTACTAGAGCCAGTAGCTCCTCAAGTAATGGCGACAATGCTTGATTACTGGCACTTATATAATTAATAGGGTTATTAATTTCGTGAGCAATTCCAGCTGTAAGCATTCCCAACGATGCCATTTTTTCTGAGATAAGTAGTTGACTCTGCGCCTTCTGCAGTTGCTCCACAGTGCTCTCCAGCTCCTTAACAGTTTCTGTTAACTTTTTATTAAGTTTAATAATTTGTTCCGAGCGTTCTGTCACCAGCTCTTCCAGATGCTCACGATGCTTTTTCAGTTCAGTAATATCTGTCATAGTAACAATTACACGACCGTAATTGCTTACGTAACCAGGAAGAACCATCCAGTTAAGCTGAACATGAATAACTTCTCCCTGTGATGTTAATCGTGTTGTTTCGTAACGATGTTGTGTTTTTTTGTTGATAAAGTCTACAATTGTTTCCTGAAAATCGAGCAGGGAGCTTGCGCTATATGTTTTATAGAAGTTGTCAATAAATTCTTTTTTCGAATCGTACTTAAAGAGGTTTAGGGTAGCGCTATTTATATCGTTCACAATAATTTGTCGTACTGACTGACCGACAATGCTCTTGTTCTTCTTAATCATTTCTAGTATTTCAGGTATTCCTGCATTGATACTATTCACGAAGGAGTAAAACCGCGAAAGGTCCATTTCGATAATGGCGACCGGAGAACTTTCAAACAGGTTTTTAAAGTGTTCCCGACTAAGGTGTAACTCATTTGTACGCTCATTTACAAGCCTTTCGAGCTTAATGTTCATTAGTTTTTTTGTTCGGAATGCCCTATAAATAAGGAATAGGGTAACCAAAAGAGTAAATGCAAGAGCGTAGCTAACAAGTATATATTTATTCTGAACTTCAATAACCGATTGTTTTTCTGAAAGTTCCTTACTCGATTCAGCAAGCTGACGCTGTGTGACATTAAGGTCAATTTGTTTTTTTTCAATTTCAGCGTTTAGCTTACTCAGGTTATTTTCAGTACTATCGATTTGTGCAAGTTGCTGTTTAATCTTTTTCTGAAGACTCAGGCTCTCAGCACCTTTCCTGTTAAGTTCTCTTGTTGCAAGAAGTAAAAGACTGTCTTTTTCTGACAAATTCTTGGTTTGCTTTTCGAAGTCCCTTTCAATTTTAGCCTTCACTTCAAGCAGAGAAGAGATTTGAGAGTTAAGAGTGTTAAGTTGAACCTGAAAGGAATCTTTCTCGGCCTTAATTCTTACAAGTTGTTCCTGGTAATGATTAATTCTATCCGTTTCGTCTTTTAACTTCTGGTAGGTTTGAATGTATAGTTGCTTTATATCGACATAGGAACCACCATGCACTAAAATTTCAGGTTTGGGAACGAACCCTTCGTTCTCCATATTCTGCCTGTTAATTTCGTACGATAGGGTTCGATTTTTCGAATCGAACAGAATATTTATCATTACAAAAAGCTTATCAGGCGACCTATCAGAGATCAGTAGAATACCTTTTCCGGTAATTAACTTGTTTATTGAAGAAATGTCCATACTCATTCCTTCATCAACATATAGGAGTTGTATGTTTTCAACTTCATTAGGACTCCCAACACGAAAAACCTTTATTGACCTGTTTTTAATTTTGTTTAATTGTGAAAGTTGCCTGAACTCAGGCATAATGGTAGTATCGGAACATAGAACACCTATACGAAACTCAGAAATATTTCTTTCGTTGGGCCACTCAACGTTTTGCGCAAAATTATAGATAAGAGCCACCTTTATCCTGCTCTCAACCACCTGTGCATGTACAACTTGCAAAGTTAACAAGAAGAAAACAAGTACGAAAACCTTGGCCATTTTACCTGAACAACCAAAGAAATATTTCATTGTAAGCTGGCTAATATTATGAATAGATAAATAATTATGCCTAAAGTAACTAAAAAATAGAAATTAACAGCTTGCTGCTCTCATTATTTTAGGTTTTGTAACAAAACCTAAATGTAGGATATGAATCACCGAACAAAAACTAGGTTGGTTTTGGTAGATAAATCGGTTCGAAAGTAGTACCCCTCCCAATCGAAAAGTTTCAACTTCTCAACATCTTCAATCCGATTCTGAACAATAAACTTCGACATTAACCCACGCGCGCGCTTGGCATAAATCGCAACAACCTTAAAATCCGGCCCTTTCTGCTCCTTAAAAACAGGTGTTATGATTGTTCCATTAATTTTTTTTGAGTTAATAACTTTGTAGTATTCCTGTGAAGCTAGGTTTAGTAGAACTTGATTCTTCGAATTACTGAGTTCGTCATTCAAATTATTAGTAACAATTTGTGACCAGAATTCGTAAAGGTTCTTCCTGCTTTCTACTTCAATATTAGTTCCCATTTCAAGTCGGTAGGGTTGAATCAGATCCAACGGCCTAAGGATACCGTAAAGCCCCGAAAGAATCCGAAGATGTTGTTGGGCAAACTCAAAATCGGAACGGCTAAATTCTGCCGCATTAAGCCCCCCGTAAACATCTCCCTTAAAAGTAAGAATTGAAGGGGTACTGTTATTTTCGTGAAATGGTACATGCCACTCCTTGAACCTTCTAAAATTTAACGTAGCAATACTTTCACTTACCAAGAATAGTTCTTTTAATTCTTTGACAGTAAAATTGCGCAACACATCAATCAATTTCTCTGAGTTGCTTATAAATTTGGGGATTGAAACTTCAGGTGTATTATTATTTTTAATTTTCCCAAGAGTTTTAGATGGTGAAATTATTGTAATCATTGTTTAATCAGTTTTTATTCGTAAATTTATTTCTGGTATAGTAACCCACCATAAATGAAAATGTTTTCTACATACAAAGCACCTGAAATATACGAACAAATCTACAAAAGGGGTAGCTATACCATGATTAAACTTTTCACAAAATATTCATCTATTTTTTTTATCACCATAGCTTTTGTTGCAACCATTTGCTGTAAAACATTTGCTAATGAAAGGGTTGTTCTACAGCTTTCGTGGAAACATCAATTTCAGTTTGCCGGCTATTATGCTGCTATTGAAAAAGGATACTACTCCGATGCTGGCTTTAACGTAATTATCAAGGAAGCGGACACCTCCCTGCTAGTCCTAAATGAAATACTTAATGGCAACGCCGATTACGCCATAGGTGATGCTGAGCTCCTTGTTTCTTTTATTGAGGGGGCTCCAATTTCGGTGATAGCCTGTATATATCAGCATTCACCATCGGTACTTATGGTTAAAGCTTCCTCAGATATATTAACCCCCCATGATTTGGTTGGCAAAAAACTAATGGTTGGTGAGAATTTATATGCCCTTGAAATTCTCACTATGCTATACAGCGAAGGGGTTAACCCTTCGCAAATTGAACTTGTACCCCATAATTTCTCAGTTAACGACTTGTTAACTGACAAAGTTGACGGCCTTGGAGCCTACATAAGCAATGAACCCTACTTTATGGAAAAGTTCGGGATTCCATACCGTTTAATTAAACCAACCAGCTACGGCATCGATTTTTACTCTGACTGTTTGTTCACCAGCCAAAATAAAATAAAACGAAATCCTGAAAAAGTTCTCAAGTTTCAACAGGCATCAATTAAAGGGTGGGAATACGCCCTGGCAAATCCGGAAGAAATTTCAAAACTTATCATCCAGAAGTACAACCCATCAAAAACGATGGATCATCTTCTGTACGAAGCAAGTGAAATAAGAAAACTAATTAGCCCCGATTTCATTGAGATTGGACATATAAACAAATGGCGTTGGCAAAAAATTGGGGAGTATCTTTTTCAACAAAACATAGCAACAAATTTGCCTGATATTGAACCATTCATATACTCGCCAAATGTTTCTAACAAGTACTTATGGATTAAAGTGGTGGTTATTACCCTTGCAAGCATTCTGCTACTTATATTAATCCTTTTTTTATTACACAAATGGTTTAACCTATCACTCGATAAAAAAACAAGTAACTATAAAACGCTTGTTGGCAGGTTGGAAGAACAGTATTCTGAAATAAACAGGATTAATCTCGAACTAATAAAAAGCAAGGAGCAAACTGCTGAGCTTGAGAAGAACAGGTTCTTCTTTATACGAAAAATTGTTAATGAGCTGCGTACTCCTGCAAATACAATCACACACCTAAGTGAGCAGCTGAGCAAACCTAACATTTCCAGCGAAAAAAGAAAAGCCATCTGCTCCCGAATCGTTTCGAATAGTCAAATTGTATCGGCTTTCACTAACGATATAATTGCCATCACCGAGGTGAAAGAGAAAAGTGGAGAAGCACAGTATTGCGCAGTTAGTATAGAAAGTATCTTTGAAAGTTTAATAAGTAAATATAGAGTAGAGCATAAATATTCAAGCCAGGTTAGTTTTACCACACATTACAGCAATAACACAGATAATAAACAACTTGTAGTTTTGAACCTACCTAAACTTCAACAAGTAATAACCAAGCTAGTTGAGAACTCCCTAAAATTTACAGAAGTAGGCGCTATTGAGCTTGGATTCGAAGTAAACTCACCAACCTCCCTGCTTTTATGGGTGAAAGATAGCGGCATAGGAATTAAAGCCGATACAGTAAAAAAAATAAACGATTTTTTTGACTCCTCCACACATCATAACTCAAGTTGTATTGGTCTTGGATTATGGGTTTGTAAAAGTTTAGTGCACCAAATGCGAGGGAATATTTGGGTTGAAAGTAACGTTACTATGAAAAACGAATCCTCTGGAAGCAAATTTTTTGTTAGCATACCATGTACATACATCGAACATACAACCAGCGATGGTGATACCACCATCAAACCACAACCAGATAGAACCAACAACATTCTTGTATTCGATAACCGAATAAACGACTATAACTATATTCGAATTCATCTTAAAAACTCCGGACACAATCTGCTATACACTGATTCGCTCGACGAAGCAGCTGAAATTGTTTATAACTACAAAGAAATTGACATACTACTTATTAGCATGGAGGACGAAAAGCTGCTAAAGGACCTCTCAATCCAAAAACTAGTTCAAAACCCAAAAGGAATTCCAAGCATTGCATATGCAACGCATAATTTAATGGATAAAAATATTTACACTAATTTTGGTTTTAGCAGCTTTATCCAGTTCCCATCAGTAAACTTGAACCTAGCAGAGCATATCAACTATCATATTCGAGAAAAGGCCAGCAGTAGTTAGAAAGGCATTCTTGCCAAGGGAGCAATATCCTGCGAAGCAAAACTTCCTTCTAAAAACTTATAGTAACCGGCAATAGCAATCATTGCAGCGTTATCAGTAGTAAATTTAAACTCGGGGATAAAAACATTCCATCCGAACCTTTTCCCCGCATCGGTAACCGCCTTTCTTAACCCAGAATTTGCTGATACCCCTCCTGCCAAAGCAACCTCTTTAATTCCTGTAAGCTCTGCGGCAGCAACAAGTTTATCAATAAGAATGCTAATAATTGTGTGTTGGAGCGAAGCACACAAATCTTCCTTGTTTTGCTCAATAAAGCTCTTATTTTCTTTAAGTTGGTCGCGCAGGAAGTATAAAAATGAAGTTTTCAGTCCGCTAAAGCTAAAATCGAGACCTTGTGGTAAAGGTTTCGCAAAAGAATATGCCAACGGATTTCCCTTGGATGCTAACTTATCAACCACGGGACCACCTGGGTAAGGTAAGTCCATTACCTTTGCACATTTATCAAACGCCTCGCCAGCAGCATCGTCAATCGTGCTTCCCACTATCTTCATATCCAGGTAATCCTTTACCACAACAAGCTGCGTGTGACCTCCCGAAACGAGAAGACACAAAAAGGGGAATTGTGGATGTTTATCAACAGTTTCAGTTTTTATGAAGTGAGCCAGCACATGACCGTGCAGATGATTTACATCAACCATTGGAATATTGCGAGCCAGCGCAAAACCTTTTGCGAAAGAGGTTCCCACAAGGAGAGAACCCAGCAACCCGGGTCCACGAGTAAAGGCAATGGCGCTAACATCGTTTATCCCAATTCCAGCCTGCTTTATAGCGGTATCGACAACAGGAATAATATTTGCCTGATGAGCTCGTGAAGCCAACTCGGGCACAACGCCCCCGTACTCCTCATGAACTTTCTGACTGCTAATTAAATTCGAAAGTAACCGAGTATCACGAATAACCGCAGCCGATGTGTCATCGCACGAAGATTCTATCCCAAGAATTACTACGCTCATATACAAATATCTATATATTTAACAAAATGTATTCAATTCCGTATAAAAAACTACCAAATTTTGTCATGCTTTTTACTAAATTCGGGCGTTTCTTCAATTTGGCATACTTTATGCTTAACATGGTAGCAAGAATAAAATAAATTAGGGAGGCAAAGTTATCAAAAAAACGGGGAAAATACTGCTCATTACTATTGTTGTAATCCTCTCTCTACCAACAATAGTTTGGCTATCAATTCAGAATAGTTTTATACAAACCTGGCTTGTTGGTCAAGCAATTACCATTCTTCAGGAGCAGTTAAATACGAAAGTAACCGTTGAAAAAGTTGACTTTAGGCCCTTTAACAAAATTATTCTGCGTAACGTTTTTATTGCCGACCTTCGAAACGACACCCTCCTTTCGGCAGGAAGCATTTCGGCATCGCTAATTCGATTTAATAATTCGGCTAAAATAATTCGGCTAAACCGAATTAACCTTGAAGATGCGTATGTTAACCTTGCCTCTGACTCCACCGGAACCCTAAATATTATTGAGCTACTAAACTCATTCAAAAAAGATACGCTTCAACCCAAGGACTCAACATCGTTCACTATTGCTGTTCGCAGCGTATCACTATCAAATTCTCACTTCAGGTTTCATAACCTACAACCCGAAAAGAAAGAGTTTGGGATTAATTTCCAGGATTTAAACTTTACAAACTTTAATGTTGAAGCCAACAATTTTGCCATACGAGGCGATACTATTGAGGTTTCAATTAACAGCCTCTCGCTGGTTGACCGCAGTGGTTTTGTTATTGATGAGCTCCGAACCGACTTGAGCTTCAGCAACACGCACATGGATTTCACCAAACTACGGTTTCGGGGAATGGGAAGCAACCTTAACATTTACTACCACCGTATGAACTTCAAGAGCATGGCCGATATGAGCGACTTTGTGAACAAGGTTAGGCTGAACGGTTCGCTTGGGAAATCGGTGATTTCCACAAAAATGCTCTCCTACATTGCACCTTCTCTGGGGGAAATTGATGAAAAAATAATTTTAGATTGCAGCTACAAAGGAAAAGTAAACGATATTAGGATAAGGGATTTAAACCTGTTTTTTAAATCACAAACCCAGCTTAACGCAAACCTAAACCTCACCGGGCTCCCCAATATTGAAGAAACATTCCTTTTCGTCGACATTAATAATTTCGCCACAATTATCGATGACATTGAAACCATTCGGGATGCAAAAACAAACCAAAGGCTAGTTACGCTTCCCGATGAGCTAAAATCGCTTGAACGGGTTACCTACCAAGGAAACTTTACTGGCTTTTTATCCGACTTTGTGGCGTATGGCATGGTTAACTCTGCTGTGGGGAAACTATCCATGGATATTTCACTAAAACCTTCACAGAAAACATCTAATTTTAATGGTAAAGTATCTGTCTCAAACCTAAACCTCGGTAAACTCACCAATAATTCCTTGCTAGGAAAAACAAGTCTAAAAGCTGAGGTCGATGGAAAACTTTATGACAACAAAAAGATTGAAGCATACACCGACGCAACAATCTCGTTGATTCAGGCGAACAACTACGATTACTCCAACATAAAGATTACGGGGGACCTAACGAATAAAACATATGTAGGTTCTGTTTTCCTTGACGACCCCAACGTAAAACTCAACTTTCTAGGAAAGGTTGACTTCTCCGATTCAATTCCAGTTTTCGACTTTTCTGCCTTTGTCCCAAAAATTGATTTGGTTAAGCTTAATCTTAACAAGGCCGACAGCATCTCGCAAGCATCATTCCTACTAACTGCCAAATTTACAGGAAGTAATCTCGATAACAGTTCTGGGGAAATTAAGGTTGTTAACTCATTTTACAAGAACCAAAACGGAGAAATTAAAACTTCAGACATAACCCTCTTTGCAGATAACAACGAGAAAAGCAAACTGGTTTCCATTAAATCGGAGTTTGCCGATGGCGAAATACGGGGGAAGTATAACTACGCGAACATTTTTGGTTCTCTGCAGCAGCTAATGTACATATACATTCCAGCCCTTAGCGCCGATAACCAAAGACCCGAAATTAAACCAACCGGAGTAGAAAATCCGGAATACAACGACTACATAATTAAGCTAAGGCTTAAAAAAACCAAAAAATTTACCGATGTTATTTCGCCAAGTTTCCGAATTGCAGAAAACACCAACGTATTCGGAATTTACAATCCAGACTTCCAGACACTTACACTTAAAGTAAAGATACCTGAGCTATTCTTTGGAGGCAACCAAATAAAGGACATTACCATTGATGGGCAAACACGCGACACCTCTTTTTTTGCAAGTATTACAACCCCACAAGTAGCAATTGGAAGCACACTGGTAAAAAACATTGCCGTTTCGCTTGATGCATATAACAGCAAGATTCAGACTAACATAAACTGGGATAACCGACAAAAGGTAAGAAACGAGGGGAAACTATCAATTTTAGGCACCTTCTTCCACACCGATTCAACAGAGAAGAGGGTTGCAGAAGCGAACATCTTCCCCTCGGAAATATTTTTGAACGATACCATTTGGAACATTGAAAAAACGAGCGTTTCGGTTGATACGTCACAAATAAAAATTAACAATTTGGTGCTATATAACGACCAACAAAAACTAGAAGTAACTGGAATTGTTTCAAACAACCCAAACGATTCAATACTTGTTAAACTCGACAATATCGATCTTTCAAACATTAACTTTTACACTCAAAGCATTGGGTATAACCTAAACGGGCAGCTAAATGGCACAGCAAAGGTCACAAACACGTTAAACCAACCTCTATTCTTCGCCGATCTGCTACTAAGTAACCTCTTAATCAATAACCAGGAATTTGGTGAACTTCACTTTGGCAGCCAGTGGTTTGCAAGAGAGAAGAAGCTCTCCATAAACGCATCAAACCTTCTTAATAACAAGACAACCCTATATGTTGACGGCGATATTTTCCCCGAAACCAGCCAACTTAGAATCAATGGCAACATTGAAAGTTTCCCGTTAGCTCATATTGCCCCGCTGCTAGAAGGAAACGTTTCCAACCTTAGCGGGAGTGTTCAAGGTAATATCTCAGTTACAGGAACAACCAAGGAACCTTCGGTAAATGGAACTATAACCGTAAATGAAGCCGGCCTTACGGTAGATTTTCTAAAAACTCACTACCGCATTTCGGATAAAATTGAGATAAAAAATAGCGACATACTCATCAACAACTTAACAATTAGCGACGTAAACAATCGTCAAGCCATTCTGAACGGAGCAATCACTACAGGGTACTTCAAGGATATCCAACTTAACCTTAACATGGTTCCCAGCAACTTCCAGTTCATGAATACCAGCGAGCGCGACAACGAACTCTTTTACGGAACAGTTTATGCAACCGGACTGGTTCTAGTTACCGGTTCACCAACCGATGTGAACCTGAATGTTTCGGTTAAAACTGAACCACATACAGCCATATTCCTTCCGCTTTCATCTACAAGCAGCGTTAGCGAACATTCTTTCCTCAACTTTGCCAGTACCGATCCGAACATCATCATCATTGAGGAGGAACTTTTCCCTGAAGAAAAGCCAACCACAAACCTATCGTTGAACCTCGACCTTGAAGTAACATCTGATGCCGAGGCACAAATTATTATCGACAAGAAGTTAGGCGATATTATTCGAGCCAATGGAAGCGGAAACCTGAAAATGGAAATCAACCCGGACAAAGATGTTTTCAGGATGTTTGGCGACTACATTATAGAGCAAGGGGATTATCTTTTCACCCTGCAGGGTGTGATAAATAAGAAGTTTAAAATTGGTGATGGCAGCTCCATTTCATGGAATGGCGACGTAACCGATGCCTTGGTTGACATAAAGGCTATTTATGCGCTGCGAACCACCCTAAGCCAGCTAGCACCCGACCAAACAGACGAAAAGTACAAAAGAAGGACACCCGTTGAATGCCAGATTCTGCTTACGGGAAAGCTTATGGAGCCTAATATAAAATTTAACATCGATGTCCCCGCAGCCAACTCGGAACCCGAAATAAAAGCCCTTGTTGAAAATGCTACAAATACCGAAGAAAAAATGAGCCGGCAGTTCCTTTCGCTGCTCGTACTCAATAGCTTCGCATCAGAATATGGATTTAACTCTGGAGGTGCCATGGCCAGCGGACAAAGCAGTGGTTTTGAGCAAGGACTTGCCAACACAGCAAGCGAACTGCTTTCGAACCAGCTGAGCAACTGGCTTTCGCAGTGGAGTAACGCTTTCGATATTGGACTAAACTGGCGACCTGGCGACCCAAATAACGAGATTAGCTCCAGCGAAGTGGAACTTGCCCTCTCTACTCAGCTGTTTAACGACAGGGTAACTTTAAACGGAAACGTTGACATGGGTGCTACCAACTCCAGCAGCCCAATTGCAGGCGATTTCAACATTGACGTAAAGATTGTTCCCTCAGGTAAAATTCGACTTAAAGCCTTTACCCGCTCGAATGATGATGTTATCTTTAGCGGAAACCAATCGAACTACACAACCGGTGCAGGTGTTGTGTACCGGGAAGATTTCAACACTCTTGATGAACTTTGGAGCCGATTCCAGAACATTTTCAATCCCAAAGATGATGAATCCACCGAGAAGTTGGAATCGAGCTGGCGTTCGAAACCCAAAAAGCCAAATAGCTAGCACATTTTCATTCTTAAAAGTAATTATTTTACCCCTTATCCGTTTTTTTATTAATTTCGACCCAAAAATAGCTTGTAAATATGAACACTTCATTACTTCTTCAGGTAGATATTGCTGCACAAGCAGTTCAAACTCAGCCACAGGAGCTCACCCTAAACTTTTGGGAACTAACCCTTAAAGGCGGTTGGATTATGGTTCCGCTGGCATTACTCTGGTTAATTGCTGTTTACCTTTTTATTGAGCGTTACTGGGCAATAAAAAAAGCCTCGCGTGCCGATGTTAACTTCATGAACCGGATTAAAGAGTACATTCACGACGATAAAATTGAGTCGGCCATGGCGCTTTGCCAAGCGCAAAATACCCCGGTAGCCCGAATGATTGAGAAAGGAATCCAACGCATTGGCCGTCCGCTTTCCGACGTAAATGCTGCTGTTGAGAATGTTGGAAACCTGGAAATATCTAAACTGGAAGGAGGACTTCCAACACTTGCCACCATTGCAGGAGGTGCTCCAATGATTGGTTTCCTTGGAACCGTAATCGGAATGATTAGGGCATTCTACGATATGTCGATGGCCGGAAACAATATTGATGTGGGTTTACTATCGAACGGAATTTATACCGCAATGGTAACCACCGTTGCCGGACTAATTGTTGGTATTGCTGCCTACTTTGGATACAACTACCTTGTTGCCAGAGTTGAAAAGGTTGTTTTCACCATGGAAGCCAATACCACCGAATTTATGGATCTGCTCAACGAGCCCGTTTCGTAGTTTGTATCACAATAAAATATAGAAAAGATGGCTTTAAAACGAGGATCGAAGGTTAACCCAAATTTCAGCATGTCGTCGATGACGGACATCGTATTCCTGCTGCTCATCTTTTTCATGGTTTCGTCGACGCTTATTGCACCGAATGCTTTAAAACTGTTGCTACCGCAGAGCAATAGCCAAACCTCGGCAAAACCAATTACAACCGTAAGTATTACTGAAGATTTTCAGTTCTACATTGAGCAAACCCCAGTTTCTGCTGATGAACTTGAAGCCCGCCTAACGCAAAAGTTAGAGGGCCAGCAGGAACCAACCGTTTCGTTGCACGTACACCGATCTGTTCCCATGGAACAGGTTGTAAAAGTAATGAATATTGCAAAGGACAACAGGTACAAACTGGTACTTGCCACACAACCTTTAAAATAGGTGCAAGTTTTTTATGGATTTGGAATAAGAATTTCATCCAAATAGAAAAGGGGGATATATGACCAGCAAGAGTAAAGGAATAATTGGATCGTTAGCAGTGCACACCGTACTGGTTGTGCTGTTACTGGTTTTTGGATTCCGAACTCCGCTTCCTTTGCCCGATGAAGAAGGAATTCTTATTAACTTTGGTACCAGCGATCAGGGAACAGGAAGTTTTGAGCCAAAACCCACTCCTCCCCCGTCGCAGCAACCCGAGAGTGAACCCAAAACCGAAGAGGTTGAGGAGGAAAATTTAACACAGGATATTGAGGAAGCACCGTCAATTCCTGAAGAAAAACCCAAGCCAAAGCCAAAACCCAAGAAAGAAGAAGAAAAACCCAAAGAAGTAAAACCTGAAGAAGTAAATAAACCTGTGGAACAGGTTAAACCTGAGGAGGAGAAACCACGCGAGGTAAATCAGCAGGCACTCTTCCCCGGACAAAAACCTGGTGGAAGCACAACCGGCGAGGGAGAAACCGGGCAACCCGGTAATCAGGGCGATCCGCAAGGTTCAACCGAATCAACCAGCCATACCGGAAGTACAACCGGTGGCGGTGGCGACGGTGTTGGCTTCAGCCTTGATGGCAGAAATGCTCTTAAACTTCCTCCGCCAGAGTATCCGAAACAGAAAAGTGGGAAAGTGGTTGTTAGTGTTACGGTTGATAGCAAAGGAAACGTTACCAGCGTAAGAGGTGGGGTTAAGGGTTCGACCACTAACGATATAGAACTGGTAAAAGCGGCAGAAGAAGCTGCTAAACTGGCCAAATTCAATGTAAAACCTGATGCACCTGCACAAAACGGAACAATTACCTATATTTTCAAATTGCAGCAGTAAGAAATTAACGTTAACTATAACAAGAAAGGGATTTGAGTTTTTCAAATCCCTTTCTTAATTGAACTATTTTAATATATACTACTATTCTTTCACAATTTTAATCTGTTTTATATCGCCGTTGTTAGCTACTAACCTTACAATATAGATTCCACTAGGAAGATCATCTAACTTAACTGGGACAGATTCACTTCCAGCATTCGTTATATCAAATACAACCTGTCCCATTAAATTAGCAACTACTATTCTGCTAACAAGTTGTGAATTATTAATATTGAACCTCTCTGAGAAAGGATTCGGATAAACTTCAATATTAGAAAGACTTCCAAAGTCAACCCCAACTGTTGTTAACACGATGTTTACTGGTAAATCGGCACCATCAACGGTAATGCTTCCTGTGAAAACCTCAAATCCGCTTGCGGTGACAGAGTAGCTATATGCTCCATCCTCTAGCTCTGTAGTTGCTATGCCGTTCTCGTTTGTTTCCAAGAAGTTATCGAGGCCTTCAACATTTATTAAGGCTCCCTCTACCGGTTGTTCTTCAGCATTTTTTATTGAAAAGATTATTGTGTATAGTTCCGGGTTCACAGTCTCCTCTTCGAAAACTGCAGTAAGATTTGTATCCGAATCGGGCATTGTAAATGTGAAACTACTTTCTGTGCTAACTGCAATTCCCTGATCATTATTCCAGCTAACAAATACGAATCCATCATTTGCTAATGCAGTAATTTCTACGTCCTCATTAACCGGATATTCTCCACCTCCAGAAACCGTTCCGGAATTTTCAGGCGTAACAAGGAGTGAAAGCTCATGAGTATTTTCTGTAAAAATAGCAGTTACACTCACATCAGCAGTTACATTCAAGTCGGTTCTTGGGTTATCGGTTTTTTCATCGCTCCATTTTACAAAATGATACCCGCTATTTGCAGCTGCTAACACTTCGGTTCCATCTTCTCCATAGTTTACAACCTGTTCGCTAGCTCCCGTAATTGTGCCATTTTCGCCAGCAGTGTATGTTAGGGTGTAAGTATTTATTGCGAATTCAGCAGTAACATCAATATCGGCGACAACGTTCAAGTCAGTGCGAGGATTATCAGTAACCTCATCGCTCCATTGAGCAAAATGGTACCCAACATTTGGCACTGCAGCTACAGCTGAACCATCGTCACCGTGTTGAACTGTTTGGCTAACATCGCCTTCCAAGGTACCATTCTCATCGCTACTGTAGGCAAGCGTGTAAATATTTATAGCAAATTCAGCGGTAACGCTGATATCCTCAGTTACATTGGTATCGGTTCTAGGATTCTCAGTTATGCCATCGCTCCACTGAACAAAGTGGTAACCAGCATTTGGCACAGCCAAAACTTGAGCTCCGTTTTCACCATGGTTTACTGTTTGCGGGCTTTCACCGTCGATAGAACCATTCTCCCCGGCAATGTATGTTAACGTGTAGGTATTGACTGCAAACTCGGCGGTAACGGTAATATCTGCCGTAACATTCTCGTCTGTTCGAGGGTTATCGGTTAAACCATCGCTCCACTGAACAAAATGGTACCCAGCTGCTGGAACTGCGCTAACGGCAGAACCATTGCTACCATAGTTCACTGTTTGCTGGGCTTCGCCAGAAATCGAACCGTTTTCGCCAGCCGAGTAGCTAAGTTGGAAAGTTTGCACCTCAAAGTTTCCCACGAGAATTCGGTTTGAACTAACTGTAAAACTGTACTCTGCTTGGTTTGAGGCAATGCTCTCATTCTCAGTCCAGCTTACAAACTCGTATCCGGTATTTGGAGTTGCCTCAACGGTTGCTGTTTCTCCGCTACTATACTGGCCTCCGCCAGAAAGCGTTCCCATTCCAGCTTGCGAAGGAACCAGCGTAATGTAGAACGTTCCGTTCTGAGCGAAATTTGCCACAACCTCAATGTCTTCTTCAACATCTGTATCGGTTCGTGGATTTTCAGTTGAGCCATCGCTCCAGCTGGCAAAGTAGTAACCCGAATTTGGGACAGCCTCTACCTGGGAGCCATCTGTCCCATAATCAACGGTTTGTGGTGAAGTTCCCGAAATGGTTCCGCCTTCACCCGCAGTATAGGTTAGGGTATATGTGTTTATAGCAAATTCAGCCGAAACGGACAAATCGGAAGTAATGTTCTCGTCGGTTCGGGTAGCGGTTAGCAAATCGTCGCTCCATTTTACAAAATGGAAACCAGTATTTGGCACGGCAGTAACTGTAGAACCATTTGTTCCGTAATCGACAGTTTGAGAGGTTTCTCCAACTAACGAACCTCCTGAGCCGGCAGTATATGTTAGGGTATACTGATAAATTTGGAAAATGGCCGTTACAGTAATATCCTCGGTTACGTTCAAATCGGTACGGGGGTTTTCGGTAACCTCATCGCTCCACTTCACAAAGTAGTATCCTGTGTTTGGTGTTGCAGTAACCTGACTTCCATTGTCACCGTAATTTATAGTTTGATTTGCATTCCCATCAATTGTTCCACCATCTCCTGCCAGGTATGTTAAGGAGTATGTATCAATTGCAAACAAGGCAGTAACATACACATTAGCCGTAACATTCTCGTCGATTCGCGGATTTTCTGTCAAATCGTCGCACCATTCCACGAAGTGGTAATGCTCGTCGGGAATGGCTGTTACTGGTGTTCCATCATCTCCATAGTTAACAATTTGGTAGGTTTTTCCTGAAAGGGTTCCTCCCCCTCCATATGAGTAGCTAAGTATATAGAAGTTTACTGTAAATGTTGAAGATGAGTTTGTGATTGCCAGCCCGTCCTCATCGTGAAAACTTCCGTCAAGCGACAAGTACAGAACCTGATTGTTATCAAACGATTCGTACGGAGTAACAGTAATTGTATTTCCTTGCTCGTTGATGGTAGCATTGAAATTCACATTCTCCCCGCTATCGCTATTATACTTAAGTATTACAAAGTCGTTAACATTTGTGTTGTCAACCGGTATCCAGCTGCTAGCAAACAATCTTTTGTTCAGCTGAATTGTGAACTGACCATCATGAGGCACCTCAGTGCTGCCGTCCTCTGGTGTATAGTTTACTGTTGCTGGAACAGCAACCCTGAACAGCCGGGAAACCGACGAGGAGAATGAATCGCCATCAACCAGAATAATTGACTCACCGTTTGCTATCAACTTCAGATGCCCTCCTGGAAATCCATCGCCATAAGAATCTGAAACAGAAAGAGTATAATCGCCAACAGG
>DAOSWM010000002.1:69763-74296 GCA_035380045.1 Tenuifilaceae bacterium | reverse complement strand
AAAATCGTTCGAAGTGGGCAGGTCAACCGTAACGCTTTCACCAAATTGCAACGAACCGTTCCACTCGAAATCAACCGGAGTATCGTCGTTTATTTGGTAAGAAATGTCCAGCGAAGTTAATGTTTCGTTACCGTAACTTTTTATTTCAACCTGAGGTGAAATGGTTGCTGAATTCAATTCATCGGGAATGGTAAAATCGTTGATTTTGAAATCCACGGGGGGAGCGTTTACGAAATCGGGTTCCACCAGTATTCCAGTGATAACTTCCTGATTTCCTTCTGACACGAAAATCCCAAGTTCCATGTCCTCAAGCATGGCTGGGATTGAATTGTACTTTTCAGGAATTGTGTAGGTTAGGGTTTTTGTATAAAGCGTTCCGTTGGTGGTTGTGCTAATGGTTTCGCCCCATTGGCCTGTAATTAAGTGAACCAAGCGGTGCATATGGTTGTATTCTGCGCCACCACCAGCCTGGTATCCAATTGTGTTATTCTGCAGCAGAGCAACATTCAGCTTATTTGTTGACGTTTCGCTGTTTCCTGTGTAGTAAACCTCAACGTAAACTTCAAGCTCGCGGGACTGCACATCAATGGTAGCAGTTGCTCCAATATTCAAACATGACGACTGAGCAAGGATTGTATTCGAAGCGCTGGTCCAATTTGAGCGCCCCATTGCTGTGTTGCCCGAAGACATTTCGTATCCGGGGAAAACGTGCCGGTTTACCGTTCCGGCAGGGAATCCGGTTAAGACTGATTGGGTCATTAAAGATGTTCCAAAAGAAGTTCGAAAATCGGGCTGGCCAGCCTGCGGGTTTGCGTACGTTCCAGTATGAACGTTGATAACTACAACCCTTCCCGGGTTACTTGTAGCAATCTGATTTGCAATTGTGTGCCCCTGCGGGCAGTACCCGCAGTTAATTCCAGTAAACTCCTCAAGTACAACATTCTTGTTTGTAGGAGTTGTGCTTACAATGGTTTGAGCAAACAAACCTATCGGTGCAAACAAGAGTAAAAAGTAATTAAAAACTTTCATTGATAAAACGTTTTAGAACAACCATTTCAAGAATACCAAATGCAAATAAACAACTTTTTCTACTACAAAAAAGGGGGATGCCGCTATCTAATTCTTACGATTGCATAAAAAAAAACCGGGTTCCTTGAAATCCAAGGAACCCGGACGATATTTAGAATAAATTAAAATTACTCCTTTGTTACACAGGCATTACTTTTTTACCATTTTTTTAACCACAACGTCCCCATTGCTAGAGTATAAAGAAACCAGATAAATACCGCTGCGTAGTGAGCTGGTTTCAATGGTTGCAAAACTTTCCTCGTTTAGTTTAGTATCAACCACTTTTTGCCCTATCAGGTTTGTAATAACAACCCTGGTTAAACCTACTGCATTCCTGAAGGATATGGTATTCTCAAATGGATTCGGGAACACCTCAAGGTTGGCAAACGGATTCGTATTTACGCTAACAGGTTGAGTTATGCTTGCAGTTGCTGTAGGAGCTCCCTCAATTGATAAGCTGTAGTTTAGCGCATCGGCCCCAGCCAAACTGGCACTAACAATTGAAACCAGAATATCGTCGCCAATTTCTGAGGTGGCAAACTCGGCAACAACACTGTTTAGATTTACAACATCAGCAGCAACTAAGGAAATAATTTCCAGATTATTTTCATCAATTGTTGCAGAAACATTTCCATCATGCTCTTTATCCAGCACGGTGAAACTTCCACCTAGGGTTACAGTTTTTTCAGTAATATCGGCCACCGCAGTTGGAGCTGCATCAAGTGAGAGTGTGTAATTTCCAGCATCGAGCCCTTCAATGGAAGCATCAACAACCGAAACTACCTTGTCTTCACCAACATTCTTGTCAGAAAACTCAGCTACCGGAGCGAGGGCTACCACATCGTTTTCGATTAATCCGTTAAGGGATAGTTCATTTTCTGAAATTTCAGCATCAACTGTTCCGTCGTATACTTTGCTTAACACGGAGAACGTTCCGCCCACAGTTAACTCTTTTGGTGTAATATCAGCGGTTGTAACAACTGCATTTTCGTACGAAATTTGGTAGTTACCAGCATCGGCTCCCGAAAGTTCTGAATCCTCGCTAAGCATTACAACCTTGTCCTCTCCAACATCCTTTGAGGAGAACGTTGCAGCTGGTAAAACATCCACATTATCTCCTTCAACCAAGCCAAGAACAGTAAGCTCACTACTTGCAATCACGGCTGAAACTGTTCCATCGTAAACCTTACTGTTTGCAGTGAAAGTTCCTGAAATCCCAACATCTTTTGCAAAAATTATTCCTGTTGATGTTGGTGCTCCGGTAAGCGACAACAAGTAGTTTGAAGCATCATCACCACTGATGGTTGTTTCGTTTGTGAACGATACCACCTTACCTGTGCCCACATTTTTATCGGTAAAGCTTAACGCAACCTCCAGGGCAACATCGTCGCCGCTCATAAGCCCATCCATCGTAAGGTTATTTGCGTCAATGCTTGCTACAACAGTTCCATCGTAAACCTTATCGAGTACTGAGAAATTTCCTGTAAGAATTATGCTTCGCTGTGTAATATCAGCCGAAATGCCGGTTGGTTGAACCAAGTTATAGTTAGCAGCATCGGTTCCAGACAAACTCATTGTTGTTGAAACTGAAATATTCTCACCAACTGTTGATTGTGCGAAAGTTCCAACATCACCATTCACTAGTGAAACTGCATCGCCGGAAATAAGGCCCGACAATTCTGCTCCTGAAATTGTTGCTTGGGTTGTTTTGTCGTACTCCTTATCCTCGGCTGTTGCGTTCACAACAATTAACTCCTTTGAAGTTATGTTTGCAGTTGCTGTTGGTGCTCCGGTTAATGAGAGTGAGTAGTTACCTGCGTCAGCACCGGTTAACGTTGATGATTCCATAAGGGAAACGATTTTTGTTGTACCAACATTCTTACTATCGAACGAAGCTACCGGGGAAACGTTAACAACTTCAGTACCCACAACTCCTACAAGCGTTAAGCTGTTGGTTCCAACAGTTGCTGATGTTGTTCCATCGTAAACCTTATTCTGAGCAGAAAAACTTCCTGTTAAAGCTAATTCTTTTGCATTTATATCTGCGCTGATTGATGGCTGGGTTAAGATGTAGTTTGGTGCATCAGCACCAGAAAGTGCCATTGCTGTTACAATGTTAATATTTTGGCCGACACCCGATTGTGCGAACGTTCCGTTCGAATAATCGGTTAACATAACATCATCGCCAATAACTGCTCCAGAAAGGGTTGCTCCGGAAATTGCTGCAACAGCAGTTGCATCGTAGGTTTTATCTTCTGCAACAGCATTTGTAACAGTTAGCTGTTTTTCTGTAATATCCGACAGGGTTGTTTGTTTACCAATAAAATAGTTTCCGGCATCGGCACCGGAAAGCGTAAGACCAGTTACAGAGACCGTTTTATCAGCCCCAACAGTCTTTGTATCGAAGGTTGCAACAAATGAATCTTCAACAAGTGAAACGTCATCGCCACCGGTAACTCCGCTCAAATCGCCCCAGCTGGAAATTGATGCGTCACGATATCCGTCGTACACTTTGCTGTCAGCAATCATATCGGGCAGTGAAAGTTCCGTTTTACTGGTAACAGTCATTGTCCCAACTACGTAACTAATGTTGTAGTTACCTAAGCCCGAACCAACAGCATTGCTAGGTGTAATATCGTAATCCCCAACAGCAGCCGCTGCATCCGCACCATCGCTGGCCAGAGTAACCGAAGTTACATTATCTGGATTTATTAGTCCCTCAACGGTGAACTCGGTTCCATCGAAAGTATAGGATGCACCGGAAGCCTTCATCAAATCTACTGCTGTAACCGTTGCATCCTTTGCCGTAATATCGGCTAAAATGGTTGGTTGATTTAATGCGTAGTTGGCAATATCGTTTCCGGTTATCCCCATGGTGGTTGAAACTTCAATATCGTCGCCAACATTCTTCTGTGCGAATATTCCCGAAGTATGGTTCGTTAACGTAACATCATCGCCACCAACAACTCCGCTGAGTTCTGCCCCCGTAATGGTGGCATCGGTTGTGCCATCGTAAACCTTATCGGCAACCGAATTAATAACTTCAAGCTCCTTGGCAGAAATATTTGCAGTTGAAGTTTGGTTGTAAATAGTGTAGTACCCGGCATCGGTACCGGTAAGCAATAAGCCAGAAACAGTTACGTCTATGTCGTTTGCAACGTAAATATCGCTAAAAGAAGCCGTTGCAACTCCCGTAGCCAAGGAAACATCCGGATAATCATTCATTACTCCGAATAAGGTACCGTAAGTATCAACCGCTGCGTTGGCATTTCCATCGTAAATCTTATTCTGAATTGCTAAACCATCGAGGGTGAGAATTTTGATGTAATTCGCGTAAAGTGATACATCCCAATCGGGGATTGTTATAAAAGTTTCCTGTGAAGTAGCATTATCAACCAAATCTAAGTCGTCAGAGTTTCCATCCCATCCATCAAAAATAAATCCGGGTATGGTTGATGCTGAAAT
>DAOSWM010000002.1:0-69663 GCA_035380045.1 Tenuifilaceae bacterium | reverse complement strand
GTAGATGTTAGCTTCGAGAAAATTTTATAGTAGTAGGTAGTATTTGGATCGAGAGAAGTATGCGAGAAGTCTTCGTTTCCTCCTGCGTAAATAACATCTCCTCCTCCCGGGATTGTTTGACCGGCAGAATAGTTAACTCCATCGGTAGGGGTTCCAAAAACTTCATCGGTAGCAAAAGCCAGTAGTACATCCTTCCCATTATTCTTCACCCATGAAAGGTTAATTTGCGATGAGCTAGCGGCAGTTGCTCCAAAGGATATTGGATCTCCAACATCCCCACCCATAAAATCAAATGTTACCGTTTTTTCGGTAGCATTTCGGATAATATTGGTTATTGGTTTGCCCGTATTTACACCCGCCCACGATTTGGAACTTGGAAGTGATGCATCGGAAAACTCTATTTTCCCAGTTCCATCCCATGCACATGAGGCGCTATTGATAGTACCGTAGGAAGAGGGAGTGTCTGAAGGATCGCCCGTTGCATTTTGCGATACAGGATACATTTTCTGAGGATGGGTAACATTAATTGAATTCCCCGACGTAAAAACGCCACTATGCACATGGTAAATTATCATCCCACTACCTGGAATGTAGGAATCGAAAAGCTGCTTTTCACGATTTTCAACTAAAAAGAATTCCCCAGATGTTGTAGTATTAATTCTGTAAAAGCTGTTTGAATATTCGGATGCATTATTGAGCGTTACGGTTGCTGCTGTATTTAACTCTGTTGCATTTGCCCATCCGTAGTAGTATACTTTTGTAAAACCATTGTGATGCGCAGGAGTCGCACCGCTATTATTCCACGAACCTCCAGCCATGATATCCCATTGCCCTGTTCCGGTATAGTAACCATCACCGTAATTATCATAATTTGTGTCGTAATAGTCGGGAGCACCCAAATTATGCCCAAATTCGTGGCACATTACACCGATATTCGCCATTCCTGAGGCGGATGTTTCAGGCTGAGTAGTGTATGCATTTACATAAACGCCATCAAAAGTTCTTGCTGCCGAGGAGTAACCAGCACTCGATAAATCCCAGCTATGCGACCATATATCATTTGTATTACTTGTTTCCTCCTGACCCTGTCCTTGGTGAATTATCGCAATTCCATCAACAGTTCCATTACCATCATTATCAAAATCTGAAAAATCAACATATGCATCGGCAGCCTGTACTGCGTGGTATGCAAACTCGCCCCACTTCGCTTGAGGCCCATAGTAGTCGTGCGTATTTGGAAGGGTAACCCAAATGGTAACGGTTGTATTCACCACCAGCTGTCCATAGGAAGTTTCGATATAGAAATCCTTAAAGCTTCCGGTGCCATTGTATCCCTCCTGGTTCATGTAGTTGTTAAAATTTGCCTGGGTGTACGTTGTGGAAGTATTGCTAAAATTTGCAAGAATCATTATCATATTGTTCGTTCCTGTTGTTGGGAACCCACCCATTTTCGAACCATAACTAGTGCTAAATCGTGATAACGCATCCTTTACCTGAGCTTCGCTATAACGAAGCTTTCTTGGTACTGAAGAAAGAAAATCAACTTCGCTTGCACTCCGTTCTCTTTCATTATGCGCAATTACATTGGAAAGAATAAGGTTTTGATCTTTATCATGTGTTGCGTAAACGTAGAAACCATCCTTATTCTGAAGAATTGTGTAGCCATCTATCGTTTCAGCCCAGTGCACTTTCTCATCACCCATTATACTAAGGGTAATAATACTCCCATCGGGCAACTTGTACTCAATTGGGTGAGGGTAAGCAGGAACCGCAAGCAAGGTTTGAAAATTTGCTGCTACAACAAGAAAAGTAAGAAGCAACATGAACTGTATTTTTCTCATAGTATGTGATTTAATTATTTTTATACAGAATAAAAAAACGCAATAATTATATAACGTTTACCAGGGAAAATGGTTTCCTTTTTTGTAATTCAAGAACCGAAAAGTTGCTAAAAGAAAAGCAGCTTAACAGCAAAGCCGAAAACGGCAACCAGCAGCACCCAGCGAACAAAAACCACTCCACGTTTCACTGCTATGTGCGTTGCCAACCATGCGCCAAACATGTTGCCTGCGCCAAGAATTAAGCCAATTTCATAGTTAACCTGCTGGTTGAATATAAAAACGCCAAGCGCAGTAATGGTAAAAACTAAAACCACCAAAACTTTTATGGCATTGGCTTTAAGCAAATCAACACCTGCGCCCAGCACTAATCCGGTAAGCAGGAAGAATCCAACCCCAGCCTGAATGAAGCCGCCATAAAACCCAATGGCCAAGAAAATAACTATTTGCAGAATTCCGGGTTTAGCCCTCACTGTTCCGGCCTGCTGCTTAATCCATTTCTCGGGTTTGTAAAGAATAATGAAGAACATAACCACCATTAACCCGCCAATAATTTTATTCATTAAATCGGCATCGAGATTAACAGCCATGGCAGCACCAAGAAACGAACCAACGGTAGCAGGAATTGCCAGCCATATTCCCTCCTTAATTTCAAAAACTTTTTTCTGCTTAAAGCTACCAACCGCCACCAAACTTTGGAGTAAAATACCAATCCGATTTGTACCGTTGGCAATATTGGCCGGAAGGCCAATAAAAATTAGCAAGGGTAATGTAATTAGAGATCCACTCCCAGCCAGCGTATTGATAAAGCCTGCCACAACCCCGGCTCCAACTACCAGTAGGTACTGCCAAATTTCCATTTTGTATATTTTTAAATTCGCTCCAAAGGTAATAAGTAAATCCTATTATGCACCTCAGCTCTACAATTCCAGATTTATATTTAAACCAAATCTAATTTAGGATACAAATTTGCCGCATCACAAAATGTTAGTTAGATTTGAAACCACAGATTTTTTGAGACAAACTAAACTCTAATAAAATGGAAAAAAGCATTAAGGGTACCGAAACCGAAAAGAATTTACTAAAAGCTTTTGCAGGTGAATCGCAAGCCAAGAATCGTTATACCTACTTCTCAAAAGTTGCAAAGAAGGAAGGTTATGAGCAAATAGCTGAACTTTTTATGCAAACTGCAATGCAGGAGGAGCAGCATGCCAAGGTTTTCTTCAAGTTTCTTGAAGGCGGAATGGTAGAAATAACTGCATCGTACCCCGCAGGAGTTATTGGAACAACAGCAGAAAACCTAAAAGCAGCCGCAACAGGCGAGCACGAGGAGTGGGCCGACCTGTATCCAGTTTTCGCTGAAATAGCAGAAAAAGAAGGTTTTAAAAAGGTTGCAACTGCTTTTAAAATGATTGCAAAGGTTGAGAAGGAGCACGAGGAGCGCTACCTAAAACTTCTTAAGAATATTGAGGAAGGCAAAGTTTTCGAGAAGGACGAGGAGGTTGTTTGGGTATGCCGCAAGTGCGGTTACCACCACAAAGGGAAAAAAGCGCTGAAGAATTGTCCAGCCTGCGGCCATCCACAGGATTACTTCGAAGTGCTGGCAGAAAATTACTAGCCTGTTAGCTTTTTCCTAAAACTTTTTGACAGAAACTCCTCGAAAAGTTTTTATCTTTAAGCATTCAAAAGGAAATTTTTCTCAAATGCCGGGCTTCCGAACCGGCATTTGTTGCGCTTTTTAAACCTTAACTACCAAGAAAAGATGAAAATTGACGTGCTGCTTGGCCTCCAGTGGGGCGACGAAGGAAAAGGAAAGGCTGTTGATGTGTTAACACCAAAATACAATGTGGTTGCCCGATTTCAGGGTGGTCCAAATGCGGGGCATTCGCTGGAATTCAACAAAATAAAACACATTCTTCATACAATCCCTTCCGGAATTTTTCATGCCAACAGCATGAACATAATTGGCAACGGGGTTGTGCTCGATCCGGTAATTTTTGCCAGCGAAATTGAATCGCTCCGAAAACTTGGCGTTAATCCTACCCAAAACCTCAAAATCTCAAAAAAAGCGCACCTAATAATGCCCTCCCACCGGGAGCTCGACGCTGCCTCTGAAGCCGCAAAAGGGAAAAGCAAAATTGGTTCAACCCTAAAGGGAATAGGGCCTACCTACATGGACAAAACCGGAAGAAACGGCATTAGAGTTGGCGATATACTCAGGCCCGACTTCATTGAACGGTATAACCAACTCAAGAACAAGCATAAAGACGTACTAAAACAGTACGATTACAAAAGCAATATTGAGCAGCACGAGGCAGTTTGGTTCGAAAGCCTAAAAACGCTGAAGGAGTTTGACATTATCGATTCTGAATACCTCATCAACTCATACATTAAGGATGATAAGAAAATTCTGGCTGAGGGTGCGCAGGGAACGCTGCTGGACATTGATTTCGGTTCGTACCCGTTCGTAACCTCATCAAGTACTATTTGCGCAGGCGCATGCATTGGGCTCGGAATTTCTCCACAAACTATAGGGAAAGTATTCGGTATTGTGAAAGCCTACTGCACTCGGGTTGGTTCCGGCCCATTCCCTACGGAACTGGAAGATGAAACGGGTCAAAAATTAAGAGACATTGGACATGAGTACGGCTCAACTACTGGTCGTCCGCGTAGGTGTGGCTGGCTCGATTTGGTTGCGTTAAAGTATGCTGTTATGCTAAACGGGGTAAACGAAATAATTCTTACCAAGGCCGATGTTCTCGATTCCTTCAGCAAACTAAAAATTGCCACTGCATACAAGGTGAATGGCGAAATCACCGACCAAATTCCTTTTGATATCGACACCAAAATTGAACCTGTTTACCATGAGATAGAAGGCTGGAACAAACCAATTACCGGTTGTCGAAAACCAGACGATTTGCCCGAAGGCTTAATAAGCTACATTAAGTTTATTGAGCAGGAGGTTGGCGTACCGGTATCTATAGTTTCGGTTGGACCTGAAAGGGATGCCACTGTTTTTAGAAACCTGTAACAAAAATCTAAATCATTTGTTTATGCAGTAAACAACAGTTGCTGCATGATTATTTTTTCTAAACATTCTGGAGTTTTTCGGTTGGAATCGAAAATTGTACTTCCTATATCCCTACAGGATGCATGGGACTTCTTCTCTTCACCCACAAATTTAAGTTCCATTACCCCTCCGGGCATGGGTTTCGTTATTACATCGCCAAAAGAGGAGATAACATATGCAGGGCAAATAATTACATACAAGGTTTCTCCCGTTGGAAGAATAAAAACGAACTGGGTTTCAGAAATTACTCATGTTAAAGAAAAAGAATACTTTATTGACCAGCAACGCTTTGGCCCCTACTCATTCTGGCACCACAAGCACGAATTCAAAGAGGTTGAAGGTGGGGTTGAGATGATTGATGTAGTTCATTACAAAATACCTGCATGGTTGCTTGCAGGCATTGTCAACCGGTTGCTTGTAAAACCAAAGCTCCGGCAAATTTTCACTTACCGGAGCAAAAAGTTAATTGAACTATTCGGGAATAACCTACGCTAGCTTCGCAACCTCAACTGCTTTTGCAATAGCTGCATCCAAACCGGCTGCATTTTTGCCACCTGCAGTGGCAAAGAATGGCTGACCGCCGCCACCACCCTGAATTTCCTTGGCAGCTTCACGAATTATTTTGGATGCGTTTAGGTTGAGCGAATCAACCAGCGAGTTTGAAATCATAACCGATAGCAACGGTTTCCCGCTAATTTCAGCACCTAGAACAAGGAAAAGGTTTTCGGTTTCGTTTTTCAGCTGGTACGATAAATCCTTCAAAGCATCAGCGTTTTCAACATCAACCTTGCTCGTTATAATTAGCTTCCCATCAACATTTTTAGCTTTTGCTTTCAAATCGGCTTTTAGCGATTTTAGCTTCTCCTTGGTTAGCTCCTCAACCTGCTTCTTAAGGGCTGCGGTTTCTTCCACCATCTTTTCAACACCGTGAATGAGGTTTGGAGTATTGCCAAGCATGGCCTTTACCTGCTTAATTGTATCAACCTGCTCGTATAGGTACTCCTCAGCCTTAACGGCTGTAATGGCCTCAATACGACGAACACCTGCCGAAATTGCTCCTTCCGAAACAATTTTAAAAGAACCAATATCGCCAGTTCTTGAAACGTGCGTTCCCCCGCAAAGTTCAACCGATTCGCCAAACTTAATAACACGAACCGATTCACCATACTTCTCGCCAAAAAGGGCAATTGCACCCATTTGCTGCGCATTCTCCATGCTAACCTCCCTGTGTTCATTGAGTTCGGTATTCATTCTTATTGCCGCATTTACCCGGCGCTCAACTTCGCGAATCTCTTCATCGGTCATTCGTTGGAAATGAGCAAAATCGAAGCGGAGGTAATCGGGATGAACAAGTGAACCCTTCTGTTCAACATGCTTGCCAAGCACCTCACGCAAAGCGTGGTGTAGCAGGTGGGTAGCCGAGTGATTATTCGCGGTACTTTGCCTGCGCGCTAAATCCACTTTTGCAGTGAATTCTAAATTGAAATTAGTTGGAAGTTTATCAACTAGATGGATGATTAAGTTATTCTCCTTAAATGTGTTAAGAACGTTTACAACAGTCCCATTCCCTTCCAGAATCCCGGAATCGCCAACCTGTCCGCCCGACTCAGCGTAAAATGGGGTTTTATCGAAAACCAGGTGAAATTGCTCCTTGCCCTTCGTTTTTACGGTTCTGTACCGTGCAATTCTAACTGGTGAAGTAAACTCATCGTAGCCAACAAATTCCGACTCGTTGCATTTGAAAAGTTCTGTCCAATCGTGCGCTTCAACAGCCGCATCGTTGCGCGAACGTTGCTTCTGCGCTGCCATTTCCTTGTCGAACTCCGCCCGATTCACCGTTAAACCTTGTTCCTTGAGTATAAGTTCCGTTAAATCCAACGGAAATCCGTAGGTATCGTACAACGTAAATGCATCGCTTCCCGGAATTTCGGTGGTTCTACTATTTTTGGCCTGCTCAATTTTTCCATCAAGTAGCCGAATACCGGTATCTAAGGTTCGGAGAAAAGCGGCTTCCTCCTCAAAAATTACTTTGGCAATTAACTCCTGCTGCGCAGAAATTTCTGGGAAGAAACTTCCCATTTCCTTTGACAGTACAGGCACTAACTTATTTATAAAAGGTTCGTGGAAGTTAAGGAAAGTGTATCCGTAGCGTACAGCCCTGCGAAGAATCCGGCGAATTACGTACCCAGCCTTCACGTTCGAAGGCAGCTGGCCGTCGGCAATGGAGAATGATACCGCCCGAAGATGGTCGGCAATAACCCGCATGGCGATATCGGTTTTCTCGCCCGCCCCATACTGAATGCCACAGAGGGAGGCTATTTCAGAAATAATTGGCTGAAAAACATCGGAGTCGTAGTTGCTCTGCTTCCCTTGAAGAACCATGCACAAACGTTCGAATCCCATTCCTGTGTCAACATGCCTTGCGGGCAATGGAACCAGCGATCCATCGGCCTTGCGGTTAAACTGAATAAAAACCAGATTCCAAATCTCAATAACCTGAGGATGACCCGCATTCACGAGTTCACGGCCAGGTGTTTTTAATTTTTCATCGGCATTTCGAATATCGATGTGAATTTCAGAGCAGGGTCCGCAGGGTCCGGTATCGCCCATTTCCCAGAAGTTATCCTTTTTGTTGCCGAGCAGAATTCGTTCCTCGGGAAGGTACTGTTTCCAAAGATCAAAAGCTTCCTTGTCCATCTCGATTCCCTCATCGGGGCTTCCCTCAAAAACGGTTGCATATAGATGATTTCTATCAATTTTCAGCACGTCAACCAGTAACTCCCAGGCCCAATCGATGGCCTCCTTCTTAAAGTAGTCACCGAACGACCAGTTACCCAGCATTTCGAACATGGTATGGTGATATGTATCGTGCCCAACCTCCTCCAAATCGTTGTGTTTCCCTGAAACACGTAGGCATTTCTGAGTATTGGCTACACGAGAATGCTTGGGTTCGATGTTACCCAAAAAAATATCCTTAAACTGGTTCATTCCGGCGTTTGTAAACATAAGGGTTGGATCGTTCTTAACAACCATTGGTGCCGAGGGAACAATGTGATGCTGTTTTCGTACAAAAAAAGAAATAAACGCTTCCCTAATCTCTCTTGAAGTCATAAAACTTTATTTTTAAGGCTATTAAAATGCTTTAGTTAATTAATAAGTAACAATTTTTAGTTTAAAAACTTTGCAAAAATAAATATTTACCTTAGATTTGCTGCCGTTAGTCAATTTAGAACCATTTTAAACAAGTTGCAATCTGCTAATTATGGCGAACAAAAAGTACAGATATAATCCACAAACACTTTCGTTTGATCATGTGGATATACCTTTACGTAAAAAGTTAGCAAATTTAGCTATTCGTTTTATATTGAGCATTATTTTTGCAGCAATATTTGGCTTTGGCTACTCATACTTCTTCGATACTCCAAAAGAAAAAATACTCAAACGCGAGAATGAGGAGCTAGCAGTTAAGTTCGACCTATTTGAGAAAAGAATCCTTGAAGCCGAAAAAACGATAAATGACATTCAGAACCGCGACAATCAGATTTACCGCTCGATATTTGAAGCTGATACAATTCCAACCTCATTAAGGCAAGGAGGTTTCGGAGGCGCCAACCACTACCAACGATTTGAGGGGATGAGACGTTCGGACCTTCTCATAAGAACAGCCACACTGTTAGACCTTTTAACCTGGAAGGTTTACATACAGTCAAAATCCTTCGATGAAATTATTCACCTTGCCAAAAATAAGGAACAGATGATCCAGAGTGTTCCAGCAATTCAACCTATATCAATTGGTGACCTGGTTCGCATATCCGACTACTTTGGTTACAGGAGCGATCCATTCACAAAAAAACGAAAAGCCCACCACGGGATAGATTTTGCGGGGCCACTTGGAACCCCTATTTACGCCACGGGGAAAGGGACAGTAACTGAAGCAGCATTTTCTTTCTTTGGCTACGGAAACGTTGTAATGGTTGATCATGATTTTGGTTACAAAACCCGATACGCACATCTTGATAAAATTTTAGTTACTTCCGGACAAAAAATTTCTCGCGGACAAATTATTGGTTATTTAGGCAATTCGGGAAGAAGCACCGGCCCCCACCTACATTACGAAGTTTTACTTCGTAACAACCCGGTAGATCCCCTCAACTACTTTAACGATATGAGCGAGGAGGAGTACAACCTAATGGTTAAAAATGCCACACTCCAAGTAATGGACTAATTCCCAAAAATTTCTTCCTTTCGCACACAATAATCGACAATAAATTACGCTATTTTTGTAGGCCACAATTACCGAAATTTGAATAGCATTATCCACAAAGGCAAACTGGTGCCTGACTACCTAATACATAAACTCACCGCCAAGTCGTCAGTTGGGCATGGGGTTCACTCCCCTTTTGTTTACAACTTTATCCGTGAGGTTATTCGTGAAAATAACGAGATCACTCCCCCATCAATTATTGAAAAAATCCATCAAGACAACCTGAATTCAAACATCCCGATTAGTATTCAAACACTTGGAGCAAAAAGTATTTCACTCTCAGAAAATTCTAAGTTAGGGAGCGTAGTCCGACTCTCATCGGTAACCCCCAAAATTGGGAAACTACTTTACAGAATAAGTCACTGGGTAAACCCACGTTATATTCTTGAAATTGGCACATCTGTTGGTATAAGCACGATGTACATAGCGGCAGCAACTCCTTTTGCCAAAATTACTACACTTGAAGGCAATCCCGACAAAATTGAACAGGCACTTAAAAACTTCTCGCTCTCAAGTTTAAACAACATAACACTAATTGAAGGTGACTTCAACTTAACGTTGAACATGGCGCTGTCATCACAACCTAGGCTCGACATGGTTTTCTTCGATGGCAACCACCAAACCGAACCTACATTACACTACTTTAAACAGTGCCTTGAATTAAGCCACGATAAATCGGTTTTTATTTTCGATGATATACGTTGGAGCAAGGAGATGTTTAACACATGGCAAATTATAAAAGGGCACAAATCTGTTAGCATTAGCATTGACCTTTTCAATATGGGTATCCTCTTTTTTCGGGAAGGAATATCAAAACAGCATTTCAAAGTAAACTTTTAATCACATTGTAAGTCAAAAGAGTATTCTCAAACACAACAATTATGAGTAACGACTGGTTAATAGACATAACAAACATTAAAAAATACTACAAGGTAGGAACCGTTATTGTGAAAGCTCTGGAAGGTGTTTCGCTGCATATTGGGAAAAACGAGTACGTTGCAATAATGGGGCCATCCGGTTCTGGTAAATCAACCCTGATGAATATTCTTGGATGCCTCGACACTCCTACCAGTGGGCAATACATCCTAAACGGCACCGATGTTAGCAAGTTGGAAGACGACAGGCTGGCCGAAATCAGGAACAAGGAGATTGGATTCGTTTTTCAGACCTTTAACCTTTTACCTAGGTACACCGCCCTCGAGAACGTAATGCTGCCTCTTATATACGCGGGCATCAGTAAAACCGACAGGGTTGACATGGCCATTAAATCGCTTCAAAACGTTGCCCTCGACGATAGGATGGAGCACAAACCCAACGAACTGTCGGGTGGTCAACGCCAACGTGTTGCCGTTGCCCGTGCCCTAGTAAATAATCCATCGATTATTCTGGCTGACGAGCCAACCGGAAATTTGGATTCAAAAACCTCGATTGATATAATGAATCTTTTCGAAGAGATTTACCAGCAAGGTAACACTATAATTGTTGTAACCCACGAGGAGGAGATTGCACGCCATGCACGAAGAATAGTTCGTTTGCGTGACGGTTTAATAGAAACAGACGAGGTAAACCCCGAACCAACAATGATTCAAAAAGTTGTGTTAAACGAGTAGGAATATTTCCTGACAAACGATAACAGCAATAGATTCTAAAATATATTTTGGAATCTATTTTTATATTAAACAGGATTTATTCAATTTAATTAAAATAGCCAATAAATTGAACATTTTTCATGATATTGTATTTAATAGTAAGGATTAATGTAAAACAATACTAATAATTACTTCAAGTGAAAATTTACACAAAAACCGGAGATAAGGGGACGACCTCGCTAATTGGTGGAGCAAGAGTTCCAAAGTATCATTCTAGAATTGAGGCCTACGGAACTTTAGATGAACTAATGGCCTTTGTAAGCCTTTTGAGAGAACAGAATGAAATTGACCACCCTACAAAACTAATGCTGGGGGAAATACTTGACAGGCTAATGAGCTGCGCATCTATACTCGCTGCCGACTGCAGCGATTGTAAGGTGAAAATTCCGCAGATTTACTCATCCGATTTTGAATCGCTGGAGAAATGGATGGACAGTATGGATTCAGAACTTGAGCCACTTACATCTTTTATAATCCCCGGAGGGCATCAGACCGTTTCACTATGCCATGTTTCACGAACAATTTGTCGAAGAGCAGAACGGCTCGCAATTAAGCTTGCCGAAGAAACACCCGTACCCGAAAACGTGATAGTTTACCTTAACCGTTTAAGCGACTATTTCTTTATGCTTGCTCGTTTTCAAGCAAAAAAATTGAATGTAGAGCAAATAATTTGGCAACCAAAGGTATAGTATCAATATATTTTTTATATTTGCAATTACACTAAAAATACATAAAACGCTATTAATCAGTAAATTAACACATTATCTGATATGTATTGGACACTTGAACTTGCATCGAAATTAGAGGATGCACCCTGGCCAGCAACAAAAGATGAGCTTATAGATTTCGCTATTCGCTCTGGTGCTCCCCTCGAAGTAATTGAAAACCTCCAGGAGCTGGAGGATGAAGGTGAAATATATGAGAGCATTGAGGATATTTGGCCCGATTACCCAACAAAGGAAGATTTCTTTTTTAACGAAGATGAGTATTAGGCAACACTAAAACTAGGAAGATTAGCCCTTTGCTGACAAGCATTTTTCAGAGAACCCTGCCAAGCTGTAACGTTTCGGCGGGGCTTCTTTTTAGTGATCTGTACAGATTTGCCTTCTTTTCAACAATGGAGTGGTTGCCAATATTTAACCCATCAGGAACAATTTCGTATTTACTTTTTGGTCGTAAGCCACTGTTCCAGGTAAAGCCCACCAAGGTAACATCCTCATAAGCCACTTTATCAATAGGGAATAGCGTTGCTGTTGGTTTGCTCCTGAAAAGGATGCTCGACACGGTTCCTTCGCGAATGCTAATTGATAAGTTAACACTTTCGGCTCTATTAGCAGCAACAATCTGCCCTTTATCACGAACGTAGTATACTGTTTGCCCGTTCCCCATCACATCGAGTTTACTAAGTTTTCCCTCCCTGAAAAACGCCTCCATCTCTTTACCCTTAATCTGGTTAAATCGTGAAGAATCTTCCTGCGAGCAAATAAATGCCGATCCTTTGAAGAACATCTTATCAATAAAATTATTTTTATATCTGCTAACAATATGGTCGGCGCTAAGCTGATTATCCTGATTCCACACGTAAGGGTTAACATGCATATGGAGCAATGAGTCGGAAGTATTGAGGACAAGCGAATCGCAAACACCCTGAAAATCGTTTCTAAAGAATTTTACTTCTCCTATCCCTTTAAGAATCCTGTATGTTGAGTCTGGCTTCGAGCTATCAAAAAGGATTGATTTGGCAGTAAACTTATTCGCCCTAAGGTACAGAGAATCTCCCTCGTTGGAAACCATCACCATCAAAGGGTTTTGTGTTACCAATGCATCCTTGGTATGTTCCCAATACTGGGCTTCACCTCCATAAATAATTGTATTTTGGGTAGTATCAATAATAACCACATTACCTTGCGAATGTGCGAAACCTTCTTGCTGGTCGTAAAAAATTTTATCTCCAGAAATTTTCTGGGCGCCATAGTCGATAAATGCGTTAACGGCAAAATCGGCCTGCTTCTTCTCCCGGTTGTACCACCCCTTCTCGCTATAAATGTAACCATCGGGGTTGTAAACTCTTGTTGGCCCATGGAAATTTGCAATTTCAGTTTCGGAGTTGTACTCAAGCGAATCGGTGTTAATTAAGAAGTCGGGGTTTTCGAGCACTACGTCCCCTCCAAAGTAATACTGTTTGGATTTTGAGTTGTAGATTCCCCTGTCACTGCTGAGTTTACTATCAGAACTTGTTATAATCCCTCCATTAAAATAGTTTGCAACATTCGATGATGAGTTGAAATCGAGAAACTGGGTAACGAGAACAGCCTCCTGGTCAACCATTCGAACAATGTCCCCTCGTATCTTCCCAATCCTTGAGTTCCCGTCATAGTAAAGCACATCTCCATAAAGTTTGGTTCCCTGCTGGGAAACAACAACATTCCCAAAGGCATCAAAACGTTGTGTCCCAGAATAATCGTAAACGCTATCGCATTCAAGCGTTATTCCATCGTGATAAATAAGGACGTTCCCAACGATTCTTCTGATAGTCTTTCCGTCCTTTTTGAGGTTTCTTGCATAACCTGCTCGCTTTATTTCAATACTTCTCCTCTGCTGCGCACTCAAAAAATGTGGTGATTGCAGCAGCAGGAACAACATGAAAGCAAACGCTGGGAATCGCAAAACAGGAAACAACCTCATTTAACGGAAAATATTATGAATGGATTACTTAACCCAACCATCTAGTCTAAATTCACATTTGACAAACGATGGGTCAATTTTTATATACGTAGTTTTTGTTGCCTTTGCAACCCACTCCATGAAAACATCCTGCTCCTTCTTACTTTTAGCGATTGTTTGTATTGTAGCATAATCGTCTTTCAGGTTCGCACGGTGAGTAGGGATGATTCGGGTAACCGTAATGATTTTATAAATAATGTTGGCGTGCTCGTCACGCGATTCAAAAGGTTCGCTAATTTCACCAACATTTAGATTTTTGATCACAAAAAAATCTGTTGGTGGTAGATGCTCCTTCTCAAACAGAGAGGTTCCTGTTTGGGCATTAATCATAATTCCTCCTCCAACTCTGGTTTTAGTATCTTCTGAGAATAATCTGGCAGCATTAATAAAACTAATTGAATCGGAACGTATTTTATACGCAATACTATCTAGCCGTTGTGAAGTTTTCATTAGCACCTCGGAGGAAAAGGAAGGTTTCATAAGAATATGCCTAACATTAACCTGATCCCCTCGCTTCTCTATCATTTGGATAATATGGAAACCGTACTCACTTTCAACAATTTGGCTAACCTGCCCTTCTTTTAGGCTGAAGGCAACGTCGGCAAAACTTTTCACTAGCTCCTCACGCGATCGGAACCCTAACTCTCCACCCTTTGTGGCCGAAGCCCTATCCTCCGAGTAGGCAACTGCTAACGGAGCAAAACGTTCACCTTTAAGGATCCGTTCTCGAATCTCGAGCAACCGTTCACGAACCTGAAATTTTGCATCGCCAGAAGAGGATGGGTATAAAACTATCTGCCTTAGCTCATACTGCACGGGCACTTGTGGCAAGCTATCCTGGGGGATGGTTTTATAAAAATCTTTCACTTCCGATGGAGTGATGCTAACATTCTCAACAAGTTTCGAACGCATTTGCTGGGTTAGCTGCGTTTCTTGAATCATATCCCTTATATCATCCTTTATCTGAAAGATAGATTTGTTGAAGTATTTCTCAAGGGCAGCCTCAGATCCCACCTGATTAATGAAGAAGTTAAGCCTTCGTTCCATCTCTCCCTCAACCATCATCTCATTTGATGGGAGACTATCTATCATGGCCTGATGAAGCAAAAGTTTATGGATTAACATTTCTTCAAGAACGTTACATTTCACATCGCCATCGGGCAGATAACCTTGCATTTTCATTCTGAGTACTTCCTGTTCAATATCAGAAAGAAGGATCATGTCGGCTCCTACAACAGCAACCACCTGATCGATTACCTCCTGTGAACTAGCTGTATGAAAATTAAAAGCTGCTAAAAATGCAGCCAGAATAAAACTTTTTGTTTTTTTAAAATTGATTGTCATGTATAGCAAGATGTTTACTCAACGTATATGTTGAAATGGTTATGGTTTCGGGCATCGTTATATATCTTGGCTTCTATGTCCATTATAAGCCTCTGTTTTCTTTTGTTAAGAAGGATGCTTCTAACGTTATTTTTTTCGTAGCTAAAGGGTGAGGTTTCGCCTTTCCTAGCAATATCGCGTACATTCAACAGGTATGCGAAAGTTTCGTCCTCATACTCAATATGTTTACTTCTTGTAAGAATCACATCGACATTCTCAATAGGTTCTGGGAATTCGCGAAGTATTCTTGAAAGTGGTACCCACATGTCGTTAAAGTAATCGTACTTAATTGCCACCTGGTAAGCTAAGTTATCAAGTGTTTTTATATCATCCTCTTTATCTGAACGGTAAAGCATTCTTATTCGTTCGTAGTAGGTATCGTCCTTACGTATTTTAATAAAAAGTGCTTTAACCACATTCTCATTCAAAGTAAAATTTGAGAGGTTATCGGTGTAGTATTTTTCTAGCTCAGATGCAGACACGAAAGTATCCATTCTTTGCTGGATATACTCCTGCTCATACTTAAAAATAAGTAGTGATGATCGGTAGTCGTCTAACTGCTGCGAAACATCCTTCTGTTCAGGGCTTAAATTCTTTTCTGCTCTGTTCAGCATGAGTTGCTTCCTTACCCATCTATCAACAAATGCTTTTAGTACTTGCAGGCTATCAGCACCGGTCATACTTCCATTGAAAATATTTTGAACATCCGACACGTATAAGTACTTGTCGTAAACCCGTGCCAATGGCTCCTGTTCCTTATTTTGGTTTTTAATGCAGCTCCAAATCAGGGTGAAAACCAAGAGAGTTGCTATTACGATTATATAGTATTTTTTCATTCAGTCCTAGTTTTCAAAACAAATCCATTTAACACTACACAAAGAAACAAATTGCTATAAAACAAATTGCTATGATGAAAGTTAATTTAGGTTAGCTTTCATTTTTTCGAACACATCCTGATTAACTACAACGGGATGTTTCGCCTTTAATTTATTCAACCACTCGGCCTCTAAAAATTCTTGATAATCTGCAATTACCTGACCTCTAATATCATTTAATGGTTTAGGTTCGTTCTCGTTAACACTAATAAACTTTACAAACCGGAACCCATTTTCATGTTTTGCTACAGGGGAAATGCCCTTATCCCAATTTTCAAAACCTTTTATAATGGCATCGTCAATACCACATGCGTAAGGTTCAATGGTAAGCTGCGAAATGCTATCGGTAATAAATTTACTTGAAAGTTCGGTGTCGGTTAACTTTGCTCCCTTTTTTGATGCAACCAGTTTTGCTGCTTTTTTTGCAATATCTTCGCTGTTTGAGAGGTACATTTTAGCATGAGCTCTTTTATCCCAACTGTACTTTAAAATATTCGACTCATAAAAGTTTTGCAGCCCTACAGTATCGGATGAAGCCTTCCCCCATACATTCATATCGGTGATCTCGAAAAGCAGGATTCCATCATGGTACTCCTTCATGAGGAAGTAAAAATCATCATTCTCCTTAAGTAACCTATTCTCTTCAAATTGAAGAATTGTTTCATCAACAAAATCGTTGTAAACCCTCTCAACAAAAAGTGAAAACGGAAGACTGGTCGGGTTTTTCTGGGCATTCTCCACCCTTTTTGCCAGCATTTCAAGGCTGTATGGTTGGTTTGCAAAAGTAAATACTTGCTGTTCCATGGCAACTTCAGGAATCTTCCAGGCTCCTTTGTATAAAGAGGAATCGAGCATCTCAACCATGGTTTTAATTACGTTTGTATCCTGAGAGAAGCCGTTTTTCAACTTTAGCTGTTCAATAAAACTCCTCCTGCTAAGTAGCATTCTGTTATCGCGAGTAATTTTGTTTTTAATTTCTGGCAGCATCTCTTCATATGTTCCAACATCTTTTTTATCGATTCGTTTTATAACATGCCATCCGAATCCTGTACGCAGGGGTTCGGAAACTTGCCCATTCTTATCGAGCGCAAAAGCGGCTTGCTCAAACTCAGGCACCATTCTACCAGCACCAAACCAAGGGAGTTCCCCACCATTCTTAGCCGAACCAGGATCATCACTGAATTGGCGAGCCAGGTTTGCAAAATCTTCATTATTCAATACCTGCTTATATACCATATCGAATTTTTTCTTTGCTTCTGCCTCCTTCTCGGGAGCTGTATTTTGAGGAATTGCTACCATGATATGGGCAACCTTAATTTGCCCACGAGCAGGTCGCTTATCGTGAACTTTAACAATATGATAGCCATACCTTGTTCTAACTGGCATTGATATTTCTCCAACGGGGGTTCTATAAGCAGCATTTTCAAATGGGTACACCATTTGAAAAACCGAGAAGTATCCAAGAAAACCATTGTTTCGTTTTACCGAAGGATCGTCGCTGGTTGCCCGAGCCACAACCTCAAAGGGTTCTCCTTTTAGTATGCGTTCCCTAATGTTCATCACTTTATTATACAAGGCAACCGTATCTTCGGGGGTTGACTTTTCAGGAACCGAAATTAGAATGTGGCTAGCACTTACCTCATAACGCATACGTTGGTAGGCTTCTTCAATTAACTTTTTTTCCATTTCCGGATCGTTCAGGTATGGCTGCACTAGCTGTTTCCGATAACCATCAAGTTCCTGGGTGAAGCTACTTTTCTTATCAAGCCCCTGCGAAATTGCTTCAACAACCTTTAACTTGTAATTTATGAATAAGTTAAGGTACTCAGAAAGTGATTTTTTATCGGCTTCGCTAACCATCTGGTTGTTTTTAAGGTAAATCCTTTCAAACTCTTGGCTGGTAACTTTCTCGTCTCCTATTGTCAACAGTACTTCTTCCTTCGTATTTTGGGCAAAAGATGAAAGCTGCAAAATGAACAGCGCAAGAAATAATAACCTGTTAATCCATTTCATGGTATTCGGTTTTTTTTAGTATTCTTTAAAAATTTTTATTATTCTTCGGTAAAATTAAAATGCAGCTACGACCTGCTATAATTTGGTGCTTCACGAGTAATTGCCACATCGTGAGGATGACTCTCGGTAACTCCAGCATTTGTTATTCTAACAAACTTGGCTCCTTTAAGGGTTTGAACGTTAGCTGCACCACAGTACCCCATTCCTGCCCTTAACCCACCAACCAGCTGGTAGAACACTTCGTTGAGAGTTCCCTTGTATGGTACGCGAGCTACAATTCCCTCAGGAACCAATTTTTGAATGTCATCCTCCACATCCTGAAAATACCTATCTTTTGAGCCTTGCTGCATGGCCTCAACGGAACCCATTCCTCTGTATGATTTAAACTTTCTTCCATTAAAGATTATTGTTTCTCCGGGGGATTCTTCCACACCTGCTAAAAGCGAGCCAGCCATAATGGTATCGGCTCCGGCTGCAATAGCTTTTACTATATCACCGGAGTATCGAATTCCGCCATCAGCAATTATGGGGACTCCTGTATCCTTTAACGCAACCGATACATCGAAAATTGCGTTAAGTTGAGGAACACCAACCCCTGCAATTACACGGGTTGTACAAATCGAGCCAGGGCCAATGCCCACTTTAACAGCATCGGCACCCGCTTTAACCAAAGCGATGGCTGCCTCGGCAGTTGCAATATTTCCAACTACTACATCCAACCCAAGGAATTCTTTCTTAACCTGCTTCAACATATCAATAACTCCCTTGGTATGCCCATGGGCAGTATCAATAACAATTGCATCAACTTTTGAATCAACAAGAGCCCTAATTCTATCGAACGAATCAGGTGTTACTCCCACTCCTGCAGCAACTCGTAGCCGTCCTTTATTATCCTTGCTTGCATTGGGATTGTCCTTCACCTTTGTGATATCCTTGAACGTTAACAGGCCAATCAACCTGTAATTATCGTCAACCACGGGTAATTTCTCAATTTTATGCTGGTGAAGAATCGCTGTGGCCTTGTCTAAATCAATCGATTTTGTGGTGGTAATCAGACCTTCTTTTGTCATTACCTCATGAATCGGTCGTTTAAAATTCTCCTGAAAGCGTAAATCGCGATTGGTAACAATTCCAATTAGGGTTTTGGTGCTGTCAACTACTGGAATGCCTCCAATGTGGTACTCTTTCATTAAATTCAATGCATCGCCAACTGTTTCATCGGGACCTATTGTGATTGGGTCGTAAATCATTCCACTCTCGGCTCGCTTCACAGTTTTCACCTGCTTTGCCTGAGCATCTATTGACATATTTTTGTGAATAACTCCTATTCCCCCTTCACGAGCAATTGCAATTGCTAAGGCCGACTCAGTAACTGTATCCATAGCTGCCGAAACAATAGGTGCTTTTAAAGAAATATTTCTCGTGAAGCGGGTTGAAATATCAACGTTTCGGGGCATAACCTCCGAATAAGCGGGGATCAGGAGAACGTCATCAAACGTAAGTCCTTCGTTTACAATTTTTTCTGAAAGGAACGACATGGCTGTTTTGGTGTTTTTTTTGAGCTGCCAAGTTACAAAATAATGGCTTTCACACAAAGGGTTACCAGCTATTTATATTGAATTTCATGTAAAATACATCGATGGTGGTAAAGGGAACGTTCACATTGTTGCTAGCTTAATAAAAACCATTAGTTTTGTATGAAGTATAACATTGGTTTGAATCATTTCGAAAAAATATTATTTCAATACTGGGGTTTCCAGAAATTTAGGTCGATACAAGAGGAAATAATCCAATCGGTATACGATGGGCATGATACATTGGCGCTGATGCCCACGGGCGGGGGCAAGTCTATTACTTTTCAGGTACCCGCCCTCGCAAAAGATGGCATCTGCGTAGTGGTAACTCCCCTAATTGCGCTAATGAAGGATCAGGTTGAAAACCTGAAGAAGAAGGGAATAAAAGCCGTTGCGCTTCACTCAGGCATGAACCGACACGAGTTGGAAATTGCCCTCGACAACTGTGCATACGGAAACTACAAGTTTATTTACCTCTCCCCCGAAAGGTTGGGAACCGAACTTTTCAGGGTTCGGCTTCAAAAACTAAAGGTAAACCTTATTGCCATTGACGAATCGCACTGCATTTCGCAGTGGGGCTACGATTTTCGCCCCTCGTACCTAAAAATTGCCGACCTGCGAGAGCTGCTACCCACCGTTCCATTCCTTGCTGTTACAGCAACAGCTACGCCCGAAGTTGTTGACGACATACAGCGTAAGCTGGGTTTTCTTGAAGAGAGAGTATTCAGAATGAGCTTCGAACGCAAGAACCTCATTTACCTGGTTAGAAATGTGGAAGATAAAAACAAACACCTACTTCGCATTGTTCAAAATATCCCAGGAACCGGAGTTGTTTACGTACGAAACAGGATGAAAACCAAAGAAGTTGCAACGTTCCTACAGAAGGAGGGTTATTCGACTGACTACTACCATGCGGGGCTTTCCTCGGAGATTCGAAATGCGAAACAGGACGACTGGCAAAACAACAGAACCCGCATAATTGTATCAACCAACGCCTTCGGGATGGGAATTGATAAGCCCGATGTTCGTTTTGTAGTTCATATGGATTTACCCGACTCGCCTGAAGCATACTTCCAGGAGGCAGGAAGAGGCGGTCGCGACGGGAAACTAGCATACGCCATAATGCTTTTCAACAACTCCGATAAAACAAAAATTCAGCAAAGAATTGATACGGCTTTCCCTGAGCCCGATGAAATTAAGCGAACCTACCAGGCCCTCTGCTCATTTCTCGGTGTTGCCTACGGAGGAGGGAAGGGTGAAGTTTACGACTTCAATCTCATGGATTTCGCTTCAGCCTTCAAACTGAGTTCAACCAAAGCATACAGCTCCCTGAAATTTTTAGAGAGAGAAGGTTACATTGAGCTAACAGATGAACTTGATAACCCTAGCAGAATGATTATCATTGTTGACAAAAATGAACTATACAAGTACCAGGTTGCTAACTCGGATATGGATGGTTTTATTAAGCTACTCCTTCGGAACTTTGCCGGATTGTTTAGTGATTACGTTCGTATTGATGAAAACTATATAGCAAAGCTAAGTGGACTTCCTATAGCAAAGGTTACCGAAAACCTATTGAAGTTGAGTAAAGCAAAAATTACAAACTACATACCCAGAAAAAAAACACCGTTAATAATTTTCACCGAGGAGCGGCTCGATGAAAAGAACCTCCTTATTAGCAAAGAGAACTATAACGACAGGAAACAACGCTACCTATCACGGGTTAACGCAATGCTCTCCTACGCCGAGGGAACTACAAAATGCAGAAGCCAATCGCTGCTCGAATACTTTGGAGAGAAGAATGCCTACCGATGCGGTAAGTGCGATGTTTGCACATCGCGAAACGAACTGAACATGAGCAAGTATCAATTCGATAAGATTCTTGAAAAGGTGAAACTCTCCCTTCTAGAAAAGCCTTACAGTATAGAGGAGCTAATTGACAACATAAGCCATCCTGCCGAAAGAACAACCACCGTAATACGTTGGTTACTTGATAATAGCAAAATAATTAAGAATAATGAAGGGCTTCTAAGCTGGAACAAATAATTTTTACTAAGGGTACAAACCTACTTTAGCTGCGAACTCAACCCATGCCTTAGCCCCCTCATGCTAGCCACTCTTGCCCTAACTGTACCAACAATAATGGGTGATTCAACAAGCAACGGAATATGGTTCTCATCGTCACTTACCCAAACAAACATGTACTGCCCTTCCTCAAAAACATCCCCAGCAATTAAGCTTACTCGAAACTTCATAGTTTTAAACCTGCCCATTCCCTTCACGTTCTTCACCTCCCTACCAACAAACGTGTAGTTTGCATGATACAATTCTCTGTCGAGCACTATGGTCACAGGGAATGTTGCCCCAGCAACAACGTCCTTAAAATCAAGGTTCCGGGTTGCATAAATGGCCGATACTATGTCATAGGTACACGGCTCAAGCCTAACTGATTCGAACAGGTTCGGCCCGTCCCTTCTTTTTTCACGAGCATTTACTAATAAATTTGGCCAGTTGAAAGTGTACTCGTTCTCCTTGGTGAATCCGCCCTCATAAATATCACGGTTAAAATAAATTGGCTTAAGGGTAACCGGATTTACCCATGATTCGTATAGATCGCGAACCTTGAAGAACCAGTCGTAGAATGGATACGAGTATCCCACTGCATGAAGGTGAAGAGCATCAACGCCCAGCTTCTTCTCGCTTTTTACTGTAAATTTGGCTTCGCCAACATCGGTCCAAATAAAGAACCATGTGTAGCTTAAAACGTAGGTAATCTCTTCGCCAACCCTAAACGAAGTATTTACCACATCGCATTTTTCATATTCCTGCGAGGAAACATAAGGCAAAGAGGAACAAAATACCAGCAACAAAAGAAGTATGGCTCGCATTTAAAAACTTTATTCTATTTTAACAATGGCAAAATAACATTAGTTTTGTGGGCAAAACTATGGAATTAATAATTCGTTGTAATGAATAACGATTAATGAAGCTCAATATTTCAAGTATCACAAATTTTTGGCTGCTAACCCTGCGAAAGTTAGGGGAAAAAAGGTTACTGCTGGTTTTAAGCGGAGTTGTAGGTATATTAAGTGGGTTGGCGTCGGTTATTCTTAAAAATACAATTGGGTTCACACATAACTTACTGGAAAGAATACTAGAAAAGGGGTCGATTAGCTATATCTTTCTAGCGTTGCCAGGGATTGGAATAATACTAACATTCCTCTTCGTTAAATACTTAATTAGAGACAATATTGGGCATGGGGTTTCTCGAATACTATACGCTATTTCGAGGAATAATAGCAGAATAAAACGCCACAACACATACTCCTCCATAGTTTCCAGCACAATAACCATTGGCTTTGGCGGTTCGGTTGGTGCCGAGGCTCCTATTGTTTATACTGGAGCAGCCATTGGCTCCAACGTTGCCCAATTCTTCAGGCTCAACTACAAGAATATGACCCTGTTGTTAGGTTGCGGGGCAGCAGCAGCCATCGCCTCAATTTTCAAGGCTCCACTTGCAGGTTTAATTTTTACGCTGGAAGTTCTTATGCTCGATTTAACGATGGCCTCAATAGTTCCATTGCTAATTGCTGCAGTTACAGCAACCACTGTATCCTACTTCCTTCTTGGGAAGGATGTTCTCTTCACTTTTGAAATTGTTGAACAGTTTGCATTATACAAAATCCCTTTCTTTATAATTCTGGGCGTTTTTTGCGGAATGATTTCCTTCTACTTCACCCACACTGCTATGCGTATAGAAGGGAAATTCGCAAACGTAAAAAACCCCTACAAGAAGGCAATTTTTGGTGGACTAATACTGGGGCTACTTATTTTTCTCTTCCCACCGCTCTACGGAGAAGGTTACGACACACTGCAAACGTTACTTGGGAGCGAGCCTCAGGAAATCCTTAAAAATAGCCTGTTGTACCCGCTGCACGAGAACCAATGGGTACTCCTCGCATCGCTGGCATTGCTTCTTATTTTTAAAGTATTTGCAATGGCTGCAACAACTGGGGCAGGAGGAATTGGGGGAACCTTTGCACCTACCCTTTTCATGGGTGGTGTTGCCGGTTTTTTTATGTCGAAGCTTACAAACATTGTTTTCGGAACGAACTTAAACGAAGGGAACTTCACCCTTGTTGGAATGGCTGGAATGATGGCTGGAGTTATGCACGCACCTCTTACCGCTATATTTTTAATTGCCGAATTAACAGGGGGTTACGCTTTATTTATCCCTCTTATGATTACGTCAACCATTGCATATTTAACAATTATGTATTTTGAACCGCACTCAATATACACCAAAAGACTTGCGGCTAAGGGAGAACTAATAACTCACCATAAGGACAAGGCTGTGCTAACGCTTCTAAGGTTAGGCAATGTTGTTGAGAATGATTTCATTGTGCTTAACCCTGACGACACGCTTGGAAAAATGGTTAAAGCAATAAGCAAAACAAAAAGGAATATTTTCCCGGTTGTTGACCCCTCAGGTATCATGCTAGGAATCGTTCTTCTTGATGATGTTCGGGAACTTATGTTCAACACAGAAAAGTATGAGAACACCTATGTGAGGGAGCTAATGACAATCCCTCCTGAATTTATCATCGCCGATGAGCCCATGGACTTGGTTATGAGAAAATTTGAGGAAACTAACGCGTGGAATCTACCTGTAATTGACAAAGGGAAGTACCTTGGATTTGTGTCAAAATCAAAGATTTTCTCTGCCTATAGGAATATGCTTGTCCAATTCTCAGACGAGTAAACTAAATGTATCTTTTTCACTGATTATCTGTATATTATAAATAATCATTTTGAGTTCCCCGCCAACTCTTCAAGTCTTTTTAAATCAAGAATCAATATACTTTTCCCCTTCAGGCGAATAATTCCATTAGAGTTAAACTCAGAAAGCATTCGAATAACATTCTCACGCGAAAAACCAATCATGCTGGCTATCTCATGTCTGCTCAAAAGCAATGTGAATGAAGCTTGTTTATGAATGTCTTTCGAAAAATGAAGCAGCAACTTCGCCAACCTTTCTCTTATACTATTACGGTTCATGTAACTTAGCTTTTCTATCAACGGTGTTACAACCCTCTTATTGCTATACTCCATTAACGACATGGCAGCTCTTCCATTTTGCTCAAGAGTGCTTAGAAAGAATTCTATCGGGAAAAACTGGATGGTAACCTGTGAGAGTGCCGTAATGCTATACCTGTGTTTGGTAGAACCCAAAAAGATTGGAATCCCTATCATATTAACAGCAGGAATAATATCAATAATAAAAGTGTTGCCTCCTTCTTCTGTCTCAACTTTAACAAACCCATTAAGGATAATCATCACGTTGGTTATAAACTCTCCTTTCTTAATTATCACATCACGTTTGGTATAATGCACTACCGTTGATTTTTTTTCAAGTAACTCAAGTTCCGCAGGGTTGAGTACCGACTTTAACCAAATTAACTCTGCCATAATTATTGTGAAATTGATTTCTAAATATATTTTACGTTGGAAAATACAAAAAGCTCTATTTAACAAACGAATTGTGATTATTGATAACTCTGCATGGTATAAACAGCACAAAAAGCTAGATTAATGCTAATATTTAGCCTGTTTTAGAAATAAATTTCGATAATTAAAAAAAGTTACTCCTCTTTTTACAATTTATGGCTCATAAAAAAATAAATAAGTAAGTTAGGTTTAGTATATTTGCATACAATTTTAAAACGAAAGAATTATGGATTCAGCTAGCCAATACGAAGGGAAAACCATTCTTATTGTTGAGGATGATAACATTAGCCGAGCCCTTTACCGCGAAGTTCTTAAAAATAAGGGCATTACGATGCACTTTATGAAAACTGGTGCCGAGGCCATTGACTATTTCGAAAACAATCCTGTTCCTGATTTGGTATTAATGGACATTCGCCTTCCCGATATAAATGGGCTTGATGTGTCGAAACAGATTCTTGCAAAACACCCCGAAACCCGAATAGTGGCCCAAACAGCATTCGCCCATTCCAACATGGAAGAAGCATGCTACGAAATTGGCATGGTTGCATTTTTAAACAAACCAATAAGTAACTTCTCTATTCAAAAAATTCTTAACATATTGGGCCAGTCCTAATTCAATAATCAATTTGCTGCCAACACAAAAACACATAACTTTGTGCAAAAAATAAATAATATGCAACGAGATAAAACTGTATTTGACCTCATTGAGCAGGAAAAACAACGCCAGATGCATGGCATAGAGTTAATTGCATCCGAAAACTTCGTTAGTCCACAGGTACTTGAAGCAATGGGCTCAGTACTTACCAACAAGTACGCCGAAGGGTACCCAGGAGCACGTTACTACGGAGGGTGCCAAATTGTTGACCAAACCGAGCAGCTAGCTATTGACAGGTTAAAACAACTTTTCGATGCCGAGTACGCAAACGTGCAACCGCACTCAGGAGCGCAGGCCAACATGGCCGTTTTTATGGCTGTTATGCAACCAGGCGATACTTTCCTTGGATTAGATTTGTCGCATGGTGGACACCTTTCTCACGGATCACCAGTGAACATGTCGGGAATTTGGTACAACGCAGTTTCGTACGAAGTAAAAAAAGATACCGAAACCGTTGACTACGATCAAATGGAGAAGCTGGCGCTGGAGCATAAGCCGAAGCTTATTGTTGGCGGAGCATCAGCATACTCGCGCGAGTGGGATTACAAGCGCATGCGTGAAATTGCCGACAAGGTTGGCGCCATCCTCCTTATCGACATGGCTCACCCAGCAGGACTAATTGCTGCCGGTTTACTCGATAACCCAGTAAAATACGCCCACATTGTTACATCAACAACCCACAAAACCCTTCGTGGACCCCGTGGCGGTATTATTCTTTTGGGTAAAGATTTCGAGAATCCTTGGGGGATAAAAACACCCAAAGGTGAAATTAAAAAAATGTCGCAAATACTTAACAGCAGCGTATTCCCTGGAATACAAGGCGGACCACTTGAGCACGTAATTGCCTCCAAAGCGGTAGCATTTGGAGAAGCGTTGCAACCCGAGTACAAGGATTACCAAATTCAGGTTAAAAAGAATGCTGCAGCAATGGCAAAGGCATTCATTAACAAGGGTTACAAAGTTGTTTCAGGTGGAACCGACAACCACTCCATGCTCATCGACTTACGTACTAAGTTTCCCGATATTACAGGTAAGAAGGTTGAAAACACTCTGGTTCTGGCCGATATTACCATTAACAAAAATATGGTTCCTTTCGACTCCCGATCGCCTTTCCAAACCTCAGGCATTAGAGTCGGCGCACCAGCAATTACAACCCGTGGGTTGAAAGAAGAGCACATGCCCATAATTGTTGATTTTATTGACGAGGTTATTTCGAACATCGACAACGAAAAGGTAATTGATGGCGTTAGGGAAAAGGTTAACAAGCTTATGCACGATTTCCCTCTATTTGCTTGGTAATAATTAAACTAAAATAATGCTAAACCCTGTCCGATGTTGGACAGGGTTTTTTGCTACCAACCAAATTTTGCAAATAATTTTCATCAATTTTATTCAATAAAAAACGAAATGGGTTACCTTTGGATAGATAATTCCTAAACCAATCCCAAAACTATGGAACCGTTCTCGATAAACCTTAACCAAATGGCCGAAAAGGGAGGTCGTTATAAGCGGATGCTCATTTTTCTAACAGCAATTTTCCTAATTATTTCCCTTGGAACATTCTTTATTTTTTACAGCAAGGACGACCCCAAAGAGTGGATATTTTTGGCTTTTGCGGTTTACTCACTTGCCTTTATTTACTTCGGTTACGTGGGGTACAAAGCCGAAATGTTTGTGAATAGCGATGACTATGCCCTTGAGTACCAGTTTGGTTTCTTTAAAAAGGTTCCGCAAAAAATAATTTGGGAAACCATTGTAAAAGTTAAGTTAGGCCCCGCTTACCTGGCATTCTTCAAAAAAACAGGCAAACGAAAAGTTATTCAGCTTGGCTGGTTGCCCTACGCCAAAGTGGTTGAAATAAAGGATAAGGTTCAGAAAGTTGCTGTTGAAAAAAACATTGAAGTTGAAGTTGCCGATTACCAGAAAGGGTAAAAAAATCTTATCGTCCAAGTAGCCTATCAATTAAGCTCCGCTTAGGTTTATCCATTCTTGTTCGAAACTCAGGACAGTCGGGTTCGTCTGTTCGTTTGTTCTTCTCAGGGGGAGTATAGCCTGTTTTCCTGTTCCATACACCCTCGGGGTAAAGAATTATTCTTAAGCTATCCTCATTTGTCTTAGGAAATTCAATAAAACGGGTACTTTTTGAACAGAGAATACTTGGATGGCTCGGATTTACCGGAAGCCTTATAGAAGTATTGTGATTTATTTTTGCCAATGGAACCTCCCTGACACCTACCTGTATTCCATGAAACAACTTTTCGGCCTCACTCTCAGTAGCACAAGCCGTTTGGTAAATTATGCGCCACTCAATATTGCTACTATTCAAGTTAGAATCAATATTGAAGAGTGCTGTAAGCCTAGCAGCAAGAAGCTGGTAGTAGTTCGTAATCCAATCCTCCTTTCGTACCGGATACTTCGTGAAAATAATATCAACGCTTACCGGTTTCAAAAACTCTCGAACGACCTGAAAATATGAAACATCCATCAGTTCATGCTTCGCATAGCCATTCTCAAGTAAAACATACCCACAACTAGTGCTCTTATCAAATACTGGAGTTTCAAGAACAGTTAGCGTTGAATCGAACCAGGAGGAGTGTGCAATTGGATTGTTTATAAATTCCGAAGGAAACTTTACCTCTTCATTCTGCCCAAACGAAAGAAGCGGAATGGTGAGCAACATAGCTTGCAGCAACCCTTTCGAGAAAAATATCATTCTTTATAAATTACTAAAAACCAAACGAGAAGATGCTAAACAAATTGCACTATCACTTGCTACAAATAAAAATTGGCACGAAAAATGATTAGTACATTTAAAATACGAAATATGAAACGATTTGTTTGGATACTACTAATTCTATTGCCAATATTTGCCAATGCGCAGAATTTTGTTCACTCTACGCCCCGTTGGTTTAAGAATCCACCAACCCAAAAGCATAAAGTTTACGGAACTGGAACCGCCTCGGCAAGCGACATGAAAACCGCGGAGCAAAAGGCTTTGCTCAACGCAAAACTTCAGGTTGCCAAACAGGTGGGAACGGTTGAATTTTCTGAAACCAAGAAAAATGGTTCAACCACCAAAAAGGAGTCCGTTGTGGCCGAACTCAAGGAGGTGAAAATTGTAAACCGTGCCTTCCGAAAAAAGAGAGGCAGGTACATTTCGTACGTTCTTATTGAGGTTGACAAGAGAAAGCAGAGCCGCTAAAACGGCCTAAAATGCCTGCAAAATCTCTTTCACCTTGCTAACTTTCTCGTTCAACAAATCCTTGTTTTTTGCTTCGGCAATGAACCTAAGGTACGGCTCGGTATTTGAAGGGCGAATGTTAAACCACCATTCCGGAAACTCAACCCGGTAACCATCAAAATCGAACGATGCTGTTGGCTTCTCAACCGAAACGAAATGTTCGCGAACGGCATCCATGGCCTCCTTCTTATTCTCAATGCGGAAGTTAATTTCTCCTGAATTTGCGTAGGTTTCAATTCCTGAAATCAGCTGTGAAAGTGTTCTTCCTTCCTTCTTAAATTTGCTGATTACGTTAAGAATTATTAGGCAAGCTAGCAAGCCCGAATCGGAGTAGTAGAAATCGCGAAAGTAGTAGTGACCAGCCAGCTCGCCACCATAAATGCCATCGATTTCACGCAATTTATGCGCAGCAAACGCGCGCCCAACGCGCCAAGTTCGCATTTCGCCACCCAATGGTTTCAGGTACTCTCCAACCGCTTTCGAGGTACGAATATCCTGAAGAACCAATCCCTTCTGCCCTTTCTCTTCAAGGAAGTAATGGCCTAAAAGCGCAATCATTAAATCGGGCGAAATGAACCGTGCATTCTCATCAACGAACATCACCCGGTCGGCATCGCCATCGAAAATAATACCTAAATCGCATCCCTTCTCTTTAACAAGATTTTGAAGGTCAACAACATTTTCGGGAACTAGGGGGTTTGCTTCGTGATTTGGGAATGTTCCATCGAGTTCGTCGAAAATATAGTTGGGCATATCGCCCAGCAAATCCTTTATTAGCAAGGCAGCCATTCCGTTCGAGCAGTCGATACCGATTTTCAGATGGCTGTAATCGCCAACGTACTGTTTCAGGAATTTAATGTATTCATCGCGAACATTGTAGTCAATAACTTTCCCTTTTGCTGCAGCCTTGGGCATGGGAGCGTTCGCCTTAATTTTCTCCTCAATTTCCTTCAGGCCGGTATCGTAACCAACGGGCAGGGCATTCTCACGGGAAACCTTCATTCCGTTATACTCCTTGGAGTTGTGCGATGCAGTAATTTGAACGGATGCATTAAAGCCATGCTTTGCCGTTGAGAAGTAAACCATTGGCGTGGTTGCCAGCCCTATGTTGTAAACATCGGCTCCGGCATCGGTAATTCCGTTACATAAGTATTCGAAAATTTCAGGCGATGAGGTTCGAACATCTCGCCCTACTAGCACTTTCTGAGTTTTCAAAAGTCCAACCAAATGGTAACCAACTTTATAGGCATCGTCCTTGTTAAAATCCTTGTTGTAAATTCCGCGGATATCGTATGCATGAAATGCTCCCATAGCTATTTTTTTGCTCGCTAAGATAAAAAAAATGATTGATACTTGGCAGATACTGCCAGAATTGGAAGTTTATAACGTTAACCTAAAATTTTACCAACCGTAGCAAAAAAGGAATCAATGTTAATGGGTTTGGTAATGTAGTCGTCGCAACCAACTTCCAACGCTTTTGCTCGTTCTTCGCTCATGGCGTTGGCCGTTTGTGCAATTATTGGGAGCAAGGGTCTAATTTTTTTTATTTCCCGAACAGCAGTGTAGCCATCCATCCGTGGTAGCTGAATATCCATTAAGACAACATCAATATCTTTATCGTTTTGACAATGATTTACTGCTTCCTCCGCACTTTTTGAAACTAAAAGTTCTGCTTTTGTTGGTTCAAAAATTTCGGTAAGGAGCATAATTGATTCTTCAACATCTTCAACAACAAGAACTTTTTTCCCTCCCCAGTATGGGACAGAATCTATTTGCTTGTCTGAGGAGCTAGTATACGAACCACATACTTTTCGATATGGAATTGTAAACCAAAATCTCGAACCAACCCCAGGTTCGGATTCAACGCCAATATCACCCCCCATAAGAGACACAATCCCTTTGCATATTGCGAGACCCAAACCAGAGCCTCCGTATACTCTTGTAACCGAATTATCAACTTGTCTGAAGCGTTCAAAAATGAGTTCGACATCACCCTTTTGGATTCCAATTCCAGTATCATTCACAAAGAAAAGAATTGTATCACCATTCAACCTATAGCCAAATTCAATGCTCCCTTTATTAGTGAATTTAATAGCATTGTTAATTAAATTCATTAACACTTGACGTAGCCTCTCTGAGTCAACCTCTGCCACTACTGAACTTTCAGGAGGAGTTAACCTTAATTCAATTTCATCTTTTTTTAATCGAACCTTTTCAGAGTTAAAAAGAATTAATAAATCGGTCAGTAAATCATTCAAATCGCATGATTTATTGCTAATTAGTATCTGGTTAGCCTCAATCTTTGAAATGTCGATAATATCATTAATTAAATTCAGCAGAACTTTTGAGTTAGATGTAATAATATCAACATAATGTTCAACCTTTTCTCTTGATAAGTCGGGACGCTGCTTCAATAACTTCGAGAAACCAACAATACCGTTCATTGGAGTTCGAATTTCGTGGCTCATATTTGCTAGGAAAGCGCTTTTTAAATGGTTCGATTCTTCGGCCTTCAATTTTGCCTCCTCAAGCATAACCTGCTGGTTATATAGCTCCTCGGAGTACTGTCGCTCCAGGCTAAGCTGTCTTCTTTTGAGCCACAGGATGTAAAGTAGCATTAAAATAACAATAACCAGAATTACTAACGTAGCCACTACGCTTATAACAATATCCCAGTGCTTTCTGATTAACTGATAAGGTGAATTTATTATTACTGATGACGTAGGAAGCTTTGTTCTTTTAATCCCAAATTTCTTTAACTGTTTATGACAAAAATAGTACTGCGTAGGGCCAACCGTAGGAGTAATTAGGTTGGGGCTTTTGCCCTGAAGTATTTCCAGGGCAATCTCACCTGCAAGGTAACCATGCGTAAAACCCGTCACGATTTTCCCACCAACAATACCATTATTTAAATAGAAATCCCAAGTTCCATAAATTGGAGCTACCGATTTGCTTGAAATTGCTATTAGCGGATCAAGGTATGTATAGTAATCGCCCCTACTATCGACATTGAATAACAAAAAAAGGATAACCGACTTCTCGTCCAACTTTGAAGTGAAATTAACAAGCTCATCATAAGTAAAATCGGTGAGTATCTCAATTTCAAAGTAATCCTTAAAATCGTTCACTAATCCTTCAACCTGACTTCTTAAAAGTTCCCCTGTAGTAGTCCGATCAATTATAGCGTACACCTTCGAGGCATCGGGATGAAGCCTTTTAATAATGTTTAAGTTTGAACGAACATCAACCTCTTCAATAACACCAGTGAAACCTTCCTTAAAAGCATACCGATTGTTAACACCGCAAAACACAACTGGAATTTTTGGAAAAATTTTGGAATGATACTTCTCCATGAACAGTAACGCATCGTTATCCGTAATAAGTACTATATCAATTTGAATGTTACAGTATTTTTTTTGCAAGAAGTTAGCAAATTCTTCCTGAAATGGGTTGGTAATATTTCGTTTCGAATCAAGATTCTCAATGTAAAACTCATAGTGAAATCCTCCTGAACTTAGAGCTGAAATTATTCCATTATTCAAACTGTCAGTCCAACCAAGAGATGTGTGATAGGAGTTTATTATCAGAATTTTTTTCTCGGTTTTAGCACTAGCCGATTGTTGAAACAACACTAGCATTCCAAAAAAAAGCACAACAAGATACCTGTAATTTCTTGTGAATGTTTTTGCCTTTGTGCTATCGACACCTAGCATTGTATTTTTATCTTTGTTGGCTAAAAATGTGTAAACGAATATAAGCACATAAAGAGGAAAAAACAAAAAAATATTTATAAATGATTAGTATTCAGTCGAGAGAAAAACATGTTGACATAATTTCAAAGGAAATAAATGTATCCGCTTGGCAGGTTACTAATACTGCCAAACTAATTGATGATGGCGCTACCGTTCCCTTCATAAGCCGATACCGAAAAGAACAAACCGGAAGCCTCGATGAGGTTGCAATCACTACCATTCGCGAGAAACTCCAGAAGCTAGAGGAGCTGGAAAAGCGGAAAGAAACCGTTCTTACCACCATTGATGAGCAGGGCAAGCTAACCGAGGAGCTGAAAGCCAGAATTGAAAATTGCTACGATTCGGTTGAACTTGAAGACATCTACCTTCCCTACAAGCCAAAGCGCAGAACCCGTGCAACCATAGCAAAAGAACGTGGGCTTGAACCCCTTGCCGCGACTATAATGAAGCAGTACGAGCGCGACATTTTCGGCTTTGCCCAAAGGTTTGTGAACGATGAGGTTCCTACCATTGACGATGCGCTGGCAGGTGCCCGCGACATTATTGCCGAGTGGGTTAGCGAAAGCGAAAAGGCCAGAAACATTGTTCGCCGTGGGTTCCGTCGTGGAGCGATAATTCGATCGAAAGTTTCGAAAGGGAAAGAGGAGGAAGGCGTAAAATTTTCCGACTACTTTTCGTGGGAGGAAGAGGTTCGCCGTTGCGCTTCTCACCGTTTCCTGGCAATGCGACGGGGACAGGAGGAAGGTTACCTGAAAGTGTCAATTTCACCGGCATCCGACGATGTAATTGAGGAGCTGCAACGTTTCTTTGTAAAGGGGCACGGCGACGCATCGAACGAAGTTGCCGATGCCGTTGAAGATAGCTACAAGCGTTTGCTCGAACCAAGCATTGAGAATGAGTTTACAGCAGAACTCAAGGAGAAAGCCGACGAGGAGGCCATTAGGGTTTTTGCCGAAAACTTACGGCAGCTGCTTCTTTCGCCACCACTTGGGCAAAAGAATGTACTGGCTATCGACCCTGGTTATAGAACCGGCTGCAAGGTAGTGTGCCTCGATGCTCAGGGAAACTTGCTGCACAACGAAACCATTTATCCTCACCCGCCGCAAAGCGAAACGGGGAAAGCCATGAGTAAAATATCAGCCCTTGCTGATACGTATAAAATTGAAGCTATTGCCATTGGCAACGGAACTGCCAGCCGCGAAACCGAAAGTTTTGTGAAGCGAATCCGGTTTAATCGCGACCTACGCGTATTCGTGGTGAGCGAGGATGGGGCCTCGGTTTACTCAGCCTCATCGGTTGCAAGGGAAGAGTTCCCAGAGTACGATGTAACCGTGCGGGGTGCCATTTCCATTGGCCGAAGGCTTATGGATCCGTTGGCTGAGCTGGTAAAAATCGACCCTAAATCCATTGGCGTTGGACAGTACCAGCACGATGTTGACCAAACCAAACTAAAAGCTGGCCTCGATGGAGTTGTGGAAAGCTGCGTGAACCACGTGGGGGTTAGCCTGAACACAGCAAGCAAGCACCTATTAACCTACATTTCGGGCTTAGGCCCGCAGCTGGCAAAAAATATTGTTGACTACCGACGCGAGAATGGGCCATTCAGCAGCCGCACTGAGCTAAAGAAAGTTCCTCGCTTGGGCGAGAAAGCATTTGAGCAGTGTGCCGGTTTCCTTCGCATTACCGATGCTAAGAATCCGTTGGATAACAGCGCCGTTCACCCCGAAAGTTACCACGTAGTGGAACGTATGGCGAAAGATTTAGAGTGCAAACTTGACGATATTTTAAGAGATGAAAATCTTCGCTCACAAATACAAATAAACAGGTACGTTGATGAGAAAATAGGACTTCCTACGTTGAAAGATATTCTAGCCGAACTCGCCAAACCCGGAAGAGATCCCCGGAAGGGAATAAAAATATTTGAGTTTGCCGAAGGGGTTTTCACCATGGACGACTTGAAACCCGGAATGGAAGTTCCCGGAATTGTTACCAACATTACAAACTTCGGAGCCTTTGTTGATGTTGGAGTAAAGCAGGACGGACTGGTTCACATTTCACAGCTGGCCAATCGATTCGTATCAAACCCAAACGATGTGGTGAAGCTGCACCAGCATGTGAAGGTAAAAGTGCTAGAGGTAGACGCCAGCAGAAAACGAATCCAGCTTACCATGAAGGATGTGGAACAGTAAAAACAAAAAAAGAGGGTGTCTCAAAAGTTAAAAAGCATTAGATTTACTACTCTGCGGAACTCTGTGATTCCCCTGTGATACACTGTGATACAATATCATAAATTTCACAGAGTTTCTCAGTGTCCTTCACAGAGTCACACAATGGACTTTTGAGACACCCTCTTTTTTCATTAATTTCTTTTCCTCTATTCTTCTATTTCGAGTAGCTTAAACATAAACGCATACTCAAATGCAACCTCGTGGAGCGATTTAAAACGCCCTGAGGCACCGCCGTGCCCGGCTTCCATGTCAATTTTCAGAAGCACCAAATTATCGTTGGTTTTCATTTCACGGAGCCTGGCGGTCCACTTGGCAGGTTCGAAGTATTGAACCTGAGAATCGTGGTAGCCAGTTGTAATCAGAAGGTTTGGGTAGGGCTGCGCCTTCACCTGATCGTAGGGTGAGTAGGATTTCATGTAGAAGTAGTAGGTTGAATCGTTGGGGTTTCCCCACTCATCGTACTCTCCGGTTGTAAGCGGAATTGACGAGTCGAGCATGGTTGTAACCACATCAACGAATGGAACCTGCGCAATTACCCCCTTGTACAAGTCGGGGCGAAGGTTTGCGATAACTCCCATAAGCAAGCCACCTGCGCTTCCGCCCATGGCGAAAAGTTTATCAGGATTTGTATAGTTATTATCAACCAAATACTGTGAGCAATCAATAAAATCGGTGAAGGTATTCATCTTGTTCAGCAGCTTTCCATCCTCGTACCAATCGCGACCAAGCTCCTGTCCGCCACGAACATGCGCCAGCGCAAATACGAATCCACGGTTGAGCAAACTTAACCGCGATGAGCTGAAGTAAGGGTCGGTTGAGGAACCGTAGGAACCGTAGGCGTAAACCAGCGTGGGATTATTACCATTCAGCTCAATGCCCTTGCGGTAAACCAACGACATTGGTACCTTAACGCCATCGCGGGCATCAACCCAAATTCGTTTGGTTTCGTAGTTTTCGGGAGTAAAACCTCCCAAAACCTCGGTTTGCTTGAGCAACGTTTTTTCACGGGTGGCCATGTTGTACTCGAAAGTGGAACTTGGCGTTGTGAGCGACATGTAGGTGTAGCGAAGCATGGGCGTATCGAACTCGGGGTTATAACCAATCCACGAGGCGTAAACCTCCTCGCCAAAGTCGAGGTAATGCTCCTGCATGTTGTCCCAGCGAATAATTCGAATGTGCTTAAGGCCATCCTTGCGTTCATCGAGAACCAGAAAATCTTTGAATACTTCTATTCCATTCAGCAAAACATCATCGCGATGGGGAATCACCTCCTTCCAATACTTCTTCTCGGTTTTGGAAACCGGAGTTACCATTAACCTAAAGTTCTTGGCATCGAGGTTTGTGGTTATATAGAAACTGTTGCCAAAGTGCGAAACCGAGTACTCTAACCCGCGCTCGCGAGGCTGAATTACCTTGAATTCATCGTAAGGTTTATCGGCTTCAATATAGCGGAACTCGCTGGTAAGGGTGCTCCCAGCACCAATGTAGATGTACTTATTCGACTTCGATTTGTACACAAAGGCATTGAAGGTTTCATCCTTCTCCTCGTAAACCAGCTCATCGCTCTGGGAATCCTTGTTATCCAATGAGTGGCGGTAGATTTGGTAGGGGCGCAACGATTCATCTTTCACAGCGTAGAAAACCGTTTTGTTATCGTTTGCCCAGGCAACCCCGCCGGTTGTGTTTGGAATTTTAGTATCGAGCAGTTCTCCGGTGGTTAAATCCTTAAAGTAAATGGTGTACTTCCTTCTGCTCACCGTATCAACTCCGTACGACAAAATATTATTGTTTGAAGAAACGTTTAGCCCAACCGCCGAGTAGTAGCTGTAGCCTTCTGCCAGTTGGTTCACATCGAGCATAACCTCTTCGTTTGCTTCTAAATTTTCCTTTTTACGGCAGTAAATAGGATACTCCTTCCCCTCCTCAAAACGCGTGTAGTAGAAGTATCCATTCTCAAAGTAGGGAACCGATTGGTCCTGCTCCTTAATGCGGTTCTTAATTTCGTTGAAAAGTTTATCCTGAAATTTTTCGGTGGATTTCATTACGGCATTCGTATACTCGTTTTCAGCATTAAGGTACGCCAGTACCTTTTCCGAGTCGCGCTGATTCATCCAGAAATAGGGATCAATACGCGTATCACCGTGCATAACCATTTGGTGAGGCTCCTTGTGAGCAACGGGAGGTTTTGGTGCTGTTGTACAGCCCAAAAACGATGCAACGAAAAGAATGACAAAGGAAATTCGAATGTACCTATTATTCATGGTTCAGTAGTTTTATGAATGATTTATTTATTTGATTTTTCGGAAGAGAATTGGTTTACTGTGTTAAAATCAAATTCAAATATAATGTATTTAAATGCTAATTAAACAATACATTACAATTTTTGTTATATAACCAGTTGAATTTGTTTAACACTTAAACTAACAACATGAAATTTGCCAATTTCAAAATAATTTTTGTATTAGCTGTTTCAATAGTACTTCTCACTTCATGCAATGAAGAAAAGAAAACAAACGAACAAGCGAGCATTCCTATTATGGATTTTGCCCAGCTAGAACCACTTTTAAACCAGAAAAACGATACAACCTACGTAGTAAACTTCTGGGCAACCTGGTGCGCTCCATGTGTGAAGGAAATTCCATATTTTGAAAAGTTAAATGAAGAGTATAAAAGTTCGAAGGTTAAAGTTATTCTGGTAAATCTTGATTTTCCAAATCAGTACGAAAGCAGGTTAATCCCTTTTGTAAAAGAAAGAAATATTAAGTCGCAGGTAATTATGCTCGATGATCCCAATGCGAACTACTGGATTAACGAGGTTAACCCAAGCTGGTCGGGCTCCATACCGGCTACGCTTGTTTACAATAAAAGCAAAAGAGATTTCTATGAGCAAGAGTTCACCTACGATGAACTTGTGAATGCCTTGAATACAATTAATTTAAACTAAAACAGAAAAGCTATGAAAAAAGTTTCATTACTGCTACTAATGGTGGGATTAGCAATAACATCAACCCTGGCTCAGGGTTACAAAATTGGCGACAAGGCCACTGACTTTAGCCTTAAAAACGTTGACGAAAAAATGGTTTCGCTCGCCGATTACACCGATGCCAACGGGTTTATTGTAATTTTCTCCTGCAATCACTGCCCGTACGTAAAAGCATACGAGAACAGAATGGTTGAGTTGCACAACAAGTACGCTTCCAAGGGATTTCCGGTTGTGGCAATCAACTCAAACGACCCGAAAGTTCAACCCGAGGACAGCTTCGAAAAGATGAAGGAACGCGCCAAGGAAAAGAATTTTCCATTCAAGTACCTGTTCGATGAGGATCAAAAGGTTTACCCGATTTATGGTGCAACACGAACTCCGCATGTTTTTCTTCTAAACAAAAATAACAATGATTTAATTGTTGAATACATTGGAACCATTGACGATAACTACAAGGATGCATCGGCTGTAAAGGAGAAGTATTTAGAGAATGCCGTTGATGCCTTACTGGCTGGTGAAAAACCAAAAGTAACCGAAACCAAGGCCATTGGTTGCTCAATAAAAGTTAAGAAGTAGAAAGGAACCTAATAAATGTGAGGGGCTAGGGGCTATGTTTTCTAGCCCTTTTGGCATTCCTCACATATTCCGTAAATGTAAAGTGAGTGGTATGCAATTTTAAAATTCATCGATTTTGAGGCAGTGTTCTTAATCTCCTGAATTCGAGGGTCGCAAAATTCTGTTACTTTTCCGCAGTTTGTACAAATTAAATGATCGTGCTGCTTGCACTCAAATGCTTTCTCGAACTGAGCAATATTTTTTCCAAACTGGTGCTTCACCACTAGGTTACACTCAAGCAGCAGCTCAATGGTATTGTAAAGCGTTGCTCTGCTAACCCGGTAGTTCTTGTTCTTCATGTAAATATAGAGGGTTTCAATGTCGAAGTGACCCTCGCGGGAGTATATCTCCTCAAGAATTGCGAAACGTTCAGGAGTTTTTCTGTGTCCTCTTTTTTCGAGGTACTCGATAAAAATTTTTTTTACCGTTTCTATAGTTGCACCACAGCCCATAAATGAATGTAGTTTAAATTTAGAACAGATAAAAATAAGCAAAAATATTTTACCTGTCAACTTCTAAACATAAAACTATGGTAAAAAGTTTAGTTGTCGATTTTTTCCGTTCTCCGCACTAAATCCATTCCTTTGATTTTCATGATATTACCAATAAGGTTATTCAGGTCAGAAACGTCGTGAACGTATAAATCAATTGAGCCTTCAAATATCCCATCGTGAGCATCAATTACCAGTTTTCGAATATTAACTCTTAGCTCATCGGAGATAACTTTTGTAAGGTCGCTCAGAATCCCGATACGATCCATGCCCTGAAGTTCAATTCGAGTAAGGAACGAGAGCACCTTGTGGGTAGTCCATTTGGCGGCAACTATTTTGTCGCCATGGCGCGACATGAGCCGGATGGCTTCAGCACAGGTAACTTTATGAATAACAACATTATCCTCAGGAGTAACGTATCCAATTACATCGTCTCCAGGTATGGGGTTGCAGCATCGTGCCACCATGTAGGTTGTTGATTCATCGTCGGCAATCTCACGAAGAATGTACGGCGCCTTGCCATTCTTCTTCTCGGTTTTATCCTGATTTTCAAATTCCTCATGATTTGCATGCTCTTTCTTTTTTCTTCGCGAGACAGACTTGGACAGCTGGATTTCCCAGTAACGAATCCATTTACTCTTGGTGTTCTTTTTAAGGACTTTCTTAAGGTCATCCAAAGAGATGAGACCAGAACCAATTTTACTGTAAAGTTCATCTTTACTCACAACATCGTAGGCAGGAAGAATCTTTTTGAACACCCTTGATGAAGGCTGAATTCCCATAGAGCTTAACTTCGACTCAAGAATTTGCTTCCCCTTCTCAATCCTATTCTTGGTTTCTGCCTTAAATGCCGATTTTATTGCAGTTCTAGCTTTTGCTGTAATTACATAGCTTAATGACTCCCACGAGGGTTTCTGGGTTCCAGCAGTAATTATCTCAACCTGATCGCCACTATTTATCTGGTAACTTAGGGGGACAAGTTTGTGGTTCACTTTTGCGCCTATGGCTTTATGCCCAATTTCTGAATGAATTTCATAGGCAAAATCAAGAGCGGTTGAACCCTTGGGAAGAGTTTTTGTTTCACCCTTTGGAGTGAAAACTACTATTTCGGCTGAGAATAGGTTAAGTTTAAATTCATCCAGGAATTCCAAAGCATTCTCCTGAGGATTCTCAAGCATCTCCCTAACCCTTTTAATCCATTTATCGAGTTCACTCTCCTGGGCCTGAGTATCCAAATCCTTGTATTTCCAGTGTGAAGCAAAACCTCGCTCTGCGATTTCATTCATACGTGTTGTACGAATCTGGACTTCAACCCACTGGCCATTGGATCCCATTACGGTGCAGTGCAGTGCCTCGTAACCGTTTGCTTTCGGAGTACTAACCCAGTCGCGAATCCTATCGGGTTTTGGCTTATAAATATCAGTTATTAGAGAGTAAATATGCCAACATTGTGTTTTCTCAGGTATATTAGGTACTGGTTTAAAGATTACCCTTATAGCTAACAAGTCATATATATCTTCAAAGGCTACATTCTTGGTTTGAATTTTTTTCCAGATAGAATAAATTGATTTGGGTCGGCCATCGATATCAAACTCTATCTCGTTCTCCTCGAGCTTTTGAATTATTGGTAATGAAAACGAGTTAATAAGCTGCATTCTACGTTTTTCTGACCCTTCAACCTTACTTTTTATTTCATCGTAAACCTTTGGATACCTATACTTTAAACTCAAATCCTCCAACTCGGTCTTAATAGTATAAAGCCCTAGCCTGTGGGCGAGAGGAGCATAAAGGTAAATGGTTTCTCCGGCAATTTTCATTTGCTTAGTTGGCGATAACGAGTCAAGGGTTCTCATATTATGAAGCCTGTCGGCTAACTTAATAAGGATGACCCGAATATCGTCGGTTATGGTAAGAAGCATCTTCCTGAAGTTCTCGGCCTGGAGGGAAGAATTCGTGTCGAAAACTTCAGCAATTTTTGTTAACCCATCGATTATTGAGGCTATTTTGTGCCCAAAAATGCGCTCGATATCCTCAATTGTATAATCGGTATCCTCAACCACATCGTGCATTAGAGCACAGGCAATGGCTTTGGCTCCCAAGCCAATTTCGAATGAAACGATACGAGCCACTTCTATTGGGTGGAGAATATAGGGTTCTCCCGACTTTCGTTTCACGCCTTTATGTGCCTCGTTGGCTAGGTTGAACGCTTTTTTTACGAGTTTCAAGTCCTCCTCGTTTTTACAACGTGGGCAATCCTTCAGCAAGTTGCTGAAACTAACTTCAATTATTTTCTTTTCCTCGTCGGTTTGTAAACTCATTGCTTCTTACAATAAAATTTCTGCAAATTTATTACGTAATAAAAGTAGCAATAAACAATGCTAAACTGCTATAATTATTGAGTTTTTTTTAGGTAATTTGATAGAGGGTAAAATATTGAGGAAGAAGGGAAGAATACTACTGGGGAGCATAAATCACAGTTAGGTAACCAGTTTTTACTATTATCCTTCTATTTTCGAGATGAACTTCCAAACGGTAAATGTACGAACCCTCCTTGGCGGGTTCACCATTGGTGTCGTACCCATTCCATCCTTCATTATTCCCTACAAATAAAATTCCTCCCCAGCGATTGTATATAGTTAGTTTGTAGTCAGATACAAAAGAGATGGTTGGGGCAAAATAGTTTCGTGGATTTCCACCGGAGGCTCCAACCTGAGTGCTTAAAGGGTCGATTGCATTGGGCATAACTATTTCGGGGGTTACCTCCGTACAAACCAGGCGAGTTCTGGCAAAGACAAGACCGACGCCACTCTCATCTAACTCTTCTGCTTCAACGTAGTAGCAGAATTTGTTGGTAAGACCCTGTCCTTCGTAGGCAGAAACATCATCAACATAAATTGTATCTCCCTCACTCTCTGTTTCGAATGCGAGTTCTACAGGGAGCTGTTGGTCTCCGTACACCAAACGGTAAGCTCTATAACGTACTGGCTTCTCCTTGCTGTAGAGCATTCCGTTCCATGTTAATGTGTTGTTTAAGTTCTGGGTTACAACCCGAAGAGGAACCGAATTAACTGGATTTGAAAGTGTTGCTTCCCTCATACACCCATCGTAGGAAATTAACCTGTAGTAGAAAGGTTTTGAGCGTGCATCCCACATATCGGCAGTATCGATATACGAACTTGTGGCAGGGCTAGAAAATTCAAACAGTTTCTTTTTTGTAAAAAGCGCTGTACTGTTTTCAATTGGAACACTCCACCTGTAAAGCGCAAAGTTTCGAAGCTCAGTTTGTTCATCAATTGTAAAGCGAATGTCAATTTGGTTATTGTCAGAAAAAACAGAATCGATGGACACAAACTCTGGCCACTCGGCAATCTTTGAATAAATGATATAAATATTTGAACGCGATATAAATTCGCTGTCGGTTTTCTTAGCCATCACGTACATCATGTACTCCCGGTTGGGTTCAACAGGCTGGCTGAATGTTGTTTTATTCCCTTCCACAGAGCCTACCTCTGGCAAACTTTCCCAATCCCTGGCTTCGCCAAAAAAAATTTTATACTCCTCAATCCGATTCCCCCAGCCCCCATAGTGCAACCAGTTCAAGTCCACTTCGTTTGAGCACGAATCGTACACAGCTGAAAGCAGTATTGATGAGTGGTGTGCAGTTAACTGGCTAGGCTCAGTTGGTCCGTTTGATGCAATGGTGAATTTTATTTGTTGATACAAGCCCGAACTCTGATAATCAGTGAAGCGAAGCTGAGTTGGGGGAACGGTGTCTATAGGTTCGTTCTTCACGTTTCCCAAATTGTCTACTGTACGCTTGTAAATTATGTATCCTGTTGGATCTGGATGTAAGGGGTTGTAGTCAGGAGGAGTCCAAAAAAGGGTAGGAATCCCTGAACCGGGTTCGAGGGTTAACCTATCGAAGGTTGGGGGTAAAGGTTTGGGCTCATCGCCCGATTGTGAGTAGCAAGCAAAGCAAGTAAAAAGAAAGAATATTGCGAAGATAACCCTCTTCATCTAACGAAATAAGAATCGTACGTAAAAGTTAAAAAAGTGCACTAAAGATATGAAATAGTTTTTTGTTTTTACAAAATAATCCACCCCCAATGGCTTTCAACCATTTAGTAATTAGTTTGGTATTAAGCTTCCGGATTTACCGAACCAGCAACGCAACACACCATCTCATCAACATTTAGCCACTTCCGGGCGGCATTCATAATGTTCTCAGATTTAGCCTCCTTGATTGTCTTAAAAAGCTGGTCGTAGAACCCATAGTCGAGGTTATTGAAGTTCAGCAGTGAAATAACATTGTCGGCAATGGCAAACGGGCCATTAAAACTTCTCAATGCTTCTCCCCACATGTAGCTTTTAACTTGCTGCAACTCGCTCTCTCCCACTGGTTCATGTCTTAATCGTTCAATTTCATTTCGGATTTCTTTTATTGCAAGCTGAGTAAACTGGCTTCCAACCTCGGTTCCAATAACAAAGAAGCCATCGTCGCGAAGAGTTACAATGTGTGAGTTTATACCGTAGGTATAACCTTTCTCTTCGCGAATGTTTTTCATTAGCCTTGACCCAAAGTAACCTCCCAGAATTGTATTTACAATCAACATAATGGGATATTCAGGATGATTCCGCTTGATAAGTCGGCAGCCTATTCTAATGGCCGATTGAACGGCATCCTTCTTTTCAACGAATTTTAAACCAATACCTGGCTTGTTGAAAGCAATTGGAGCGTATACTGGTTCGTTTTGGCCTCCCCATTCCTCTTTTCCAAAATATTTATTTACAATTCCAAACTCCATTTCACCAACTGATCCGGAAAGGATAATTGTTGAATTTGCAAAGCTAAAATGCTTCTTATGAAAAGAGAGCAGCTTGTTACTTTCCAGTAGATTGTAGTCGCTGGGTGTAGCAAACCTTCCGTATGGGTGATTTTTTCCATATAACTGGTTAAAGAAAGCCTGACGGGCAAGGGTTGATGTCCGATCGAGCTCAAGGGTAAGCTTCTGCTTGCTACGCTCCGACCAAATTTTAAGCTCTTTCTCAGGGAAAATGGGCTGCATAACCAGCTCCGCCAGCATCGCAATGCTGCGTTCAAAATATTTCTCAAGACAATAAAGCGTTACCTTGCCCCAATCCCTATCGGCCGATAGGTCGATGAAAGAACCGTGATAATCTAGAAACTCAGCAATTTGCTGAGAATTGTTCAGGGTTGTACCTTCGGAAAGTAACGATGCGGTTGCTGTTGCCTCAAGATTATTTTGCTGGTAGCGTGAACCTGCATTTAAAAGTACGTCTATGCGACAAACTGGGTCTTCACCGGAGTTAACAATGAAAATCGGCATGCCATTATCCAACTTCTGCTCAGCTGCATGGGGAACTTTAATGTTTTCGGGCAAAACCACCAGAGGAGGAACACTTCTGTTTAATTCATTTTTCATTACTACAATCGTTAATATTTGCTACCTGGCGGCTTTATAAAGTAATGTTGAACAATTATCTGGGGTGAAAATGCTGCCAGCAACTCTTGTAATGTCATCAATAGTTACGTTTCTGTACTGGCCAACAATTGAATTCAACCAACCTGCATCACCCAACATCTCGTAGTAGCATAAGTTGAATGCTTTTTCCAGCGGGCTGGTAAGCCCGAATGTAAAGGTTGACTCGAACTTATTCACAACTTTACTCAGCTCGTATTCGCTAACTTTTTCGTTTTTTAAACGATTTAGCTCACCAAAGATTTCATTCTGAGCCTCCTCGAACGAAATATCCTGAACCAACCTACCGGTAACAACCAGCAAACCATCGTCAACATCGCCTGTGATAAAAGCATTAATATCGCTAAATAGTTTTCGCTCTTTCACCAAATTTTGGAATAACCGTGACGACTTCCCGTTCGAGAGCAGATCGGTTATGAGATCGGTAGCCGGATAATCGGGATGATTCCGGTTGCACATATGGAACGCCATGTAAATTGAATCATACGGAACGTTTCGGGTAACCTCAAGGGTTCGGGGTTCTGTTTGAACGGGCTCCTTGGGCAAACTTCTTAATTTTACCTCGCGCTCAGGAATTGGAGCAAACCATTTTTCAGCCAACCTTTTCACCTCGTCAACCTCAATATTCCCCGATACGCAGAGTATTGCATTGTTCGGTGCGTAGTGGCTAAAGAAGAACGATTTCACATCGTTAAGCGTTGCGTCTTTAATATGCTGCGGTTCCTTCCCTATTGTTGACCACATGTATGGGTGAACCTTGTAGGCCAAGGGCCTAAGCAGAAGCCAGGCATCGCCGTATGGTTGGTTAAGGTAGCTCTGGTTGAATTCCTCAACCACAACGCTTTTCTGAACACCTAAATTTCCCTGCGAGAATGCCAGCGAAAGCATCCTATCACTCTCTAACCAAAATCCAGTTTCAATGTTTTCCTTTGGCAAGGAAAGGTAGTAGTTGGTTATATCGTTAGTTGTAAAAGCGTTGTTCTCACCTCCTGCTCTATCGAGCGGTTCGTCGTATAAAGGAATGTTAACAGAACCTCCAAACATTAGATGCTCAAAAAGATGCGCAAAACCGGTGCGATTCGGATCCTCATCCCTTGCACCAACATTGTATAGCAGGTTCATGGTAACAATAGGTGTTGAATTATCCTGATGCACAAGAACTCGCAACCCATTGTTTAATGTAAAACGATCAAAGTGAATCATATAGACTAATCCTATATTGCTGTTGTAAAATTTATTGAACGCAAAGTTAGAATAACGAAATCGAAAATCAACATCAAATCTACAAAACAGATAACCATTGGAATAAGAAATTATACTTTACAATAAACAGAACCTTTTCTCACAGAAAAAAATTGTATATTGAGTTTCAAAAAATATCAAATACCCTAAATAAATTAACAACATAAAATTTGATAAATCATGAAAAAAATTAAAACAACAATCCTAATCTTTTTTATTGGTATAACTCTCTTTGCACAAGCGCCACAAGGGTTTAACTATCAAACAATAATTCGAAATGATGACGGAAGTGTTTTAGAAAACCAATCCGTATCATTCCGAATTAGTATTTTGCAAGGAAGTTCATCTGGAACAGCCGTTTACGTTGAAACACAATCAGGTTCAACCAACAAATTTGGTCTAGTTTATTTTGAAGTTGGAAACGGAACTGTTGTATCGGGTAATTTCTCCTCCGTAAACTGGGGTTCAAACAGTTACTATTTAAAAATTGAGATGGATGATGCCGGTGGAAGTAATTACCAATCATATGGAACATCTCAGCTAGTGTCTGTTCCATATTCGCTCTACTCCCAAAAAGCTGGAAATACTTTTAGTGGAGATTATAACGATTTATCAAATGCACCTACAAACCTCAGCGATTTTAATAACGATGTTGGTTTTATTGATAGCGAAGTTGATGGTTCAGTAACAAACGAAATTCAAACGTTAAGTTACTCAAACGGCACTCTTACACTTAGCAACGGAGGAGGAAGTGTCAATATTTCAGCCTCATCATCATCCTCAACAACAAGCGGAGTTGGAGCTGGAGGCTCTGTTGATCTTTCTGATTTAGGGAATGATTATGAAGCAGTTTTAATGCTAGGAACTGGCGATTTTACTGTAAATTCACTTGCAAGTGATGCAAACAACAACTTTTACATTGCTGGCGGATATAGCAATGAAGCAAGTATTGGCGGGAATGCACTCACCTGGCACAATGATGATTCTGAATACATTGCAAAATTCAACAGTAGCGGCACATTGGTTTGGGTGAAAACCATCTATTCTGATGATGGTGATGAGGAAATGTACGGAGAAGTTGATTGCGAAAAGATTATTGTTGATGGGGCTGGAAACGTATTTGTTAAAGGAACATTTAGGTATAACACTAACTTCAGTGGCACACAAGTAAATTCAGACTATAATGAGAAAGATTTTATACTAAAATTCGACAATGCCGGAAATGTTGGTTGGGTAAAAACTTCATTAACAGATCCTATTAACACAATTGTTGACATTGCAAGTTTAAGTGAAGGTTTCTACGCTACAGAATCCGGTGTCAGTATTTCAAAATATTCGAGCAGTGGCACAAAAGAATGGTCAAAAACAGCTGCAACATCTGCCGGGGGTGAATACGATAACATTACTACTGATGGAATATTTACAGATAACAGCAGCAACATTTACATATGCGGTAACGCAATGGGCAACGTAACGATTGGAACTGCTTCAGTAACAATTGAAGGTTACTACGCGGAAGAAAGATACTGTTCAAAATACGACAGCAATGGCGATTACCTTTTACACGTCCTTTTCACTGAGGAAGGAGCAAAATCTCCAAATGATCTGTTCGTTGATAAAAATGGGAATATTTTTTACACCAACAACTTTGTAAATACAGTAACTATTGAAGGCGAAGAAATTGGTGAATCAATCGGGAACGATTCTTACATCCTTAAATACACCAACACCGGAACTTTCGAATGGGCTACAGCTCTAGGAGGACGATTTAACATCCAAAGTTTATGTACAGATGCAAACAATTCAATCATTATGGCTGGCTACTATAATAGCAGCATGGTTCTTAACGATACATACTATAAACCTTTCCAAAATTATTCTCCGCTAGCAATTATTTTTGACGAAAATGGAGAATATACTGGGCGGAAAGAATTCAAGTATTTTGGGGATGGTAAATTTGAAAAGATTACCAAACTTGAAAATGGCGATTTACTTATTTTGATAAATGCAGAAAAACCTTTCTACAATAACCAAACCCGTTATTTAAAGGGAAAATATTTACTTAAATTTTAAAAAAACATTTTCTAACTAAAAAATAGTTTAAGAACCTCTAAAAAATCAAACCATGAAAACTGAAAACAAAGAATTAATGCGAATGGCCAAAGCCTCCCTGAAAGGGAAATGGGGGATAGCAGTTGGCACATTCCTTCTGTACTTCTTAATAACAGGCGCCATAGCTGGCTCAGCTGAAGTTGCTCCGTTTTTTGGTTTACTTAACCTAATAGTTGGAGGCCCCTTTGCGCTTGGTATCACAATCTTCTCCCTCGCAATCTCTAGAGAAAGCGAGCCAAGGCTTGAACAAATATTCCAGGGTTTCAACAATTTTACTACGGCTCTAGTTGCGTACCTACTAATGGTTCTTTTCGTTTTCCTATGGACGTTACTGCTGATTATTCCGGGAATCATTGCCGCATTATCATACTCCATGACATTCTACATAATTGCCGACGACAGCTCCATAAAACCTATGGATGCGCTTAATAAAAGTAAAACAATGATGTATGGGTACAAATGGAAGTTTTTCTGCTTGGGGTTAAGATTTATAGGATGGGCTTTGCTTTGTATCCTCACGTTAGGTATTGGATTTTTATGGCTTATTCCATACGTTCAGGTAAGCTATGCAAAATTCTACGATGACATTAAGGATAAACCTATTACAAAAGAAAACTCGGGGTATAATAAAGAGTAGCAAAGAATTATTTTAGCAAAGAAAGGATGCTTGAAAAACCTCAAGCATCCTTTCTTTTTTAAACATTTAGAAACTGTATAAATTTTCGATTTTTTAGATTTCTCACTTCGTTCGAAATGACAAAAAATAATTTTTGTGGGGTTGTAGGGGGCTGAAGAAGCGGGCGGAATCGCCCGCTTCTTCAGCCCACACACAACCAATGCTTCGAAAAAACAATGTCATTTCGAACGAAGTGAGAAATCAATTTTTTGATACAGCTTTACATGACATAATTTAAAAACAAAATTTAAACAGTTTTTAAAAAAGTTAGCTTATCTGGCTGAAATCGGTTTTTGCAATGCTGTTCAACTCTAGCTGTGCTTTGAGTATTTGGTTTTTTGCTAACGACAGCGTTTTGTCCTCCTCAATAATATCGGTGGCAACCCTACGTGCATGCTGTAAAATTTGCCCATCGTGGCTAAGGCTGGCTATTTTCAAATCGAACGGGAGACCGCTCTGCTGGGTTCCCTCCATGTCGCCGGGGCCACGAATCTGCATATCCACCTCGGCAATCTCGAAACCATCGTTAGTGCTTACCATGGTTTGCAGGCGCTTCCGCGATTCGTTGGTTAACTTGATCCCTGAAATTAGCAAACAGTAACTTTTATCGGCGCCCCGTCCAACGCGTCCACGCAGCTGGTGAAGCTGCGAAAGCCCGAAACGCTCGGCACTTTCAATTACCATTACTGTGGCATTTGGTACGTTAACACCTACTTCAATAACAGTTGTAGCCATTAGAATTTGCGCTTTGCCGCTGGCAAAAAGTTGCATAGAAGCATCCTTCTCATCGGGCTTCATTTTGCCATGTACAACAACGGTGGTGTACTGCGGTGGTGGGAAGTAGCGGGTTATGGTATCGTAGCCGTCCATTAAATCCTTATAGTCCATTTTCTCCGACTCTTTTATAAGCGGGTACACAATGTAAACCTGACGTCCCTGCGCAATTTGTTCCCTCATTTTTCCGTACACCAGGTTCCGTTTGGCATCGGTAAAATGGAGGGTTTCTACTGGTTTTCGGCCCGGAGGCATTTCGTCAATTACGCTAACATCCAGGTCGCCGTAAACTGTCATTGCCAATGTACGGGGAATTGGTGTGGCTGTCATAATAAGAACGTGCGGCGGGTCGATATTCTTCTCCCACAATTTTGCCCGCTGGGCAACACCAAAACGCTGCTGCTCGTCAATTACAACAAGCCCAAGATTTTTAAACTGAACCACATCCTCAATTAGCGCGTGCGTTCCAATTATAATATTCATCGTTCCATCCTCGAGCATCGAGTGGAGATTGCTCCTTTCCGAACGCTTTGTGCTGCCAGTAAGCAGGCCAACCTTTAGCGGCAATCCATCAACAAATTGCGAAATTGTTTCAAAATGCTGGTTTGCAAGGATTTCTGTGGGAGCCATTATGCAGGTTTGGTAACCGTTGTCAATTGCAATGAGCATCGACATGAACGCCACCAGCGTTTTGCCGCTTCCCACATCGCCCTGCAGCAAACGGTTCATTTGCTTGCCGGAACCCATGTCCTTCCTAATTTCCCGAACTACCCTTTTCTGAGCACTGGTAAGTTCAAACGGAAGATTCTCTTTGTAGAACTGGTTAAACACATCTCCAACAACGGAAAAAACATGACCGTTTACCTTCATCATCCGAACGCTACGCTGGTGAAGAAGGTTAAGCTGTACGTAGAAAAGCTCCTCGAACTTCAATCGCGCCTGCGCTTTTCGGAGTAACGTTGCTGACTGAGGAAAATGGGTATTCCGCAACGCCTCGGGCAGGGTCATTAACTTCAGCTGGTCGAGCAGGTATGCGGGCAACGATTCGTCGATTTTTCCATCCAGCATCACTTGCAGGTTGTGCTGCAACTTCAGGATGGTTTTTGAGTTTATGTAGCTGTTTTTCAGCTTCTCGGTTGTATTGTATGCAGGCTGAAGCATTCCGCTTGAGTTGACAGTTTCTGTGTTATAATCTTCAACTTCGGGATGAGCAATATTGTACCTGCCATTAAAGAGGGTTGGTTTTCCAAAAACCACATACTTTACATTTGGTTTTATGCTGCTGGCAATCCACTTAATTCCCTTAAACCAAACCAGCTCAATGTTACCGGTTCCATCGGTGAACTGCGCTGTTAGCCGTTTCGACCTGCCGCCTCCTACTTCCTGGAAACGAACAACATGACCTATGACCTGTATGTACGGTAGCTCAGCATTTATCTCGGAAATCTTGTAGAACTTCGACCTGTCGACGTATTTGAACGGGAAGTAGTATAGCAAATCCTTCAAGGTATGGATATTCAACTCCTTCTTCAGAAGTTCGGCTCGTTTTGGGCCAACTCCTGTTAGGTACATTACATCCGACTGAAGATTAACTGCCATATTGCAAATGTAGTAAACGTTTTGAAATGAAAGAGGGAAAACCGCATTGCTTAGCAGCCGTTCTACAAACCAAATTGTTGATAACTAGATTTAATGATACAACGTATATCAGAAATAAAACAAAAATATTTTATATATTTACCCCGTAATACATTCAGCAGAACGATGCCAAAACACAAGTATAGGTTTAACCCCGATTCGCTTAGCTTTGTAAAAGAAAGAAGCACTTTTAAACAAAGGTTTTGGAAAGGCTTCACCTACTTTTTTATGAGTCTGCTTATTTCCATTGCATACTATATTGTGTTCTCTTTCTTTTTCGATACGCCCGAAGAGCGTGGATTACGCAGAGAGAACCAGGAGATGGTTGTGCAATTTGAGCTGCTAAACAAAAAGTTTGACCATGTTACTGCCGTTTTGGAGGACATTCAGCAACGCGATGACAACATTTACCGAACCATTTTTGAGGCAGAACCCATACCAATTTCCGTGAGGGATGCTGGCATGGGTGGAGTTGATAGGTACACCGAACTTGAGGGGCTTTCGAATGCTAACATTGTAATAAAAACTCACCGCAGGCTTGATAAGCTTGCGAAACAGGTTTACATTCAATCGAAATCGTTCGATGAGGTTATTGAAATGGCCAAACGTAAGGAGGAGATGATTGCCAACATACCCGCCATTCAACCCATTTCAAACAAGGATCTGAAAAGAGTTGCATCGCCCTTCGGCGTACGAATCCATCCTTTCTACAAGGTGCTAAAAATGCACACAGGAATGGATTTTACGGCTCCCTCAAGAACCGATATTTACGCAACTGGTAACGGGGTTGTTTCAGCGGTAGTTCACTCTGCACGTGGATACGGGAACACCATTATCATTGACCATGGGTTCAGCTACAAAACCCTGTACGCTCACCTGAGCGAAATTTTGGTAAAAAAGGGGCAAAAGGTAAAGCGTGGCGACGTAATTGGGCTGGTAGGAAATACGGGCATGAGCATGGCTCCTCACCTGCACTACGAAGTTAGAAAAAACGACGAACCCATAAACCCCATTAACTTCTACTTTAACGACCTAACTCCCGAAGAGTACGATAAAATTATTGAACTAGCCGCTCAAAGCGGACAGTCGCTTGATTAGTAACTAACCAGCATTATTACCAAAGGTAAACCATAATTTTGTGAAGAATACTTTCAATATTTACCGATTTTGCTCGCTACTCCTTTTGCTATTTTTTTTCCCATTCCCAAAAATCTCTGCACAACAAGAAATCGATTCATCCTTAATTTCAGTAGTTGGTGTTGGCGATATAATGATGGGTACAAATTTCCCAAACAGCAGCTACCTTCCTCCCAACAACGACTGTGAACAACTTTTTAGTTCAGAAATCAGGGGTATTCTTAACTCCGCTCATATAACATTTGGGAACCTTGAGGGTTGCTTCCTTAACGAAGGCAAAGTTGAGAAAAGATGTAAGGACACTACCATATGCTATGCCTTCAAAATGCCCGATAAATACGTAAACTGTCTTTTCTCTAATGGATTCGACGTGGTTAGCCTGGCTAATAATCACATCGGCGACTTTGGGGAAAAAGGCAGAAGCAATACAATGCGCTTACTCGATTCGGTGGGCATAAGATATGGTGGACTGCTAAGCCATCCCACATCAATTATTGAAATCGATACTTTAAAAATCGGATTCTGTGCTTTTGCACCAAACACAGGAACATGCAGCATTAACGATACAATTACGGCCAAAAGAATAATCACAGATTTAAAATCCCAGTGCGACATTGTAATTACCTCATTTCATGGTGGGGCTGAAGGTTCTTCGCACCGTCATGTTACCAGAAACACCGAAATTTTTTATGGTGAAAACAGAGGAAATGTATATCAATTTGCAAGAGTTGCTATTGATGCTGGTGCCGACATTGTTTTCGGACATGGACCCCATGTTACACGGGCAATTGATATTTACAAGAACCGCTTTATTGCATACAGCCTTGGGAATTTTTGCACCTATGCACGCTTTAACTTAAAAGGTCCTAATGGTTTTGCTCCAATTGTTAGGCTACTTGTCGATAAAAGTGGTAAATTTGTAAAGGGAAAAATATACCCCATAAAACAATCAGGGAACGGAGGCGCTGCTATTGACAATCAGAGCAGTGCAATTAAGGAAATAAAATCGTTAACCTCAACTGACATTCCCGAATCGAACTTAGTAATTGAGAACGACGGAAGCTTTTACATAAAAGAGAAATAAAATGCCATACAAAGAAAAGAAGGTTGAGAAGCTCTACTACTCCATTGGCGAAGTGGCCAACATGTTTGGAGTAAACACTTCCCTTATTCGCTTCTGGGAAAAGCACTTCGATGTAATAAAACCCAAAAAGAACAAGAAGGGTAATAGGCTGTTTACAAAATCGGACATTGATAATTTCAAACTAATATACCACTTGGTTAAGGAACAGCGCCTTACCCTCGAGGGAGCCAGTAAAAAGCTATCCAAGAACAAGGAGTCAACCATTAACAACTTCGAGGCAATTGAATCGCTAAAGCGAATTAAAGAAATGCTGCTCGAAGTTGAAAGCTCCCTTGGCTCAACCGAAAATTCCGCATCATGATTGTACGCGAGGTTACCTCCATTCTTGAGCAGCTTGCCCCATTGGCATACCAGGAAAGTTACGACAACGCAGGCCTTCAGGTAGGCTCACCGGCTGCCGAGGTGGAAGGAATTCTGCTTTGCATCGATGTTACCCCCGAAGTGGTTGACGAAGCAATTGCCCGCAGGGCAAACCTTATAATATCACATCACCCACTCATTTTTAGCGGATTAAAAAGAATTACCGGCTCAACCTACGTTGAAAAAGCGTTGATTAAGGCTATCGAGAACCGCATTTCAATATATAGCGCCCACACAAATATCGACAGCGTATGGAATGGGGTAAGCATGAAAATTGCCAACCTCCTTGAGCTATCGAACCTTGAAATTCTCGACAAAGCCGAAAATCAGCTTGTAAAACTGGTTACATTTGCTCCCCAGAAAAATGCGCAGGAGGTTCGCTTGGCCATGTTCGGTTCGGGGGCAGGACAAATTGGCGAGTACGACCAATGCTCGTACAACACAGAAGGAACAGGAACTTTTAGAGCCGGAGAAGGAACCAATCCGCACGTTGGGTTAGTTGGTGAAGCCCATTTCGAACCCGAAACGCGAATTGAAGTTATTGTTCCGAAACCTGTTCTTAGCAACGTTATTGCGGCCATGCAGCAGGCACACCCCTACGAGGAAGTTGCATTCGATGTTTACCCTCTGCTTAACAAGAATCCCCGCGCCGGCATTGGAATGCTGGGCACGCTTCCAACGCCATTGCTTGAGGAAGAGTTTCTTCTGAAAGTAAAGTCAACTTTTAGCGTTGGCAGCGTAAGGCATACAAATTTTTTAAACAAACCCGTTTCCCGAATAGCTTTCTGTGGCGGAAGCGGAGCCGGACTCATTAGTAAGGCCATTGCTGCAAAGGCCGATGTTTACTTAACCGGAGATATAAAATATCACCAGTTTTTCGATGCCGATGGCAAAATTCTTTTGGCCGACATAGGACATTTTGAAAGTGAACAATATACTGTTGACATTTTTTATGATTTACTTACAAAAAAAATAGCTAATTTTGCAGTCCTTAAATCAAATGTGAGTACCAATCCCGTAAACTACTTATAGCAGGTATGGCAGCAGAAAAAACAAAAACAGCTCAGCAAACCGATCTTTCGGTAGAAGAAAAGTTGAAGTATCTGTATGAACTTCAGCAAATTGACTCGAAGATTGATCAAATCAAGGTTCTTCGTGGCGAACTTCCGCTCGAAGTTCAGGATTTGGAAGACGAAGTTGAAGGGCTTGAAACCCGAATTTCGAACCTTAAGAAAGAGATTGATGAGCTTGACGAGCAGGTAAACAACAAGAAACTTGAAATAAAGAATGCCGAAGGGCTTATTTCCAAGTACGACGAGCAGCAGAAGAATGTGAGGAACAACCGTGAATACGACTCACTTTCGAAGGAAATTGAGTACCAAACTCTGGAAATGGAACTTTGCGAAAAGCGAATCAAAGAATTCACCTTCCAATCGAAGGATAAAAAACAGCTAGCAGAACAAGCTGAAAACCAACTTGAGGAACGCAAAGTTGACCTTCAAAACAAAAAGAATGAGCTCAATAGCATCGTAACAGAAACCCAGAAGGAAGAGGAAGACCTAACCAAAAAGTCGGAGGCATTTCAGGAAATAATTGAGCCACGATTGCTAACTGCATACAAAAGAATTAGGGCCAATGCCCGCAACGGGTTGGCTGTTGTTACCGTAAAACGGGATGCTTGCGGTGGATGCTTCAACAAAATTCCACCACAGCGCCAGCTCGATATCAAAGTACACAAAAAGATTATTGTTTGCGAATACTGCGGTCGAATACTGGTTGACCAAAGCATGTCGAACGAGGAAGAACAGTAGAAAACAATAAGGGGCCAAAAGCCCCTTTCTTTATCATTAAAATTTCAAGTTTTACTACCAGCTTCCACCAGCACCGCCGCCGCCAAACGATCCGCCGCCGCCACCGGAAAAGCCGCCGAACGAACCACCTCCGGAGCTAAAGCCTCCGAATCCTCCGCTTCGTCCTCCACCGCCAGAAAGCATCCCCATTGCAATCCAGAAAGGAATATTATGGCCAATGGAACCTCGACGGGTTCTGTTCATCTTCGAAAAAATAATGAAGAAGAAAAACAGGAAGATTAGCACAGCAATTCCTCCGGCCAGTCCTCCTCCACTTTCGTACTGCTCCGCAGTGAATTTCCCGGATGCCAAATCGATTATCACATCAGTTGCGGCATTTATCCCCTGATAGTAGTTATTCTGCTTAAAGCTGGGAATCATTTCCTTATCGATAATCCTGTTTGCCATGGCATCGGGAATAACATCCTCAAGGCCGTAACCTGTTGCGATAAAAACTTCGCCCCGCTCGTTTCCAACCTTTGGCTTAAGAAGAATTATTGCGCCGTTATTCTTTCCCTTTTGTCCCACTCCCCACTTTTCGCCAAGGCGAAAGGCATAGTCGGCCTTATCGTAGCCAAGTAAATCGTTAACAATCACAACATAAATTTGTGTTGACGTTGTGTCGTGGTAGTTACGTAACTTCCCTTCAAGGCTGGTCCATTCACTTTCGTTCAGCAAGCCAGCGAAGTCGTTCACTAACCTTGGCGGTTGCATGGGTTCAGGAATTTCCTGCGCTGCCAGAAAACCAACCGATATTACGAGGGAAAGTGCTAGTAGTAGTTTCTTTGTTCTCATAGTTAGTTCATTTTAACTTCCGAACGAAATATCGTTTGGCAATTCGTTAATATCATCGCTTTGGTATGGGAAGTGCTGCTTCAGCTTTTCACCGGCCATTTCAACACCCTTCACGAGGCCATCGGCAAACTCACCATTTTTAAAATGAGCCATCATTTCTTCCTTAATTGATTCCCAGAAATTTGCAGGGACAACGGCGTTTATTCCAGCATCGCCAAGAATGGCGAACTGCTTATCGTCCAAAGCAAGGTAGAAAAGCACTCCGTTACGCTGCTCCGTTTTATGCATTTTAAGCATGGCAAATACATCGGCTGCACGATCGAGCACATTCCCTTTACAACGATCCTCGATGTGAATTCGAATTTCGCCAGAAGTGTTGAGTTCGGCCTGCTTCACTGCGTTAACTATCCGAACCTTATCTGTTATTCTTAATTTTTCGGCTGCCATTACTTCTCGTTTTTATATTTCACTTAGCTCCCAAAGTCAACCTTTGGAGCTTCCTTCGCACCCTCATCAGCCTCAAAGTAGGCTTTCTTCTCAAAACCGAACCAACCAGCATATATTACCCGAGGGAACGAACGAATATAAGAGTTGTAGGTTTGAACTGTTTCGTTGAATTTTCTACGCTCAACGGCAATCCTGTTCTCTGTTCCCTCTAACTGAGCCTGTAAATCGAGAAAATTCTGGTTTGCCTTTAAGTCGGGGTAGCGTTCAATAGTTACCAGCAACCTCGACAAAGCACCGCTCAACTCCCCCTGTGCAGCCTGAAACTGCTTCATGTTTGCTTCATTCAGGTTGGTTGGGTCAATGGTAACCTGAGTTGCCTTTGCGCGAGCCTCAATTACCTGCGTTAGGGTTTGCTGCTCAAAGTTTGCGTACCCTTTAACAGTATTCACAAGGTTTGGAATAAGATCCATTCTACGTTGGTAAACGTTTTCAACGTTTGCCCACTGAGAAGTCACACCCTCCTCCATCGACACCATTTTATTGTACCCGCAGCTACTAAAGAAAGGAATAGCAAGCACGGCAACCATAAGATATAAAAATCTTCTTTTCATAGTTTTCAAATGTTTAATGTTAGGTAAATGTATAAAAAAGCATGGTATTATCCTCAAAAACCATGCAAGGAAAAATATTATGACACAATGCCATTCCCTCCAAATCATATTTAGAAGTAATTGCCTAAACAAAAAAAAACAGAAAAATTCTTATTAAAAGCTATAACTTTGAACCAGAAAATAAAAAAACACTCAATATGACACGCGAAGAGTTTCAAAACATTATTAAACAAGGGATTCCAGCCGAAATACCTGTACTGAAGCCCTGGGATTCGAACATAAACCATGCGCCAAAGCGCAAACAAATTCTGACTACAGAGGAGAAAAAACTTGCTCTAAAGAATGCGTTACGGTATTTCCCCCAAAAGCATCATGCCGTTTTGGCAGAGGAATTCGCAAAGGAGCTAAACGATTACGGTAGAATATACATGTACCGTTTTCGTCCCGACTATAAAATTACTGCACGGAGCATCCACGATTTCCCCTACAAGTCGATTCAGGCTGCATCCATAATGCTGATGCTTAGTAACAACCTCGACTATGCCGTTGCCCAGCATCCGCACGAGCTAATAACCTACGGTGGAAACGGAGCGGTTTTTCAGAACTGGGCACAGTACCTGCTCACAATGAAATACTTGTCAGAAATGACAGATGAGCAAACCCTTGTTCTCTACTCAGGTCATCCCATGGGACTTTTCCCATCACACAAGGACGCCCCAAGGGTAGTTGTTACCAACGGAATGATGATTCCTAACTACAGCAAGAAGGACGATTGGGAAAAATTCAACGCCCTTGGCGTTACCCAGTACGGGCAAATGACTGCCGGATCGTTCATGTATATTGGACCCCAAGGGATTGTACACGGCACAACCATTACGGTTCTGAACGCAGGCAGAAAAAGGCTGAAAGCCGGAGAAACTGATTTACGGGGCAAGCTCTTTGTTTCATCAGGACTAGGTGGCATGTCGGGGGCTCAACCAAAAGCCGGAGTTATTGCCGGAGTTGTTAGCGTTATAGCCGAGATAAACCCGAAAGCTACGGAGGTTCGGCACAGCCAGGGTTGGGTTGACGAAGTTCACGGAAACCTTGACATTCTGATTCCTCGAATCAGAAAAGCCATGGAGAAGAAAGAAACCGTTTCAATTGCATACCAGGGAAATATAGTTGATTTGTGGGAAAAACTTGCTGAAGAAAAGGTGCCGGTTGACCTGGGAAGCGATCAAACGTCGCTCCACAACCCATTTGCCGGAGGCTACTTTCCTGCTGGTCTCACATTTGAGGAGTCGAACGAACTCATGACAAGTAATCCCGAACTTTTCAAGGAAAAAGTTTACGAAAGTTTACGTCGCCACGCAAAAGCTATAAATACGCTAGCGGAACGTGGGATGTACTTCTTCGACTATGGCAACGCATTCCTGCTGGAAGCCAGCAGAGCGGGTGCCGATATTGTGGATTCCAACGGAAAATTCAGGTACCCTTCGTACGTTCAGGATATTATGGGTCCCATGTTCTTCGACTACGGTTTTGGGCCATTCCGCTGGGTTTGCACTTCGTCCGATCCGAAGGATCTTGAAACCACCGACAGAATTGCTCAGCAAGTTCTTGAAGAAATTGCAAAAAGTGCTCCTGCTGAAATTAAAGGACAACTCGAGGATAACATTCACTGGATAAAGGAAGCGGGCACTAACAAGCTGGTTGTTGGTTCACAGGCTAGAATCCTTTACGCCGATGCTGAAGGCCGCATAAAAATTGCTGAGGCCTTTAACAAGGCCATTCGTGAAGGAAAAATTTCAGCACCTGTAGTGCTTGGCCGCGACCATCACGATGTTTCGGGAACCGATTCGCCCTACCGTGAAACCTCGAATATTTACGATGGGTCACAGTTCACTGCCGACATGGCGATTCACAACGTGATTGGGGACTCGTTCCGCGGTGCCACCTGGGTTTCAATCCACAACGGTGGTGGTGTTGGCTGGGGGGAAGTAATTAACGGAGGCTTTGGAATGACCCTTGATGGTTCGGACGATGCCGATCGCAGGCTTCGCCAAATGTTGCTGTGGGATGTAAATAATGGGATTGCACGTCGCAGCTGGGCGCGTAATAAGGAGGCCATTTTCGCCATTCAGCGTGAAATGGACAGAACCCCAAACCTTAAGGTCACCATTCCAAACATAGCCGATGATGATATCATTGATAAAGTGATTAAATAGATTGTTTTAGAAAGTAAAAAATCCGGGGGAAACCCCGGATTTTTTTTATTTCATTTTTTTTTTGCAAACTCAAGACTGAGAACTGCAAACTGATTTATTATTCCCTCTTCACACCCTCGCACTCTGCCATTATCATGCGGCAAGCATGCATGTTTCCACGGCTACATGATTGGTGAAAATCAGAGCAAGCCCTCTCTTTATCACCCGAACGAAAATGTGCCATTCCCCTATTGTAGTAGTTCATGGCACTTTCAGGATCTAAATCAAGTGCCTTATTATAATCCTCAATAGATTCAGCAAATCTACCCAACCTATAACTAAGGAATCCTCTGTAACTCAGTGCCGAAGAACTTCGAGGATTAATTCTTAAGGCTTCGTTAAAATCGTCAATTGCTCTATCGAAATCTTCATCGCGCATATATGAAATTCCTCTATTCACATAAATATTTACACTTTGCTGTTTTGAAGAAAGCTCAAGAGCCTTGTTAAAATCGGAAATTGCACGTCGCTGCTGCCCCATTATGGTGTTCAATATTCCACGACGCATGAAAAAATCGGGGATATCAGGGAATAACTTAATGCCATCCTCAATAACCTGCTGTGCTTCCTTGTAATTTTCGGTTACGGTATATGCTCGGATAATTCCTATGAGAGCAGCAGTATCTGATGGTTGCTGTTTAAGTGCCTGAGAAAAATTGTCGATGGCAGCCTGGTAATTCTTTTCTTTCAAATTTTTGTAGGCAGAAGCAACAAAGTCATTTTCCTGCCCCACTGAGGCAAGTGCAAAGGACAAGAAAAATGTTAGAAATAAAAATGCTCTCATGTTCATATTTTGTAAAAATAACGATACTATTTTAATTTGCAATAGTGTTTTCAAATTTAACCCGGTTAACAATAGCCCTCCCCAGTGTAACCTCATCGGCGTACTCTAAATCGTCGCCAAAAGCCACTCCACGTGCAATTGCAGTCACCTCAACATCAAAAGGTTTTATCTTCTTATAAATGTAAAAGTTCGTTGTATCGCCTTCCATGGTTGCGCTAAGCGCCATAACGACTTCTTTTACGGTACCCGAAGCAATTTTGTTAACTAGGCCATCGATATTGAGATCAGCAGGCCCTACCCCATCCATTGGGCTAATAAGCCCGCCAAGCACGTAGTACAAACCGTTGTACTGACTGGTTGATTCGATGGACATAACATCACGAATGTTCTCAACAATACAAAGGATGGAACTGTTGCGTTTGGGGCTGGAACAGATTGAACAAATATCGGTATCGGACAACGAGTTACACTCCCTGCAGTATTTTATGTCGTTTTTTAGCGAAACCAACGATTGGGCAAAACGGGAAACATCATCGTTAGGTTGACGAAGAATGTGCAGTACGAGCCTTAACGCAGTTTTCTTTCCAATTCCCGGAAGACGGGAAAATTCATCAACAGCGTTTTCTAATAATTTTGATGGAAAACTACTTATGCTCATTGTTTCAAATTGCTACTATTGCAAATCTACAAATAATCGGCCAAAGCATTGTATGAAACATATTTTTTATTCAACCATTTTTTTCTACACTTGTAGCTAATTTATTAATAACTTGGGATGGAACCTATCTGGGTGATTTTAATCATCGTTATTTATTTCGGCGTTCTTCTTGCAATTGGAGCATTAACCAGCAGGAATGCCAACAATGAATCGTTTTTTGTTGGAAATCGACAATCGCCATGGTATGTTGTGGCGTTTGGCATGCTTGGCGCCTCGCTTTCCGGGGTAACGTTTATTTCAGTTCCGGGTTATGTTGGCAGTAGCCAGTTTTCCTACCTCCAGCTGGTATTGGGATACCTGTTGGGCTACATAGTGGTAGCAAATGTTCTTCTACCCCTCTACTACAGGTTGAATCTTACTTCAATATACACCTACCTCGAAGCCCGCTTCGGGTTTTACAGCTACAAAACCGGAGCAGTATTCTTTCTAATTTCAAGGATTATTGGAGCTTCTTTCAGGTTATTCCTTGTGGCCATGGTACTGCAAATCACAGTTTTTGATGCATGGGAAGTTCCCTTTATAGTTACCGTTGCAGTTACTATAATTTTAATTTGGCTCTACACCAACCGAGGAGGCATAAAAACCATTATTTGGACCGACACATTGCAAACTACCGCAATGCTTACTGCCGTTGTGCTTACTATATTTTTCATCGCTAGGCAAATGGGGCTGTCATTCGGGCAAATGGTTGAAACCATCCAGCAAAGCGAGTATAGCAGAATGTGGTTTTTCGATGATTGGAACGATAAACGCCATTTTATTAAGCAATTTTTTAGCGGCGCTTTCATTACCATTGTAATGACTGGACTTGACCAGGATATGATGCAAAAGAACCTAAGCTGCCGAAACCTAAAGGATGCAAAAAAGAACATGTACTGGTACGGTTTTGCTTTTCTGCCGGTAAATTTGGTTTTCTTGTCGCTGGGTGTTTTGCTTTTCATTTTTGCTCATCAGCAAGGCATTACCGTTCCAGAACAAACCGACAACCTCTTCCCCCTAATTGCCACCCAGGGTTACCTCCCAAAAGTTGTGAGCATTCTTTTCATACTTGGGATAATTGCTGCGGCATACTCCAGCGCCGACTCGGCGCTAACTGCGCTTACAACCTCGTTCACCATAGACATTTTAAACCTGAAAGGGAAAACCGAGAAGGAAATAAAACGAATACGAATGAGGGTTCATGTTTGCATTTCCTTAGTTATTGCCGCTGTAATTATGGTTTTTAAAGCGGTAAACAATGAGAACGTAATTAGCGCCCTGTTCACGGTTGCTGGTTACACATATGGCCCGCTGCTTGGGTTATATGCCTTCGGGCTATTTACGAATTTTAAAGTAAAAGATAAATGGGTTCCCCTTGTTGCAATTGCTTCTCCTGTAACATGCTACTTTCTTGCGAAGTACTCAGCAATCCTTTTTAATGGTTTCGAGTTTGGATTTGAACTGCTTATTGTAAACGGAGCGCTAACATTTGTGGGATTGCTAATTCTTAGGAAAAATGAAGTGGGCTAATTGAGTTGTGAAGCATTCAACTCAAATGAAGAAAAGATAGAAACAGGAGCGATCCGAACATTGTCTTTGATTGTATTTGGAATGATTTTTGGAATCTGAAATTTTAAAAAACCTATGCATAAATTATTTTTATTCGCTTTGGCACTTACATTAACGCCTATAGTAATGGGGGTTACAACACAAACACAAGCCAACATAATTTCAGCGAAACTTAAGGTACAGAAAGCATCGCAAGGAAAGAAAATAGTAATTGAAGCAGATGTTTTTTACTTAATCGATAGCAAGGAAATAAGAATGTACTATATATACCCTGAGGAATTTATTTTTTTCTCGAACATTTTGGGTGAAACGAAAATGTATTTCCCCAAAAAAAACGAAGTAATCCTTCAACAAAATGATATTTTTTCGGCCGACACCGATATTTTATTCTTGTTTCTTACGCAAAACATGTCAGAAATGGGTTTGAAACAAATGGGCTTTGAGCTAACTGAATCGAAGTACGATAATAACTACCATATAACTAAATGGGCATCTCCCGAAAGTTCAAAAGGAATTGCTGAAATTGAGCTAGTTTTTGAAGATTTCGTTCCAATATTCACCTCGTTCATTTCAAACGAAAAAAACACGCTAAGCAAAACATACTACGATAATTATCAGGAATTTAACAACCATTACATTCCTTTAACCATTACAGAAATTTCATATATTAACAATAATGACTCTATCGTATCAAGGAAAGAATACTCCGACCTACGATACGGCTCGCAAGTAAGTTCCGATATGATTAACTTCAAAATCCCAGACAATGCAAAGGTCATTAAATAGGATTACCGTATATAGCACCATACTCTTTGTAGTAATTCTCACTGCTCAAATTCCTGCTAAAGGTCAGGTTATTTCAAAAACAGACATAGAAATTATTGCAAACAAAAAAACATTAAAGGAGAAGTACCATGAGAGAGTTGTAAAATATGGGTTTGGGAAAAAAAAATCGGTTTCAAACATTCTATTTGCTCCTCCACTTTATGTGTACCAGAAGTTCATCAGCGCACAAATATCTGCAAGCTGCCTATACAATCCTTCATGCTCAGAATTTAGCCACCGTGCCTTCACATGTTATAGCTTCCCAAAAGCCTTCCTTTCATCCATCGATCGTATTATGAGGTGCGACAGGCTTTCTGCCATTGATATTCCAAAAGACATGGTTGACCCAGTTAGCCACAAAAAAAATGAGGATATTGATTATTATGGGAATATTGAGTAAGTTACCTCCATCATCATTTTTGGGATTTGCCACCATAACCTTTTTACTTTTCTCACCAAACGTATCAGGGCAGGTTGCGCGCAGTAGCTGGACGAATAATGATGTTGAGTTTATGACCTATTTAGTTAATAACCGGCTTTATGAAAATGCGTTAACCCTATCACATCTATTAAAACTTGATGACAGCATACAAGCTGATACTTTATGGTACCTTGTTGGTTGGAGCCACTACAACCTTAAACAGCTTGATAGCGCAACAGTTTCCTTACTAAACGTGAGCAAAAATCACTCAACTTTTGCCAAATCACGATTCTTTAGCGCTTACTGCGCAGCACACAGTAGAAACACTAATTCAGCCAAAAATATTCTTAGCGCATACCAACCAAGTAATGAAATGCTTGATGAGCTAAAAAGAACGCAACTTGCTGGACTAGCATTGCTTACTAAAGACCTTGAAACATACAACAAAATATCATCAACATTTAGCTACTCGTACTACTCATTCGCTGAGAATCAAAGAACTTTAGACGAAATAAACATGAGCATAGCTAATTTTAATCATAAATCCCCGTTTGTTGCGGGACTTTTTTCTGCCCTTATCCCTGGTTCTGGCAAAATGTATGCGGGCAAAGTTGGGAGTGGTCTCTCGTCACTCTTTACAGTAGGAATTCTGGGAGCATTAACATGGGAGAACTACAACAGGGACGGCCTTTTAAATCCCAAAACAATAATTTTTGGGTCCTTATTCACCGTAGCATACTCAGCAAATATTTATGGAAGTGTTTTTAGTGTAAAAGCTTATAGAGATGAGTATAATAAAAAAATTGAGCATAGAATTCTTTTTAACCTGCACATTCCTATTCGGAATGTTTTCAACTAGCGTTGGACAGAGCTTAACAGCTGAAGAATATTTATTAAAGGGGAACTTTAAACTTGCAGCTCTGGAATATGAGCGTGAATACTTCAACGCCCAAAATAATTACGACAGATATGCGGCAATACTTAGTAAAACCGAATGCTATAAAAAAAGTAACGATTTCGAGAATGCATTTAGTACGATAGATAGAATCAGTTTGATTGGACTTTCCGACAGTTTACGGTTTATTGTACTATACCAAAAAGCCCTCTGCTCGTACCTATCAAATCGCTACGCTCAAGCAGAATCGTATATTCAACAAATCAAACAATGTAACTACTTTCAAAAATGGGAAACATCAGTAGAAATCAACCTGTTATACACACTTGTTCTAAACGAACTGCAACGTTGGAATGATGCTAAAATGATGATTCTTGAGGTTAAAGACTCATTAGCGCTTAACAAAGGTGAATTTGAAGGCGTTGAAAAAATTATTTATTCGTATAGTAACGATAGCCTTCCAAAACTTAAGAATGAGAAGGTATTATTCTGGGTATCTTTTATTCCTGGAGCAGGGATTGTATATGCAGGAAAACCAGCTGAAGGTTTTTTAAACTTAACAATTAATATGGCATCTCTTGCATTTGGCGCACATCAAATATACTACTCATACTACCTAACCGGGTACTTTGGGGGCGCAATTATGCTTCAGAAATTCTACTTTGGAGGACGAAAAAGAGCAGAGTTTCTGCTGAATAAAAATAACTACGAAAAGGCTTTATATTTTAATGAAAATAGGAAAAAAGAAATTATCGAGGTTTTACAGAAAAAAAATAAAGGAGCGTAAAATACGCTCCTTTAACATATTACAAAAAACGCACTACCACATAAAAAAGTTCTCGTTATTCTCGTACTTACTAATATTGTCTTTGACTATACCATCAGCAATAAGGACGAAGAAGTCTACCAGAGGAACTACTCCAAAAATTCCACCACAGGTGAATGTGTATATTGCCCACATACTTCCTTTTGTTCCCAAATAATGACGGTGAACACCAAACCCTCCTACAAAGAAACAAACAATAGTAGCAACAACAGGATCCTTGCTTTCAAAAGTTGCCATGCTAGCAGCTGTGGTTGATGATAACGATACCATTTCCGATATCGAAACCTCCAACGCATTGTCAAAAAGGTTGTCAACAGCTACATTGTCAACACGATAGTTTCCTGAAAAAGAAACAAGTGCTGTACATAAAACGAACACCGATGAAAATAAAATTTTTTTCATAAATTAATGAATTTAGTTAAACAAAAACTTACTCAAGTATAACTATTAATTGGATAATAGCAACAATTAACAGCCAATATTTTTCTAAAATATTCTACTAAACAAACTTATATTTTCGACAAAAAATGATGCTTTTGCAACTCGGTAAGGCTAGAATCCATTATCTGTTTTGACAATGAATTTCTAATACCGAATCCTTTATCCCCAAAATCATTTAGTATTCTTAAATGCTCAAATCTAAATACTATGTTATTGGGGTATTTATTAATAAGCCAACAAACGTTACTCAAAGCCTCATCCTTATTGTTATATATTTCATCTTCAATCTTAAACAGAAAATAATGGGCTTCGGTTGATATAACAGAGGAGCTGGATTCCGCACACTTTTTAAGCAACGAACGACCTACCTCAGATTCTGCTTTATAAAAAATCAAAACGATGGGCCATATGGTAGAATTTTTCTCCTTTAAACCAGCAATAGTATAATTATATATACCTGCCACTAACATATTTTCCTGGCTTTTCATTGGAGTTTCTAAAATATCGCTTAAACCTGCCCTTATCTTTAAAAAATATCTGAGCATTAACATTTCTTCGCCTTTTATTGCAGCAAGCCTAATGCCAAAAACGCATGAAATAGTGTATAAAATATCGTTGTTATACTTATTGCTTGACTCATATTCCAATACATTTTTTTCAACCTCATTTTCCAGGGAAACAAAAAAACTATTATAGCCTGGATAGGTTAACCCATTCCACCATAAATCTAATAAATTTGATACCTTATATTCAACACCAGCCTTCTTAAAAGCATTCTTCTTCACGCTATCTGCCGCTACAAAATCAAAGCTATATAACTCATTCATAAAACTATCAACACCATCATTCAAGAGGCTATTCTGGGGGACTCCCCCTATCGCTGTGTCGAAAAGCGCTAAAGAAAATAGAATAATTGCCGTAAACTTGAACCCAACCAGTTTCACTCTTTCACAAAAGAAGGTTAAACAATATTTTTTCACAAAAATGTAACTTTCCTTTCAAATATCATTCCACAACAGAAACAAAAAGAATCATTATTTTATTGCCTTAGCTCCTGCCCACCAAAAAGAAGGTTAATTATTATTTTAATTTATACTTCATAAAAAGTTTCATAATAATTCAATATTCATACTAACTGATTTTTTCATTCCTAACTATTTTAATAACAGCAAAAACCGTTACAAAACCCAATTTTCTAAAAGAGATTGAAGTACCCGAGATAACTCAGAACTTAGCAAAGCCAATGTCAACATAAATAAACATTTTTGAATTCCTCTCAATATAGATGCTGCTCTAACAATGGAGATATATCTAAAATAAAAGGGGTACGATGCCCTATAGGAGTATGCTTTGGGCAAGACAAAGAGTTTGAATCGCACCAAATTATGGTCAATGAAGGTACGACAATCTACATGACCACCGATGGGTATGCAGACCAAATTGGTGGAGCCGACAACAAAAAATTTTACTCAAGCAAACTTAAAAAACTTATTGCTGAGGTTGCCAGCCTAAGTATTGATAAGCAGGAAAGCATCCTTGAAAAGGAACTTGAATTACATATGGGCAACTCTCCTCAAACGGACGACATTCTTCTAATTGGAGTAAAACTAATGGCATAACTGCAAGCGGGTTCTACTTCTTAAGCGCTGCTTTGCTAAATATATGCTCAGGAATTTTTTGGTTGAATTTTACGCTAGTAATTTCAAACTCGGTTCCTTCGCCCTGTTTTAGCATATCCTTAAAAACCATTTTTGTGGGGAACCATCTTCCTTCAATTTTTTCAACACCACTTAGCATAGTTCGCTTAAGCAGCTGACCGCTTTTTGCGAAAAGTTCTTCCTTTAAAGGAATGTAACGTTCAGTATCGATCCAAACCTTACGGGTAAAGTAGGCTACATCCTCAACCTTGGCGGTTAATTTAAGAACATAAGTATTTCGCTCATCTACCGTTTCCTCGCCAACAACTACGGCAGTGTACACATCGGTAAGCTTACGATCCTCCATCATATCCTCGTAGGACAAATCGGAACCCATAACCGACTGGCGAAGCATATGTCCAGAAATTTGGATGGTTCGGTCGGTTGAAGGTGAGTAAATCCAAAGTTGATTCTCCAACTTTAGCATTTTCGTTCCCTGCTCGCGTGCAGGAGAAAGGTACTCGGTAAACGATTGCTTATCGCCTACAGAGTAGGTTCTCGAGGTCATAGTTCGGTTTCCCCGTTTCCCATGGATAGTCATGGACGATTCGAAAATCCGATTCTCCGACGACATGTTCTTATCCACTCTGTCTAATATCTCATCAGCAGATGGCTGAGATTTGCCCGAGAAGGCAATGATTATTAGTATTAAAATCGGTATTTTTTTCATTGTAATATGTTTTATGATATGATCTGCGAATATCAGTTGAACCAGCCCGACGGCAGGCGGGTCTGCGTTATCAGCGTTCCATCAAGACTCCAACTCCTTAAACAGCCTGGCTGTTTGACGCTTATAGATTCCTACACCTGAAAGCATTGTCCCAATAACTGTTGACATTAACCCCGGGAAGAACCCAATGTAGAAATCAGCCGGAGTAATTCTTGCCCGTATCACCGATGGCAGCATCATGGAAGCTCCCTCCATCATTCCTGAAATATCAATGCCATACGTTTGTATTAACCACGCAAAGAATAGCCCAAACGCTGTGCCAAAAATTGAACCGGCAATACCAATAAAAATCGATTCGTAAATCATTGTTCTGTACACATGCCCTTTCTCCTCGCCCATGGCAATGCGGATTCCCACCTCGCCGTACCGGCGAAGTCCTCCAAGCAGCCCGGCATTCCACAGCACAAGCGACATGGCAAAAACGAAAACCATTGGAATATAAATTGACCAAACGTTAACTAGAGCCACGTACTGCCCCATGGCGCCCTGCTGGCTTAAACTCTTGAATACCGGAGCAAACTCATCGGAGCTATCAGCATACTTTTCATTCATTTCGGTCACCAGCTTAACAACACGCTCATCGTCGTAGAAATCGGTTTTCAGAAACCCAAGAATTTCGCTTGCGGCATCGTTCATATCAAGGGCTAGGCGTGCATCCTCAATATCTGTAATTATTGCTCCACGGTCAATCACCTCAGCACCAAACCTCACAGTGCCTGAAACCGTAAAATTGTACATGGTCATGCTTCCGAACATGGAGGATCCGATTAGGGTGACCACTTCACCGGGATTTATGCCAAGCTTTTGAGAAAACTCTTCGCTAAGCAATACCTCACCCTGTTTGGCGATCATACTTCCACGCACTATTGAATTTGTCAGGTTTAAACGTTCTATTTCCTTGCTGTTCTCAGAAAGGAGATCAACGCCCATTCCTATTGCAGGGCCCTGAGAACGGGTTTCCCCATTCACATCGGGAACATCAACAAGCCCACCAAACTGAATGCGTGGTGCCCATTCAACCTCAGGGTATTCAGCGCGTAACTCCGTAAGCAAGCTGCTTACCTCGGTCAGGGCTAAGTCGTTGGGAATTTGGTTTGCTTCCTCGGCGTATGCACGGCTCATTACCTTTAGGTGACCATTGGTAAACTTTGAGTTCACCTCAATCGTGTCGCCCATGAAACCCCTTACGTAGGCGTTCATCAGAACAGTAAGCATAACACCAATTGAAACCACAATTATTGGTAACCTGCTGCGACTCTTGTCGCGGAATAGGCCTTTTATTAGGAATTTTATCATGGCTTTATTTTGTCTAAGTTCATTTTTTGTGTGACTAAAGTTTCGAGTTCATAGAGTGACTAAAGTTTCGAGTTCATAGAGTG
>DAOSWM010000001.1:63100-135763 GCA_035380045.1 Tenuifilaceae bacterium | reverse complement strand
CTGCCAACTGCCAACTTTCTTTACTGACCACCGATTACCGATTACTGATTACTGATTACTGGTTACCGATCACCGATTACCGATTTACAGTCCAATATAATTATCCGATATTCCAATCCGAAAACCGTAGTAAAATTCTCCGTTGTGCATGTAACCAATGTGACCCGAAACCCTTATTGTTTGAAGAATTTCGTTGGTTCCGTATCCAATTTCGATGTAGTATGGGGTTTGGGGAGTGCTGAGCGCGCTCAGGAACACAACTTCCTTCCACGCCATGTTGCTGAAGAATGGCAAGTATTTTAACGCAAGAAATGCCGACCTGTAGTGCGAATGCACTTCAACCCACTGTTTATTGGTACTCTGCATGTAGAATGGAAGATTACAGAATGAGTTCGGGCTCTCGTTCTCCACAACGTAAACAGGCTGAGTGTTGAAGTGATTGAAATCGGCAAAATGGATTTTCTCAGAATTAAAGAATGTTCCCATATTCAAAGAATAGTAAAAATCGCGGAAAACTCCCAGTTCCTTTCTTTGATGCAACCCAACCTCAACCTTATGCGCAAAAATTTCATCGGGTGAAAAATAGCTGTATAGATTGTACCTGAAAGTGAATGTAGGGAATCTGCTCCGTACCATTATCTTTGTGTTCCCAAACATACGGTAGTAGTACTCGGGCGTGTACTCAATTCCTACGGAAGCAATTGCACCAAAATCAACAACCTTACTTGTTTGAGCGTACTTGTTGTTCTCGGGAATATTTGGTGAAAAGTTTTTGGTATCCTTATAGAAAAATGAAAAATCGGTGTTGTTTTCCAACGTATCGCGTTGGAATGCTTTTAGTCCCGTGATTAGAACCAAACCATTCACCAAGTCGATTCTGTTTGTGAAATTTGCCCACTGCTCATGGAAAAGCCGCTGGAGGTTATTGCGAAACGCCAATGTGTAGATGGTGTTGATAAACGGACCAACCCCGTCCTTCTCGTTAAAATCCTTAGAGTAACTTCCAAAACCCACCGATGCGCTGGCTCGCTTTTCTGACGAATAGTTTGCACTGAATCCAATGTGGTACATAAATTTTTCTCGCGAAAATGCGTATGCGTATTTCTGCGAAAGAACTAATCTCTTTTTTGAAATTCCTATACCAATAGTAAATTTATAGTTTGGTGTAAATCCATCAACGGTATTGAATACGAACGATTTTGGACTAATTCCATCCGATGAGAATGACCATTTTTTGCTATTCTTCGGAAAATACCTTCCTCCGCTTAGAGCAGCAGATGCAAATGATTGTCGATGAAGGTTAAAAGAATCTTGGGATTTTCTCAAAGAATCGGAACCAGCCAACCGAATGAGCGAATCCTTCTTCTGAAAACTTTTCAGCTCATCCTCTTTGAGGGGTATTGGGCGCAATTGCGCCCAGAATGTTGAATCGCGCTTTGAGGCAAGGCTGTCCACCGTAACATTGGTATTACGTTTAATCTCAAGGGATTTAACTGTGTCAGGTTCGTTTTTTTCTTCCAACAGCTTCGATAGCTTATGCATGTCGCGGGTAGTTAGCTCATCCTTCTGCATTATCTCCTCAATTTTTTGCTGCTTTTTCTGCTCCTTTGGAGTTAAACTTTTTTCCGGTTTTTGTGGTTTCAACTCCTTCTCCTCCTTGGAAATTCGGGCAACCAATTCGTCGGATGGAATCACATCCTTGTAATTCATAGAGGCCAAATAGTTAATCTCCGCCATATTCCCCATAACCTTAATATTCAAGTCGATATTATGGCTAACCGGCATCCACAGGTTACGGTTAAATTCGGCAAACTGCGATGCAAAATGGAATTTTCCAACAGTGAAATCGCCCTTTAAATCGACGCTCTGAAGACAGTAAAGGTTATCGACAATGTGAATTGTACCCGAAAGAAGCTGCTGATTTTTTCGTCGTGGGGTAACCTGTATCTTGTGTATCATCCGGTCCGACTCAACCGAACTACCCATGTACCTAAACCTGTAATGCGTAAACGCATTGGGTGCCAACGGCGAAATCCAGTTCTGGTAGTTTGGTTGGTATAGGTTCAGCGCAATAAACTGCATGGGCTCATTGTTGTCAACCCCCGGAAAAGTATTTCGTACCGAAAGAACCTTCTGCTCGTACTTATCGGGGGCAGTAAATCCAAGTTCGCTCTGCGACTCAAAAACGTAAACTTCTCCCTCCTTGGGTGCATCCTCCTCCTTTCGCAACATGCGCTTTACCATCCGGCTAAGCTTCACCACGTCAACCTTACCCTTCATGTAAACCAGCGCCTCAAAATTTTTCACCTGGTTCTGATGGTAGGGTGCCAGCGCAATTGCCTTACGCATAATGGCATACGCCGGATCCTCTGCTTTCGACGAAACTTTAACTGCATTCAGGTTATAGTACCGAACTTTAAGGATAACGTTTTTAATGACAGGTTTGTCGGTCAAACTAACTTTAACCGTTTCGGTTTGGTAACCCAGCGACTGAAAAAACACATTGTACTCTCCGGCTGGAATTTTTATATCGAATCGCCCATCCTCATTCGATGCAACTCCTAACGATAGTTCTTTTACAAAAACCGATGCGTAGGGAATTCCAACTCCCTCTTCATCTACTATTTGCCCTTTTATTCCCTGCGAAAAGGAATAGTTTGCTATAACAAGAAAAAGAAATAAAAATGATGAATTAAATGGTTTTCTGTATGTTTTACCCATAAAAGAATAAATCAATAAATACTGCCAAATATAACCTGCTAGAATTTTTATTATTGTTCCTGTTCCAATTTTAAAATTATCAATAAAAAACCTGACAGCGGTTATTGCCATCAGGTTTTTCACATTATTTAATAAATTCTACTTCGATTTATCGGGTGCTGGTGGAATGGGAGGCAAACCTTTCCAATCCTTTAGTTCTTCCTTCACCACTTCAATGGCTTTATTGAGTTGATCATCAATCCCCATGTACTCCCTGTACGGATCGTTATCAATTACAATATCGGGTTCAACTCCATGACCCTCAATTATCCACTCTCCCGTTTCGGTGCTGAAGCTGGTGAATTCGGGTTTACGCAAATCACCACCGTCAACAAACGGAAGCGAACCGCTAATACCAACAATTCCGCCCCACGAACGAATCCCAATTATTGGCCCAAGGCCAAGCTCGCGGAAACCGTAGGGAAACAAATCGCCGTCGGATGCGGAGTAGCGATCGATAAGCAGAACCTTTGGCCCAACATGGGTTTGTGCAGGCACCGGAGTTGGATGATTCACACCGCGGCGCATGTTTGCACGGTAGGCAACCCTGCTTAACCGCTCAAGAATCATGGGTGAAACATTTCCTCCACCATTTCCCCTATCGTCAATAATCAACCCTTTTTTGGTTAGCTGTGGGTAGAAATACTTCACAAACTCGTTCAAACCCTCAACGCCCATGTCGGGAATGTGGATGTAACCAACATCGCCATTGGTAGCTTCGTTTACTTTTTTTATGTTATTCTGCACCCATGAGTAGTAGTAAAGCTGCGATTCGTCTGAAATTGGTTTCACAAGAACTTTTCGGCTTCCAGCCAATTCGGGTTTTGAGTTTACGGTAATTTCTACAATTCTGTCGGCTTTGCCGATGAGGGTTTGGTAAATATCGCCAACAGTCTTCAAATCTCTTCCGTCAACCGCAAGAATGTAGTCGCCCTGGTTCACGTTAACACCAATATCGAGTAACGGAGAACGTAACTCTTTGCTCCATGGAGCACCGTTCAGTAGCTCATCTACTTTAAAGAACCCGCTGCTATGCTTCGAAATTTTTGCGCCCAATAAACCAAGGTTTGTTCTCTCGGGTTTTGGCATTTCGCCACTATTTACGTATGCATGTCCAACGTTCAACTCACCAATTAACTCGCCAATAATGTAGGTTAAATCGGCTCTATGTTTCACGTATGGAATTAGCACATCGTACTTTTTGTGCATAGCCTCCCAATCGACTCCGTGCATATTTTCAACGTAGAAGAAATCGCGCATCTGGCGCCAGCTCTCATCATAAATCTGCTTCCACTCCTGCCTGTAATCAACCCAAACTTTCATGTCGCTCAAATCCACGGATTCATCCATCTTTATGGGAGAGCTAGGCAGGTCAATTACAGCGAAGTTTCCATTTTTAGCTACCAGCATTTTCTTTCCATTTGCAGAAATGGCGAAGTTCATCCTCTCGCCCAGCTCAATATCCTTCTTCTTTTTCAGATCGTACATTTTAAGTAAACTCTTTCGAGTTTGTGGGTCGTACTGTGTGAAGTAAACCTTACCATCTATGCAGGCAAAATTTCCGTAGTATGCCACATCAACTGGTAACGAAATAACCCTGTTTTGAATTCCGTCAAAGTCAACTTTCACCTTAATTTCCTTGGCCTTTTCATCCTTTTTTTCATCCTTTTTTCCATTGCTTTCAACATTTTCCTCTTTTAGCGAAACCTCGTTATTCTGCGGAGCAAAGGGCGAAGGAGTATCCTTCGAAAGCATTAACATGTATATTCTGCTCATGGCCTGGTAGGCATGGTTCCACTCGGTTCGGCTGTAAATTGGGTTGAAATCGCGATCGGAACGGAAAAGAAGGAACTTCCCATCGGTTGAAAATGTAGGATTTGAAGAGGTATACCAGCTGTCGGTTACTGAATGTTTTGCGGATGTTTCTATGTTGTATAGGTGTATAACCGAGAAACGATTCTGATCCTGGTTGGAAAATGCAATCCACTTGCTATCGGGCGACCAGTTGTAATCGAAATTAATTCCATACTCGCCCTTGTGAACTTTAACCACTTTCTTTGATTCTATATCAACATACTGCAAGTATCCTGTTCTATCGGTCCAGGCAATTTTTTTGCTATCGGGCGACCAAAGAATATTGTATATGTACGTTTTATTCCCGCTGGTAACCGCAGCTGGTTCAGCAGAGCCATCCTGTTTCTGAATATAAATTTCGTATTCCCCGCTCATGTCAGAAATGTAGGCAATGTTTCGCCCATCGGGCGACCAAGCCGCACGCCGATCGTGAGCACCTGAACTTTGGGTAAGATTTCTGGTAATTCCGCTTTCAGCAGGAACCGAGAATATATCGCCACGGGCGCTAAACACAACCCTTGCCCCGTCGGGAGCAATATCGGCGCTAAAAATATCCTTTGAGGCATCAACCAGTTCAGAACGCGAGTACTTATAATCATCGGCAATTGTTACGCTTATTTGGTTCACTTCGCGGGTTTTGGCATCGAAATGGAAAAGGTATCCACCCTTTTCAAAAACAATTGAATTACCCCTATGCGAAGGGAACTTTATATCGTAATCGGTAAAACTGGTAACCTTCTCGGTTTGTTTGGTTTCAGTATTGTACGCGAAAAGGTTCATGGTTCTGTCACGATCGGAAAGGAAGAAAATTTCGTTGCCAATCCACATTGGAAATATCTCCTGCGAGTCGGCATTGGTTACTTTTTCAACCTCCTTCGAAGTGCTGTTGAAAATCCAAATGTCATCGGCCATTCCGCCCTGGTAGTACTTCCATGTTCGGAACTCTCTGAAAACCCGGTTAAACGCCAATTTTTCACCATCGGGTGAATAGGAGCAGAATCCACCGGTTGAGAGCGGTAACTCAGTTGACAAACCACCATCAGCTGGCACCGAGAAAAGATGCCCTACGAATGAGTTAAACGTTTGCTTACGCGAACGATAAACAATGCTTTTCCCATCGGGAGTCCAGGTCATAACAATGTTGTTTGGGCCCATCCTATCCGATACATCATCACGAGAAAGCGTGGCAGTATAAGTAAGCCTCTGGGGTTCACCTCCCTCAGCGGGAATTGTGAATACCTCGGTGTTTCCATCGTACTGCCCTGTGAAGGCAATGGTTTTCCCATCGGGTGAAAATCGTGCAAACATTTCGTACCCATCGTGTGAGGTCAACTTTCGTGCAATTCCTCCCTGTAATGGAACAGTATACAAATCACCAGCATACGTAAAAACAACCTGGTTCTCATTAACCGCCGGAAAACGCATTAATCTTGATTCTTGGCCATTCGCATCATAAAAAAAACATACAGATACACCAAGAAACACTAAAAATTTGAAATATTTCATCATTGTAATGTGTTAGAAAGTTAAAACAACATTTTGATTAAACTAGAAGATAAAAGTTTAACAACAATTTGATTTTTAGAATTCACTTCAATTTATAAATTAAGGTTACCTTTATCAATAAAATTATGAATTTTATAAATAATTGAATAGTAATGTAGATAAGGTTTTATATATTTGAATGTTAAATTAAAGCAATACTAAAACAACACTTTTCAAACCAAACCTCTGAACACCAAATTTTTAAATTAATGAAATTCGCTTCTATAATTTTCATAGTTTTTTCATTTACCATTTCTATCCGGGCTTTCAGTCAGGAAACCAACGACTTTATTCTTAGAGCCAATTTAAAACATGAGAACAAGGATTACCTTGGTGCCATTGAAGAACTGAACAAAGCCATTGAGGTTGACCCTTTAAATAAGTATGCGTATGTATACCGTGGCGACTCGAAGTTTGAAAATAACGATATTGATGGAGCCATTGCTGATTATTCAAAGGCAATAGAAATTGACAACCGGTATGCAATTGCATACTACTACAGAGCCAATGCAAAATCGAAGTTGGAAGACTACGAGGGGGCTCTACTTGACTATAACAATCTAGTAAAAATTGTTCCATTGTTTTCCATGGCTTACAACAATCGAGGTATTACTCGAGCCATCCTTAAAGACTACAAGGGCGCAATCTCCGATTTTAACCGTGCCATCGATATCGACAAGAAGTTTGCAAGAGCATACGTAAACCGTGGCAATGCCCGAATTGATGTTCACGATATTAACAACGCAATCCTCGATTTTAACCAAGCAATAATTATTGACCCCAAACTTGCCGATGCATACCACTCCAGAGGCTACTCAAAAATTTTACTGGGTCAAAATCAGAGCGGATGCATGGATTTGCTAAAAGCCAAGGAACTTGGCAATGTCGAAACTCACTTCCTACTAAAGGAGTTCTGTAAAGGTTTTAAACCACCAAGAAGCTATTAGTGCAAAAGCAGCTACTATTCATATTAACGTTGCACTTCCTAACTGCCAATTTTGGATTCGCCCAAAACATTGAGTATTTATTCAATAATGGAATCGAAAAACATAAGCAAAAAAATTATTCAGGAGCTATTAACGATTTCACACAAGCAATTATTCAAAAACCCGAAATAGGCATACTGTACTACTGCCGTGGACTTTCCTATTTTGAGTCTAAAAAGTTCAAAGAATCAACTAGCGACTTTAGCAAAGCAGTCGAGATTAAGCCCCTATTCTTTGATGCATACTACCGGAGAGGTATTTCTTTTCAAGCTATAAACAATCACAAGCAAGCAATCGAAGATTTCACCAAAGTTATTGTTATTGAACCTGATAACCACGAATGCTACCTAAATAGAGGAATCTCTAAGCAGGCCCTTTTCGATTACCTTGGAGCCATCAACGACTATTCCACGGTTATTGAGCTTGACTCGCTCAATATAGCTGCACTTTACAACCGAGCAATCTGTAAGTACTCTCTAAACGATTTTGGTGGAGTTATTGCCGATTTGGACATTGTTCTCCATTTCGATCCAACATTAATTGAAGGGTACTACTACCGTGGAATGGCTCTCATTCGATTCGGAAAGCCATACCCCGGCTGCGACGACATCCACTACGCCAAATCGTTAGGAAGAAACGGACTCGATGAAATAATTCGCGACTATTGTAACCTCCCAAAAAGAGATTAAGTTTTTGGTAATACAATACATTTAGTTCCTCAATTTCATTCGGGTATTCATCCAAAATTCAAAGAAATATCTGCAGAAGATAATTCCAAATACTATATTTGTTCGGTTTTATGAATCTGAGATAAAACTCCGTATTTCTATCAAATTTTTCACTTATGTTTTCAAAAAAACTGCACAAAAAAACTAGAGTTCAATCCATTATACTTATCCTACTTTTTTCACTTTGCAACACCCTTCTAACCTTCGGCGATGATATCTCAGGAACTCCCGAAGCCCAACAATGGGTCGATTCGGTGTTGAATAGCCTTTCACTGCGCGAGAGAATTGCCCAGCTTTTCATGGTTGCAGCATACTCAAACGGGGATGAAAATCACGTTGAGGAACTTACAGAATTAATTCTTGAAGAAAACATTGGAGGCCTCTGTTTCTTTCAAGGAGGTCCCGTAAGACAAGTTCAGCAAACCAACTATTACCAAAGCATCGCAAAAACTCCGCTCCTAATATCAATGGATGCAGAATGGGGCTTGGGAATGCGACTCGATAGTACAATTTCATACCCCAGACAAATGATGCTTGGTGCGGCAGCTGATTCACGTTTGGCTTACCAAATGGGAGCCGATATCGCCAAACAACTTAAACGTATTGGTGTTCACTTAAATTTTGCTCCGGTTGTTGATGTAAACAGCAACCCCGATAACCCGGTTATTAACACTCGGGCTTTTGGGGAAGAGCGTGAATTGGTTGCCCAAAAAGGATTAGCATATATGCTTGGGCTTCAGGATAACGGTATTCTGGCTTGCGCCAAACATTTTCCCGGTCACGGTGATACCAACACCGACTCGCACTACGATTTGCCAGTTATAACACACAACTCTAACAGGCTCGATTCAGTAGAATTACATCCCTTTAAAAGGCTGATCCAACATGATGTTTCAAGCGTAATGGTTGCACATATTGAGGTTCCTAACCTTGAACCTACAACTAAATTAGCCTCAAGCCTTTCGTATAGGATTGTTGATTCGCTACTAACTAAAACCCTTGGTTTTAATGGTTTAGTTATTACCGATGCCCTTAATATGAAGGGGGTTAGTAACTACTATGAACCTAAAGATTTAAACTACCTTGCATTACAGGCTGGAAACGATATATTGCTATTCCCTTCCGATGTTAAAAAATCGATTTCAAAAATTGAGAAAGAGGTCAAAAAAGGACATTTCCCAAAAGAAGAAATTGATAGAAGATGCAGAAAAATTCTTGAAGCTAAATACAGGGTTGGATTAAACAGGTTCTATCCAATTAACAATAAAGATCTCATCTCCGACTTAAATTCCCCCGCATATAAACTGTTAATCAGGCAGATAACCGAACAAGCAGTAACTGTTCTCAAAAATGACAGGGTAATACCAATAGGCAGGCTCGATTCCCTCTCAATTGCATACCTTGAAATCGGGAATGGGATGGGGCAAACTTTTTTTAACCAGCTGGAAATGTATGCACCAGTTAGCTACTTCTCGCTCGATGAGAACCAACCATCGGACAGCCTTAATTCTCAACTTTCCCAACTGATTGATTTCAATACAATTATTATTGGATACCATAATCTCTCTAGCTATTCAGCAAGAAATTTTGGCGTTTCAAATATTGCTGTAGAAGCAATCTCTACTCTTTCTAAAACCAAGAATTGCATCGTAACCCTTTTTGGAAGCCCGTACGCGTTAAGTAAAATAGATGATATAGAATCGGTTAACGGATTAATTGCTGCTTACGATAATTCTGAAACAACCCAAAGCCTTACTGCACAGCTTATTTTTGGAGGCTTCGAAAAAACAAGTGGAAAACTCCCCGTGACCATTAATTCTCATTTTAAAAGAGGAAACGGCATTGATGCTGGTGAAAAAATCCGACTGAAGTACTCTATTCCAGAGGAGTTAAATATTAGCTCTTGCTTCCTTCAGAAAATCGATTCCATTGCGCTCGACGCCATAAATAATGAAGCAACGCCGGGAATGCAAATTTTAGCAGCTAAAAACGGAATAGTTTTCTACAATAAAAACTTCGGAAACTACACATACACAAACGCCGAACTCGCTGTAACCGGTAACTCACTATATGATATTGCATCGCTAACAAAAATCTCAGCCACACTCCCAGAAGTAATGGATCTTTTCTCCAAAAAACAGATTGATATTACAGAAAAGCTGGGAAACTATATGTATTTACCCGACACCTCAGAGTACAAAAATATTATTATTAGCGACATACTACTTCACCAGGCCGGATTGAAACCTTGGATTCCTTTTTACATTAATACTATCTCCAGCCTTATTCCAAACCAACCAATAACGAGTAAAAATCACTCTTCAACCTACGCATACCAACTTTCACCAAACTGGTACCTAAGCAAGAATACTGAACCCTCGGACAATTATTATAAAAAAAATTACTCCTTCAACTTTCCGGTAGAAGTTGCATCCAATATTTTCGCAGTGGAGGGAATTACCGATACAATCTTTAGCTGGATTCTGAGAAGCCCTATAAATAATATCGGGAAATATACTTATAGCGATTTAGGCTTTATTCTGCTACACCGTGGTATTGGTAACATAATTCGGGAATCTCATATCGAGTACCTCTATAAAAATTTTTACCACAACCTAGGAATGAATCGTACCTGCTTTAATCCGCTGAAAAAGTTTGACATACTGGATATTGTTCCTACCGAAAACGATTTACTTTTCAGAAAGCAGCTAATCTGGGGACATGTTCACGACCCGGCTGCCGCCATGATGGGAGGAATTGCTGGTCATGCTGGTTTGTTCTCAACAGCAAACGATTTGGCAAAACTATTCCAAATGTTCTTAAACAAGGGAACCTATGGGGGCGTTGTATTCATACCTGATTCGACTCTGGAACTTTTCACCAGCTGCGTAAACTGCCACAACGGAACACGAAGAGGCCTAGGATTTGATAAACCCGAACCAAATCCAGAAAAACCATCGCCCGTTAGCCGTAGCGCCTCGGCGCTAAGTTATGGTCATTCAGGGTTTACTGGCGTTCTTGCCTGGGTTGACCCTGAGTACGATTTAGTTTACATATTCCTATCCAATAGAATTTACCCAGATGCCAATAATTCAAAGTTGGTGGACTTAAATATTCGAACGAACATTCAGGACATTATTTATCAAGCCATTAGGCAATCAGAAGAAGATTATGGGCAATAAAAAAGAGAGTGTATCAAAAGTTCACTGTGTGACTTAATAAAGGACTCTGTGAAATTAATAATGTATTATACCACAGTGCATCACAATGGGGATCACAGTGTTCCACTGAGAAGTAAATCCAATCCTTTTTAACTTTTGAGACACCCTCTAAAAATGGAATTCAATTTCAAGTTAGTTCTTTGCAAGTAGGTACACGTAGTACTCCATTTTACCATTTGCAAACGAATTATACCTTTCAGTACCCTTTGCACCCGCAAACTGTAAGAAACCTCCTTTAAAGAATTTAGGGATTAAATTACTAACTAACGTATGCCTACGCTCATGATCTAAATCGAGGGCTTTAACAACGTTTTGAGTTATGTTTCGTTCCTGAATTATTTTAAAACCGGCCTTACTCAAATTATCTCGAATGTGACTTATTTCACCCTGCTTTACCATGTCAGCAAAAAGGAAGTGCCCTTCGGGTCGGAGAATTCGATGAACCTGCTTAAAAAAACCAAAAATATCGGCATAGCATCGAGCTGATTCAACATTCACCACTGCATCAAAGGAATGGCTTTCGAATGGTGGATTTTCAGCTATCCCTTTCACAAAGGATAATCCCTCAACATTACTGTGCTTCATATTGCAAAAATCAACCACACCCCCGCTAATATCCATTCCAATATATTTTTTAGGTTTGAGGTAACGAGTGATGTAGGAACCTCCTCCTCCTCGCCCCGAACCAACCTCTAACACTTCCTTCCCTGTTAAATCTATCTGGCTTGCAACCTGGTGATATAACTGAATACAGTAACGGTTATGCTCATCGTGATTATGGAGATCCAACTTAGGATCGCCATTTAAACTCTCATACCCGTAGTTCATGAAAACAACCTCCTTGTTTTTATCGAACTTTAGGAGCAGGTTATGCCAAATTCGCCACATAGGTTTTCGAATTACCGATGGCATTTCACAATACTTTTCAACAATTTTTTGCATATAAATTGATTTATTAATGATGATTTAACTTGGTAAATATACACTTTAAATTTCCTGTTTGTATGTTGTCTCAAAAAAACAATGTGATTATTGGCTTTTCTCTATCATCATGAACAATCTTCACTCGTTTGCAAGCAATTATTCGCTTTGTTCTTTTCTTTTCATTTTTTTTTAAATAAACTTGTCATAGAAAAAATCGAGCATGGAAACAATTGCATGGCTAGGATTCTCTCAAAGCCTCTTTGCCGCTATTATTATGATTTCAAAAAAAAGCAGGAGCATACCCGATAAAATCCTTGCGGGTTGGCTCTCATTACTTGCTATTGAGTTTTTAACGTGTGGAATTGATTACAGTGTATTTGGGTATCCTCTCCTATCAAGTTCGTTCTTGCTCTTTAACCCAGCCTTTTACCTTTACGTTACATCACTTGTAAATAAAAGCTACTCCCCAAAATGGATTCAACTTCCACACCTTATCCCATTCCTGTTCTTTGAAGTTTTTGCTTACGTGATGCACGAACCTTACGCAATGAATACTTTCCTGGAAATGGATTCGTTGTTCTGGTTCCGAACTGCATTTTCCGTTGCTTCTATCGCTTCGTGGATTGCTTACAACTATGCCTCTGCTGTTACTATTTTCAGGCATAGAAACAGTTTGTTAAATGAGTATTCAACCATTGAAAGCAATAAAAAGCTAACCTGGTTGGTATTTATTGTTGTTTTTTACAACCTTTACTGTTTGGTGTTAGTATTAACCTCGTTACTTTCAATATTGCTAAAAATTGAATTCCCTCTTTCCCCCATATACAACTATTCTGCTCTACTTCTGCTAGTTTATATCCTAGGATTTTACGGTCTAAAACAACAAGCTATATATCCAAAGGCTCCTTTCACACAAGTCAACGAAAGATACAGCAAATCTGTCCTTACTGCAGAACGTAAGAATTTAATAAAGAGTAAGATTACCGATTTTTTTAAAAGTAAAAAACCATACCTAAACCCTGATTTTAACATGGAAACTCTATCCAATACAATTGGATACCCAAAGTATCAGATTACGGAAGTGCTTAATGTTGATATTGGAAAAAATTTTTTCCGTTTTGTAAACGAGTTTAGGGTTGAAGAGGTTAAGAAACAGCTTCGAAATGCAAAGAACCAATACTCCATTGAAGCGATTGGATACGAGTGTGGGTTTAGTAGCAAATCATCTTTTTTTACAGTCTTTAAAAAAATAACCGGGTTCACTCCACAAGAATACAGGAATACAAGCTTACAACGCTAATTCCTGCATATTTTGCAGTACAGCAACCTAAGTGGCTCATGGTCAAGAACCTGAAAGTTTACTGGCCATTCTCCCTCAAACAGGTTACACCACTCATGCTCATCAAGCAAATCTGCTGCGTCCTTTAGGAACTGGTAAAAATCGGTATTCTGCTTTACCCGTGGATTCGCATAAAAATATTTTAAGTATGCAATAAAAATTTCTTTACTATTCTTTTCTCCAAAAGCGTACGGTTCAATTATTTGCATAGCTTCTTCATACCAATGGAATGCAGCAAAAAACTGTGACAACTCAACCGCCGATTTCTCCGCCGGGGGATATTTTGTTAAATAGTTATATATGAAATCAAGCGATTCTTTCACTTCTTTACTCATTCTTCCCAACTTATTTACGTATAAATCGCTCTCCGCATTCAGAAAATGATAATACAACTTAAATCTTTCAATGGTTTCCCTTTCAATATCTGTTCCTTCAAGCCTCATTATAAGTGTGTTTATCTCGTTCAACTTACTCCTTCTGTAGTATGGTTCAAAACTATCATTCTCCTTATCGTTCAGTAGGGTTATAAGGTAATTGTATATCACTGCCGGATCAGGAAAAGGAAATCTATTCAATTCCCTTAAAACCAACAAGCTATCTCTATGGGAGAAGGTGTGCCCCTGATTGGTCAACTTAAAACGAAGTTTGTTATAGTATAACTGAGCCAATGGTTCAGATGCAACATCAAACGTTCTATCTGAAAAAATACTTATTGGCAATCGGTCAACATCGCTCCACTTAACTCGAAATTCAGTAACACGATGCAGCAGGTAAAGTTGAACTAGCTCGAACCGCTGTTTTACGGGTAACGAGATATTGAAGCTGTTCGGATCGCTTATGAACTGTCTTTTTAAATCATCAAACAAAAAGTTGTACTCAGCCATTGCCAGCTCATCAATATTAACATCGCTTACAATTTTATACGCTAAAATTTTTAAATCAGCATACCTGTGGCGTGCCAGAATTGGTTCAAGTTCTCGGCTTTGTAACTTCTGATTCACGTAATTTCGAACCTGTGCTGTATCCATGTTCCGCAAAAAATCATGCTTTGAATTTCTAATATCATTGAAAAAAGAGAACCAATTCTCCATAGTTACTCTAACCGTTGGCACTTTACTTCCCTCACGCGTATCAAAGTACGACATCATTTCATTTGCTCTGCGGTTCGTAAGGTCACGATTTATTACATCGGTCCCCTCAATGCTTGCATATGCATAAACCGCAGCCCTTTGTAACTCCTTATCTCTAACCCAATTCTCAATACTATCTCCAATTGCGTCAATTACTTCTGATTTATTTTGGTCAAAGTAAACTCTTAACTTTAGCGTATCCCGCCTTAAATGCGGAATAAAATACCCTGGAACGGGCAAACTATCGTTTGCGGGTGTAAAGCGTAATGCTAAATCCTTTATCTGGGCAGGCGCTTCATTAAATGTGATTATATCAACTATTCGCTTACTTTTTATGATTACCAGGTTAACTTTGTGTGGAACCGATAAATAATTTTGGGGAACTTTTGAAAGGAATTTCACCCAAACTTTTGGTTTCTTTTTTGAATCGTTTATTCCTGTCAAGAAATAATTCCGATACAATGGCATTAATAGTTCTCCCTTAATTGTATACTCCTCCTCCTCACGAATGTAATCATTCATATTGGTGCCACAGGGGTAACTATTCTTTGACACCACTTCAAGACATAAGCCATCGTTACTATCCTCAAATAATTTTTCGATAATTCTGGGGTTTGTAAAAACCACAAAAACCGAATCGTTCCTATGAAGGAGTTCCAGAGTATTCACCATTCTACTAATTCGCCGATAGTTCTCCAGTGCTTCCTTGTTAGGTTTTGCCCCCAGCCCCCAGTCGTACTTTCGAGGTGGTTTGGTTTCAGGTATTAAATTTCTATAACCTAAAACCAAATTCTCATCAGCATACGGAAAATACGCATCATAATGTTTTGCTTTATAATCACGTGTTACTGCTGCAAAACTTGCAGCCAGCCGAATCTCAGCATTCTCCTCATCAAGCCACGAAGCAACTCCAATAATCACATGGGAAGGCGTTACAATATTTATCATGCTGCTTAAGGAGGTCTCCCAATCGCTAATTACCTGTCCGGCTAACTCTTCATAAGTGTAATTTATACACACATCACCCTTATTACTTTTAATAATATTAACTTTTGCCAGGTTTTCAGAAACATAGTAATCCTCTGCCCCGTACTTTACTGCTCGTTCATGGTATGTACGTTTCGATCGGCTACCCGATTGGTAATGGCTTAAATTTTGAGTTTTTGTAAGATACTTAGCATGATTTCTACTAGAAAGGTAAAGAATAGTATCATTAACAAAGGGTATCAATCCACTCTCTTTCCTAATACTATCAATCCGAACTTTTACTATATGTTCAAAAAGTTTTAAGTTTGGTTTTTTAAGGTTAACCTCATCAGTAGATTGTTGAGCCTTGACCGAACTACAAAGAAAAATTATTACGATTGATAATATAAAGGGCTTAATGCTATCGAAAAAACTATACATAATCAATATTAAACTTCAATTAAAAATATATCAAAAATTGCCATTTTTCGAAAACTATTCACTTATTTTGCACACTTTAAATTAATAAAAGTAACGAAAATGAATCACATAAGATTATTCCCAATGGCAATATTTGTTGCATTTTCTTTGGTATCGTGTAGCAATGGAGAAAAGAAGGGGGGAAATCCTTTACTTTCTGACTTCAACACCCCTCACCAAACTCCTCCATTTGAGGAAATTAAGCGAGAGCATTATGTTCCAGCTATCGACTCTGCTATTACAAATGCCCGCTCCGAGATGGATGCAATTATTAACAATCCCGACTCTCCTACTTTCGAGAATACAATTGAAGCTATGGATAGGGCTGGCAGTAAGCTCACAACCATCTCAACCATCCTTTTTAACTTGAACTATGCTGAAACCGACAGTACGCTTCAAAAAATAGTTCGTGAAGTTGCTCCAAAGCTAACCGATTACAGCAACGATATCCGCTTAAACCCTATCCTCTTCGAAAGGGTAAAAACGGTATGGAACGAGCGTGAAAATTACCAGCTAACTCCCGAGCAGTCTACTCTTCTGGAAAAAACTTACAAAGGTTTTGTACGAAGCGGAGCCAACCTAAACGAGGAGCAAAAAGAGAAGTACCGTGAAATTACCCGCGAACTTTCGCAGCTTTCTCTGCAATTCAGCGAGAATGTTCTGGCCGAAACCAACGCGTTTACCCTTCAAATCACTAAGGATGAGGATCTGGCAGGTCTACCAAAAAGTTTAATCGATGCTGCTGCATTCACAGCAAAGCAGAAAGGTATGGAAGGCTGGGTTTTTACCCTCGATTATCCAATGTTCGGTCCTTTCATGAAGTACTCCGAACGTCGTGAGCTCCGTGAAAAGATGTACCGTGCTTACGGAAGTCGCTGCCTAAAGAACAATGAGTACAACAACACCGAGCTAATTAAGCGAATCGTGAACCTGGAGCTCGAGCTGGTTAACATTCTTGGGTATAAATCCTATGCCGACTTCGTTCTTGAGGAACGCATGGCCGAATCAGCCGAGAAGGTGAACTCGTTCCTCGATGAGCTGCTTACCGCTTCGTTACCATTCGCAAAGAAAGATTTAGAAGAGGTTACCGAAATGGCTAAATCACTGGGATTTAACGAGCCATTACAAAAGTGGGACTGGGCTTTCTACAGCGAAAAACTTAAAAATAAAAAGTTCAACTTCAACGAGGAGGAGCTAAAGCCTTACTTCCAGCTCGAAAAAGTGAAGGAAGGGGTTTTCGCTTTGGCAACTAAACTTTACGGTATTACCTTCAAACCCATTAAAAATATTCAGGTTTACCACCCCGATGTTGAAACCTACGAGGTAATTGACAAGGATGGCTCATTCCTGGCAATTCTTTACCTCGACTTCTTCCCAAGGGAAGGGAAAAGCAGCGGAGCTTGGATGACTAACTTCCGTGAGCAACAAGTAATTGACGGGAAAGACATTAGACCATTGGTTAGTATAGTAACAAATTTCACAAAACCCACCGAGGATGCCCCCTCGCTCCTAACTTTCGATGAGTTCAACACATTCCTCCACGAGTTTGGCCATGCGTTGCACGGCATTTTCTCAAAAGTAAACTACTCTGGATTATCGGGAACCAGCGTTTACAGAGATTTTGTTGAGCTTCCTTCCCAAGTTATGGAAAACTGGGCTGTTGAGAAAGAGTACCTCGATATGTTTGCCGTTCATTACCAAACTGGCGAAAAAATTCCAGAGGAAATGGTTCAGGCAATTGTAAATAGCCAAAACTTCATATCGGGTTCGCTTTCCATTAGGCAGCTAAGCCTCGGAATGGTTGATATGGCTTGGTACAGCATTGAGAAACCTTTCACCGGCGATGTGAATGCTTTTGAGAAGAAGCATATGGCTAAAGCCGATGTTATGCCTCCTGTTGATAACTCCCTTACCAGCACATCCTTTACTCACATTTTCGGTGGCGGCTACGCTGCTGGTTATTACAGCTACAAATGGGCCGAAGTTCTCGATGCTGATGCTTACTCAGTTTTCAAAAAGGAAGGCATTTTCAATACCGATGTAGCAAACTCTTTCCGCGAAAACATCCTTTCTAAGGGCGGAAGCGAGCATCCTATGACTATTTACAAACGTTTCAGAGGACAGGAACCAACCATCGATGCACTTCTTGAACGCAGTGGACTAAAGCAGTAATACACATACTCACATAAACCACACAAGGAGGGCCAACTAGGGCTCTCCTTTTTTGTTTTAAACAACTCATATTTATATATATACATATGTATATATATGTCATTTAATTTGGTGAAGTACCAAAAAATCATTATATTTGCATATAATCAATCATCACGCTACTATTTACATATCTCATCGGTATGCTCTCAATAGCATTCCATAGTAGCATATTGTTCAACTAAATATTTTTTTATGCTTAAAATTAATCAGATTAACTCACCAGAAGAACTAAAAGAGCTGACAATTCAGGAAATTATTGATTTTTTACATACCCATCTCGATCGCTTTGGCGATTCGAAAGAAGCGATAGGAAAATGTATTGAGTACGCCTTTTCAAAGAATAACGGTAAGGGTGGCTTTATTCTAACCGGTTACTTCGAAAACCAGCTTGCCGGGGTTGTTGTTATGAATGAAACAGGAATGGAAGGATTTATTCCTGAAAACATACTTGTTTACATTGCTGTTGATGCGAAATTTCGCGGGAAAGGTATTGGTGGTGAAATGATTAAGGAGGCCATAAGCCGTTCAAAGGGAGACGTGAAGTTACACGTAGAGTACGACAACCCAGCTAAAAGACTTTACGAAAGGGTTGGCTTCACCACCAAGTATGCCGAAATGCGTTACCATAAAACCAAGTAACCATGGCTCAGCTTATTGTAAAAACCGAAAAAATAATTGGTAACGTTGAGAAAATAAACACATTTCTCGAAAAGCATAACGTTCAGTGGAGCCTTATTGTTAAGGTTTTATCGGGTCATAAGGAGTTTCTTGAGAAACTCCTATTCCACCCGGTTGTAAAAAAACTTCACAGCGTTGGTGATTCGCGCCTCTCGGGGTTAAAACGAGTTAAGGAGATTAACCCCGACATTGTTACAATGTACGCAAAACCTCCGGCAATGGACAGTATTAAGTCCATTGTTTCCTATGCTGATATTTCTCTTAACTCATCATTCCGAACTATAGAAGCGCTAAATCGTGAAGCCGGCATACAGGGGAAAAAGCATCGCATAATTATTATGATTGAGCTTGGCGAACTTCGTGAAGGAATTCTGCGCGAAAAGGTTATCGACTTCTACAAACGGGTTTTTGAACTTGAAAATATTCGTATTGAGGGAATTGGAACCAACTTGGGCTGCATGTACGGAATCCAACCTACCTACGATAAATTGCTGCAACTATCGCTTTACAAGCAGCTAATTGAGGCAAAATTTAACACAACGCTACCCATTATTTCTGGAGGAAGTTCAATAACCTTGCCGCTAACCGGCAAAACGGCTATGCCAAAAAATATTAACCACCTTCGAATTGGTGAAGCTGCATTCCTGGGAACAACTCCTTTCGATAACAAAAAATTTCGAAATCTCTCCATCGATGCCTTTGAATATCTTGGGAATGTAATAGAACTCGAGCTCAAGGAAACCAATCCTGATGGTCTTCTAACTGAAGGAAATATTGGCCATACAGCCGATACCGAAAAGCTTGACTACGACCATAGCTACCGGGCTATACTCGATTTCGGGCTACTCGATGTAGACGTGAACGAGCTTACACCTGCCGATCCGGAAATTCGTTTTGCCGGAACCACATCCGATATGAGCGTTTACGATTTAGGTCCCGTAATTAAGGGCAAACAATGTAGATATAAAGTTGGCGACAGGGTTAAGTTTACCCCATCGTACATGGCGGTTGCCAGGCTAATGAACTCGAAGTTTATCGACAAAAAAATTGTATAGAATCATCCCAATTGTTGATTTAAAACATAGAAACAATTAATCAACTTTAGCAAAATGCTAGTATATTTGCTTTTTGGCGAATCGGTTAAACCTGTTCGCCCTATTTATTTTAAACAAATACTGGCATGAAACCACTTAACCTAGAAACCTACGGCATTTTAACCCCAAAAGAACTGTACTATAACCCTTCCTACGAGCTGCTGTTTGAGCACGAAACTAATTCAAATCTTGAGGGTTTTGAAAGAGGAGAAGTAACCTCAACAGGTGCAGTAAATGTTGATACTGGACGTTTTACAGGACGTTCTCCAAAGGATAAGTATATTGTCCGCGAACCAAGCTCCGAACAGCATGTTTGGTGGGCAGAAAAAGGTAAAAAGAGCTCCGACAACAAACCCATTAGCCCTGAAGTTTGGGAACACCTAAAAAAAATTAGCGCTGAGCAGCTTAGCGGTAAAAAACTGTACGTAGTTGATTCATACTGTGGCGCAAACGAGGCAACACGACTTAAAGTAAGGTTTATTGTTGAGGTTGCATGGCAGGCTCACTTCGTAAAAAATATGTTTATTCGGCCATCAGACGAAGAGCTAAATAGCTTTGAACCCGACTTTGTTGTAATGGTAGCTTCGAAAACGGTAAACCCAAAGTGGGAAGAGCAAAAGCTTAACAGCGAAGTATATGTTGCCTTCCACCTTGGTGAACGAATGGCAGTTATTGGCGGTTCGTGGTACGGTGGTGAAATGAAGAAGGGAATATTCTCAGTAATGAACTACTTCCTTCCTCTCCAAGGAATTGCAGCCATGCACTGTAGCGCCAATGTTGGGAAGGATGGCGATGTAGCCATTTTCTTTGGCCTTTCGGGAACCGGAAAAACAACCCTGTCGGCCGACCCTAACAGGGCACTTATAGGCGACGATGAGCATGGCTGGGACGACGAGGGCGTTTTCAACTTCGAAGGAGGTTGCTACGCAAAATGCATCGACCTTGACCCAATAAAAGAGCCTGATATTTATGCCGCCATTCGCCGGGATGCTCTGCTTGAAAATCTGGTTGTTGACGAAAAGGGAATTATCGACTTTAAGTCGAAAGCCAAAACGGAAAACACAAGGGTTTCCTACCCAATTTATCACATCAAGAATATTGTAAAACCCGTTTCTAAAGCGGGCCATGCCAAGAATGTTATTTTCCTAACCGCCGATGCTTTTGGCGTTTTACCCCCAGTTGCCAAGCTCACTCCAAACCAAATGCAGTACCATTTCCTTAGCGGCTTCACCTCCAAGCTGGCTGGAACTGAACTCGGTGTAACAGAGCCTCAACCTACATTCAGCAGCTGTTTCGGACAAGCATTCCTGTTGCTGCACCCAACTGTATACTCTCGCGAGCTGGTGAAAAAAATGGTGGAACACCAATCGACAGCTTACCTGGTTAACACTGGTTGGATTGGAGGAGCATACGGAGTTGGAAAACGAATCGACCTACCTTCAACCCGAGCAATAATCAATTCCATCCTCGATGGGAGCATTGAGAATGCAGAATTTGAAGTACTTCCAATTTTCAACCTTCAGATACCAAAGTCGCTTAAGGGTGTTGACAGCCATTTCCTTAATCCTCGCAATAGCTGGCCAAACCAACAAGGCTGGGACGATGCTGCTAGAAATTTAGCAGAAAAGTTCATTAAAAACTTTGAAAACTTCACCGACAACGAGGCTGGCAAGAAACTGGTTGCAGCAGGACCTCAGGTATAGTTATAAATTGGGCATTCAACTATTAGCCGTTGATTCCAGATCAACGGCTTTCTTCTTTTCGGCTTCTTCGTTTAGGATTGGCAAGCCTACCGAGTAAGTATAGGATAAAAATCCCAAAGGTTATATTAAGTGCCCACAAATTATCGTGAACATCGGTTCGTTGCTGTGCTAGCTTGGCATCAATATTTCCCTCAAAAAAATCGGGTTCTGGGAAGTTATTGAAATGCCATTTCCCTATAATGGTTCCGTCCTTTAAAAGAACCAACCCTGGATTCGCACGAACTACCGTTTTAAGCATAATCTCATCAGCTTGAAGGAAGGGGAACGCAGCTCCCGTTTTTCCAATAAAATCGTCAATCTCGGGCTGAGGTGAAGCCGTAACACAAACAAATCCAACTCCATGATCCTTCGCAATATAGTACAACTGGTTCAGCTTATCAATGGCATCTTCATTTGCTCTGTCAATTCGATAGGAAACCGCAAGCATAAAGTACCCAGGATACTGAAGAATACTGTCGGTTTGATTCCATCCATCCACTGTAGTTAAAACAAAATCGTGAATTGGAGGTGAATACCCTTTTTTCACTAAAACCGACTGGCTGTCGACAAACTTCCAGGTTGTATCCTGCCAGGGGAAATTCTCCTCGGTAAACTCAACCACATTCCCATCCTTTTCGTAGAAAAGTAACGTTTTATACTCATCGAGCGGAGCATCGGAAGGAATGGACATAGCATCGGGGATGTTGGTGCCTATTGAGTAGGGGCGGAAATCAATTAATGGTAAATTATTATATCCATAGAATGAGGGAGCAAACGAAAGAATGGCCGACACAATGGCAATAAGCCAGTCGAGTTTTATTGAGTGAGTTGATTCAACCTCTCTTCTTTTAATAAGTAAGAAAGTGGCGGTTGCCATAAAGAATAAATTTTTAAAAAAAGTATTCCAGTTACTCAGAATCAATGCATCGCCAAAGCATCCGCAATCAGATACAGGATTAAAAATGGCCAAAACGAATGTTAATGGGGTAAAACCCAGCATAAATAAGAATACACCCCAAATTGCAAACCTAACTTTAGCTTTAAAGAGAAGCAGTAGACCAAGGTACAATTCAGCAGCACAAAGGAAAAAAGCAAGAGGCTTTGCAGCAACAACAAGAAATTGCATATTAAAAGCCATGAAGTAATCAATAAACTTGTAGGTTGAACCAAGTGGGTCAACCCCCTTCACAAAACCAGAAAAAATAAAAAGAACAGCAAGAATGTACCTTGAGCCACGTATTAGCTGTTGCATAAAAACATTTCGCATTTTACTATATTTTCAAACGTTCATTAATAAGGTTAATTATTCGTTTCGATATGGTAACCGCATCACCCATCTCTCCTTTATTGTTAGTGCATGGAACTACTACAAAACGAGAATCATAATTCTCCTGGTTAAGGTAAACCTGCCTAACTTTTTCCTGAAAATCGAGACTCTCCTCATGAATATCAACGCTACCCTTAAGATATTCCCTATCGATTCCCATGCGGTGCTTGGTGAGTTTCTCTACGGTGAACTTAAATGGAACATCAAGGAATATACTTAAATCGGGTTTTGGAATTTTGAAATGATTGTACTCCAGTTCAAATATCCAATCTCTAAGTTTCTGTTTTGCTACATCATCCTTCAGTTTGGCACACTGGAAAGCAATATTGGAGTATACATATCTGTCGAGCAACACTGCGTAACCATCCTTAAGCCATTCATCTATCTGTGAAGCTGCATCATGCCGGTCTCCCGCATAAAGCATGGCAACAATGTATGGGTCAACCTGATCGATTTTTCCGAACTCGCCCCTGAGAAAACGTGCCACCAATTCACCAAAAAATGGAGAATCGGTTCTTGGAAAATGTAGTGTTTTATGTTCTATTCCTTTCCCCTCAAAAAAATTTGCAAGGTTTGCAATTTGTGTCGACTTTCCAGCTCCGTCTAATCCCTCGATTACGATAAAACTCATAAATAAATTATAGATTTTATTTCCAATACATTACACATAAATCAAACATAAACATGCTTTTCAGGATGTAAAGATAATTATTGCTTTTTAAAATTATATGAAAAACGAGTGTTGTATAATATAATTAAACATTGTTTAATGTGAATTTGATGGAGGCCAAAATACACTACAACTTAAACCACTGATTCACTATACAATAAATAATAATATTTGCAACTTTTTTAATTTATAATGAGGGTTATTTGAGGAGGAATTAGGTTTATCACGTTTAAAAGTACTACTTTAAAGTTCAGCCCTTAGCAAAAAATTCAGTGCTCGGTCACTTTTTTTCCTTATTTCCAAACGCGTTAGGACAAGATAAAGCGTGCTGCCATTAACCGCTCAAATGTAAAGGAACTCACGTAGGTTGATACTTTTTATATTGTAAATTCGACTATATAAATAAATGTTTCGTATTTTTAGCCTTGAAAAGAAAAACTGGTTTACTATGGGAATGGCAACCTCATTTTTTAAGTGCAAACATTCTCTCACATGCAATGGCACTATACTTGACCTCAGCATGCCTGTTGTAATGGGAATTATTAATGTAACTACCGATTCGTTCTATGGTGCTAGTCAATTTAGAATGAAATATCGCATTAAGCAAAGAGCTCAAAGTATTATAAATCAAGGGGGAACAATTATTGATATTGGAGCCTGTTCTACCCGACCCGGCTCAATACCTGTTTCTGTGGACGAAGAAATAAAACGATTATCAAAAGCCTTAGAAACAATAAGAAAAGTTTTACCTGAAGCCGTAATTTCTGTTGACACATTTAGGGCAGAAGTTGCGAAACAGGTTGTTCGCAACTTTAACGTTAACATAATAAACGACATTTCAGCTGGAGACATGGATCCTGCAATGTTTGAAACAATCGCCGAATTGAATGTACCCTACATCATTATGCACATGAGGGGTACGCCGCAAACCATGCAGAATAATCCAGTGTACGAGAATGTAGTTAAAAACATAATAAAGTACTTCACAGAAAAAATCGACAAACTCAAATCACTGGGTATTAACGATATATTAATTGATCCCGGTTTTGGTTTTGGTAAAAATTCTGATCATAACTTCGCTCTACTTAAAAACCTTGAAGCATTTAGCATTTTTGACATCCCAATTGTTGCTGGTTTATCAAGAAAATCGATGGTATACAAAAGCCTTGAAACCACCCCTGAAGATGCGCTTAATGGAACAACCTCTCTCAACACAATAGCACTTCTAAAAGGTGCATCAGTTCTAAGAGTTCATGATGTGCATGAAGCTTGTGAAGCAATAAAACTGGTTGGCCTAACCCAGCAACAACAAACCATAGAATAAAACTCAAAACCGAATGTTTACTTCATTCATTCTAACATATATTTCGGTTCGAATACTCGATGTTATCGACATTTTGTTGGTTGCATTCCTCCTATACCAAATCTATATGCTAATTAGAGGAACCGTAGCCATTAATATTTTTATGGGGATTTTCATTCTATACCTCTTTTGGATTATTGTTAGAGCTTTTAACATGGAGCTGCTAAGTAGCATTTTGGGGCAAATTATTGGTGTAGGTGTAATTGCACTAATCATTGTATTCCAACAGGAAATAAGAAAGTTCCTACTACTTATTGGAACAAAGTACTTATCTAGAAATAGCTTCTCCATTGAAAATTTGTTTTTTTCAAAAAACAAGAGAATGGAAGTTCCTATAAACGTGGAAGCAATTGTAAAAGCTTGCCGTAATATGTCAGAAACCAAGACCGGTGCACTGATTGTATTATCACGCAGATCCGATCTTCAACTATATGCAGAAACTGGCGACATAATAAATGCAGATACTTCCAGCCGATTACTCGAAAACATTTTTTTTAAAAACAGTCCGCTACACGATGGTGCAGTAATAATTAAGAATGATAAAATTGTTGCGGCCCGATGTGTACTACCTTTAACCGAAAGGTTAAATCTTCCTGCCTCCTATGGGCTTAGGCACAAAGCAGCTATTGGGTTATCAGAAAATACCGACGCCATTGTTGTTATTGTTTCGGAAGAAACCGGGAGAATTGCACTTGTTTCCGATGGAAACATTAAAATTGGAATCTCGAGCATTGAGCTCCAACACCTTTTAGAGAAGAAGTTACAGGAGTAAATCTTTAAGCAATAACTTGTTAGAAAAATTCAATATTTATTCGCACAACTAGCCAGAAAAGAATTATTTATTGGATGTGCCTACCTTAAAAGAACTTACACATGTACACTCACAGGCAGTTGCAATCTACTCTATTGTTTCCTTCATTTTATAAGCAGCTGTTCATCCCTAAAGAATCTGGATTCAACTACTCATCTACATCGTTGTTATCGCCATCTTCATCCTCATCATACTCTGTTACAACAGTAATCTCGAATATAAGAGGTTCATAGGGGTGAATATTACCGGTACCCGCAGCACCGTACGCTCTATTACTTCGAATAATAACAGTTGCCGACCCTTCCCTGCGCAACCGTTTCAACACCAAAGAGAAACCTTCAATTATTTCGTCACTTTCAACAATCATCTCCTTGGGGAGGTAGGAGGTTCCTGACTTGTAAATTCCGTTTTCTTTCGCAACAGATTCAATGTTAGTATCAAACACCTTCCCATCGATATAACGGCCAACGTAGTTCACATCAACAATATCATCCTTTACAAAGTATTCTCCAAGCCCCTCGTTAACTTCGAGGTAGTAAACGCTATCGCGCATAACCGAATCGGGACAACCAAAAGGGAAATAATCTGCAAGGAATTCTTCAATTATTTCAGTTTCCTTTGCCTCAGTATCCGTTACAATTTCTTCAAGTTCTATATCAATAATTACCGATGCGTAAGGGCCTTGACCGTTATGATACCCACTTCCCCATGCTAAACTCGAAGGTATTATAAATCGGGCTCTGGCGAAAGGTTTAAGTTGGGAAATACCCTCGTACAATCCTGCAATAAACGTTATTTCATTGAACGGTTTATAGTCAGGAACATACCTTGAGGAAGCCGAATAAATATTATTAAGGTATGCAACATTATATATACTCGTTTCAAAAACTTCTCCATCGAGGTTCGATGCGGTATAGTTATAAATAATATAGTCATTTTCCTGGGGTGACACACCCTCGCCCTGTTCGTATATAATTGAGTATAAACCCGTTGAACTAGGCTCCAGATCTGGGTAATGAATACTCATATATGCCTGAAGGCGAATCAACTCATCCTTTTCACCATCATTAACCTCCTCCTCACACGACATGAATGAAAGCATTGCGAACATTCCTGCAAAAATCCAAAAAATTCTTTTCATAAAACTACCTACTTTGTTTTTAAACTATCTAATCGAATTTCATAAAGCAAAGGTGTATACGGTTCAACCATGTATTCACTATTGCCATCAACACCATATCCAATAGGAGAAGGAACTATCAGGCTAGCTCTCTCACCTGGCCTTAAAAGCGAAAATCCAACGGATAAGCCATATGGCATCCCTTCATCACCAATAACAACTTGTTGGTTGGGATATTGTGTTTCAATAAAAATATTTCCATCAGGTGTTAACCCGGTATACGAACCATAAACCGTATCACCCACCTCAGCATTTGTTCCCGATGCTGAAAATGATGCTATGCTATACCATAAGCCAGTGCTATGCATTGTTAACCTGTAGCCTGCATTATTAACCAGCTGCTGAATAATTGCTCTTTCGTTTCTAATTTTACTATTGGTAACGTATACTATTTCCACATCATAGCCTAATGGTGACCATTGGCTAATAGGGCCAATATTCTGGCTGCCAAAACCATAGATTGATGAAAAAACAATTTTTGATTTCTCGTACTCACAGCAGAGATACATTCCACGATTTAACCCATCAATTAGCTCACCCGAACCTGCAACGAAAACAATCGAATCGAAACTTCGAGTTGTTGTATCAAGCCCAGCAGCTATTGCCTCTGACTTAATATTTGTTTCAAAAATGATGTTATCGAGAGTGTAACCTTTGTACCAGAAGGCAACCGTATCACCTGTAACTATTTTATAGCTATACCCAGGGGAAATAATTGCGTGGAATACACCATTCTCAAAATTATAGTCATAACTGGAAAGGAAGCTTTCTATCCTCTTGTTTTCTGCGACAAGCATCTCCTCTTCAAGATCTTTATCACATTGCACGAAAAGGCAAGAAGCAATAACAAGCAGGAAAAACCTAGAGACCCAATGCATCATCTCCGCCCAAGTTTAACGTCAACAACTTCCACATCGAAAAGCACAGAGGTGAATGGAGGAACGATACCAGTAGAGCTCCCCCCCTCGCCAAAACCTAAGCGTGAAGGAATAATGAAAAGAGCTCTTTCACCGGGATACATCATTCCGATAGCCTCCTCAAGGCCCTCAACAACCTGCCATTTTTGGCCAAGTACAAAAACGAATGGTTCGTTCCTTTTTCGTGTAGAATCAAAAATTTTACCGTTAAAGAATCGCCCCTCGTAGTGCACGGTTATGGTATCGCCTTGCTGAATTTTATTACCGTACCCTGTTTGTACGGGTATGTAGTATAAACCTGATTCTGTGGGTTCAAAATCAAGTTTCTCCTCCTCAATATACTGCTTCAATAAAATTTTCTCGTACTCACCAAAATCGTCAATCCAATGCAAAAAAGCCTCCTTCTCATTCTGGTACTGTTTCTCGGTTTGTATCTCAAGCAAACGCATATCAACTCTAAGGTAATCAGTCTCCTTAAAGAACCCAGGCAAATCGGCCTCAATGGTTTTAGCAAAAAAATTGCTAGCGCTAATGTAGAATGAAGCGCTATCGCCCTGCGATAACATAGCAAAGCATTCATCGATTGACCCTTCAAACTGAGAATCAGTTAACTGGAACCTTCTATAACCCTGAAAAAAAAGTGAATCGAGGGTGGTTCTGTATGCGATATTCACAGTTATATAGTCAGTAGGTTTTGCTTTTGCATACCCATCACCTAGAGAAATAAGCTTGTAATGGATACCGGTTTTGGTAACCGAATACCCTTTAAATTCCTTCGATGAGTTTGTGCAGCCTACCAGCACAACCGCAATAATAATTGCTATTACCTGCCGAAACCTCATTTAATTAAATTTGGTTGTTTAGTAATTTGGGTGTAAAAGTAGCTAAAAAGAACTATTTATCAATCACGTTTAACAAATGAACATCGTAAACAATAATTGCACGGGGAGGAATTTTATTACTATCGCCTATTAAACCGTGCGCCAAATGTGGTGGAAGTATAAACTTTCCGCGTTGTCCTTTCCTTAGAAGCCTGACTCCCATATCTAATCCTGCCTCCACTCCTCCCTGCCCAACAACAAACTCTTTAGCGTCTTGACCGTCAGATGAGTAGCACAATGTACCATCGAGTAATTTTACTTTATAATTTAGAATTACTATGCTGCCTTCTTCAACTTTTTTACCGGTTGAATCGCCCCAAACGAGGTAGTACAAACCTGCCCCGTTGCTCCTCATCCCATCGAGGTTGTGTCTTTCAATGTAAGCCTCAATTTGTTCTTTATCCTTATCAACCAACGCTTTGTTTACTTCCCTTAACGTTTTTTTCACCTCAGCGGCAGGGATACGCTTCTCTGTTTCAGCCTGATTTCTACAACCAGAAACAGCTGAAATTATAGCTAAAATTAACAGTGCGCTTCTAATAAAAATCATTGTGTAAGCTCGTTTTTATATTCTTCAAGAACTTTCAGAAAGTTTTTTTCAGTTTCCTGAAGTGAAGAAAACGATTTTCCTCCTGCAGCATTTTTATGCCCCCCTCCCTGATAGTGCTTCTGTGAAATCTGATTAACAGGAAAATTTCCTCTAGAACGTAATGATACTTTCACAAATCCTTCGTTTTCAACAAAGAGCACTGAAAAAACTATGTTTTTAATCGATAATGGGTAATTCACTAAACCTTCGGTATCTCCAATCGCATAGTTAAATTGTTTTAACTCGTTACGGGTTAATGATATGTATGCTGAACGAAGTTCTGGGAATACTTTCATTTTAGAGCTTAAAGAGAATCCCAATAAGCGCATTCTGCTCTCCGAAAAGTTATTATAAACCTGTTGCTGTGCCTTTTCAATATCTACTCCTTTTGCGATGAGTTGGGCTGCAATTTCGAAGGTACGCGGGCGTGAGCATCCGTAGCTAAACGAACCCGTATCGGTCATAATTCCTACATAAATGCTTGTGGCAGCATGAATACTAATAATTTCACTCTCACATATCAAACTAAAAACTTCATAAACCAGTTCAGCCGTAGAACTCACGTTCACGTCGGAAACAATTACATCGAAAGTATTCTCCGGGTTCGGGTGATGGTCTATCATAATCTTTTTTGCAGAAGATTGAGCCACTGCCTCTTCCATATCCTCCAGACGGGCAAAACCATTATAATCCAGTGAAAATATGATGCCAGCATCTTGAATTGTTCTACTTAACTTTTTTTTCGACCTCGAAAAGTTTTGAATTAAAGTGCTCCCCTCTATCCAGGCCAAAAAATCGGGAAAACCATTTGGAGAAATCATTGTAGCTTCGTAGCCCATGCACTTCAGCACGTGAAACAAACCAAGCATGGAGCCAATGGCATCGCCATCGGGGTTATGATGTGAGGTTATTACAATTTGCCCACTATTGTTGGCAAGAATACTTCTTATGGTGTTAACCTTGCTTTCAAATGATTCACTCATTACATTAAAATAAAAAATCAAAGATAATGGAAAAAAAGCATTAGGAAAAGTCGTAGTAATTGGCTATTTTGCTTGAAAAAAAATTAAGTATGAAAGGCAACAGAACCTTTGCAATGATTAAGCCCGATGCGATTGAGAACAATCACATGGGTGAAATTTTTACCCAAATCGTTAAGGCTGGCTTCAAAATAAAAGCCATGAAAATGACACGACTTGGTACATACGAGGCCAAACGATTTTACTACATACACGAAGGTAAGGAATTTTTTAACCGGCTCATTGATTTTATAACTTCAGGTCCCATTATTGCTATGGTACTTGAAAAAGAGAAAGCAGTTGAAGGTTTCAGGGAGCTAATTGGAAATACCAATCCTGAAAAAGCCGCTGATGGAACCATTAGAAAACTTTATGCTGAAAGCACTACTCGTAATTCGGTTCATGGATCAGATTCCGATGAGAATGCCCTTGATGAGTGGTCGTTCTTTTTTAGCGATAGGGAAATTGAATTTTAGTTATTCAGGTGTTGCTACCGAATAACAACATCTGTAACTATTTCAATACCTATATATTGATTGAGTGAGTTCACAATTTTTCGGCGATACATTACAAGCTCATTCTTCAGCACTGGTGAACTTAACGACACGTATAGTTTTCCCTTCTTAAAATGTAACTCCTGGGTGTACTTACTAATATTTGGCCCCATAACAGCAGACCAAGCAGTTATTGCTTTGGATTCCAGCAACCTATCGTTATTTTTAAACTGGTCGAGGAATTCCTTTATCGCATCGCCTAACGTTTGGGGTTCGTTTTTTCGATTCATTTTCAAATATTTACATTGAACGTAAAAGCTGTACATCACCATTTTCAACCTGGAAAAGGCTATACCCGCTATTCAACTTTTCGAGAATCTCATCGAGCCTGTTCTTATTGGTATCGGTAATAAAAATTTGCCCAAAATCATCGTGTGCGACCAGCTGAATAAACTGCTCAACGCGTTCCATGTCGAGCTTATCGAACACATCGTCGAGCAGGAGAATGGGATTGTAGCCCGAAACTCTCTTTAGGAAAGAGAACTGTGCAAGTTTTAACGCAATAAGGTAAGTTTTTTGCTGACCCTGCGAGCCTTCCTTTTTAATGGGGTACCCATTAACCGTTAGTTCCAAATCGTCGCGGTGAATTCCTTTGGATGTGAACTGAATGGCTAAATCACGCTCAAGATTTTCCTTCAGCAACTCCTTTAACGATTTCTGGTGAAGGTGTGAACGGTAGACCAACTTCACCTCCTCGGCGTTAGCCGAAACTTGCTGGTAGTATTCCTGAAAAATGGGAGTTAGCTTTTCAGCGAAATCGAACCTTTCGGTATAGATTGGCTTCGAAAGTTCATCGAGCTGCTCATCAATTACATCAAGCAAATCGTATGAAAAAGGTTTCCCAAATGATTTCTCCTTTAACATTTTGTTACGGCTATAAAGAAGTTTATTGTACTTCACCACTTGATCGAGGTAAACCCTATTGTACTGCGATACCACACCATTTATATATTTGCGACGCTCCTCGCTACCTTCAACAATCAGCGAGGTATCAAACGGAGAAATAATAACTATCGGGATTAACCCTACATGCTCCGCAAGGCGTTGGTAATCCTTCCCATTACGTTTAAAAATTTTTCCACTATTCTGTTTAACAGAACAGTATATATTCTCAACCTTTTCGTTCCGCTGGTACACGCCCTGTATCACGAAGAATGATTCTCCATGTAAAATATTTTGTTGGTCGATTGGATTAAAGGCACTTTTACACATCGATAGGTAAAAGATGCTATCAAGAAGGTTGGTTTTGCCCTGTCCGTTCTTCCCCACAAAACAATTTATTTTTGGATGAAACTTGACATCAACCTGAGAATATGACTTAAAATTCAGTATACTAATTTGTTGTAGATACATTCAATACTTTTTTCTTTTCACTATAAACTTAATGCAAAGGTATGTAGAAAAGCTAAAACAAAATAATTAAGTAAATATTTCCAAATAAAGGAAAAACCATTACTTTTGCGCTTGCTTTAAAAATTAAAATAACTATGGCAAAGAATAAGAAAGAAACCACTGAACCTAGTGTAGAAGCATTAGAAAATGCGTTAACCAGAACTGAACAGTACATTGAAAACAACCAAAAAAGTCTCACAATTATAGTTTTAGCAATCATTGTAATTGTAGGTTTATTCATAGGTTACAAACGCTTATACATTGCTCCCATGGAGAAAGATGCCCAGGCTGAAATTTTTGCTGCTGAGCAATATTTCGAGAAGGATTCGTTTAACCTAGCATTAAATGGTGATGGCAACTATTTAGGTTTTCTAGGGATTATTGACAACTACGGACCAAGCCGAACCGGAAACCTAGCCTACTACTATGCAGGTATTTGCTACCGTAACCTGGGTGAGTACGAAACCGCCATCGACTACCTAAAAAGGTACAGCATTAAAGACGAAATGCTCGGTTCAATTACATACGGAGCCATTGGAGATTGTTACGTTCAACTAAATAATTTAGAGGAGGGTGTTAGCAATTACATGGAAGCTGCTAACTACGAGAAGAACGATTTCTCAACTCCTGTTTTCCTGATGAAAGCTGGGCTTGTTTACGAGAAACTTGGTAAAATGGACAAAGCTCTTGAGGTTTACAAACAAATTAAGAAAGACTTCCCAAAATCAAGTGAGGCTCGCGAGGTTGAAAAACATATAGCTAGGGTTGAAACCAGCCTTTAGCATTTTTTGCAAAAAATATGGTAAAACCAACCCCAAAAGGGTTGGTTTTTTTTTAATTTTACAAAAAAACAATCCTATGGCAACCTACCTACAAAACCTTTCAAATTACGACTCCAGAAAAGTTCCCTCAGCAAAGAAAATGAAGTTTGGAATTGTTGTATCTGACTGGAATTCTGAAATTACTCATGCTCTGCTAAAAGGGGCATATGAAACCCTTATTGCTCATGGAGCAAAGGATGACAACATTTTAGTTAAACATGTACCCGGAAGCTTCGAACTCATTATTGGTGGACAATTCATGGGCGAATACGCTGATTTAGACGGCGTTATATGCCTTGGCTGTGTCATTCAAGGCGAAACTCCACACTTCAACTACGTTTGTCAGGGAGTTACCCATGGAATTGCAGAGCTAAATATGAACTATAATATTCCTTTTATATTTGGTGTGCTTACAACAAATACTCTAGAGCAAGCTAAGGAAAGAGCCGGTGGAATACATGGGAACAAAGGAGTTGAAGCAGCAGTTACCGCAATAAAAATGGCTGCCCTTCAACGCGAAATGGAAGAACTTGAGGATTAAAAGCAGCACCTTAAGCATGTAGAAATAATAAAGGATTTCTTCGGTGGATGATAATCAAACCATACTCCTAATACTGCTTTTTGTAGTATTTATTTCAGCACTATTCTTCGTTATCCTTCTGTTATCAACTGCCAAGGATAAGAAAAAAATTGCCGAGTTGGAGCAAAGAATCCTTCTTTCACAAATGAATCCACACTTTGTTTTTAACTCGCTAACCGCAATTCAAAGCTACATATTTAGGAACGAGCCCTACATGGCTGGAAAATACCTTGCCAGCTTCTCAAAGCTGGTAAGGCTAATCCTTGAAAATTCCAGACAACAGTACATCCCAATAGCCAAAGAGATAGATACATTGAACTACTATCTTGATTTACAAACCCTAAGGTTTGAAGAAAAATTTGATTTTCAAATTGATATCGATGAGGATATCGATCTTGAGCATCACTTACTTCCTCCTATGCTTGCCCAGCCATTCATTGAAAATGCTATTGAGCATGGGATTATCCACATGAGCGACAAGGGGAATATAATGATAAGATTCAAACTACTGGGGCCAAGTATACTACTCGAAGTTGAAGACAACGGAATTGGCATAGAAAAATCGTTTACGCAAAGTAACCCCAAAAGAGCCAACCATCAATCACTGGCAACAAAAATTACCAAAGAACGAATAAAGAATATTAGAGGATCAAAAGGACAGCGAATAACCATAGAGACAGTTGACCTATCAACAATACCAAACCAAGGGAAAAGAGGGACACTTGTACGGTTCACAATCCCAATTTTAATAGGAGACTAAAATGATAACCGCAGTAATTGTTGACGATGAATTAAGAGCTCGAGAAACCATAGGCCAGATTCTTACCAGCTACTGCCCAACTATAAAAATTATTGGCGAAGCCGATGGCGTTGAAAGTGGGTTCAATCAAATTACTATTAAAAAACCCGATGTCGTTTTTCTCGACATTCAAATGGATGACGGAACTGGTTTCGACCTCCTAAAAAAATTTGCTACCATTAACTTTAAATTTGTAATAGTAACCGCTTTTCAGGACTTTGCAATACGTGCTTTCAAATTTAGTGCCATCGATTATCTCCTCAAACCAATAGATCCAGCTGAACTTGTACACGCTGTTAATAAACTCAAGGAAACACAACACATAGAAGAAATAAATCAGAACTTTAAAACATTTATTGAGAATTCCCAATCGCCTGAAGGTAATCCTCAAAAAATAATTCTACGTTCAACGGATTCAGTTGATGTGGTTGATGTTATGAAGATTGTACGATGCGAATCGCAAAGTAACTACACAATCTTTTATCTTACTGGGGGAACAAAAATTATGGTCTCACGAACCTTGAAGGAGTATGATGATCTTTTATCATCCTCAGGTTTTTTAAGAGTTCACCAATCGCATTTAGTTAACATTCATTTCATAAAATCGTATAAACGATTCCCTGAAAGCCAAATAGTTCTAACCGATAATTCCAAATTACCAGTTGCTGTTCGAAAGAGAGAACTTGTTGAGCAGATGCTTAAGAAAAAAAGAAGCTAACTTGTTTCCAATAAAAAAACTGAAGCCATGTACAACAGATCAATCATTAACATTAAGCCGCTGGAGTTCATGTGGAACACCACCAATCCCTTCCTTTTCTGCGTTCACCACCACGACCGTTACCCAAAGGGTAACAACGACTTAGGACCCGATGCTTCGCTACAGGGAAGAAACCTTGGACAAGATTTCACTCTCAAGGATGGCTGGCGAATGTACCACGGAACAAGGATTCCTGGCTTTCCAGCGCACCCTCACCGAGGTTTTGAAACAGTAACCATTGTTTTAGAAGGTTTTGTGGACCACTCTGATTCTCATGGTGCTGCTGGCAGGTACGGTAATGGCGATGTTCAATGGATGACTGCCGGCGCAGGACTTCAGCACTGCGAAATGTTTCCGCTTCTGAGTTCAGAGCACGATAACCCGCTGGAGCTTTTCCAAATTTGGCTGAACCTGCCAAAATCGAGAAAGTTTTGTAAACCACACTTCAAAATGCTGTGGAGTAAGGATATTCCAATCTATACCGAAACGGACAACAACCAGAAATGCACTGAAATTACTGTTGTAGCAGGAAGCTACAAAAATGCTATAGCCCCTGCCCCAGCACCCGATTCGTGGGCAGCCGACCCAAAGAATGAAGTTGGAATTTGGAAAATAAAGATGAGCGAAATGGCGCAGTGGGTTATTCCTCCTGCATCGCCAGGTATACGAAGAATGCTGTATTTCTACAAGGGCAACTCTCTAAAAATTGCGGGTATAGATGTATTGCCCATGCACTCAGTGGAACTTCTTGCCGACGAGGAAGTTATTGTAAACGGAAGCCACGAGGAAAGCCTATTGCTCCTCCTTCAGGGTTTACCAATAAACGAGCCTGTTGCTCAATACGGTCCGTTCGTTATGAACACGCAAGCAGAAATTCAGCAAGCAATTTTCGATTTTAGACAAACCGAATTCGGTGGATGGCCTTGGCCAACAAGCGACCATGTTCACGGAAAATCCACAGGACGGTTCGCAAAATATCCTGATGGAACTACCGAAACCCCCGATTTTTAACAGTAACTTTTCATATTCATTCAACAAATAAAAAAAGCGACTATGAACGAAGAATGCGAAAGAACCCCAAGCTTCAAATACCTAAGGCTACTCCAACGTTTCATAATTATTCTGCTGCTAATAATTATGTCGCTCATTCTGGTTTTAGCAACCTTCGATTTAGGTTTCTTTATATTCAAGAATCTAATTCAGGGCGATTTTTCACAGTTTCGTTTCGGAAACCTTGGTGAGCTGTTCAGCATGTTTCTGGTTATACTTATTGGCATAGAACTACTTGAAGCCGTAAAGGCCTTTCTGAAGAAGGAGGTTATTCATGTTGAAATTGTAGTTTTGGTTGCAATAATTGCCATTGCACGAAAGGTAATAGTGTGGGAGTTCAAGGATATTAGTTCGATGGAAACCATTGGCCTGGCCGCAATGCTTCTCTCTTTGGCTATCACCTACGTTCTAATAAAACGAACTGAATTTCGGTTTAACCTTTTCAAGAAGAAGGGGAAAGTTAAGAAAGCAGAAATATCAGAGGAAAAACTCGATGATTAGCAAACTCCCATCAGGAATTTGCCATAAACTGCGTGGCTTTCTCAATGTTATTGGGTTTTCCTACATCAATCACAAAACGATGGCTGGTATCGTATCCAATAATGGCATTGGAAGCGCAAAGGCTTAGGTAAGCATCCACAATGGAGAATGCCCCTTTTTTTTGAATTGTGCTGAAAATTGACGGGTTAATTATGTGAATACCGGCAAATGCAAATCCTTTCAGAAACTGATTACCACCTTTTGGAATTATTTCCTTACCAGTTAGGTTATTGCGCCAGCCCGAGAGCTGCATTTCTGAATTGAAAAGAAAATGCCTCGACGATTTTCGTTCACCCACAGCCAACGTTGCCAAAGCGTTCTGCTGCCTGTGGTAGTCGAGCATTAGGTTCAAATCAATCTCGGAAATAATATCCACGTTATGAACCAGGAAAGGTTCGTCACCATCAAGGAAGGAACGGGCCTTGAGTATTCCACCACCAGTGTCGAGCAGGTAGTCGGTTTCATCGGAAATATGAATTTTTGCGCCGAAATCGGAGCTGCTTAGGTACGAAATAATTTGTTCGGCAAAATGGTGAACGTTCACTACCACCTCGGTGAAACCCGAACGAACCAACTTTTCCAGCACGTAAGCAATTAACGGTTTCCCGTTAAGCTCAACCAGAGCCTTAGGGCGATTAGCCGTATGCTGCCCCAACCTGGTACCCAAGCCCGCTGCCAGAATCATTGCCTTCATAGTGCAAAATTAGTGAGTTTTTTTGTGCTTCCTAAATTTCTTTGGGCCTGCAAAGCTTATTCTCCTTTTTCGATTTTAACCCACAGCTTTTGCAAACAAACCTGCTATCAGAAATTTCTTTGCTTTTCCCAGAATCCCTCTTACATAACTTTTTGCCCATGCGTTTATTCCGTATTTAGTTCACGATGGTTTAGAATAACCCTTAGGTTGTTGTTACCCATTAAACTTTTGGCCAACCTGGTGGCCATGTAAACCGAGCGATGCTGCCCACCAGTACACCCGAAAGATACAGCCAGATTTTGGAATCCCCTGTTGAGGTAAACCTGAACCGAATCATCAACTATCGAGCGTACCTTGTTGAAGTACGAATCAACCTCGTCGTACTTTTTCAGGTATTCAGCTACAGGTTTCTGGGTGCCGTTCATGTTACGGTACTCTTCGAGTCGTCCCGGATTTGGCAGCGACCTGCAATCGAAAACGAAACCGCCACCATGCTCGGGATGGCCTTCAGGGTAACCCTTTTTGAACGAGAAACTCGTAACCTCAATGGTTAAACCATTGAAATGCTCAGTTTGTTCGCCGGGTACTTCATATTTTTCGCAAATCTGAAGAAGTACTTTCTGTAACTCAGGAATCTGGATGTCGATTCGGTTAATTAACCCCTTCAGGTTGGCAGCAGCATAGGGAATACTTTGCAAAAAGTGTGTTCTACGCTCAAAGAACCCTCGGTACCCATAGGCACCAAGCGTTTGTAATACGCGGAAAAGTATAAAATACGGAAATTCGTTTCGTAGTTTCTCGCTTTCAACTTCGGTTAACTCCTCTACTTTGCTTAGGTAAAACTCGAAAAGTTCATCACGCAGGTGCTGGGGAAACTGTGCCTTTGCCTGGTAGAGGAACGAAGCCACATCGTAAAGCAGTGGCCCTCGCCTGCCACCCTGATAGTCGATAAAGTAGGGTTTACCAGAAACCAGCATGATATTGCGAGACTGAAAATCGCGGTAGAGGAAATAGCTACAGCTATGGGAAAGCAGTACCCTGGCGAAAGCCAAAAAGTCGTTTTCTAGGTTTGCCTCATTGAAAGGAATTCCCGATGGTTTAAGGAAGCAGTACTTGAAGTAGTTGAAATCCCACATTACACTTTGTAGGTCGAAGCTGCTTTTGGGGTAACAATTCGTGAAATCGAGGCCCTTTGCTCCTTCAACCTGAAAATATGCAAGTTGTGTGAGCGATTCCTTTAAAATTTCCTTTACAGTTTCAGAATCCGGTTCGCGCCAATTTGTTGCAACAACTTTCTGAAAGAGAGTTTCATCGCCCAAATCGGTTAGTAGGTAGCAAGTTTCGTCGGGTGAAACGCCAAATATCTCAGAAACAGGCAAACCTGCCTTATGAAAATGTTTTGTAAGGTATATGAACGTTCGGTTCTCTTGAATATCGGGATTGTACGCACCAATATAACTTTTCCCCTGTGCTGATAGCCGAAAGTATTGCCTATCGGAACCCGATTGTGGTAGCTTGACAATCGTTTCGGCATTTACTCCCGTAAAACTTTTAAAGAGTTGAGATATTGTATCGATAATAATTTGGTTCATAATGTTTTACTATGCAAAAAAGTAAACTAAGGGAACAATAAAAAGTAGCGCCGGAATTAGGTTTAGCACCTCAATTTTTCGGAGGCCAAGTATGGTAATTCCCAAACCAATTAGCAAAATTCCGCCTGTGGCGGTTAGCTCATCAATCATTAGGTTGCTAACCGAGTGCCCGAACCATGAAGCGAGAAGGGTAATTCCTCCCTGATACAGAAGAAGTGGGACTACCGAAAAAATTACGCCAGCACCAAGCGCTGCAGCCAGCGCAACTGACGAGAAACCGTCCATCAAACTTTTTATCAACAGCAAGTTAGGATCGTTCCCCAACCCCTCCTCAATGGCTCCAAGTATGGTCATTGAACCCATGCAAAACATGAGGAACGATGTAACAAGCCCCTCGCTAAAACGGCCGCCCTTAAGCTTAAACTTCTTCTGAATTAACGTTCCAAGGTTCTCGGTTCGTTCCTGTAAGCGCAACATAGTTCCAACCAATGCCCCTAAAATTAGGCTAAATACAAGCAGTAAGGGGTTGCTGGTCTTCAAACTCATGCTGAATCCGAGGAACAGTGTAAACAACCCAATAGCCTGAAAAAAGTTGCTAGTATAACGTTCGGGTAGGCGCGAACGGAAAACTAAACCGAAAGTTCCACCCAGAATAACAGCTCCAATATTAATAAGAGTTCCGGTAATCATTTGTAAACCTATAATTTTAACGAACTCTTAACCAGTGTTATATGACTTTCGTAACCAACTCCCTTAATAATATTTTCGGGCATTGGCTTAATATACGAGAATGGTGGAAGTCCTAGCCTTTTCTCAATTACACTGAATTCCAACGAATCGACTCCTGCATAGTGTAAGCTAACGTTAAAGCCCTCCTCTCCAGGATTGAAGCAGCGAAAAACGTAGCCTTGCTTGCTGTTAGCCATTCTTTCAATTCCGTAGGCTTCTACACTATCAACAGCAAAACTTTTTAATTCGTATGAAGTTGGTATAACAATCTCGAAGCCTCCTGAGTGAATCATCGATTTTAGGTTAAACTCAAGGTAACGATTGTTCTGGAAAACTGAATCGGTTGTAACTGCAGCCAGCGGTCTTGCAAACTCCATGAAATCGGCTTCGTTTTTGAGGTACATCCTGCTTCGTCCAGGATAAATATCAGGAATTGAATCAACTACAGAATTTGGAAAAAACTGCTGGTTCCACTCATCGGTTTTTGTAAACGACGAAAGCCAGTAAGCTTTCTGCTGGTCAAGCAAACTTGCATACATTACGTTGCTTTGCAATGGATACTTCTCCGTGTAACCAGAATTTACGTGAGCAACAACTAAATATGCTACTGATATCAGAAATGCAACAAAGGGAATTCCTAATTTGAAGCGTTTTAAAGCAACATCAAACAAAGGCATAATTACTAACATTATTAGAGTTTGTAATGCTGCTCCAGCAAAAGGCATCTTCAACCCAAAAATATGGTATAGCAAAAATGTAAAAGAAGATATTACCAAAACAAATGGTGTTGCACCAAAAAACAGGGCTAGATAATATGAACCAGGATTTTTGCTTGGATTTAAATCGAACCAAAGTAAGAGGTTAAATGCTAACAAACCAAAAAGTAACGGAAGGTAAGTAAAGTATGATGCTGTTGGAATTTTAAAATAAATAAAGGCTGACATTATTATAAAAAGGATAAAAACTGCAGCCATCAAATTATAAATGTTGATACGTTTAAACAGCAAGTAGAAAACCAACGTAGAAACTGCAACAACCAAGGCCATGTAAGCATAGAAATAGAAACGAGCGTTGTGATAATTACTCATATAAAACACGTTGTAATGCGGGTACAGATTTTTTATCCAACCATTAACCAACCAAACTGAGCCAACTGTTAAAGCGATTGTAAAAATTATTAAAAAGAAACTACCGATAATTTTCCAAGTACTTAATTGAGTTCGTGTAAAACCTAAGAAAATATAAAAAACAAATAGTAAAATGATAATTATTAGAAAAATTGTATTCCAACTCATTGGGTAGTAAATCATTTTTGAACCCAGAATATTGAAGTACACCAAATCTTTCTCTTTTGTGTTTTCGAGCGAAATATTTCCAAAATGCTTGGCAATGCTCATGATGTAGCTTCCCATATGCTGTAAGCTAGCCAAACTTAAATTCTCGGGTTTATCAGTAGGACTGTGATAATTTTCGTACCCTTCAATTATTGCAACATTGAAACCTGACAAACCTTTGTTTTTGAAAATTGTAAAATCGGTGTAGTTAGGCATCATTTTATACACTTCGTACATCATGGAACCAGCGTATGGGCGCTCAACATGCTTAATGAACTCTCTCATTATCCAGCCATTTTCAGGGCTTACCTCAAACGAAAGCGCAGGACCGCGAGTTCCACGAGCCTCAACGTTCAGCACTAAACCCACCTCATTAACCCAGGGATGCTCCTTGGCAAAAGCAATGGCACCAAGCAAGCCAACTTCCTCTGCATCGGTGAAAAGAAATATTATGTCGTTCTGAAGGGAATAATTATTCTTCAATACTTCAGCCGCTTCAAGCATTGAAGCCAGGGCAATGCCATCGTCAGCCGCACCCAGCGAGTAGGGTTGGGAGTCGTAATGCCCTAAAACCAGAACCGCCTTGGTACTTGCAGTACCCTTTAATCTACCAACCACGTTGGTAACCCTTCCGTAAATGGGAACGTCCTCAAAATTCAGTGCGGTAGTTTTTTGAGTATCAACTTCTAAACCAATTCTGTTCAGCTGTTCGGCCAAATAGTTAGCAACCCGTTTATTCTCATCGGTGCCAATCATATGAGGTTTTTGAGCAATTGCCTCCGTATGGATAAAGGCACGAGCTGCTGAAAACTCATTTGAAGGAGTATTGATGCTTTTTGGCTCTGGAGGCGAAGTTAACCAAACCGAAGTAGCTGCAATCAAAAAAGTAACTGCAACGATTGCTAGCTGAAACAAACTATTATTAGCAATTTTTTTTGAGGGATTAACAGCTGGTTCCATAATGAAAGGGTATTAATTTAATATAATTACCAAAGGTAAAAAGATTTTTGTTTATTTTTGAAAATAGCAATTTCATGTGGTAATCTGCCACAAATCCTAGCTGGACAGTTAACTAATTTCTTGATGGTAAGCAACATTTTCAATTAGAGCCTTATGAATAGGTCGAAACATGCTGTAGAACTTTTCAAACAGGGCTATTCATGCGCCCAGTCAATACTTATTGCATACTCCGATGTGGTAGGGCTCGATATTAAAACTGCATTCGGAATTGCTGCAGGTTTGGGGGGTGGAATTGGCAGGCGACAGCACATTTGTGGTGCAATAAATGCCGGTGCAATGATTCTGGGATTAAAGTTCGGCACTTATAAAGCCTCCGATTCTGTAAAGAAAAACAAACTTGTAGAGCTAACAGGTAACTTTGTTGATGAGTGCGAAACAAAACTGGGAGGAACTCAATGCCTCGAACTGATAAAAATTGATTTGAAGAACGAAGAGCTTAGACAGTACGCTACAAACTGCGGATTTTTCGACAGAGTTTGCAATAATGCTGTTGAGCAAACCGCACTAATTCTCGAAAAGTACCTCAAAAAATCAATTTAAACAAGCTTGGTGTTAATGAGAGTTTTCAAAAGAATTATCCTACTAATATCTGCATTCCTGCTTATTGCATTAGTAGTACTATTCAGCCTTAAAACACCAATAGCCCGTTTCGTAGCAAACGAAGTATCGAACAGAATTCAGTCGAAATACGGCCTAACTATTTCAATCAAAAACCTTAAAGTCAACAATTTAAACTCCTTATCAGCATCTGAAGTTATAGTTACCCTACCCTCAGGATTACCGATTCTAGAAGTAAAAGGTTTTGTATTTACTGCTACACTCATTGACCTACTTAAACTTAAACTGAACCCCAAATTTATTGGACTAGAATCACTTACACTTCGAGGCGACAATTTAGTTGAAATAATTAGGTCGAGAAGAGCAGTTAACAAATTAGCCAACAAAACATTGCATTCAAAGGAAAATGCAAAATTCGGTTTCAATGTGAAGCTGGCTTCACAAATTCTTAGTGGAGTAATGGGTGTTTCCACTGCAAACTTCAACCTTAATAACATAACAATACATTACCACGATACGCTAACGAACCTTACGCTTTCATTACCCTCGGTAAAAAGTTACAATGGGAATATAGTGGCTCAAGCCATAGTTACGGAGGACTCCCTACAGCAAAACTACAATATTTATGGGACTACTGCTGAAAATAAAAATTTTATATCAATTAATGTACATCACCCAACCGGAAAACCAGTAAAAATCCCAGTGGTTGAAAACCTACTAGGACTGAAAAGTACATTCACCCTTTTTAAGGCTGAAATGCTTGCAAACTACTTGGGTACCGATAGCATACATTTATCAGGTAACGCATCAGTAGTATCGCTGAAAGCGAACCACAAATACCTGTCGGAAAATGAAGTAACCATTGACAGCAGCAAGCTGAATTTCGGCATAGCGGCGAACCGCTCACAAATTCAACTCGATAGCACAACCTTGGCACAGCTCAACCGGTTTGAATTTCCATTTACAGCACGTTTATCATCAAACAGCAGCCTATCTGCTTCCATATCGGGTTCAACGGGCCTTTTCCCTGCAACTAACCTGTTCGAATCAATTCCCAAAGGGCTATTCTCGATGTTAGATGACCTGAGAGTTAGAGGTTTTTTAAAATTCGACATGAATTCTGCCATCGACTTCTCACAACCCGACAGCCTAACTTTCAACGCGTTGCTATCTCCCATTGATTTCAGAATTCTCTCGTACGGGAAAACCGACTTCAGAAAATTAAACGACACGCTTATCCACTACGTATACGTGAACGATTCTACCAACAAGGAGATTCCATTAGTAACCGAGTATAAGTATTTCAGACCCATTGAGGCAATTTCGCCACACCTCAAGAATGCCGTAGTGGTTGCCGAAGATGGAAGTTTCTTCATCCATAAAGGTTTCGATGCTGAAGGATTCCGTTACGCCATGGCACAAAACATTAAGCAAAATCGCATGGCAAGGGGTGGCAGCACAATTACACAGCAACTTATTAAGAATCTATACCTTAACCAAAACAAGAACCTGGTTCGTAAAGCCGAAGAAGTTCTAATTGCCTGGCTAATTGAAACCCAAAACATTGTTGATAAATTCAGAATTCTTGAGATTTACCTTAACATTATTGAATGGGGCCCCTGCATTAACGGTGCAACCGAAGCATCGGAATTTTACTTCAATAAGGAACCTGATAAATTGCAGCTAAGCGAAGCCATTTTCCTTGCCAGCATAATACCAAAACCAAACCTCTTTTACCAAAACTTCGACTCGTTAGGGAACCTAAAACCCTTTATGGCCGATTACTACAAATTCGTTGCCAGCAAAATGCTGGAGCGCGAAATGATTACCCAGGCTGAATTTGATAGTTTAATTCCAAACGTTCAGCTAAAAGGCAGGGTGAACGATTACCTACTAATTCTTAAAAACGATTCTACTTGTATGGATTTCATCCATTATAGCGAATAACCCCAAGAACTTGAATGCTAATTTAAAATTCTGGAAATTATAATTTCTATAGCTAACCATAACAATGTACTATTTCTGTTTCATACTTTAATTTGCCTTTGGGCACAGTCTCCCACCTTTTTTATTGCTACCTTTGTTCGTTAATTCAAACAAAATGAAAACCGATCATACAAAATCAATCGAAGCATTTGGGCGTTTGCTGGACATAATGGATGAGCTGCGCGAGAAATGTCCTTGGGACAAGAAGCAAACCTTCGAAACTATCCGAAACCTAACCATTGAGGAAACCTATGAGCTGGCCGATGCCATACTCGACAAGGATATGGAGAACATCAAGAAGGAACTTGGCGACCTGATGCTACACCTGGTTTTCTACTCAAAAATTGCTTCGGAACAAAACGTTTTCAACGCAACCGATGTAATCAATAACATCTGCGATAAACTTGTGTACAGGCATCCCCACGTATTCAGCAATGTGAAGGTTGAAAACTCGAGGGAGGTTGAAGAAAACTGGGAGCAACTTAAAATAAAAGAAAAGAACGGGAATAAAACCGTACTCTCAGGAGTACCTAAATCGCTTCCTTCACTGGTAAAAGCTCATAGAATTCAGGAAAAAGTTAGCGCTGTTGGTTTCGATTGGGAAAAGCCTTCGCAAATATGGGATAAGTTTGAGGAGGAGCTTAACGAGCTGAAGAATGAAATAAAATTAGGGAGTTTTGAGAAAATCGAGAACGAGTTTGGCGATCTCTTCTTCTCCCTAGTTAACGCTGCCCGGCTATACAAGGTTGAACCCGAAACAGCGCTGGAACGCACGAACAAAAAATTCATGAAACGATTCAACTACCTCGAGAGCAAAACCATTGCTGAAGGTCAATCGCTCAAAAATATGAGCCTCGACGAAATGAACGTTTACTGGGAACAAGCCAAGGAGTACGACAACCAATAGTTTCTTGTATAGATGCTGCAGTACCTCACAAAGCGATTTCTATACAGCATACTCATTATCTGGGGAGTAGTAACTTTAGTATTCACCCTCTTTAACCTAATTCCTGGCGATCCTGCAAGAATGGTAATGGGTCAGCGAACCGATGAGGCCTCGCTCGCCGCCATCAGGCACGACTTAGGTCTCGATAAACCAACTTTTTATCAGTACCTTAAATACATAAACGATATTTCTCCGGTTTCAATTCATAACCCAAAATCAGAAGGTAGCTACATTTACCTCAACCAACAAGTTTACCAAGTTGCATTTAAACTAAACTTCACCCCTTCGAGGTGCCTAGTACTAAAAGCACCATACCTAAGACGCTCGTACCAGAGCGGCAAATCGATTTCAACAATTATTGGCGAAACACTCCCAAATACGTTTATCCTAGCCTTCACATCAATGGCATTTGCCACAATTCTTGGTATTGGTTTTGGTGTTATTTCAGCCTTAACTAAAGATAGTTGGCTCGACAGGATTATTCTCGTTCTCTCCGCTTTCGGCATGAGCATACCTTCATTTTTTGCTGCAATACTATTTGGATGGCTCTTTGCATACGTTCTTGGAGATTTTACTGGACTGAATTTAACAGGAAATATTTGGGAAATTGATAACTATGGTGAGGGGATTAAACTTCAGATAAAAAACCTTATCCTTCCAGCATTCACTCTTGGGATTCGTCCACTTTCAGTGGTTACACAGCTGGCTCGAAGTTCCATGCTCGAAACACTTTCCCAAGATTATATTCGAACTGCAAGATCCAAAGGGCTATCTTTCCCAAAAATAATATGGAATCATGCGTTAAAAAACTCCATGAACCCTGTTGTTTCTGCCATTTCTGGCTGGTTCGCTTCATTAATGGCCGGAGTAATATTCATTGAATACATATTCGGGTGGAAAGGCCTGGGAAACGTAATGGTTAACGCACTTAACAGCTACGATATTCCGTTAGTTTTAGGCTCGGTAATAACCATTTCAGCCGTATTTGTTGTAATCAACCTGCTGGTTGATGTTACCTATGGTTTCCTCGACCCAAGAATACGCATCTCATAAATCAATTCTGAGAGTTTTTTTTTACCTTTGGATTTGTAATCGTAAGTTGGTTTACAAAGTGAATCAGTTATACAATCAATCAATCAATCATTCAACTTGCCTGCCCAGCCTGCCGTAGGCTGGGGCAAGCAGGTCATTCAATCAAACAACAATATGAGAAAACAAATTGTAGCAGGAAACTGGAAAATGAACACCTCCCTCTCAGAGGGAAAAAACCTTGCCGAACAGGTAAAATCGTTGCTCAAACAAGCGCCTGCCAACATTGAAATTATTGTAATCCCTCCATTCACACACATTACCGAAATTTCAAAAATATCACAGGGAAGCCCTCTTCGGGTTGGAAGCCAGAATTGCGCTGAATGGGAAAAGGGAGCCTTCACGGGTGAAGTTTCTGCAAGCATGCTTGCAAGTTCTGGAGTAACCCACGTAATAGTTGGACACTCAGAACGAAGGGAGTACTTCAACGAATCGAACGAAACTTTGCTTGGAAAGGTAAACCAGGTTCTAAGCAACAACCTCACTCCCATTTTCTGCTGTGGAGAAAAACTCAATGAGAGGGAATCAAACAATCATTTTCATGTTGTAGAAAAACAAATTGCAGAAACCTTGCTCAGGTTATCAAAAGAGGAAATTTTACAAATTGTAATTGCATACGAACCCGTTTGGGCCATTGGTACCGGACGCACCGCTTCCCCAGAACAAGCACAGGAAATGCATGCATTTATCCGCAGTATAATTGAGAAAAAATTCGGAAAAGAAATTGCTGAAAACTTGAGCATTCTTTACGGCGGAAGCTGCAAGCCTAGCAACGCTAAGGAAATTTTCACAAAACCCGATGTTGACGGAGGGCTAATTGGTGGCGCATCGCTAGTGGCTAACGATTTTATTGCTATCGCAAAATCATTCCCATCGTAGCATGAGGTACACAGAAATTTGCATCTCCCTAAATCCCTTCAACGAGCAACTCGTAGAAATTCTTATAGCCAAACTCGCAGAAATTGGTTACGATAGCTTCTCCGAAACCAACGAGGGATTCCTAGGGTACATACCTGAAAAAGTATTCGACTTAAATCGTACTGAATTATTGGTAAAGGAATTTTTATTAGGTAATTACAAGTACGAATTAACGCACCAAATTTTTGAGGATAAAAACTGGAACGAGCTTTGGGAATCGAACTTTGAACCAATAACTGTTGAAAATTTTTGTCGTATTAGAGCCCCTTTTCACCCAACCGGAAGTGATTGTGAGCTCGAGATTGTAATTGAGCCAAAAATGTCGTTCGGAACCGGTCACCACCAAACAACATGGCTTATGGTACGAGAACTTTTTGATATTGAAGTACAAGGGAAAGCTGTTCTCGACATGGGCTGTGGTACTGGAATACTAGCCATTATTGCAGAAAAACTTGGCGCAGCCAAAATACTGGCAATCGATATTGACGAGTGGGCAACCAAAAATTCCTTTGAAAACACCCATGCAAATGCCTGTAAAAATATTGTTGTTGAGCAGGGCGATGTTACAACAATTGTTGGTAAGAAATTCGATGTAATTCTCGCAAACATTAACCTAAACGTTCTACTGAAGGATTTATCACAATACTACAAGAGCATAAGTAGCAATGGCTTACTTTTAGTAAGCGGAATTCTTAAGTCTGACATTGACACGATTACCGAAACTGCAACCAAGGCAGGATTTGAGAAGGTTAAAACTAATTTACGCAACGACTGGGTAATGATAAAGTTTGTAAAGAAATAAACTGTATCTTTCCAAAAACAGGAGAATATGAGCAAGAAAATGCGTTTTCGGAGTTTAGTAAATCAGATCGTTTTTTCAGTAACTCTGATTTATTCTTTAAGTATCTCGTACCTAGCAGCGGGGCAGGAAATTGAAAGTTTTTCTGAAGATCCTACTCAATTTCCTGTTGAGCTATTGCTAATTTTAAAGGACCAAATGCTACCTGAAGAAGAGTTTGACTTAAGAGAATTCACCATTTTCTGGAACTCCGACTCCCTAACCATCGACCAGAAGAATGAAATAATTACCATCGCGAATGGGATGCTCAAAAAAACCGTTACCAGCAAAAAACATTTCATCACATACATTCAAATAATTATACGTTTACCCAAAAACCTTGTTCTTGAACGAGAGTATGTTAACTGGAACATTGGTCTAAAAAAGTACATCAACAACCCCAAAATCAGCATTGGTTGGATTGGCAATTTCCTGTCGAACTCGCTTGCACTGTTCGATAAGAACACAATCACATCCACTCATTCCTTCCTTTGGAAAGGGAATAACAACCATTATAAATTCGAGCTGGGAAAGGATTCCACGCTTCTCATTAAATTCGATAAAACCGATTTAATCTGCAAAACTGAAAACGACTCAATCGCAATCCTTAACACCACAGGTAAATACAATCCGATAGATAACACATGGAATGGAAAGGGAGGGAGGGTTACCTGGATTCGAAGCCAACTCCCTGTTAACGAAATATTTGCAACATTAACTAGCTACACTATCGACTTAAACAGAAACGATTATGAAGCCGATTCGGTTTGGTTTACAAACCTCGACTACTTTAAAGAACCCGTGCAGGGAAGGCTGATTGATAAAATTGTTAGAAACAAAAAACCTGAGAATATTCCCTTCCCGGAATTTCGAACCTACGGCCAAAGGTACCGTATTGTTGACCTTTTCAAAAATGTTGACTACGACGGCGGGTACTACATGATGGGCGCACAACTTATTGGTAGTGGAACGCGTGAAAACCCCGCAAGGTTTGAAATTAAACGTAATGGTTCCGAATTCGTTCGAATTGAATCAGGAACATACATTTTTCGTCGTCAGCTTATCGTTTCAAACGATGCTTCAGTTCGAATACGAATTGAGAATGACTCACTATACCACACGGGACTGGGTTTCTCATACAACGATAAAGACAGAATGCTCACCCTCTCTCCTACCGATTTCTTAACAACGCAAAGCCCTATATCGAGCACTTACCACAACTTCTCAATTAATTTTGGCCAGCTCAGCTGGCAAATCGATGACGATGAGATGGTCTTTGGCCCTCCTATTGGTTCATCGCTTGGTCGTTCCACTTTCGAATCCAACAACTTCTTCAACGAGGAAGCTTTCGACCTGCTCATGGGTTTCGACGAGCAGCACCCACTGTTTGCTGTAGCAAATTTTACCATTAGGATAAAATCCAGAACATTCCAGGCACCCGATTTCTCGGTTTACATGCGCAAATCAGTTGAGCAAACCCGTATTCAGCTCATGCGGCTCGCCATGTTGGGCTACATATACTACGATGCCGAAACAGGAACCGCACAGGCCCTTCCTAAACTTTACGATGCCATTAAAGCCAGGGACAAACGTATTGACTACGATGTTATCCGTTTCAGCTCGTCAACAGCCGATAAGGTTCCCAACGCTATCCTGAACCTCAACTCATACGAGATGGCAATAAACGGCGTTGAGAATATCTCAGTAAGCGACTCGCAGAATGTATATATATACCCAGCAATGCGAAGGGTTATTCTTAAAAAAAATCGCGACTTCGAATTCGATGGTGTGGTTAGAGCCGGCCTCTTCACATTCTACGGAAAAGATTTCAACTTCGACTACACCAACTTCAGCTTCGAGCTGGCCTCCATCGACTCACTTAAACTCGATTACCAAACCGCAAACTTCGACTTCTACGGCCGAAACGTACTGAATAGCGTTACCAGCACGCTCGAAAATATTACTGGTGAAATCCTTATTGATAAACCCTTCAACAAATCGGGATTGATTAAAAACCCGGATTACCCAATATTCAAAAGCACAAAGAACTCTTTCGTTTACTACGATGACCAGAGGATTCATAACGGCGTTTATAACCGCGAGAACTTCTACTTCGAAATATATCCGTTTACCTTTAAAAACATAAACAAATTCGACCAGAAGGACATGAACTTTATTGGGACTCTCTACTCTGCCGATATTTTTGCTCCCATTGAGGATTCTCTGGTTCTTCGTCCTGACAACTCGTTAGGATTTGTTCGAAACCTTCCCGAGGAAGGAATGCCTATCTATCAAGGAAAAGGTAAATTTTATAATCAAATTGATTTAAGCAACGAAGGGTTAAGGGGAGTAGGTGAACTCACCTATATCACATCTCGAACCAAATCCGATAATCTATACTTTTTCCCCGACTCCACTGGAACACTTGCCACCGAATTCACGGTTGACTACCAGGATTCAGGGATTGAATACCCTGAGGTGCTCGGTAAAAATCATATTGTGAAATGGAAACCATACCAGGATATTCTTTACGCCTACAAGGGCGGTACTCCTTTTGAAGTTTTCTCAAACAATGCAAAACTATACGGAAACTTAACCCTTCAACCGCTCGGGCTAACGGGCAATGGAATGATAGACTTGTATAAAGGACGTTTAAAATCTGAACTTTACGAGTTTAACGCCCTTAACTTTAAGTCTGAAAAAACATACCTTGAGCTAGATGTTCCCTCGAAAAACGAACCCGCTTTCATAGCAGACATGCTGAAAGCTTTCGTTGATATGAAAGCACGTGAAGGTGAATTCAGAAAAATAAACGAAAGTATATTTGCTCATTTCGAACCACTTATGTACAAATCACACATGGACATGTTCACATGGAAGATGGATAAGAATGAGCTTACCCTGGCAACTCCCGCATACCAGGAAGCTATGGAACTTGATAAATTTTACGTTAGAGGAATGGTTGATAAAGACAGCATTCCTCCGGGCTCGCTATTTTACTCAATCCATAACGAAGAGGATTCGCTATACTTCTTCGCACCAAAAGCAACTTATAACCTCGAAAGTTCCAACCTTAAAGCCGATTCTGTGCGATACCTTATTGTTGCTGACGCAATAATTCAACCCTACAAGCAAAAGGTTGAAGTTGAAGCAAAAAAACGAATGTTACCCCTTAAACAATCGGTGATAACGGCTAACTACACAAACAAGTATCACAGAATTTACGATGCCAACCTAACCATTCCGAGCCGTAGCAAATACTACGCAAAGGGGTTAATTGACTACGTTGACGAGAACGACTCTATTCAAACTGTCTTGCTAAAGGATATTAAAGTGAACCCCGATGGCATCACAATTGCTAACGCATCAATCACTGAACCCGATAGCTTTAAACTTAGTCCAAACTTTGCATATGCAGGACAAGTTGATTTGCTTGCTACAAATAAGTTTTGGGAGTTTAACGGCGGTGCAAAACCTCTACATCCTTGCGCTCAGGTTAAATCAAGCTGGTTAAAATTCAAAGCAGAGATAAACCCGAACGAAATCTTTATCCCTATACCAGATGAACCTGTTAACATGAACCTGGTTTACCTTATGAACGGTAGCGTAATCAACTCCGATTCAACACACCTTTACCCGGCTCTGGTTTCAGGAAGAAAAGAGTATCAGGATAAATCGTTAATTCCTGCTAGCGGGTACCTTCACTATAACAGTAACAGCCATAGGTTTATGATTGGCTCAAAGGAAAAAATTCAAAACCCCGATACCACCGGAAATTTAATTAGCCTCGCCAAAGATTTCTGCATGATTTTCAGTGATGGGACTGTTAACTTCCCTGTAAACTTAGGACAAATAAAAAACACAACCACAGGCGAACTTATTCACAAAGTGGAGGATAGTACCCTTACCTTTGATATTATCCAATCACTCGATTTTCACTTTAATCAGGTTTCTCTCCAAGCAATGGCCACCGAGCTGCTAAGCCAGGGACTTCCTTCTGTTGACTTAAACAGAAAAGTATTTACTAAAACACTTTTCGAGCGTACTGATTATGAAGTTGCCCAAGCCGCAATAAACCAAATAAAACTGTTTGGAGCCATGAGCGAAATCCCTAAAGGCTTAGAAAGCACCATTACATTCAGCGACCTAAAAATGAAGTGGGATCCAAAAAACCGTTCCTTCGTTTCCTATGGAAAAATTGGTGTAGGAACCCTTGGAGGAGTTCAAGTGAACAAAAAAGTTGACGGGTTTATTGAGATACTGAAACGTGGAAGCGGTGACTGGCTTATGATGTACTTCCAGCTATCAAACGATAAATACTACTACTTCTACTACAACCGTGGCTCAATGCAGGTTTCGTCACACAACCCTGCATTTACTGAGCCCATAAAGCAAATGAAATCCAGAGAAAGGAAAGTGAAGGTTAAACCAGGCCAAATACCTTTCAACTTTGTGGTAGGAACAAAACGAGAGCTTGCCCGGGTTAAGGAAAGGTATGCAGAACTTACAGGGATAGCCCCTACTAGCACCTCCTCAGAAAATGATGAAGAGTAAACTTGTTCGCTCCTAGTGCTTTGGAAGTTCTAAAACTTCCAGGTTTGTAATGTTTTTGCCTTCAATACCGAAACGTACTGCGGTTCGAACCTGATGAAACCCGCTTCTACCTGCTGCACCCGGATTGATATGGAGCAGGTTATACTTCTTGTCGAACATTACTTTCAGAATATGCGAATGCCCACATATAAAAAGCGTTGGAGGGTTCTCATCGAAAATATCACGAACGTTACGTTCGTACTTCCCAGGGTATCCTCCAATATGGGTTATTAAAACGTCAACATCTTCACAATGAAACCTCTGGAACTGAGGATACTCATTCCGAACCCGAGCATCATCAATATTCCCATGTACTGCTTTTAAAGGTTTTAACTCTGAAATTGTTTCGGCGGTTTTAATATTTCCGATATCTCCGGCATGCCAAATTTCGTCGCATGAGTTTAAAAAATTTGCCAACTTTTCGTCCCAATGACCATGCGTATCGCTTATTACACCAATTCGTTTCATCTTTAATTCGTATTTGCTAACTTTGCATAAAACACAAAGGTAAATGCAAATTTTTTATATTTCTGAAATTTCGGGAACCATAGTAACGCTTTCCGAGGAGGAATCGAAACACTGCATTCGTGTTCTGCGTTTGTCACAGGACGATCCCCTCTGTATTGTTGATGGAAAGGGGAATTTTTTTTCATGTTCAATTATCGACCCAAATCCAAAACGCTGCCTAGTATCTGTGAATCGTAAGGAAGAAAATTTCGGAAAACGTAATTTCCATCTACATATGGCGGTTGCGCCTACAAAAAACATCGACCGGTTCGAATGGTTTCTAGAGAAAGCTACTGAAATTGGTGTTGACGAAATCACGCCAATTCTGTGTGAGCATTCCGAAAGAAAGACAGTGAATATCGATCGGCTTGAGCGGGTTATAGTTGCTGCCATGAAGCAGTCGGTTAAAGCTTTCCTTCCCAAGCTAAACCCAATTACTCCTTTTAACAAGCTGTTGGGAAACTCAAGCGAGGAACTAAAGCTTATTGCCTACTGTGGTGAATACTCAAGTACTCATGCAAAAAATTTCATTTCAAAAAACAAGAGTATCCTGTTCTTGATTGGCCCCGAGGGTGATTTCTCGCCCAAAGAAGTTGCTGAAGCAAAAAGCAATGGTTTCGTTGAAGTGGGCCTTGGAGCTGCCCGACTTCGAACCGAAACCGCTGCGGTAGTTGCCTGTACTCTTTCAAACCTTACAAACGAACCTTAATCCGTTGCATTCTTTTTATGGGTTAGAAGGTAAACTATTGGAAGAATTCCAATGGTGTTAAAAATTCCAATGCACACAAACCACGCTAATTGATTATTTCGTGCTGAACGCCAAAGTGCAATAAGTTTCCAAACCATCTCCCATGTCGCAAAAAATATTATTGCAACATAAAACCAAGGTGTTCCAATAAAATCCATATTATCTTTTATTTAGTTGGTAAAAAAGTCTAAAAAGTTAAGAACACTACTCGATGGAATCTGGTAGAATTCAGTGTACTTACATTTTGTGCAGGTAAAGGTGCTGAACTTCCTGTTCTGAATGTTGAAAAGCTTAGTAAACGTGCCACCGGTCATGTGGGCTTCGCTTAACTCAAATTCTCTACAACCGCACTTTGGGCATGGTTGTTTGGAGTGTACCATTTTCATATTTAAATCAATTTTTTGTTAACATCAGTGTTCGGTTTTTGCTTTTTCAAGCGCCCTGCTTTCTTTAATGCCTGATCAATAATCCATTCAATCTGACCATTTATGCTACGGAATTCATCGGCCGACCACTTTTCCAGCGCTTCCATCTTTTCCGGATCAACCCGCAGCACAAATGATTTTTTCTTTGTCATCTCCCTCCTCTTATAATCTGAAATAATATCATATACCCTTCTTCGGATTACTGATGTAATGTCCCAGCATTAATAACCGGGCTGGCCGATTCATCGGAGCAAAGAACAACCATAAGGTTGCTAACCATGGCTGCCTTTTTGTCCTCATCCAGATCAATAATTTCTTTTTCAGAAAGTTGATTAAGGGCAAGCTGAACCATGCTTACGGCTCCTTCAACAATTTTTTCACGGGCTGCTACCACAGCGGTTGCCTGCTGCCTACGTAGCATTGCACCTGCAATCTCAGATGCGTATGCAATGTAGTTAATCCTAGCCTCAATCACCTGAATACCTGCAATCCCGAGGCGCTCACGCAGCTCCTCCTCTAACTTTGCATTCACCTCCTCGCCACTGGCTCTAAGCGTGATATCCTCGCTCTCATTATCGAAGTTATCATATGGATACATTCCCGCCATCTTACGCAATGCAGCATCGCTCTGTACAACCACGAAACGTTCGTAAGCATCAACCTCAAAGGCTGCCTTAAAGGTTTCTTCAACCCTCCATACTAGCACAAGGCCAATCATAATTGGGTTACCAACCTTATCATTCACCTTGATGGGTTCCCCATCAAAATTCCTTGCTCGTAAGGAAATGCGTTTCTTTACCATAAACGGATTCGTCCAGAAGAAACCATTAACTTTAATAGTACCGCAGTACTTTCCGAAAAGAATTAAAACTACAGACTCGTTGGGATTCACCACAACAAATCCGGGGGCAAGTAAAACAAACAGCACAAGCAAACTTATTAGCCAAAGTTGCTCGTAAACAGCCAGTCCTGTAATTGCAATTGCCAGCATGGCAATAAGCACAAGTAACATCAGGAAGCCATTAGCGGGTTTTGTGTTCTTTTCCATTGTTTTGATATTTGATATTATTTTGATATTACAAATATATCATTTTAAATATATAAAAAGCAAAAAAAAAGTCAGAAAATTTTCCGACTTTTTTTAATTCTTGAAACTCTTTGCCAAATTACCTGACAGCCTGCAATATACGAGCCAATAGCTTATCGCTAATTTGTGGAAGTTTTTCCTCGTACCGTCTTATGGCTTCCTCAAACCATCTGCTTGTATCGAAAATTAAGTTTAACGGGTAAACCTGGGTCGATGATTGAGCAAAGTAATTTTGGTAAGTAAGAATAATGTGAGTAGAAGTTTTCTTCATAGGCAAATAGACTTATCATTAAAGTTTACCTGCTATAAGCAGGGTTAAAGGTTAAAGTAAAAAAACTCGAACCATTAACAGATTAACGATAAGCCTATCCAATAAATTGTATGAACTTTAAAAAAAGTTAAAATGTCAGCGTCAAATTTCGCTCCTCAATCATTTTGCGCATGTTAATTAGCGCGTACCTCATTCGTCCAAGAGCAGTATTTATGCTAACATTGGTTTGCTCGGCAATCTCCTTGAAACTCAACCCAGCGTAGTGACGAAGCAACACCACCTCCTTCTGGTCGTCGGGGAGCAAATCAACCAGGTCACGAACTTCACTCATAACCTGATCGTACACCAGGTTATCCTCAATATTTTTATCCGAGAATTTTGGCGAATTGAAAATATCCATCGGGCAGCTATCGTTCGACAGGGTATTGTTCTGCTTCTCCCTGCGGAAATGATCAATAATTAAATTATGCGAAATGCGCATAACCCACGAAACGAAACGCCCATTATCGGTGTAACGTCCTTCTTTCAGCGATTTGATAACCCGCACAAAGGTATCCTGAAAGATATCCTCGGCGATGGATTGATTTTTCACTAAAAGTAAAATATACCCGTATACTCGCTTGTGATGCCGGCGGATTAGGACTTCAATTGCCTTTTGACTACCCGATACAAACTCATTAACGAGCTCGTTATCAGTTGGAATTTTGGTTTCCAAAACTACCTCCTTTTTTAATTGATTAGCTAGGTAGAATTAGTCGATAGGCACTCCTCCGTTTATTGGTTATGGTTAAAACAAATATACATTTATCATGCCAAGTAAGCAATTTTTTTTTACAAAAAAAAATATTTACTAAAATTTGAAAATGAACCGTAGCACATATAGGTTCATAATTTATTTATATGCTTGTGGCTTGTTTCTGTTTTCCGGCAATGCTAAAGTTCTAAATAAAACCAGTAAATTTGTGGGTTAAACTATTTCGAAATGGCAGTAACTCAAAGTGATGTAATATCGGTAAAGGGTGCAAGGGTACATAACCTAAAAAATATCTCAATCGACATTCCTCGTAATAAACTGATTGTAATTACAGGCCTCTCTGGTTCAGGGAAATCATCGCTGGCATTTGATACACTCTATGCAGAAGGACAACGTCGGTATGTGGAAAGTCTTTCAGCATACGCTCGTCAATTTCTTGGAAGAATAAACAAGCCGGAAGCCGATAAAATAAGTGGAATCCCTCCTGCCATAGCTATTGAACAAAAAGTAAACACGCACAACCCTCGCTCAACCGTTGGAACATCAACCGAAATTTACGATTACTTAAAGCTACTTTACGCCAGAGTAGGAAAAACTATCTCCCCCATTTCAGGTGAAGAAGTAAGAAAACATAGTGTTTCCGATGTAGTTGATTACATCGCAACATTCGACGAAGGAACACGCCAAACATTACTTTGCCCAGTATGTAATAATGAAACCAAAGATATAAAACAGACTCTTGAAAACCTTCTAAAACAAGGGTTTACAAGAGTTTACATTGATGGTAAAATTTATCGTATTGATACCGATGAAGTTCGGCAAATGCTTACAATTGCAAAAGAATGTATTTTTTTAGTGATTGACAGGTACTCCGTTTTACGGGATGAAGATTTTCTGAGTCGTTGTTCCGATTCGGTTCAAACAGCATTTAACGAGGGCAACGGTATTTGTTCCATAGTTACCGAAACCAAGGGTGAAAGCATACTGAAAATCTTTTCAAACAGGTTCGAACTTGACGGAATAACATTTGAAGAACCGAGTGAACACCTCTTCAGTTTCAATAACCCTTTGGGAGCATGCCCAAGATGTGAAGGGTACGGAAAAATAATTGGGATTGATGAAAATCTTGTGGTTCCTGACCAAAGCCTTTCAGTATACCAAAATGCCATTGCTTGCTGGAAAGGCGAGAGCATGAACGAGTATAAAAACCGTTTCGTTGAGCGAGCTGATAGGTACAACTTTCCCATTCACCGCCCCTACTACCAGCTTACACCTGAGCAAAAAAAATTACTCTGGGATGGAGGCGATGGTTTTATGGGGATAAACGACTTCTTTAGCTACCTCGAGGAGAAAAAGTATAAAATCCAGTATAGGGTAATGCTCTCTCGCTACATGGGGAAAACAGTATGTCCGCAATGCAAGGGAACCAGATTGAAGAGTGAGGCAACCTATGTAAAAATTTGGGGTAAAACTATTCCCGAAATAGTGAACTTACCAATTACTGAAGTCTCCATTTTCTTTGATAACATTCGTCTTTCTCCCCACGAAAATAAAATTGCCGAAAGATTACTGAAAGAAATTAGGAATAGGATTGGATACTTGATGAATGTGGGGCTCGGGTATCTTACCCTAAATCGGCTTTCCTCAACCCTATCGGGCGGTGAGTCGCAACGAATAAATTTAGCAACCTCACTAGGCTCAAGCCTGGTTGGTTCCCTCTACATACTCGATGAACCTAGTATTGGGTTGCACCCAAGAGATACGAACCTGCTAATCGACGTTCTAAAAAATTTACGAGATATTGGTAACACTGTGATTGTTGTTGAGCACGATGAAGAGATTATACGCTCGGCCGATTTTATAATTGACATCGGGCCACTTGCAGGACAACATGGAGGTGAAGTTGTGTATTCTGGATTTTTAAACGGGTTACGCAAAGCAAAGAATAGCTTAACTGCCAAGTATATTACCGGAGAAGAAAAAATAATAGTTCCTCTTTCTCGCAGAAAATGGAATAACTACATTGAAATACACGGTGCTAGAGAAAATAACCTCAAAAACCTAACGGTTAGAATTCCCCTAAACTGTATGACATTAGTAACAGGAGTTAGCGGTTCAGGAAAATCATCGTTGGTTAAGGGAGTGTTGTACCCTGCATTATCACGCCTAATAAACCAAACAGGCGATCGGCCTGGGCAACACGACAAGTTAACGGGCGATATCCACACCATTAAAGGTGTTGAAATGGTCGATCAGAACCCAATAGGACGATCGTCACGCTCAAATCCTGTTACTTACATTAAAGCCTACGATGAAATTCGGAAACTTTTTTCTGAGCAGCCCTACGCAAAAAGAAACGACTACAAACCCTCCCACTTCTCTTTTAATATTGATGGCGGAAGGTGCGAGGAGTGCCAAGGCGATGGTGTTATTAAAGTTGAGATGCAGTTTATGGCCGACATTACACTAGTGTGTGAATCATGTGGGGGAAAACGTTTTAAAGAGGACATTCTTGAGGTACGATACAGAGGAATGAACATCTCAGACATCCTTGAGATGACTGTGAACCAGGCCATTGATTTTTTCAACCAGGACAACTCATCGCTCACAAAAAAAATTGTAACTCGCCTAAAACCATTACAGGATGTGGGCTTAGGCTATATAAAACTTGGCCAGTCTTCAAGTACGCTTAGTGGAGGAGAAAGCCAACGAGTAAAACTCGCATTTTTCCTTCAAAAAGAGAATGCAGCGCAACATCAACTTTTCATATTCGATGAACCAACAACCGGTTTACACTTCCATGATATTAGGAAGCTCCTCGAATCGTTAGATTCCTTGCTTCGCAAGGGGCATAGCATTGTAATTGTTGAGCATAACCCTGAGGTTATTAAACATGCCGACTGGGTAATTGACCTTGGCCCCGAAGGAGGTGAAAAGGGTGGAAATATTGTTTTTACAGGTACTCCCGATGAGATACTAGGATGTAAAAACAGCCACACTGGTCAATTTTTAGCTTCCAAGCTATAAAAAAAGCCGCCAAAGGCGGCTACATATTTTATAAACTTCTTTTAATCTGTTTTTAACCCAAACATAATGGCTACACAGCCACTAGCAAGTTCTTCAGGTAAAGAATTCGGGTTATTGTGCACCTTAACCAGTATAATCAACTGCTGGGTTGCCTCCACTTTAAAATCCCAGGAAGGAGCGAAGTTCTTGGTTGCGTTTGAATAGAGCACCTTTCGTTGAACATCAAGAACCTGAAATTCGACCTTTGACAAGGATTCAGAGCCACAAACAGAGATTCGGTATTCCTGCCCGGCATAAAATGTTTTGAATAACTCTGCATCTTCACCCTCAGTAAGAATGGCCGCGTTAAAGTTTCCATCGTGAATATATGGTGCTAACTCAAGCTTACAAACCTTCTTTGCAAAGTTTTTGCACTGAGCCTCACTTGTTAACGCAGAAAAAGTGAGAATGCTTACCGCAATAATATAAATTAATTGTTTCATAATAAGCGCTTAATTTACATTGTATATTTTGTGCGAATGCTATTTACTTTCTCTTTTAAATTATCAAAAACTGCAGGACTTACCGATACCACATTCTTGCTACGTAGGGTTGTAACGTCACTCTCATCGGACACAGCCTCAACTTCAGAAGCAGAAATTTGAATCTCGTCGTATATTTTTTTAAGTTCAATCACATCGGCAAGCACTTCCTTTACATCCGAGTTACTCTTGTGCTGCTCAAGAAGGTTAATTACTGTACTTAACGAAAGTTTCTGGTCAATAATTCGCTCTACAAGTTCATTATCAGCAATTTGCACGTCATCTACGAGCGATGTAGCGATGTATAATCCCTCAATCCACCCTCCAACAAGAATTACAGAGCCCACTGCAACCCTATCATTCTCCTCGAGAATGGAGTTTGTATTAAGAAATGACTCGGAAATGATGTCCATTATCACATCTCGATTATTCACATTCTCCTCAAGTCGCTGAATAATAGAATTATCAATAGCGTTAAGAATGCCCAGATTTTCTGCTAACTTTTTTGAAGCGGACATGTACTTAATGGATGCTTGTGTTTGATCGAATAAGCTGGCGTAACTTAAATCGGTACTGTATATACCTAAGTTCAGAGCCATGCTTTTATTAGTGTTGTAACGGGTAAGATTTTCAACAGGATTTAGAACCTCCTCATTATACTTCGCTCCTGCTCGCTTTAGAATCATTGCTGTTTCGAGAGGTGATGGTAATGAATAAAAAATTTGGCGTGCAGTTTGAACTCCAACCTTCGCAGCATCATTCTCGGTAACATCAGATATATCAACATCTATTCTCTCCTCTTTTGAGGATTCAGAAGCACAACCAAAACTGAGCACGGCTACTGCCGCAATGGTTGCAACACTTTTGAACCTGTTATTTAGAAACCCGATTACCATAACTCTAGAGTTTTAGGTGTACACAAGAATTAGTAATAATTAGTAAAAGTAACATTTTTTTTATTAAAACCGCTTATTGTACCTATAATTATGGCGAATATATATTTTTTTTTAAAATAAGGAGAAAATATTTTAATGTTTTACATGCATAAGTTACGTTAAAAATCGTGCCAACTTTTCACGTTTATTAGGAATGATTTAACAAACAATATTATTTTTGCCAAAATTTTAATTAGCCGATAAGATGGAGAAAAACCAGAATGAAATTCGTAAGTATATAATTAGCAATATACTAAATGGGAGCGATGAGCAAGTAATCTCAATTATTACGGAGTTAAAGAGCAATAATGATTTACATTTTATCCCTGCGCTAATCGATGTTCTGCTATCAAAAAGGTCAGAAATACTTCAAAAAACGATTATTGAGTACTTTTCTGATATTAAAAATGCCGAACTGGTACCAATTCTGGTTGAACATGTAACAAACTCTTTCCCCGAAAAAAATGTTTCTATGCTGGTTACAGCATGCTGGCAAAGCAGGCTCGATTTTAGCAAGCACCTAAACACCTTCTTTTCAATTCTAATAAACGGCAGCTACCAAACTGCTTTCGAAGCGTTCACCGTTATAGAGAACTCGGTTGACTCGTTAACTGTTAGTGAAATTGATGGGTATATTTCCCAAGTAAAAAAGGGAATTGTAAAAACGAATAGAGATAAGCAACTGCTATTGCTAGAAATGGTTAGCATGCTCGAAAAAGCAAAAAGGGAGATTCAGTAACCTCCCTTCGATTTTGTATTACTATAAGAAATTTATTCGTGGCTTGAATAGTAGCGCATAAACTGGCTACGTTCGTAAACTGTTGGGTCGCCAATTTTCCCGTAATTCATAATCCCACGGAACTCACCAACGGTGTTGTAGCCCTTTTTGTCCATCCACGAGCTAAGAAACTCAATCATTCCTGTTAAATGCTGATGGCCATGCTTGTATAACGCTGAGCAAACCTGAACCGTTGTTGCACCTGCAAGGAGCATTTTCACAAGCTCTTTCCCAGAATGCACACCGGTTGAGGCAGAAATATCAATTTTGGGAAGCAAGTGACTCGTGATTCCAACCCATCGAAGCGTGTCGCGTAAATCGGCGGGGTTGCTGAAAACTTCAGCTGGAATTACTTTCATCTTTTCAATGTCGAAATCGGGGGCAAAAAAGCGGTTAAAAAGCACAACCCCTTTAACGTTTCTGTACCACAGCTGCTCAATTACATTAAGCGGACTTGTGAAATGGTAACCCACCTTAAAAGCGAGAGGGATGGAAATTATTTCCTTCAATTTTTCGGCAAGAGTAAGGTAAATCTGTTCGTATTCGTCGGATTTCATTCTACTGTTGGATGGCAGAACGAAAACATTTACCTCAAGCGCATCGGCTCCTGCTTCTTGGATACGCGCAGCAAAATCGACCCACTTTGATGCAGAAATGCAGTTTATGCTGGCAATAACAGGAATTTTAACGGTACTTTTTGCGGTTGCAATTAAATCAAGGTATTTCTCAACGTTGTTGCTTGTAATGTATGCTTTGAGGTAATCCTCTGCTTCGGGGTAATCGCTATTAACAGAAAGGGAACCTGCTTCGTGAAGGATTTGCTCCTCAAAAAGCGACTTTAGAACAACTGCACCAGCGCCAGCATTCTCAAGTTTCTGGATTGATTCAATGTTCGAAGTTAATCCCGAGCTGCTAACAACAAGCGGATTCTTTAACTTCAATCCTAAATAGGTGGTTTCTAGGTTTGCCATTGGTTTTATTTTATGTTGAAAAACTGTTCGAAAATTAACTATTTTTTAGTTTATAGCGCAGCTTCTGGCACCAAAAATATTGCTCCCAACCCGAACCATTGTACTACCTTCTTCAACAGCAACTACGTAATCGGCTGACATGCCCATAGATAAAACGCTGAAGGAATCGGATTTTGAAAAGAAATCACTCTTCATTTTTTCGAATATACTCTTTAGATTTTTGAACTCTTTTCGAACCTGCTCCATGTTATCGGTAAAGGTTGCCATGCCCATTAAGCCAACTATTCTAATATTTTGTAAACTTTTTAAATTGTTTGAGTGAAGAATTTCGATTAATTCACTTGAAGAAAGGCCGAACTTCGTTTCCTCTTCGGCAATATGCATCTGGAGTAAACAATCAATAACCCTACTATTTTTAGCTGCCTGCTTGTTGATTTCGTTTAACAGCTTAAAACTGTCAACAGAATGAATTAGCCTAACAAATGGAGCAATGTACTTTACCTTGTTGGTTTGAAGATGGCCAACCAGGTGCCATTCAATATCCTTTGGAAGCTGCTCATACTTTGCAACCATTTCCTGAACTTTATTTTCTCCAAAAATTCGATGACCTGCATTGTAAGCCTCCATTATAATTTCCACTGGATGCGTTTTGGATATTGCAACGAGAGTAACATTTAACGGAAGGGTTGATTTTATTTCTTGTAGATTAGTTGCAACGCTCATTTTTTCTATGTTTTATGCAAAAATAGCACATTTTTTAGCAAGAAAAAAAGGATACAAATGCTTTTCATAGCATAGTACCAATCTTTTTCATACTCTCGCCAGAAACACGAAAAGTAGTCCATTCGTTCATAGAAACGGCACCCAACGACTTGTAAAAATTTATGGCAGACTCGTTCCAATTTAGAACGGACCATTCTACCCTTCCAAAGTTATTATCAACAGCCAGCTTAGCAAGAAAAGCCAACATCGATTTACCAAATCCTCTGCCTCTGTACTCTGGTTTTACGAATAGATCCTCCAAAAAAATACCTGGTCGTCCCAAAAATGTTGAGAAGTTTGTAAAAAAGAGAGCAAAACTAACGGGGAGATCTTCATACTCACCAATTACTACGTGTGCAAAGGGGTTCTTACAGAAAAGATATTCCAACAGACTACTTTCATCGGCAACAACATCGTTTAGCATTTTCTCGTAAATAGCAAGCTGCTTAATAAAGTCGAGGATAAGAGCAGTATCATTGGGTTCTGCCTTTCGAATCATAAAATTTATGATTGATGTTTCGGTAGTGGTAGGTATTTGCAGTGTCATTGGTTGTAATGTTACTTTTTCAAAATTGATAAAGAGGTGTTTCGGAACAATGGTTTATTAACATTTGCCTACATTCCTTCATGCTCAGTTCTGCGGATAATTTCGTTCTGAAGGGCTTCACCCAAATCGTTAAAGTAATCGGAGTAACCAGCAACACGAACAATTAAATCGCGGTATTTTTCTGGAAATTTCTGCGCATCACGCAGAGTGTTTGCATCCACCACATTGTATTGAATGTGATGCCCATCGAGTTTGAAGTAGGTTCGAACCAACGAAGCAAGCTTGTCAATGGCCTCATCTCCGCTGAAGAACGAAGGAGTAAATTTCTGATTCAACAAGGTACCACCCGTTTTAACATGATCAATTTTGGCTGCTGAAAGCAGAACTGATGTGGGGCCATTTGAATCGGCACCTTGAACCGGACTTATTCCCTCGCTCAATGGTTCTCCGGCTAATCGTCCATCGGGCATTGCACCTATTACTTTTCCAAAGTAAACATGACAGGTTGTGGGAAGCATATTAATTCGAAAAGTTCCTCCCCTTGCCGATGGACGACCCGTTACCGCTCGATAAAAACTATTGAAAACCTGAACCGCATGCCTATCGGCATAATCGTTATTATTCCCCCATTTGGGAGTTTCGTACACCATTTTGTACAGAACCTCTTCGGAATTTTCGTAATTTTCCGAGAGGATTTTCAGCAGTTCGCTGAACGAAATCTTTTTCCTATCAAAAATCCACTGACGAATAGCGGTAAGGTTGTCAGTAATGCTTCCCAAGCCAACACCCTGAATGTAGCTAGTATTGTACCGAGCACCCCCAGCGTTGTAATCTTTGGCGTTGGAAATGCAATCATCAATAATAGTTGAAAGGAATGGGACAGGCATAAAATCAGCATATAGCTTCTCAATAATATTATTTCCCTCAATTTTTACATCGATAAAATAGTTAAGCTGCTGCTCAAAAGCGGAGTATAGTTCATCAAATGATTTGAAAGTTTGCGGGTTATCGGTTTCAGATCCAACCCGCATTTTAGTTCGAGGATCAAATCCATTATTCAATGTAATCTCCAACACCTTATTAAGGTTAAAATATCCTGAAAGAGTGTAAGCCTCAGTTCCAAATGCGCCTGTTTCTACACAGCCACTGGCTCCGCCATTCCGTGCATCGACAAGTGATTTGCCATGACTAAGTAGCTGTTGAACAATTGTATCGGTATTAAAAATGGAAGGTTGTCCGAACCCTGTTTTCACAATATTTATGGCCCGTTTAAGGAATTGTTGTGGTGTTTTTTTACTAATCTGCACCATAGAACTCGGTTGTAACAGGCGCATTTCCTCAATCACATCGAGAATAATATATGAAAGTTCGTTCACGGCATCGGAACCGTCCTCCTTAATTCCCCCAAGGTTAATAAGCGAAAAGTCAGTATAAGTATTGCTTTCTTCAGCCGTAACTCCCATTTTGGGTGGCGAAGGATGATTATTAAACTTAATCCAAAAAGCGTGGAGCAGCTCAATTGCCTTTTCCTTTGTTAAGGTTCCATCTGCAATTTCCTTCTGATAAAATGGATATAAATGCTGATCGAGACGGCCAGGATTAAACGAATCCCAAGGGTTTAACTCTGTAATCACACCAAGGTGCATAAACCAGTAATGCTGAAGCGCTTCGTGGAAAGTTTCTGGGGCTTGTGCAGGAACTTTTCGGCAAATCCGAATCATATCCAACAACTCGTTCAACCTAACCTCATTTTTTTCTGTAGCAGCAATTCTTTCCAACTGCTCTGCATGCCTGTTTGCGTAACAAACAATAGCATCGGAAGCAATTGCCATAGCTTTTAACTGCTCAAATCTAGCTGAATAACTTGGATCACTTTGATTTAGGGATTGTATTACTGCTTCTATTTCACTTTTAACATCGTTCATGCCCCTGCTAAAAAGTTTTTTCCCAGCAACCGTATGCCCCGGGGCACGTTGCTCCTGAAACTCGGTAAATACCCCAGCAGAATACGCATCATGCCAATGCTTTGGTAGTAGGGAAAACACTTTGTCGCGCTGTGTTTTACCTTTCCAAAAGGGAATAATAACATCAGTGTAAATCTTAAATGTTTCGTTATCGACCAAAAAAGAAACTTTGGGGCGTGAGTTAATGATTTTCAAATCGTCGATAGAGTGAAGGCAAACCTCAGGGTACGTAGGTGTAGCTTTCGGTTCAGGCCCTCGTTCTCCAACAATTAACTCCCCTGGCTGAATGGAAATGGACTTGTTTTCCAATATATACTTAAATGCCATGGCTCTTTGTACAGGAATTGAATAAAATACATTTTCCTTGTTCTTGTAAAATTGAGTAACCAGCAAAGCCCTCTCGGCAGACAATCGATTCACTGCATTTAAACTCTGCTCTCTGAGTTTTAGAATTCTATCTGTCATAGTACAATTTATTATTGTTAATAATTATCCTCCTAGGCCAACCACTGGAGCAACGCCAAGAAATTTTTTTAAAATTTCCTGGGATTTTATTTTGGGGTATTCATTTAAATACTCAAGGGAATATTTCCCATAAAATTTATGAAATTTATGTTTTGCAAGAGTATGGTAAGGAAGCAAATCGATACGTTTAACTGATTTCAAATTATTGATTACATTTATTATTGCCTGCAAATTATTTTCAGAATCAGTTATTCCCTCAACCAGCGGAATTCGAATGTGAATTGTTTTTGCTGATTCAGCAAGCTGTTTAAGATTCTCGAGGATCAACCTATTGCTTACTCCTGTTTGATTTATATGCTCTTGGTTATCAATTATTTTTATATCATAAAGAAACACGTCCGTTAAAGGAATTGTTTTCTCAACAACTTTCCATGGTGCATACCCGCATGTATCAAGAGCTGTATTAATCCCTAATGATTTGAATACCCTAAGCAGCTCAATAGTAAACTCAGGTTGAGCCAACGGTTCGCCACCAGAAAGCGTTATCCCCCCACCCGATTCTTCGAAGAACGGTGTGTCCTTCGTTACCTCATCTAATACCTTTGCTACGGTGTATTTCTTCCCAACATTTTCAAGCGAAACAAAGGATCTACTACCTAAATTCTTTATTTTTTCAAACCGCTCAATATCAAACCTTTGACTTTCCGGGTTGTGACACCACTTACAATTTAATGGGCATCCTTTTAAAAATACCGTGGTGCGAATACCCGGTCCATCATGTACTGAAAAATTACGAATATTAAAAATGATACCTTCAGACATAGCGCGATAAATAAAACTAAAAGGGTTATTTAGAACTAATTAAGGAGAGTGACTCCTTTGTGTGTGTAGGGTATAAAGGGTAGGAGAATGATACAATCAACATATCCAGCAAGAGAACAAACCCTTGCCGTTGTTATGGTACAATGTTGATAAACTAAAACTGCTCATAATTAGTTTGTATACGCAAATATATAATTAATGGTTTCAAAATGCAATATCAGCAGCTACCTTCTATCCAATAAACTATCCTATAGTTATGTTTCAAATAAAATATGTTGCAAAACAACTTTTCATATGCTTAAAAAAAGGTAATTATTTTGTTGTGTTTTAACCTTTACCTATACTTTTGTAAAAACAATTCAACAAACCCCAAACACTATGAAAATAACTCATATTGAACACATTGGCATTGCAGTAAAAAGTTTAGACGAAGCGATTCCCTTCTACGAAAACGTTTTAGGGCTAAAGTGCTACAACATTGAGGAAGTAAAAGACCAAAAAGTAAAGACCGCATTCTTTATGGTTGGACAAACCAAAATTGAATTGCTCGAATCAACCGATGCTGAGGGTCCTATTGGCAAGTACATTGAAAAGAAAGGTGAAGGCATACATCACATTGCCTATGCAGTTGAGAAGATCGAAGACCAACTTGGCGAAGCCGATTCAAAGGGGGTTAATTTAATTGACAAAGCACCTCGTAAAGGAGCAGAAGGGCTCGATATTGCTTTTTTACACCCAAAATCGACCTTTGGTGTTCTCACTGAGCTTTGTGAAAAGAGAAATTAAGTAAACTATTCCTCACATTTAAATACATAGGATTCATGAGCACCCAAGAAGAAAAAATTAAGGAACTAATAGATCTTAGAGAAAGAGCGAAGCTGGGAGGAGGCGAAAAACGAATTGAAGCCCAGCACAAGAAGGGCAAACTTACAGCACGCGAACGAATTGACCTGCTTCTTGATGAGGGCAGTTTCGAGGAGTTCGATATGTTCGTATCGCACCGTTGCATCGACTTTGGCTTAGAAAAAGAAACGTACCTCTCCGACGGGGTTGTAACCGGCTACGGAACCATTGATGGGAGATTGGTTTACATTTTCTCTCAGGATTTCACGGTATTCGGAGGTTCCCTATCGGAAATGTTTGCTGCAAAAATCTGCAAAATCATGGACATGGCCATGAAAGTTGGCGCCCCAGTAATTGGAATTAACGATAGCGGCGGAGCACGTATTCAGGAAGGTGTAAAAAGTTTAGGTGGTTATGCTGAAATTTTCCAGCGCAACATTTTGGCTTCAGGAGTTATTCCACAAATTTCGGCCATTTTTGGACCCTGTGCCGGTGGTGCTGTTTATTCGCCCGCCCTTACCGACTTCATTGTTATGAGTCGTGACACCAGCTACATGTTTGTTACTGGTCCAAAGGTTGTAAAAACAGTAACCGGCGAAACAGTTAACTCTGAGCAACTTGGTGGAGCCGATGTTCACGCTTCAAAATCGGGTGTAGCGCACTTCGTTTCTGAAAACGAAGAGGAAGGAATTATGCTAATTCGCAAACTATTAAGCTACCTACCACAAAATAATCTAGAGGATCCGCCCATTGCTTCCTGCGATGACCCCATTGACAGACTTGACGATACTCTAAACGAGATTATCCCAGAAAACACCAATAAACCCTACGATGTAAAGGAAGTAATTGAATCGATTGTTGACTACGGTGAATTCCTTGAAGTTCAGCGCGATTATGCTGCTAACATCGTAACCTGCTTCGCTCGTTTCAACGGGATGCCAGTAGGGCTCATTGCGAACCAACCGAAATATTTAGCAGGAGTACTCGACATAAACGCTTCGCGGAAGGCAGCCCGTTTTGTTCGCTTCTGCGACTCGTTCAATATTCCTCTTGTTACCCTGGTTGACGTTCCTGGTTTCCTTCCCGGTACCGGGCAGGAGTATAATGGAATTATTATCCACGGTGCAAAACTTCTCTTCGCCTATGGCGAGGCTACCGTACCAAAAATAACCATAATTTTAAGAAAAGCATACGGAGGAGCATATGATGTAATGAGTTCGAAACACCTTCGCGGCGACATTAACTACTCATGGCCAGGTGCAGAGATTGCTGTTATGGGACCTAAAGGAGCTATTGAAGTTCTGCTGAGCCGCGAGCTAAATAGCATTGAGGACGAAAAAGCAAAAGTTGACCTTCTTATTAAGAAGGAGACAGAGTACAAGGAAAAGTTTGCAAACCCATACGTTGCTGCGAAATTTGGTTACCTCGATGATGTTATTGAACCAAGAAATACTCGTTTCAGAATTATTAGGGCATTGCAGTCGCTTCAAACGAAAAAGGATACCAATCCTCCTAAAAAGCACTCAAATTTACCATTATAAAATCTGAAAATCATGAGTTTATTACTGGTATTACTTCAATCGTCGAACAATGCAGCCGATGAATTCGTTGCTCGCGACCCATTTGGGGTTGGTATGGCGATAATTGCTATGCTTGTTGTACTATCCGTTCTTGCCATTTCAGCTATTGTTTTTCAAAACATCGACAATCTTATACACTTTTTCACAAATGTGTTTAAAAAGAAATCGGAAGTTGTAGAAGAAACGGGAACAAAAGTATCGAGTGGGGATGAAATTGCTGCCATTGCATTGGCTCTGCACATGTACAAGAGCGAACTGCACGATGCAGAAAGTTTAACACTTACATTCAATCGCATTTCGAGAACATACTCACCCTGGAGTAGCAAAATTTACGGAGTAATTAACAAGGCAACTAACAAGAACCCATACACGAAATAAATTTGAGCAATGAAAAAGTATAAATTCACTATACACGGAAACCAATACGAGGTTAACATACTTTCAGTTGAAGACAATATTGCCGAACTTGAGGTTAACGGAACTAGCTACAAGGTTGAAGTTGATAAAACCATTCAGCAAAGTAAAACCCCCAGGTTAGTTCGTTCAACTGCGGTTCCCTCAACCGATAGTCACCCATCAGTGGCAAAAACAAGCTCACCTTCAGCTCCAAAAGGCTCAGGACACATTAAATCGCCTCTCCCTGGAGTTATTCTTGATATATTCGTTAAAGAAGGTGATAGCGTTAAGAAAGGTCAAAAACTAATTTGCCTTGAAGCAATGAAAATGGAGAACAACATTGACTCTGATAAGGACGGAAAAATTGTGAAGATTAACGTCCAAAAAGGCGATACGGTAATGGAGGGGCAAGTACTCATAACCATAGGAGACTAGACAAATGGAAAACAACAGCTTCTTTTCATTCCTAACAAGTAACCTTCTGGATTTTTTCAACTATACTGGTTTCGCAAATTTTACGTGGCAGCATGGCATTATGATTATCATTGGACTGGTATTCATATACCTAGCTATCACTAAAGAATGGGAACCCATGCTGCTAATTCCAATTGGTTTTGGAATTATTTTTGGGAATATTCCATTTACTTCAGGACTTCAGATAGGAATATATGAGCAAGGATCGGTTTTAAACTACCTGTATTTTGGGGTACGTTACGGGGTGTATCCACCCTTAATATTCCTTGGAATTGGAGCAATGACCGATTTTTCAACGTTGATTTCAAACCCAAAACTAATTCTTATTGGAGCAGCAGCTCAATTCGGTATTTTTGGAGCTTACTCCATTGCTCTTGCGTTAGGTTTCACTGGAGCTGAAGCGGGTGCTATTGGAATTATTGGTGGTGCTGATGGCCCCACGGCTATTTTTATCAGCTCAAAGTTAGCTCCGCATCTTATGGGCGCAATTGCTATATCTGCATACTCGTACATGGCTCTAGTTCCGGTAATTCAACCTCCAATTATGAAACTCCTTACAACTAAAAAGGAGCGAGTAATTAGGATGAAACCTCCGCGCACCGTTTCGAAGCTGGAGAAAGTTCTTTTTCCAATAATTGGAATGCTCCTCACAACATTCGTTGTGCCAAGTGGTTTACCGTTGCTCGGTATGCTTTTCTTCGGGAACCTACTGAAGGAAAGTGGTGTTACAAAACGATTGGCAGAAGCTGCAAGGGGGCCAATAATTGACATTGTTACCATTCTGTTAGGCTTAACCGTTGGAGCATCAACTCAAGCCGATGTTTTCCTTAAGCCCTCGTCAGTCCTAATATTTGGACTGGGTGCTGCATCGTTCGTTATTGCTACAACAGCGGGTATTCTTTTTGTTAAGCTTATGAACCTTTTCCTAAGCAAAGAGAATAAAATTAACCCGCTAATTGGTAACTCTGGAGTTTCGGCTGTTCCCGACAGCGCAAGGGTTTCGCACCATATTGGTATGCACTACGATAAAACGAACTACCTGCTGATGCACGCCATGGCACCAAACGTTGCCGGAGTAATTGGTAGCGCCGTTGCTGCAGGTATTCTTCTGAGTTTCCTTTACTAAAGGATAATATAAAAAACCACTAAAACCGGCTTTTATTAGCCGGTTTTTTTATTTTTACCCTACAAAACTTAGTGAATAATGACCCGAAAAGAACGATTCGAAAAAGTTATTGAATACTTTCAAAAGAATATGCCCATTGCCGAAACGGAGTTGAACCATAGCAATCCTTATGAACTTATTGTTGCCACTATACTTTCAGCACAATGCACCGACAAACGGGTTAACATGCTTACTCCGGCATTTTTTGATAAGTTTCCAACACCACAGGCCCTTGCCGTTGCTCAGCAAGAGAATGTATTTGAAGTAATTAAATCCTGCTCCTATCCAAATAATAAAGCTAAAAACCTGATTGGAATGGCTAAGGCGGTTGTTGAAAGGTTCAACGGGGAAATTCCTACGGATTTAAAAGAACTCCAAACGCTCCCCGGTGTTGGCCGCAAAACGGCCAATGT
>DAOSWM010000001.1:49498-63000 GCA_035380045.1 Tenuifilaceae bacterium | reverse complement strand
CGTACAAAGCTAAACCAGCTTAAACCGGATACGAAGCACACCGTTGTTAAAATCGGTAGAAATTATCCTAAAAGTTCCAATTTCCCGGGTGTTTTTAACATGCGGACCTATGCAGGCACAAGCATCGTAATCGCCAACCCTTACAACCCTTAAGGTATCAGGGGCATCGGGTGGAAGCTTCGACAAATCGAGAAAAGAAGCGGCTTCCGATTTGGGAATAAATTCATCAGTTACCTCCATCTCCAGGGAGATGACTCTGTTTACCTCGCGCTCAATTTCAAAAATTTGGCTCTCAGTTAACGGATTTGGTAAAATGTAATCGCACTTCGATTTTCGCCTTTCAATATGGGTATTCTTTGAACGCATACAGCCAAACATACGAACCATAGTTTGATTCAGAATATGCTCGGCAGTATGCATTCGAGGGTCGTAGTTCTTTTCGCTCATCTCCAATTTTTGAGCGAATATAACCAATCAGGATAAATAACTACTCATACTTTATGCTTTCAACGGGGTTAAAGGAAGCAACTCTTAACGATTGCAAAACCACAGTTAGCATAGCAGTTATAAGAACAACAAGCATAGGAATGGCAAAAACCCACCATTGCACCTCCATTCGGTTTGCAAAACCGTTTAACCACTCCTGCAGGAAGTACCAAACAACAGGAATTGCAATTGCTCCGCTGGCTAACCAAAGGCCAAAGTAGCCTTTCGAAAGGAGAGAAATAATTGACGTTTTCCTTGCTCCCAGCACCTTACGTATGCCAATCTCCTTCCTTCTTTGCTCCGCTGAAAATGCCGAAAGACTCATCAGCCCAAGAACCGTAATGATAACTGCAAGAATTGAAAACAGGAAGAATACCAAACCGAATCGTTTGTCGTCCTTGTACTGACTGTTGTAAAAATCATCGAGGAAAAAGTATTCGAACGGATTACCGGGAAAAATTGAGAGGTAAGCATTTTTTACCTCATCAACCATAACCTTTGTTGCCGGGTTGGACAGCCTCAGGGTGAAGTAGCCCTGAAAACGTTGTGGGTACCTGAAAATTTGCGGTTCAATTTCCTCCTTTGGCGAAAGCTGATTGAAATCGAATATAACTCCAGCAACAGTTTTTGGAGTCCCCTCCAAAACAATTTGTGAACCAACAGCCGATTCGGCTGACTCGAAGCCTAACCACTTGGCACCATGTAAATTCAGCAGCACGTTGTTAACATCCTCGGAAGGATTCCCTGTAAAACCTTTTCCCGCAATCATTCTAATTCCGTAAACATCAACAAAATTATTATCTACTTCGGTTAAGCGCATGTTCTTGGCATTGTTCCTATCGTCGCCGTAGCGGTATATTCCGCCCCTGTTGAACATGTTGGGAACTCCGGGAACAACCGATGAGTATGTTACACCTTCAACTTCCGAAATTTTTGAGGCAACTTCCTTAAAAACCCAATACTTTGAATGTAGCGTAGAATCGCCCACAAGTGGAACCTTAACAACAAGCATATTGTTAAGGTTAAAGCCAATATCCTTGTTCTGCATTACCCTGTACTGCTGAAACACCGCAATGGTAGCAATTAGCAAAGCAATTGCGATTGAAAACTGAAAGGCTACCAAACTCTTTTTAATGAAAATATTCCCCTTTATGCCTGAGTACAGTCCCTTTAGCGAGTTACTTAACGAGTTTCCGGTTAAACCCGAAATTGAATAAATGCCTGCAGAAAAAGTACCCAAAACAAAAGCTACACCAATAACAGAGAATAACCACAAGTTCTGTGAATAGCTAAATTCTTTTGGAAGGCCCGCCAAGTTAGAAAAAGCAGGATAAAACAACTCGAAAAGGAGGAATGCTACCACTAGCGCAACAGCGTTTATTAAAGCCGATTCGAAAAGCAGCTGCATTATAATATTCCAACGTTTAGCCCCGTTAACCTTTCGAATTCCAATCTCCTTAATTCGCTTAAAAGAAATTATTGTACTTAGGTTGAAAAAGTTAACCCAAGCAATTGCCAGAATAAACCAAGCCACAATTTCGAGTAGGGCAATTGATTTTTTGTCGTTATTTGACTCCAACTCGTGCATGAAATGCGAGGTAAGATGAATGTCGGCAAGGGGTTGAAGCTTGAATGAGAGTCCCATTTTGTATTCCCTTAGCACCTCACCAAACTCACTACTAACGAATTCTTCAATTTTGTTATTTACTCCTAACGGGTCGGAATTCTCTTTCAGCCTAACATAGGTGTAGAATCCACTGTAAAACCAACCGCTCTCGAATACCTCCGGAGCACGCTGCTCCCATGTTTTCAGCGAAACTAAAATATCAACCTTAAAATGAACGTTGGGAGGTCTATTCTGGAATACTCCTGTAACCTCCAAATCGGTTCGCCCGTTCCACTTTAATGTTTTGCCAACAGGATTGGTTTCTCCAAAATACTTTGCGGCTGCTTTTTCAGAAATCACAACTGTGTTTGCAACATCTAAGCAATTGGCTGATTGACCAGCCAAAAGGTTAAAACCTAATATTTGGAGCAGGTTCGTTTCTCCGTAGAAAGCGTTGCTTTCGTCGTAAACCAGCTCACCGTTGGAAAAAACTCCACCAACCTTGTAGGCCCTTCCAAAGGAAAGAACTTCGGGAAAATTTTTCATCATTGTCGGGCCAATGGTTGGACTTGCTGAAGCAAACTCAACCCTGTCGCCATTTTCGCCCCACCGCTGGTATGTTACTCTGTAAGTGTTGGAGTAATCGGGTACATTCAAATCGTACGAACGATGGTACCTCACGTAGTACGAAATATACAAGCATGCTGCAATGCCTATTGCCAAGCCAAAAATGTTTATTGCAGCGTAACCTTTGCGTTTAAAAGCAAAACGAATTGTTGTTGAAATTCTATTTAGCATATTTTTTATTTTTGTTTTTGCTTTTTTTAAGCAACCAGTATGCCACATATCACATATTTCTGATTTTCAAATCTTTAATTTATATCAATAATTATCAAGCTTGTACGTTTCCGAACAGAACTATAACATTTTGATACATTTTAGTATCTTTATTCGATTTTCAAAAAAGTATACTTATGAAGAAATTTTCGCTGCTTCTATTTAGCGTTTTGCTTTGCATTTCGAATTATTCATTGGCACAATTGGTAAATACCGAAAACAGTCGGAAGGAGAAGAAGGAAGGGATTCAGGGAATGGCCTCTGTAGGATTTATGTTCAACAAAACCACCAATGAAATTATTCACATACAGAACGATATTGGAATTCAGTACAGTAAAAAGCAGCACACATTCCTACTTCTAAATAATCTTGAACTGATGAAAGTTAGCTCCTCAACCGGAAATCAGGATTTAATTAACCAGCACTTTCAGCATTTTCGGTATAACTACAGCCGCAACGATTCGTCGCTCATAATTTGGGAGTACTTTGCGCAGCATCAGCAGAATAAGCTAAAATACCAGGATTTAAGAATCGTTTCGGGAGCAGGTCCTCGATTCAGAATTGTTGAAAAGGATGTGTTTTCGTTTTTTATTTGCCCGCTTTTCATGTATGAGCACGAGAAGGAATTTGAAACTCAGTCAAGCAAGGCAAGTACCAGCGTTTTGAAAGGCGATTTTTATGGAGTGCTCACATTAAAACTTTCAGACGGGCTTAGCATTAAACACGTAACTTACTACCAACCAGCATTTATCGATTTAAGTAAGAGCAGCAATTTTGAGCCAATTAATGATTTTAGGATTGCCAGCGAAACGGCGCTAACTTTCAAACTTTTCAAAAAGATGCTGGAGTTTTCAACCGTTTTTACATATAGCCACGATTCGCGACCACCGGGGTTATTCGTATCAGAAACCGGGGATAATACAATGAATTTTTACGCAATAAAAAATGAAATTAAGCTAAAATTCTAACTTAATATTCAGTTGGGTAAACCTTTGCAACAAAATGGTGTTAACAATAAAAACTAGAACAATATGAATAAAAAAACAATTCACATTGAATGGCAGGGAGATATGAAGTTCGAGACTGAACTCGACGGCCACAAGCTAATTATTGACGCTGCACCGGAGGTTGGCGGAACCGATAAAGGACCACGCCCAAAACCACTCATGCTGGTTGCTTTGGCTGGCTGTACAGGCATGGATGTAGTTTCGATTCTCAAAAAAATGCGCGTTGAGCTCGAGGGTCTGAAGGTTTGGGTTGAAGCAGAACAAACAGACGAACATCCAAAGCACTACTCATCAATGAAAGTTATTTACGAGTTTAAAGGGAAGAACCTTCCCATGGATAAGTTGGAAAAAGCGGTAAGCCTCTCCGAAGAGCGTTACTGTGGAGTAAGCGCCGTTTACAAAAAGGCCATACCTGTTACCAACGAAATTAGAGTTGTAGAATAAGAATTCACAAAAAAAGGAGGGCGAATTGAATTTACCCTCCTTTTTTTTGTTTACATCTCCTTTGTTATTTCCCTAATTTCTCAATCGCTTTTTGCGCAGCAGTAAGCGTTGGCTCAATGGAAAGGGGCTGACCAACGGCTCCCTGCATCCAAATTTGTGGGGTTAACCTTCCCTGCTCGTAAATGCGCTGAATTTCATCCGCAAAATTTTTCCCTTCAACGTGCTGCTCCAGCTGAAAATCGATTAGGTGACCAATTGGGTACGCCGACAGGTAAAGCGGGTTGTCAATCATGTGGCTGTAAACAGCCAGAATTGGCTCATCGTTGCTACCAAACACATCGGCGTAGTATTTATTCCAAACCTCCTTCGCAATGCGAATTACGTTCTCCTTAACCTGCTGAGCATCGGCATTGGGATTCTCGTAAAGCCACTTCCACAGGCTAATATCAACCAAGGAAACGCCCATAATCTCGTAGCACGACCAAAGATTATCGAGCGCCTGCAGGTGCATTTTATCTTCGTTATTTTCGTGAATTCCTAAAACTTCCATATCGCGCTTCTGGAATAGAAACGCTGTTGCTTCGGTAAATGCAGTGTTTGGAACGCCTCGCAGCATGTAGTAATCAACATCGTGAATGGTAATGGTTTGCTCAACGGTATGGCCAAACTCGTGCATGGCAATGTTGAAACCCTTGTAGTCCATTCCGCTTTCACCAATTCGGGTGCGAAGTAGGGCGAAATCCTCCTTCATTTCACCTCCCCATGCGTGGCCTGCTCCTCGGCTTCCCTCAACCTTAATTCTGTTAGCAAAAAAGTTTGCTTTCTCCTTTCCCCAGCCCAGCGAAGTTAGAATTCGGGGAATTTCATTCTCAAACGCTTCAGAAGAAGTGAACCTTTTACCTACTGCGTTATCGAGGGTTTCAGCAGGGATACTGCTTCTTGACTTGAACCCATCGTACCAAATATCGAACGGTTCCAGCGGACGGCCAAGCCTTTGGCTAATTAGTTTGCCCGCTTCGCGCACTTGTTTCGAGGAAACAAAATCGGTGAATAGCTTCTCAACCTCCTCAACGGGAATCTCGTACGTTCCCTCAAAGGTTCGCTGAATGAAGTTGGGCATGCTGGGGTTATACGCATCAATTTCCCGAAGCACATTGAAAAAGTTAACAATTTGCTGGTAGCGAGTGTTTGGCTCGGGCGAAAGTTCAACGTTACTTCCGTTGCTTTGAACTTCGTTTGAAACTGGATTCCAAAGGTACTTGTTACTATTAATTACCTCCTGCGGAATTGACTGGTCAATAATTCGTTTCATAACCTGGTAAACCATCCGCTGCCTTTCAAGGCCGCCTTCCTGGTTCGCATACTGAGCCTTCAGTTCATCGCGCAAGCCCCAGTGGGTTATTAGCTTCATTCCATCGGGGAAAAGCTGCTCGTTCTTATCGTTGCGGAGCTTATCCATGCAAATGTTGTACTCGCTGATGTAGGTATCGGCGTTGGTTGAAAGCACAGAGTACTTTTGGCTCAGCTCAGCCGGAACGCGCGAAATAAACTCCTCTCCCATACGGGCGTACGCCCACTGCTTGCGGCTCCAATCGGCTCCCATACTATTCTTCTCTTCCAGACTGTAGAATGGGAAATTAAGCGTAGTTACGAACGCTATGCGATTTGAGTACAAATCCTCATCGAGGTGCGCTCCGGCACTGAAACCGCCAAACATCATGTCGATTGGAGTTATTTCGCCCATATCGAGGTGGATTGGGCGATTCAAGTCCTTAGTTATTCGCATGAAGTAGCCGTTCAGAACTTCGAACCCGTAGGAAAGCTTGTTGAAAAGAACGTTTAACTCATTCTCATCGTAGATGAAATTCTCGTCAACAAAAGTTTCAAACTCGTTTTCGGTTCCATCGCTAGCTCGCCAAAGGTTTGCCGTTTGTATAACTCCCCTTTCGGCCCGGAAACGTGCCCCCTCGCCGTACTTCGACACCAAACCGCTCACTGCCTTATCGATTGTAACTTGTGAAATATTCTGGGCATTACCATCGGGCTCTGCCGTATTTGTGCATTGTACCATAACGAAAAGTATTGGTAACGTGAATAATACGAAAATCTTCTTCATAGATGTAAGGATTTAATTTTCTCAAAATTAGTTAGACTAAAGCGAATTATCAAGGATTAACCAGAAATGAAAGTTTATAACAATCAGAAGAAGAATTCGAAAATAATTGATTCTGATTCAATTGTTAGGTTTTCAAAAATAAAGTTTACATTTTTTATATTTGAAACTCGCATTTTTTAGTAGTACATTAGCAACTAAAGAAACAACTGAAAAGCAACTAAATCAATATGAACAAATCAGAAATTATACTTTACACAACCCATGCCGGAGATGTTAAGGTCGAAGTAATTTTGAAGGATGAATCAGTTTGGTTGACACAGAAAGCAATGGGTGAGCTTTTTGGTGTTGTGAAGTCCACAATCAGTGAACATTTATCAAATATTTACGAAAGCGGTGAATTAGAAAAAAGGGCAACTGTTCGGAAATTCCGAACAGTTCAAAATGAATCAGGCAGAGACGTTCAAAGAAACATTGATTTTTACAACCTTGATGCAATAATATCAGTAGGTTACAGGGTTAATTCACAGCAAGCAACACAATTTAGGATTTGGGCAACAAAAACATTAAAAGAATTTATTATCAAAGGATTTATACTAGATGATGAGCGATTAAAACAAGGGGAAAAACTTTTCGGAAAGGATTATTTTTATGAGTTACTTGAACGAATTAGGGAAATACGTGCAAGTGAAAGAAGGTTCTATCAAAAAATTACTGATATCTATTCGGAATGTAGCATTGATTATGACCCACAAGCAGAAATCACACATACTTTTTACAAAACGGTTCAGAATAAATTACATTGGGCAATTACAGGACTTACAGCAGCAGAAATAATTTCATCGAGAGCAAATTCAGAGTTACCCAACATGGGATTAACAACTTGGAAAAAGTCTTCAAAAGGTAAGATTTTAAAGTCAGATGTTACAATAGCAAAGAACTATCTTAACGAAAAAGAAGTACGAGATCTAAATCGTATTGTAACAATGTATCTTGATTATGCAGAGAATCAAGCCGAGAAGCAAATCCCGATGAAAATGAAAGATAGGTGGAAAAGCTAGATGCTTTTCTTCAATTCAACGACTACTCCGTTCTTAATAATGCAGGTTCAATCTCTGCTGAAATTGCTAAGAAATTAGCAGTAGATGAGTATGAAAAATTTAGAGTAATTCAAGACCAAAATTATGAATCTGATTTTGATAGAGAGATTAAAAGACTAAAAGGCGAATAGTTCAATAACTAAGAAGTCAAATTGTAGCAAAAAATAATTGGAAAAAAATAGCCGTCAGCTGCCAGCTTAAGCACGTAACAAACAGAATGAAAGTAAAATAGTTTTTTTTATTTATAGCATTTTTGTTGCGTACGACAATGTATCGTTTCAAAAATATGAAATTTACTGCCCCCCAACCGAAACAATAAAAATCTTTTCCTACAGTTAAGTTGAACATCAGGTGCTGTTTTTTAGTAATTTTACGGGCCATGAAACTATCGGTAGTAATAGTAAACTATAACGTGAAGTTTTTCCTTGAGCAGTGCCTCATTTCAGTTTACCGGGCATTAAAAGGAATTGACAGCGAGGTGTTTGTAGTTGATAACGCTTCGGCCGATGGTTCGTGCCAAATGGTAAAGCAACGGTTCCCAAGCGTTCAGCTTATTGAGAACAAAACGAACTACGGGTTTTCCTATGCAAACAATCAGGCAATTCGCAGGGCAACAGGAGAATTCATTCTTCTTCTGAATCCCGATACGGTTGTTGAGGAGGATACGTTTTCCAAATGCATTAGCTTCATGGATTCTCATCCTGAGGCAGGTAGCCTTTCCGTAAAAATGATTGACGGTAAGGGACGATTCCTACCCGAATCGAAGCGTGCTCTCCCCTCGCCCATGGTTTCGTTCTACAAAATATTTGGCTTGGCAAGGCTTTTCCCAAAATCGAGAATCTTCTCAAAGTACCATCTCGGGTACCTCGATGAGAACCAAACCCACGAGATTGAGATTCTGCCTGGAGCCTTCATGTTCATGCGAAAATCGGCGCTCGATAAGGTTGGACTACTCGACGAAACCTTCTTTATGTACGGCGAGGATATCGACCTTTCGTTCCGAATTCTGAAGGGTGGTTACAAAAATTATTACTTTCCCGAAACCACCATTATTCACTACAAGGGGGAAAGCACAAAGAAGGGAAGCATTAACTACGTGCTGGTTTTCTACAAAGCCATGATGATTTTTGCCCGCAAGCATTTTACCAGGAAGAATGCCTCGATGTACATTTTCTTAATCTACATTGCAATCTACTTCCGGGCATTTCTGAGCATCTCAAAAAGGTTTTTTAAACGGATTTCAATTCCCGTTCTCGATGCGATACTAATGTTTCTTGGCTTCTGGATTATTCTTCCTCTCTGGGAGCAGGCGAAATTTCACACAACCAACGCTTACCCCGACGATTTAGTTGCCATTCTTACCGTTTCGTACGTTGCAACCTGGATTCTTTCGTGCTGGATGCTTGGCGCTTACGATAAACCCCAGAAGCTTTTCGCTGCGGCGAAAGGTGTTGGCGTTGGAACTCTTGTTATACTGGCAGGGTATGCACTTCTGCCCGATACGATGCGTTTTTCACGAGCAATCATTCTTTTAAGCGCTGCCTGGTCGCTGGTTACCGTTCAAACGCTACGCTTTATTCTGGCAACTTTCCAGAAAGATCTTTTCCCCTCGCTACGAAAGAAGAAGCGCATCGCAATTGTTGGCAACCCGGTTGAATCGAGAAGAGTACAGGAAATTATCAGCGAAGCGGGGGTTGACAGCATAATTGTTGGGGAAATATCGCCTACCGCAGAGATTACCGATTCCAATCAGCTAGCAACCATCGACCAGCTCCCGGAGTTTTCACGGGTGAATGGAATTGACGAGGTAATTTTCTGCAGCAGCGATATCTCATCGCAGCAAATCATCCGTAACATGCTCCTGCTGGTTGGCGCCGGAACCGACTATAAAATAGCGCCTCCCGACAGCCTTTCGGTAATTGGAAGCAACTCCATTGATACCGCCGGCGATTTGTATTCCGTTGACATTAGCGCCATTTCGAAACCTGAAAACCGACGCAGCAAACGAATTTTCGATGTTGCTTTCTCCCTTATTCTTATCTTACTATTCCCTGTTGTGCTAATTTTTATTAAGAACCCTAAACGTTTTTTCCGTCCATTGCTAAGCGTAATGTTTAATCGGAAAACCTGGATTGGCTACATTGAAAATACAAATCAGGAGACTACTGATTTGCCAAAATTGAAGAAAGCTGTTTTTGCACCGCTGGGTAGTTCTGAAATTGCTAAGTTTGACGAAAAAGCGAAAGAAAAAATGAATATTCTATATGCTAAAAATTATAGTTTCATAAATGATTTAAAATTATTATGGAACAATCTTGAAATTAGATTATAAGGAACAATAACATGAAAAAAATCATTCTATTTCTCCTCTTTTTGATTACCCTTACCACCGCAAAATCACAGGATACAATCTTTTACAACAATAAATGGAAGGTAGTTAATAACATAAACGAGGCAAAATATTATCGCTTAATGCATTTTAGTGATTCAGTAGGTTTGTTTTTATTTACTGATTACTATATGAATGGACAATTACAATCCCATGGCTCTTTTAAATCAACAAATCCTGATGTGAAAGAAGGACCAATTGTATATTTTTATGAAAATGGTAATATTATGCTTAGAGGAACATACAAAAATAATAAGAAGGAAGGATTGTTTGAGTATTGGGACTCACTAGGAATCAAGACGGCTGAAAAATCATATCATCTAAATAGCTATTTAGGAGTAAGCAAGTATTATTATCCCAATGGCAACTTAAAAAGCACTTATGAATTTATTAACAATGATTCTTTAAAAAATTGTGTTATCATTCAAGAATGGTATGAAAATGGACAATTAAAGAATTTGTATACAAGAATTAACAAGGAATTAGATGGAAAAGCATTATCATATTATAGTAATGGAAATAAGTTAAGAGAAGATTTCTATAAAAATGACAAATTAGTTAATGGAGCATGTTATTCAATTGATGGTTCAGACACAACATACTTCCCTTTTTTTGAGATGCCAATATTTAAAAAAAAGAAAAGTTTTAGAACATATATTTCCAAAAAATTAGTTTTCCCTGAGAAAGCATTCGAAGATTGGCAGGAAGGAACTGTTTCCGTAGGGTTTTATATTGATGAAAAAGGCAATTTAGTTGATGCTTACATTGAAAAGAGTAATAATGAAATTTTCAACAAGTATGCCTTAAAAGTAGTAGAATCGTCCCCCCGATGGAGAAGCCCTGGCAAAATAAATGGCATTCCGGTTAGGTTTCACATGACATTCCCAATTAACTTTTGTATAGACAATTAGTTTGGTAAAACACATTAAATTGTAACTTCTAATTTGAAAAAATGAAACGTTTCAGTTTGTTAAAAATAATAGTTGCCTTCATTTTTTTTTCTGGATGTATAAAACAAACCAATAAAGATTACATCAAACTTACAGGTTTCACCCAGGGAACAACCTACGGAGTTATTTACTACGATTCGCAGGGCAGAAACTTTTCGAATGAAATCGAATCAATCCTACTTAAAATCGATACATCCATGTCGGTTTACAATCCCGAATCGGTTATAAACGCATTCAACAACAGCGAATCGGGGATTGAGGTGGATACAATGCTGGCAGAAGTTGTAAAACTTTCATCCAGCATTAATGAAGAAACCTACGGTGCTTTCGACATAACCGTTGGGCCGTTGGTAAGCATCTGGGGATTCCACATGAAAAAGGGGGAAATGCCCACAAAGGAGAAAGTTGATAGCATTTTAATAAGCATTGGCTCCACGAAAATTGAGTTACACAATCAATTCCTCTCAAAAACATCGAAGGATGTAATGATTGATGTGAACGCAATTGCACAGGGCTACACGGTTGACGTACTTGCCCGATTCCTAAAAGCGAAGGGAGTAAACAATTTTCTGATTGAGCTAGGTGGCGAAATCATCACTTCGGGCCAAAGCCCACGGGGCGATAAGTGGATTGTTGGAGTTGACAAGCCGGTTGATAATGCTGCCCCTGGAGAATCCTTTCAGGTAAAACTGTCAATTTCCAACTCGGCACTTGTAACCTCGGGAAACTACCGAAAATTCTTTGTTCGCGATGGAGTGAAGTATAGCCATACCATCGATCCCAAAACGGGTTTCCCTGTCACACACTCGTTGCTTAGCGCAACGGTTATAGACAGAACGGCAGCCCGCGCCGATGCCCTGGCCACTGCGTTTATGGTAATGGGTGTTGATTCCACCAAAAGCTGGTTAGCAAGAAATCCCGGCGTTGAAGTTTACCTAATTTACTCTAATACTAAAGGGGATTACGAGGTTTGGATGTCGGAAGGAGTTAGAAAAATGATAAAACAGTAAAAAATTGAGCATTGAGCCTACTTCTGCAAGCAGATGTGACAAAAAAAAGAACCTAAACCCCTGTGCTTAACTGCGATGCGTTGAGTTTGTTGAACTATCCAAGCATCAACCTTATCCCTTAGACACAGGTAATCCGCAGGCTCCACTCCCGCAGCCACAACCAAATGATGATGGAGCAATACCCTCGGATGAACATGAATCCGCTTCCTTCTGTTTTTTTCCAAAAACAAGGGCTAGAAATAGTCCCCCAAATATTATCACCATCAATCCAGCACTTACAAGAATTAATTTAAGCATAGTTTCGATTTATATTTTTGTTGAAATCGAAACAAATCAATAATGTAAAAGTTCAATTAATCACGCGCATGCTCAAAGCATGAAGCACATTCAACCTTTTTTTGCTTCGAGCTCCACTGCTTCATTTCTTCATGCCTTGGGCACTTGATTCCTCTCTTTCGCATTTCTTTGTTATGCCCCGTAGATGTTTCAGGAAATTTGTGAGATTTATGAAAAAAAACTTTTATCCCCATTAACACAAAAACAAGTGCTAATAACAGTACTAGTAGTATAAAGAGTTTAAATATAGCCATCGGTTTACTTTTCGCAAAAATACTTATTTTAAAGGAACCTGCCATAATATACTAACTTGAAAAAAACATTCATTAAATCATTTACGTTCAATGTAAATTTCAACAATATAAGTTTGGATAATTCATTTTTTAAGCTAAATTTGTTACCCTTTTAAAATCTCATAAAATTGTAATGCGCCAATTTGTTTTAGTTCTTAGCTGCTTAACACTCTCAACCCTTTCAACATTTGCAAAGAACCAGGAGGAAGTTAAGGATATTATAAAAACAATGGCAATTGAACTTGAATCAATATACTCCGATAGTAAAAGAGTGAAGGTTGCCATTCTTCAGTTCCGTACAAACCAGAATTCACTTACCCGGTTTAACCACTTTATTCAGGACGAACTTATTTCAGTTTACAGCAAGAGCAATAAATTTGAGGTAATTGAACAAAATTCGGTTGATATAGTTACCGAGTCGGTTTCGTGGAACCTTGAGAAAAGCCAAAGTTATAGTACCTTTACAGAGTTAAGTGAGCAAATTTTTCAAAACACCGGAACCATTCCCGATATATACATATATGGACTTATTGATGATAATACTGACTTGATAACAATAACAATCCATTCCACTCCAAACGGTTTATCGAAATCAACTCATACTGTACACAAAACCATTGTATCAAGTGAGTTTACCGACCTTCTTCTTGGGAAGTAAAATGTTTTATAAAACATATTGTTAAAATTTCATTTCTGACAAACATCATTGATTAGAGTTGCAACATTTGTTACTTTAGCTGCTGCTAATTTTCTTATTTGTACCATAATTCAAAAATCATAAAATGCAAAAAATAAGTAAACACCCCATTCTCGATGTTCCGAAACCGGAAATCGTAAAATTCAACTTTCAGGGTAAAGTTGTTGAGGGTGAGAAGGGATTTACCATTGCTGCTGCTTTGCATCAGGCAGGATTTCCTGTTCATAGCCACAG
>DAOSWM010000001.1:0-49398 GCA_035380045.1 Tenuifilaceae bacterium | reverse complement strand
GATTTACCATTGCTGCTGCTTTGCATCAGGCAGGATTTCCTGTTCATAGCCACAGCATTGAGAATCGTGAACGTAGCCTTGAGTGCGGTATCGGCAAATGTGGTGCCTGCGAAATGCTTGTCGATGGACAAATCAAACGTATTTGTATTACTCCGGTCGACGGTGTGAAAGAAGTAAGGGAAATTCCACAGGAATACACCCCCGACGTGAAAGCACCCGACAAGAAGCATTCAGCAAAAGTTTTCAAAACTACCGTTGCAATTATTGGTGCAGGTCCTGCAGGTTTGGCTACCCGCGAAGTTCTTCTTCAGCATGGAGTTGAGAATATTGTTATCGACAATAACTCAACCATTGGTGGGCAGTTCAACATGCAAACACACCAGTTTTTCTTTTTCGAGAAGGAGAAGAAATTCGGGGGAATGAGGGGATTTGATATTGCCAAAACTCTCGCTGGCGACAGCCACGAAGGAATTTTCCTCGACAGCACCGTGTGGGACATCCTTGAAGGAAAACGTATTGCCATAAAGAACATCAAAACCGACGAAATATATTTTGTTGAGGCCGATCATCTGGTAGTTGCAACCGGCGCCGTTCCATTCATGCCAACCTTTGAGAACGATGATGTTCCCGGTGTTTACACTGCAGCCGTTGTTCAAAAAATGATGAACCAGGAGTTTACGCTTCTTGGAAAAAATGTGCTTACCGTTGGAGCCGGAAACATTGGTTACCTTACCAGCTACCAGCTGATGCAAGCCGGTGCAAGAGTTAAAGCAATTATTGAAGCTATGCCTCGCGAAGGCGGATTCCCTGTTCAGGCAAACAGAGTTAGGCGTTTGGGAATTCCCGTGATGCTCAGCAAAATTCTGATAAAAGCAATTCCAAATAAGGACAGAACCGGAGTTGTTGGCGCAATTATTGCCGATTGCGAAAACTTCAAACCTATCCCCGGAACCGAGCAAATTATTGAAGGAATTGATGCAATTAACATTTGTACTGGCCTAGTTCAGGACGATCAGCTTCTGATAAAAGGAAACGAAATTTTTGGTCGTTTTTGTTACGGTGCCGGCGACGCCATTCGTATTGGCGAGGGAACCAGCGCAGTTCTACGCGGAAAGCAGGTTGCTTTCGAAATTCTGCAGGAAATGGGCGAACGCTTCAACTACGATACATTCCTGAATGTTAGCAAGGAGTACATCGACAGCCAGCAGCATCCTGTAAGAGTTATCGAGGAGCCCTTTAAACCAAGCGATGAAAGGAAAACCAAAAAACCTTTCGTGCAAATCGACTGTTTATACGGATTTGCCTGTAACCCATGCGAATTCGCATGTCCTCATGGTGCAATCACCAAAACCTCAACCAGCACGGTTCCTCAAATCGATTTTGAGAAATGTATTGGATGTATGGATTGCGTTTACCAGTGTCCCGGTTTGGCAATCTTCGGGTACCATTACGCAAAGGATTGGCTTTTCATGCCAATTGAGTACGAAGCAACCGAAGGTTCGGAAGTATTTTTGGTTGACAACAACGGACAGAAACTTGGTGAGGGCGTAATTGAAAAAATTCTTCGCAAACCCAATAAAACAAACGTTGCAAGGGTAAAGAGTAAAGATGTTCACAACGATGATCTTTTAAAGGTTCGTGGTTTTATTGTGAAGGAGAATTATCCAGAGTCAATTCAAATTTCAAGTACATCGTACAAGCCAGAGGAAAAAACCTACGTTTGCCACTGCGACGATGTTAGCATGGATGAAATCCTAGAAACCATCGGCGATCGCAAATTTATCTCGGCCGATGAGGTTAAGCATACAACCCGTTTGGGAATGGGTGCTTGCCGCGGAAAACGTTGTATTAAGCGATTGAAAACTGCGTTAATTCCGAAAGGAATTCAAATTGTTGGCGATGCAACTCCCCGTGGACCGCTAAGCAATCAGGTAAACATGGGCGAACTCTACCCAAAGGATGTTCCTGAAACTTACATTACAGGAATAAACGGGAAAAAAGCCAGAATTGAAAAAGTTGAGGTACTTGTTGCCGGTGGAGGAATTGGCGGTAGCGCTCTTTTCCGTTACATGGCCGAAGCCGGACTAAAACCCGTTCTGCTCAACTACGGCCGTGGTGCCAGCTGGAGAAATATTGCCGGCGGACGAACCGCTTTCTCACTTCCCGAGATTTCACAGATTGCTGAAGCGAATCATAAAATTTTCCGTGATTTACATGAAATCCACAATATCGACTATCGGTTAATCAACTACGTAAGCTTTGCTCACGACGATGCAACCTACAAAGCGCTGGATGCTTCCCGCGCATGGAGCAATGCACGAATGGTTGAGCCGAAAGATTTTCAGAAGGAAATTTCTCCATACTTTAATCAAAATCTAAAAACTTACCAGGCTGCATTAATCACCAGCAATTGCTGGCAGGCTACACCCGGCAAGGTTGTTGATTTGCTCCGCAGTATTGGAGAGCAGAATGGCGGAATTGTTAAGGAGGATTGTGAACTCATCAGCGTTCATCGTAACGGTGATGGGTATGTTGCTTTGGTGCGCGACCACGACAAAAGCTACATTGAATTCCACGCCAAAAAGTTTGTAAACGCACTAGGACCAACAGGCGAAAAATTTGCTCGTCAACTTGGGTTAAACACTGGAATATATCCGGTAAAACACCAGGCATTTATTACCAGACGATTGCCATGGATGGGAATTAATGGTACTCCACTAGGAATGCTTATCGATCGTAGAAATTACAAAGGATTTGTTGCAGTTTACGGTCAGCAATTGGCCGAAACAGGCCAAATCATTGGTTGTGCTTCACCAGCGGTTGATCCACGCGAGGCTGATAAGAATCTGAAATTCAACTCGCAGGATTTCATGGAAATTGCATCGGAAGTTTTCTCAGGATGGATTCCAGAACTTAGCTCAGTGGGATTCCAAGCAGTTTGGGCTGGTTACTACGTTGAACCTCGCATGTTTATAGATCCTGAGCACGGATTGTTTACCGGACTTCGCGGTCAAGGATTCATGTTGGGTCAGGGACTTGCAAAAATGTACGTTGATGCAATTACCGGCAAGCCGGTTCCCGAGTATTTCAAACGCTTAAGCATCACTGGCGACGGACTTCCAGAAAAAGCGTTTAAGTAAATGATGATTGATTGATTGCCCTGCTTGCCCCAGCCTGCGGCAGGCGGGGCAAGCAAGTTGATTTATTGACCTGCTTGCCGTCGGGCAGGTTGATTGAATGATTGAAAAGGTGCTGTCTCAAAAGTTAAAAAAGGGTTAGGTTTACTACTCTGTGGAACTCTGTGATTCCCCTGTGATACACTGTGGTACAATAATTTATAAATTTTACAGAGTTTCTCAGTGTCCTTCACAGAGTCACACAATGAATTTTTGAGACAGCCCCTTTTTCAATTAACTTTTTCTTCAACTTCTATCAATACTCACTTCACATCAGGGGCATAAATTGCACAAAAAATAATTGCCCTATGAGACTCCTAGAATTTGATGAGTACACACTAACACGATTGCTGGTTGAAGCAAAACAGCATCTATTCGTTTCGAACGACAGCGACAAGTTTATTATTCCGCTACGGGAAAAAATTCCTATGTCGGCTCGTCACTTTGTAGCAACAAACATTGAAACCAACAAGAATACGGTTCTTCAGTACAACCAGATAAAAAGAGTATCTGTTGATTTTACTGTTTTTTGCCTACAGTAAGGAATAGCCCTGAAATTAAAGCATATCAACCATTTTGATATGGCTGTATCCTATTATACGCTAAATGTTTATTTGACATTCACTTTGGTATATTGTAACTTTATAGGTATGGAAACCAAGTAGTGAATATCATGAAAACCTTCAGAACGATTTCTTACGTACTCATCATTTCTCTGTTCCTTTTCAGCTGCGACCTTGGTGATTTATTTGACCCATACGATTGTAACGTTGATATTGATGAGTTGGATTTCACTTTTGGGATTGACTACAGCCATCCTGAAGTTTACCTTGTCCCAGGAGAGCAATCTGATTTAACCAACGAAAATTTTGAAGCCGTTACATCAGCAGTTGGAACTTCGGTTGAGGATATTGATGATGTGCTTCGCGTTTGCCACTGGATAAACCAAAACTTCACTTTTGAGAATGCGGGTGGCAGTATGGCGGGAGTAAACACGGCTGATGAGCTGTTTGAGATTCGAACTTTTTATGGTTGCCATTCCTTAGCACTCATTATTTCAAGCGTACTACGAAAGTATGGAGTTCCGGCAGTTATGATTGAAACCGCAGATATTCAATGGGCCTACGATTACAGGGATGGGGCAACTGATTATTTTAAGGGGCACGTTATGTCTGAAATTTTTCTGAACGGCAGCTGGATTCTTCTTGACAATAACTGCACCTACGTTGATGAATACCAGTACGATAACCCGTATATTTCGGTACAGAATCCTGACGAAAAGGGGTTGTTCGTTTTTGCAAAAGGAGTTGACATTTGGGATTACAGGAACGGTAACGATAATTTCACCTACGATAAGATGATCGATTTCTCAGCTAACCTTTCCTGTTACGATGAGTTGTTTTATACGGTAACCTATACCTGGGAAAATTAGAATTACACTCCGCATAATTTCTCTATAGTTTAGATGAGGCTTCGCCTCATTTTTTTTTACTGCGACAGACTCAGCCTCACAATTAGTATTATTTAGTTAATACAAAGTGACTACTATCGTAAGTATTTGCTATACATCCACACGTAATATTCATTTTTGCAATCTCCCTTTCAGGAAAAAGTTCTGCACTCGTTAAACTTTCGACACAATCATTTGTTCCTTTTTCGTTACATTTGATAAAAAACTGAGAAATGGCAATATCACCGAGCAGTAAAAAAAATACTTCTACAACTTTTAGCAAAGAACAAGTTTTACAGGACTATCAACTTGCGGTGCTAAGCCGCGAGATTAGCCTAATTGGCCGCAAGGAGGTACTCACAGGCAAGGCCAAGTTTGGAATTTTTGGCGATGGCAAGGAGGTTGCTCAAATTGCGCTGGCAAAAACTTTTGAGAATGGCGACTGGCGCTCAGGTTACTACCGCGACCAAACATTCATGATGGCAACCGGAATGTTCAGCGCCGAGGAGTTCTTCGCCCAGCTTTACGGACAAACTGATGTAACGCTGAACCCTGGGAACGCAGGCCGTTCGTTCAACAACCATTTTGGAACCCGCTCGCTGAATCCCGATGGAAGCTGGAAGAATTTAACCGAGATGAAAAATTCTTCCTCGGATATTTCACCAACAGCCGGACAAATGCCTCGTTTACTCGGACTTGCTTGGGCATCGAAACTTTACAGAAATAATAAGAATCTTCAAACCCAAACCCAATTTTCGAAGAAAGGAAACGAGGTTGCCTTCGGCACCATTGGCGATGCCAGCACCTCCGAGGGCCACTTCTTCGAAACCATGAATGCTGCCGCAGTTTTGCAAATTCCAATGGCCATGACCGTTTTCGACGATGGCTACGGAATTTCCGTTCCCCGCGAGTTTCAAACCGCAAAGGGAAGCATCTCCGAGTTCCTTTCTGGACTGGAAAAAAAGGATGGCGAAAAAACCGGAATTCTAATTTACCGGGCAAAAGGCTGGGATTATGAGGAATTGGTCAAAACTTTTTCCGAAGGTGTTCAACGTTGTCGCACCGAACACGTTCCGGTTCTTTTCCATATCACTGAGCTAACTCAACCTCAGGGGCACTCAACTTCCGGGTCGCACGAGCGCTACAAATCAGCCGAAAGGCTGGAGTGGGAAAAAAACCACGATTGTAACCTAAAATTCCGACAGTGGATTTTAGAAAACAGCATCGCATCGGAAAACGAACTTATTGGAATTGAAAAGGATGCAGCCAACCAGGCAAAAGAGGCAAAACAGCAAGCTTGGAAAAAGTACACGGAACCCATTAAGGCTGAACGCGATGAGCTGCTACGAATTATCGACAACCGTTCGTGCGTTTGTAAGAGGGAGCATGTTGATAAGGTTGGGCTGATTTCAGCAGAGCTGAAGAAAGTTGCGAATCCTATCCGCAAGGACAATATGAGCAGCGCCAAAAAAATTCTCCGCCACGTTTGTACCGACTGCTCAATGCGAGAGAAGCTCCAAACCGACTTGCACAATTGGATGGATGAGAACTACGCAAAAGCCAAGGATTTATACAGCACCCACCTTTACTGCGAAACCGAAAAATCGGCGCTTAAAGTGCCACAGGTTCCGGCAACTTTTTCCGAAACATCGCCCATGGTTAACGGCCGCGAAATTCTTCGCGATAACTGGGAAATTCAGTTCGCAAGTAACCCGCTAATCGTTGCATTCGGCGAGGATGTAGGGAACATTGGCGGTGTGAACCAAACCTACGAGGGCTTGCAGGAAAAATATGGTGAAATAAGAATTACGGATACTGGAATTCGGGAAACAACAATTATTGGGCAGGGAATTGGAGCAGCGCTGCGCGGACTTCGTCCGGTTGCAGAAATTCAGTACTTCGATTACCTGCTCTACGCGCTTCAAACCATGAGCGACGATTTGGCAACCCTACGTTGGCGTACCAAAAACGGACAGATGGCGCCTGTTATTATCTCTACGCGCGGTCACCGGCTCGAGGGAGTTTGGCACAGCGGATCGCCACTGAGCATGGTGATAAATTCAATCCGAGGAATTTACGTTTGCGTTCCACGCAACATGACTCAGGCTGCAGGAATGTACAATACTTTGTTAAAATCTGATGACCCGGCACTGATAATTGAGCCGCTGAATGGCTACAGGCTGAAGGAGCTTCGTCCCGACAATGTTGGTGAGTACAACGTGCCGCTTGGAATTCCAGAAATTCTTCACGAAGGGAATGATGTTACGCTGGTAACCTATGGCAGCTGTGTGCGCATAGCGCAGGATGCGGTTGAGCAGCTGGAAGAATTCGGAATTTCTGTTGAACTGATAGACGTGCAAACACTGTTACCTTTTGATATTCCGAATCTGGTACTCGAATCGGTTAAGAAAACGAACCGGGTAGTTTTCTTCGATGAGGATGTTCCTGGAGGCGCAACGGCATTCATGATGCAGAAGGTTCTGGAGGAAAGGGGAGCCTACAACTTTCTCGACTCGCAACCCCGAACCATCACAGCTCAGGAACATCGCCCGGCTTACACAACCGATGGCGACTACTTCTCGAACCCAAACGCTGAGAATGTTTTCGAAACCGTTTACGAGCTAATGAACGAGGCGAATCCCAAAAGGTACCCGAAGCTTTACTAAATTTTCACATTGGGGCATTGTAATTGAAATGAATTGGGATTTTTTTCCCCAATTCATTTTTTATGAACAAACGAGTAGTTTTTCTAATAGCTTTTATATTCGTAATTTTGCAGTTCCAAAAACATAACTTTAAATGAAACAAACAAAAAATATAGCCCTTGTTGCCCACGACCTAAGGAAAAAGGATATGGTTGAATGGGTTGAATGGAACTGGTATAAATTACTAAAGCACAAACTAGTATGTACTGGAACAACGGGGCGGCTGGTAGAGGATGCGCTAACGCGAATGCACAAGGAGGAAGCAAAGCAGCACATTTCCATAACTCTTCTTAAATCGGGCCCGCTGGGTGGCGATCAGCAGCTGGGAGCCCTCATTGCCGAAGGCAACATCGACATTCTAATATTTTTCTGGGATCCAATGCAGGCGCAACCCCACGATGTGGACGTGAAAGCGTTACTCAGAATTGCCAGCGTTTACAATATACCCACTGCAACCAACCGTTCAACCGCCGATTTCCTTATTAGCTCACCGCTACTCGACGAGGTTTACATTCCAAAGGTAAAGAACTACCAGGAGTATATTGAAAGGAGTATTGAGGAGTAAGATATTAGCAGGAATTCTCTACCTGCCAGTTTTCTTCTTCAGTGTTTTTGAAATCTGGCTAATTGTCCAGTTAATACGCTTTGCGTAGAATGGGCTTGCCATAACCGAAAGATACTCCGACATATCTTCGAGGCGAGGTAACGCCACTTCGCCAATTTGAATTATCGACTCTAAAATTTTCTCAGTTTCCTTTGGATGCGAAGTTACGAAGAAACGTTCAATCAACTGATCAACTGCTTCTTCGCCAAAGGTTGCTATATCTTCGTAGTTCCCAGATAAAATGCGTTGAGCAATTTGAGCCTCAATATTTTTTGGAATAAAATCAGCATACTTTGTCGATAACACCGAAAAAACTTTTAAGCGAATCAGGAAGTTATGATCAAGAAGCAATCCAGCAAGTTCTTGAGCATTCATCTTCTCAATTTCTTCATCTACCCTATCATCCAGTTTACTTCTTGTCTCATCTTTTTTCCTAACAAAAACTTGTGTTTTACGGGTCATACTCCCATTAGCGGTTAGGAGCACAAGAACAGGAACCCCACCGTGGTAATAGTATATATCAGAAATTTTAAGTGGAATATCCTTAAGGGCAGGAACATCCGATGGTTTGAGCCACCAGTATTCGTTTAAAACATCGGGGAAACTCTTTCGTGCCTGGAAACGGGCCACCTCCAAATCAAGACCTGTACGAATTTCAACCAATTCGCCTTTTTGAAATCGAGTGGAATACCTATATGTATAAAATTCGTTTTGCCTATGATCTTGTGAACCAACCTGAACGTCCATAAGAATGTTCCCTTATTATTCAATTTTAAAATGTTAAATATAAAAAAAAAATAGTTATCACGAAAATTCATCATGTTAATTCATCCCCTAGTTTGAAAGTATAATAATATCAACAATTAAAATTGTATATTGTAACTCATATAATATTCAATAAAAAATGGAGATTAAAAGTATATCCATTATTGTTGCCATGCAACAAGAGGCTAATCCGATAATATCAGCCTTAGGTTTAGTTTATTCGGGAAAAATTTCTGAACAACTACCAATGTTAAATTACGAAGGGATAACAAATGGAGTAAACGTAAATCTTGTTACAAACGGCATTTGTCCTACTTATGGTATTGACCTAGTAGCAAGTCAGCCATCGATATTAAGCACATACGTATGTGTTGAAAAAAGGAAGCCCTCACTTATAATTAACGCTGGAACAGCCGGCGGATTTAAAAAGTATGGAGCCAACATTGGTGATGTTTACCTGGGAAGTCCACACGTTTGCTTTCACGACAGGCGAATTAATCTCCCAGGCTTCTCCGAATACGGTATGGGCTTCTATACAACATATCCATGTGAAGTAATGGCAAAGAAGATGGCTCTTAAAACAGGAGTAGTTTCCACAGGTAACTCCCTCGACTTTTCAGATGACGATAAACGGGTTATGGATACTTACAAAGGATCAGTAAAGGATATGGAAGCTGCAGCTGTTGGTTGGGTTGCAAATTTATTGCAAATCCCATTTATTGCAGTAAAAGCAATAACTGATATTGTTGATGGCTCAAATCCTACCAAAGATGAGTTTCTGAATAATTTGGAGTTAGCATCTGAAAATCTCGCTGCTCAGCTGGCTAAAATAGTTTGTTTCCTGTCAACAAACGATTTACATTAACCTTTCTGTTTTTGCAACACTTTGGGGATATTTAGCCGGCTAATTCAACACTCAAAAAAAAGTGATATAATTCTATTTCTACTATATTATTGATTATGTTACACTTATGGTTATTATCGATATTTGGCACGCTTTTTAGTTATATTTAGTATACCCAACAACACGATTCTCCATAATGACTGTACGAAAGGCAGTCGGGTAGTCCGGTTTCTCTCCATTGCTTGCCATGCAATTTCCACCCATTTGTCCCAGATAACAAATCGAGGGCCGGACACCCTATTTTCGATTACCTGCTAAACTTTTTATTTTTTCGAACATCAAATAGTATTATTTGAATAACTTTGTTGCTCAAATAACACAACATCTATCTACAAACCAATAAAATACAATTAAATGAAACATTTAAAAATTTCATCCCTTCTTGTAGCTTTTCTGTTACTTTTTCAGGGTGTATTCGCACAACAAAACACTATTGATTGGAACACTCCCCTTCCCACCGACCCAAAAGTAATAATCGGTGAGCTCGAAAACGGAATGCGTTACTACATTCGTAAGAACAACGAACCGAAGGAGCGTGCAGAATTCTACATAGTTCACAACGTAGGCGCTATGATGGAGGATGATGACCAGAATGGACTCGCCCATTTTACCGAACACATGGCATTTAACGGAACTGAAAACTTCCCCAAAAAAGGAGTACTGGAGTTTCTCGAAAACATCGGAGTAAAATTTGGACACAACGTGAACGCCTACACAGCTCATGATGAAACTGCATACAACCTTTCTAATGTACCGCTTACCCGCGAAGGAATTATCGACTCAGCACTTCTCGTGCTCCACGATTGGTCAAGTTACATTGCATTCGAGGATGAAGAGATTGATGCTGAGCGTGGAGTAATTCACGAAGAATGGCGAACAAGAAGAACCGCCGACTGGCGCCTGATGCAGAAAAAATTTAAAGCGCTCTTCTACGGTTCAAAATACGCTGAGCGTGATGTTATTGGTGACATTAACATAATTGACAATTTTGAGCACAGCGTTATTCGACGCTTCTACCACGATTGGTATCGCCCGGATCTGCAAGCAATTATAATTGTTGGAGATTTCGATCCCCAGATGATGGAAGCCAAGGTAAAAGAGCGCTTCTCAAAAATTCCTACTCGTGAGAACGTTCAACCACGCCCAAGTTTCGAGGTTCCTGCTCACAAAGAACCTATTATTGATTTCTTTACCGACAAGGAGCTAAGCAGAACTACCGTTGAAGTTTACTACAAACACCCAGTTGTTCCTGCTGATCAAAAGAATCTTGGATACTATCGTAATCTTTTAATTGAAAATCTATACTACAAGATGATCAATGCAAGATTTAATGAGTTAACCCAGAAGGATAACGCTCCTTTCGTATTTGCATACAACTACTATGGCAACATTGTTCGTACCATGGCAGCATACGCTCTCGTTGGTATAGCAAAAGAAAACGAATCCAAAACAACTCTCAAAGGACTTTTGGAGGAAAATTACCGCGTGCTGCAGCATGGCTTTACCCAAACCGAACTCGACCGTGCAAAGGCAGAACTGCTTCGCAGTATTGAAAACAATTTCAAAGAAAAAGATAAGGTAAAGAATCAGAAACTCATTCGAGAAATGATGTCCCACTTTACAGAGAACGAACCAATGCCCGGCATTGAATTCGAGTACATGTTTTCACAGTCACTATTTCCTAGCATTACCCTCAACGATGTGAATGTTAAAGCTAAACAATGGATTACCGACGAAAGTATGGTTTTTTTCATCAGTGCCCCTGAAAAGGATGCAGCCTCGCTCCCATCGAAGGATGATGTATTAAAAATGTATAACGAAGTAAAAAGTTCTACCCTCGAAGCCTATGTTGATAATGTTTCAACAGAACCTCTTATCACCGATTTACCAGACAAAGGAAAGGTTGAAAAGGAAACATCGAACGAAACGTTTGCTACAACTGAATGGGAACTTAGCAATGGCGTTAAAGTAATTGTAAAGCCAACCGATTTCAAAGAGGATGAGGTGATGCTTTCTGCATATAGTCCTGGCGGTTACTCTCTTGTTGACGATAAAGATGTCCCTACGGCACAAATGGTTTCAAATACGGCAATCATGAGCGGGATTTCCTCCTTCTCAAGGGTTGACCTTGAGAAAATGCTTGCAGGTAAAATTGTAAGTGTAAACCCATACATTGGTGAGAACGAGGAAGGATTTTCGGGAAGCTGCTCTCCAAACGATTTGGAAACTATGCTTCAAATGGTTCACCTATACTTTACTAAACCTCGCTTCGATGAAACTGCTTTCAATGCATACATCTCACGAATTCAAGCAATTCTGCAAAATGCAAGCAGCAACCCCCAAATGATTTTCCGCGACTCCATTTCATACATTACAAGCAATAGAAACTACCGAGAGCGTCCTTTCAACTTAGAGTTGATCAAAGAGATTGATTTCTCAAAAATGGAAAGCATATACAAAAACCGTTTTGCCGATGCCAGCGATTTCACTTTTATTATTCTTGGTAACGTTAATTCCGAAGAGTTAAAGCCAATGGTTGAAACCTATTTGGGTTCATTGCCATCAATAAACCGTAAGGAAACATGGAAAGACAACAACATCCGTTTCCCCAAGGGCGAAAACAAGTATCCATTCACATTCAACATGCAAGTTCCTAAGAGTTCCTGCTTTATTGCGTACAACTCAAATGTTGATTATAACTTGGAAAACATGCTATTCACCAGCGCCATTGAGCATGTACTCGGGTTACGCTACACCGAAAGCATCCGTGAAAAAGAAGGAGGAACATACGGCGTTTCGGCAAGAATAAACCTCTCAAAAACTCCAGAAAATACAGCTAACGTAAATATCTTCTTCGATACTGACCCCGAAAAAGCAACCCATCTTGTCGGGTTGGTTCACGAAGAATTCCAAAAGATTATCAACGAAGGACCAACAGAACTTGACCTAAACAAAGCACGCGAGTACTTCCTAAAAACACGTCAGGAACGCCTACGCGAGAATCGCTTCTGGGCAAACGCAATTCGTGAGTACTACCAGAATAACATTGATGTCCTCAGTGGTTATGAAGATATGGTTAAAAAACTATCCACAAGTAGCGTTCAAAAAGCAGCGAAAGATTTCTTCACTAAGACTAACATGGTTGAAATAGTTATGAGTCCTGAAAAGTAATTTATTCATACTTAATTTAAAAGGCGTTGCTTTAAGTCAACGCCTTTTTTTATGTCTTTTTGTCGCTTGCATGCTTCAGAAAGTGCCATATTGACACTAAAACCGGGTTGGCAAAGGTTTTGAAACTCAAAGTTTACTTAACTATAAGCAAACTTATACATGAATTTCAATAACCTAACCATAAAATCGCAGGAAGCTGTTCAGCAGGCAGCAACAATTGCGCAGGGATACAACCACCAGGCAATTGAGCCGGTTCACCTTCTAAAAGGCATCCTTAGCCAGGCTGAGAATGTTACCAACTTTTTATTTCGTAAGCTGGGGGTTAATCCGGCCAACTTTGACTCCGTTTTAAATAGCATTCTCGAGGGCATACCTAAAACTTCGGGGGGTGAAACCTACCTGAGCTCTGCATCTAACAGGGTTCTGCAAAAATCCCTCGATTTTGCCAAGGAAATGGGCGACCAGTTTGTTTCTGTAGAACATATGCTTATAGGCATTCTCGCCTACGGCGACCAAACTTCGCAGGTTATGAAGGATGCCGGGATGAACGCGAAGGACCTGAAGCAGGCAATACAGGAGCTCCGCAAAGGGTCTAAGGTCGATTCACAAACAGCCGAGGATACCTACAACGCACTCAACAGGTTCGCTCTTCACTTAAACGAAATGGCCAGAAGCGGAAAACTCGACCCGGTAATTGGTCGCGACGAGGAAATCCGACGGGTAATGCAAATCCTGTCGCGCAGAACCAAGAACAACCCAATACTAATTGGGGAACCCGGCGTTGGAAAAACTGCAATTGCCGAAGGAATTGCGCACCGAATAATTAGCGGCGATGTTCCCGAAAATTTGAAAACCAAGCAGCTATACTCCCTCGATATGGGCGCCCTCGTTGCCGGAGCAAAGTATAAGGGCGAGTTCGAGGAACGGTTAAAATCGGTGGTAAAGGAAGTAATCGCATCGAGCGGAGAGGTTGTTCTCTTTATTGATGAGATACACACGCTTGTTGGTGCTGGAAAAGGAGAAGGCGCCATGGATGCAGCAAACATCCTAAAACCCGCACTTGCCAGGGGCGAACTTCGCGCTATTGGCGCAACAACAATTAACGAGTACCAGAAGTACTTTGAAAAGGACAAAGCGCTGGAACGTCGATTCCAAACTGTTTTAATTGATGAGCCTAGCGTGGTAGATGCAATCTCTATACTCAGGGGACTAAAGGAACGCTACGAAAGTCATCATGCAGTACGTATAAAGGACGAGGCAATAATTGCAGCCGTGGAACTCTCGAACCGCTACATAACCTCACGGTTCCTGCCCGATAAAGCCATCGACCTGGTTGACGAAGCAGCCTCCAAACTCCGGCTCGAAATGAATTCGGTTCCCGAAAGCATCGATGAGATTGAACGAAGAATTAAACAGTTAGAAATTGAAAGGGAAGCCATAAAGCGCGAAGGCAGCAAGGGCAAACTCGACGAGCTGAGCCTCGAAATCAGCAACCTTTCTGAGGAACGGAACCAGCTACGCGCCAAGTGGAAGAATGAGAAATCGATTATTGAACGCATTCAGCAGCATAAGCAGAATGTAGAAAACTTGAAGCAGGAAGCTGAGGACGCAGAACGAAGCGGCGACTACGGCAGGGTTGCCGAAATACGGTACGGAAAAATCAAGGAATCGGAGCAAGCCATCGAAGCCCTGAAAAACGAGCTGGCCTCAACCCAAAGCGAGCAGGCTTTAATCAAGGAAGAGGTTGATGCCGATGACATTGCCGAGGTTGTTGCCCGTTGGACAGGCATTCCGGTGAGCCGCATGCTCCAGAGCGAAAAGGAGAAGCTTCTTACCCTCGAAAACCAGCTACACAAACGCGTAATTGGCCAGGATGAAGCCATTGCAGCGGTTTCTGATGCCGTTCGTAGAAGTCGTGCGGGACTGCAAAACTCCAAACGTCCCATCGGCTCGTTCATCTTTCTGGGAACAACCGGAGTTGGGAAAACTGAGCTAGCCCGGGCATTGGCTGAGTTTCTATTCGCCGACGAGAACCTGATGACCCGTATTGACATGAGCGAGTACCAGGAGCGTCATTCCGTATCGCGGCTAATTGGTGCGCCTCCGGGCTACGTTGGCTACGATGAGGGAGGCCAGCTAACTGAGGCCGTTAGGCACAAACCCTACTCGGTTGTTCTGCTCGATGAAATCGAGAAGGCTCACCCCGATGTTTTCAACATCCTCCTCCAGGTACTCGATGATGGCAGGCTAACCGACAACAAAGGACGCGTTGTTGACTTTAAGAATACAATTATTATTATGACCTCAAACCTCGGTTCGCACATTATTCAGGGAAACCTAACCGAAGCAGGTAAGAATATAGATATAGATATTCTTGGGAAAACCCGCAATCAGGTACTCGACCTGCTAAAGCAAACCATTCGACCTGAGTTTCTTAACAGGGTTGATGAAATTATTATGTTCACCCCACTCAATCAGAAGGAAATTCGGGAAATAGTATTGCTCCAGTTCGAAAAAGTCAGGAATCTTCTAACCGAGCAGGGTATTGAAATTAGCATAACTCCAAGCGCAGTTGACTGGATAGCATCTGCAGGTTTCGACCCATTGTACGGTGCCCGTCCAATAAACCGAATGATACAGAAACACATTCTAAATAAACTATCAAAAGAAATAATCGCGGGGAATATTGATAAAGAAAAACCCATCACCATCGATTACTTTGATGGAGATGAGTTAACCTTTAGGTAGTTTAATAATCTGTTAGTTAAAGGAGTTAATGCAGTCGTTTACGCTTTCGCGAATGTCAAAAACAGAATGAAGTTGGAGTAATTTAACCAATTCCATTACTTCTGGGGAAATGCAGCACAGCTTAAGCTGTGTATTGCTATTCTTGCAAGCCCGCAGCACCGATAGAAGGGAACCAAAACCCGAACTATCAATGTAGTCAATATTTTCCAAGCTAACCACAACTTTCATGTTGGGCTGATCGATTAGTTGGGTTACATCCTGTTTAAACTTTTGCGAGATAGCTACATTCAACTTGGTGTCCTTCTCAAGCGAGATGATAAAAACGTCGTTAACTTTCTCAAGATTTATCATGGTAGTAGGTTTTTAGATTCGTTTAGCAATATCTTTAAGTTCCTCAACCGCTTCGGCTGAGATTGTTTTGTACTTGTTAATTAGTTCGGGGTACTTTTCTACCTGCAACTTTTCCTTTGCCAAATGCTCAAGCTCCTTCATGTAGTTCGCTAGTTCAGTAATTCCCATCATGGCTGCCGAACCTTTAATCTTATGGGCCAATTTACCAAGTGAAATAAAATCACCCGATTGATATAAAGAATCCAACTGTTCGGAAAAAGTCTGAACTTGCTTGAAAAACATATTAATCAAATCATGCACAAGTTGACTACTTCCATCAGCCACCTCCATAATCTGATTAAAATCCACAAACCTATAGGATTCCATATACTTAAGACCTTAATATTGAACAAAAAAAAACAATAAAGCATTTACAATATAGTGCTACAATTTACGAATAAAATAGTATGTAAAAAATTAAAACTAAAAAATTCATAGTAAATGTATGCTGCATAACAACCGATTTTTATCAATAATAATTAGACTAGCGGTTGGCAATTAGTAAAAAATCGTGTAGGTTTGTACAAATAATCGCCCACTATTAACTAATTCAAAACCATAATATTCAACAAAATGAAGCAAACTCCCTTCACAAAATTTCATATTGAACTTGGAGCAAAAATGGCTCCGTTTGCAGGATACAACATGCCAATTGAGTATACTGGCATTAATGATGAGCATATAACCGTTAGAGAAAAACTAGGCGTTTTTGATGTTTCTCATATGGGCGAGGTTTGGGTAAAAGGTCCCCGAGCCCTCGAATACGTCCAGTACATCACATCAAACGACGCTGCTGCATTAGTTGACGGGAAAGTTCAGTACTCCTGTTTACCCAATGGGAAAGGTGGAATTGTTGACGATCTACTGGTTTACCGTGTCGATTCCGAAACATACCTTCTGGTAATAAACGCTGCTAACATTGAGAAAGACTGGAATTGGTTCTGCCATCACGCACCAAAGTTCGACCTTACGGTAGGAAAGGAGCTTTACAATGCATCCGACGAAATAGCCCAGCTAGCAGTTCAGGGACCTCTTGCGCTAAAAGCAATGCAGAAACTCACCAATGTTCCTATTGAGGACATGGAATACTACACATTCAAAAAAATTCCTTTTGCAGGAATTGACGAAGTTATTTTTTCAACAACCGGATATACCGGCGCAGGTGGTTGCGAAATATACTGCTCAAACGAGGATGGCGAGAAACTTTGGAAAGCCGTATTTGAAGCAGGTGCAGAGTTTGGCCTAAAACCAATTGGGCTTGGTGCCCGCGATACCCTTCGCCTCGAAATGGGATTCTGCTTGTACGGAAACGATATAAACGACTCAACTTCTCCGCTTGAGGCTGGATTAGGCTGGATTACAAAATTTGTTGACCACAAAGATTTTATTGATAAACAGTACATGCTCGACCTAAAAGCCGAAGGCTTAATCCGCAAGCTCGTTGGATTTGAAATGGTTGACCGTGGAATTCCCCGCCAACATTACGAAATTCTCGACGTTGATGGAGAACTAATTGGTGAAGTAACCTCAGGAACCATGTCGCCAATGATGAAAATCGGAATTGGTATGGGATATGTAAAAACCGAATTCAGCAAACCTGGAACAGAAATTTTCATCAACATTCGCAATAAAAGCCTGAAGGCAAAAGTCGTAAAACTCCCCATATACAAGAAACAAGCGTAAAGAAATTATAAAACACAACGGGTATGAGGGCAAGTAAAGCCAGCATACCCGTTTTTTTATCAATTTGAAATGGAAAAACGGCAAATTGAAGTTTGCTTTTCACCCGAGCTATTCAGGTTCTACAAGAATGAGAATGCCCACGTTGTAGTGATAGATATCCTACGAGCCACCAGTGCAATTTGCGCCGCGTTTGCCAATGGCGCCGAAGCCATTATTCCCGTTCCAACTATCGATGAGGCTAGAGAGTACAAGAAGAAAGGATACATGGTTGCTGCTGAGCGCGATGGCGTTACCCTCGATTTTGCCGATTTCGGCAACTCACCTTTCAACTTCACTCCTGAACGGGTTATGGGAAAAACTGTAGCCTACAGCACAACCAATGGAACACAAGCCATTACACAAGCTTCCGTTGGACTAAATGTTATTATCGCTTCATTTCTAAACCTTTCTGCTGTATCAAACTGGCTAATGAACCAGCCCAATGGCGATGTGCTCTTCCTTTGTGCCGGATGGAAAGGTCGGTACTGCACCGAGGACAGCCTCCTTGCTGGCGCAATTGCACAAAAGTTGCTTGAAAGCAACCTGTTCGAAACAAAATGCGATGCAACCTACTCCTCAATTGATTTATGGAATGTTGCAAAAATTGACATTTTTTTGTACCTTGAACGCATTGCTCAACGCCACAGGCTCAAACGTTTGGGATTGGACGATGTGCTTGAATACTGTTTCACTCCTGATAGTTGCAACAAAGTTCCATTTTTAAAGGATGGGGTTATTGTTACTGAGTAATTTCAAAAAAGTAGCATTTTGCATGAGAATATTGCGTAAATCCACTTTCTAGCTTTGAGTACTAATTTTCTAGGAAAATTCAAATAATAGCTATAATTTTGACAAAATATTGCCACATTGTATTACAATTTAAAACCTAATATGCTATGACGAAACATAATTTTAACGCAGGTCCATGTGTTCTCCCTCAACAAGCCATCGAATCAACAATTGAGGCTATTCGTAATTTTGATAACACTGGTATTGGGATTCTTGAAATTTCACACCGTACTCCCGGATGGGAAAGAATTATGGCTGAAACCGAACAGCTATGGAGAGAATTGCTCAACATCCCTAACGACTATGCAGTTCTTTTCCTAGGTGGTGGCGCATCAACACAATTTTATACCCTGGCTGCCAACTTAATGAATAAAAAGGCGGCATACCTCGAAACCGGCGTTTGGGCAAAAAAAGCAATCAAAGAGGCTAAAAACTATGGAGATGTTGAGGTTGTTGCATCATCGGCAGATAAAAACTACACCTACATCCCAAAGGGCTACACAATTCCTGCTGACGCAGACTACTTCCACATTACCACAAACAACACCATTTACGGAACTGAGATTAAAACTGACATTGACTGCCCCGTGAAACTCATTGCCGATATGAGTTCTGATATCATGAGCCGCCCTGTTGATGTTACCAAGTATGCCATGATATACGGTGGCGCACAGAAAAACGTGGGCCCTGCTGGTGTAACTTTCGTAATTGTTCGTAAGGATATCCTTGGAAAAGTTGAGAGGAAACTCCCAACAATGGTTGACTACAGAACATTCATTGGCGCTGAACCAAAAGACAATTCAATGTTCAACACTCCGCCAGTGATTTCAATTTTTGTTATGCACGAAACCCTAAAATGGTTAAAATCTATCGGTGGTGTTGCAGCAATCAACAAAATCAACAACCAGAAAGCGGATCTTCTTTATAATGAAATTGACAGGAACAAAATGTTTGTTGGAACTGCTGCAAAAGAGGATCGTTCAATCATGAACATTTGCTTTGTTATGGCTGAACAATATAAAGATAAAGAAGCCGATTTTATGGCTTTCGCCAAAGAAAAAGGAATGGTTGGAATTAAAGGCCACCGTTCAGTTGGGGGATTCCGTGCATCATGCTACAATGCCTGCCCTGTTGAAAGCGTTCAGGCACTTGTTGATTGCATGAAAGAGTTCGAAAAAATGAATGCCTAGTATTTTTATATTCAAAGGTTGAATGGCGTTTGTCATTCAACCTTTTATTTTTTAAAATCATTTCAAACTTAAAAGTATAAAGTTATGGCAAAAGTACTGGTAGCAACCGAAAAACCCTTCGCAAAAACTGCCGTTGACGGCATCAGAAAAATTGTTGAAGGTGCAGGAATGGAACTTGCTCTGCTCGAAAAATACACCGATAAAGCCGACCTAATTAAAGCAGTTGCCGACGTTGATGCAATCATCGTCCGTAGCGACAAGGTTACAGCTGATGTTGTTGAGGCTGCTAAAAACCTTAAAATTGTTGTAAGAGCTGGCGCTGGTTACGACAACCTCGACTTGGCTGCTTGCACAGCCAAAAATGTGGTAGCCATGAATACTCCAGGGCAAAACTCAAACGCAGTTGCTGAGCTTGCAATCGGAATGATGATTTTCATGGCTCGCAACCAATTCAATCCTGGAACTGGCGGGGAAATAAAAGGAAAACGTTTAGGTATTCATGCCTACGGCCATGTTGGAAAACTCGTTGCCTCGCACGCAAAAGGTTTTGGAATGGAAATCTACGCTTTCGATCCTTTCGTAAAGAAGGAAGATATTGAGAAAGATGGTGTTAAGGTTGTAAATTCTGTTGAGGAACTTTATAGCGTTAGCGATTACCTTTCGCTACATATCCCTGCAAACGATAAAACAAAAAAATCAATCGGTTTCAATTTGCTATCGAAAATGCCAAAAGGTGGAACACTCATAAACACTGCACGTAAGGAAGTTATTGATGAGGAAGGTTTACTAAAAATTCTTGAAGAGCGTTCCGACCTGAAATACGCAACAGATATTGCAGCCGAAAATCAAGCAGTGCTTTCGGAAAAGTTTGGTACCCGCGTATTTGCTACCCCCAAGAAAATGGGAGCAGAAACAGCCGAAGCAAATATTAACGCTGGTTTAGCCTCTGCTCAGCAAATTGTGAACTTCCTGAAAAATGGTGATAGAACCTTCCAGGTAAATAAGTAATTCATTAATTGTTAATCATATATAAATTGTAAAATGGTAAAAATAAAACCCTTTAAAGCGGTTCGTCCGCCAAAAGAGTTAGCTAAAGAGGTTGCTTCACGTCCTTACGATGTGCTCAACTCCGTTGAGGCAAAAGCCGAAGCAGGCGAAAAGTCTTTACTTCACATTATTAAACCAGAGATTGACTTCGACCCAATAATCGATGAGCACTCACAGGAAGCCTACGATAAGGCCGTTGAGAATTTTAAGAAGTGGCAAGAGAAAGGCTGGCTGGTTCAGGACAACAAGGAAATGTACTACGTGTACGCTCAAACCATGAATGGTCGTACCCAGTACGGTTTGGCAGTTGCCTGCCATTTTGAGGATTACATGGAAGGCAAAATCAAAAAGCACGAGCTAACCCGTCCCGATAAGGAGGAGGACAGGATGATTCACGTTCGCAACCAGAATGCCAACATCGAGCCAGTATTCTTTGCATATCCTGCAATTAAAGAAATTGATGAGATTGTTGACAAGGTTGTAAAAAGCAAGAAAGCGGACTACGATTTTGTTGCTGAGGACGGTTTTGGACATCACCTTTGGGTTATTGAGGATGATGCAACCAACAAAAGAATTACTGAAATTTTCGCCCAACAACCAGCACTTTACGTAGCCGATGGTCACCATCGTACTGCTGCAGCTGCAAGAGTTGGAATGGAAAAGAAAAGTAAAAACCCAAACCACACTGGCAACGAAGAGTACAACTACTTCCTGGCGGTAATTTTTCCCGATAATCAGCTAACTATTATCGACTATAACCGTGTTGTTAAGGATTTAAACGGACTCACTCCTGCTCAGCTAATGGAGAAATTGAACGAGAAGTTTGATGTTGTTGACAAAGGTACTGAAATCTACAAACCCAATAAGCTACACAACTTCAGCATGTACCTCGAAGGGAAATGGTACTCGCTTACAGCAAAACCCGGAACCTATAACGATAACGATCCAATTGGAGTTCTCGATGTTACCGTTCTCTCAAACCTTGTTCTTGATAACATTCTTGATATTAAAGATTTGAGAACCTCAAAACGAATCGATTTTGTTGGTGGAATCCGCGGTTTAGGCGAGCTGAAGAAAAGAGTTGACAGCGGTGAAATGGCTGCAGCATTCGCACTTTACCCAGTTTCAATGAAACAGCTAATTGACATTGCTGATACTGGAAATATTATGCCTCCAAAAACAACCTGGTTTGAACCAAAACTCCGTAGCGGTTTGGTAATTCACAAGCTGGATTAGGCAAATTATTGAAACCAAAAAAACGGATGGCTAGTTGCTATCCGTTTTTTTTATACCTTGAAGTTTTTAAAAAAACTATAGCATGGAGTACATACCTATTGAGAATCGTTACGAATCAATGATTTACCGCCGATGCGGAAATAGCGGGTTGCAGCTTCCAACCATTTCGCTTGGGCTGTGGCACAATTTCGGAGATGTGGACAGCTACGAAAATTACCGAAAAATTATTTGGAAAGCTTTCGATTCGGGAATTACGCATTTCGACCTTGCTAACAACTACGGTCCTCCTGCCGGTTCGGCAGAAAAGAATTTTGGAAAGATTCTCAGCAGCGACTTAAAAGATTACCGCGACGAGCTAATTATTTCAACTAAAGCGGGTTACTACATGTGGCCCGGTCCCTACGGTGAGTGGGGCTCAAGAAAGTACCTACTAGCAAGCCTCGACCAAAGCCTTAAAAGGATGAGTATTGATTACGTTGATATTTTCTACACACATCGGTTCGACCCAAAAACACCGCTTGACGAAACCATGGGCGCACTTAGCCATGCTGTTAAAATGGGTAAAGCGCTATACGTTGGAATTTCAAACTACCCAGCAAAAGAAACGGCAGAGGCAGCGAAACTTCTAAAAAACATGGGAACACCATGCCTAATTCATCAACCAAAATACTCAATGCTAAACCGATGGGCAGAAGAAGGATTACTGAATACACTTGAAGATGAAGGAATTGGCTGCATAGCTTTTTCTCCCCTGGCACAGGGTTTGCTCACTAGCAAGTACATTCATGGAATTCCCGAAAACTCAAGAGCCCGAAAACCTCATGGCTTTCTGCAAGAAAGCGAAGTTACGCCTCAGCTGGTTCAAAAAATTAGTAAGCTCAACGAAGTTGCGCTTAACAGAAGGCAAACATTAGCCCAAATGTCCATTTCTTGGTTGCTAAAGGATTCAAGGGTTACATCGGTTCTGGTTGGTGCGAGCAGCGCTGCTCAACTAGCTGAGAATATCCAGTCAGTTAGCAATCTATCGTTCCACCAAGAAGAGCTGGATGCGATAGAACGAATACTGAAAATGTAATCAGCTACTGGTAGTATTCAACCTGCTTAACAATTTTTGTTGCCCTCTCAATTGAGTAGGCAGTAAAGAACCCAATGGCATTGTTACTTATATTGCTTTTGGGATTTGCCGGAGCACCGCTAAACAATGGATTGGAAGGACGAGCAGAAACCTGTGTTTCAATCAAGTAAACGTAGTAATCCTGGGTAATTCCACAGAAACCAATAGTTACAGTGTCGTTTACTGCAAGCCCATCCTCTCCAGGAATGTATTCAATCAATGCACCGTTTGTTTGGTTTCCGTTAAAGAAAAGGTCATCTTGAATGTTTATATTCATTAACGAATCGGACTGCAAAACCCCATTTATGTAGGTATGAAACATATAGAAATCTTCGGTTTCAGCAGGGTCGGTTGCATAAGCCTGAATTATCCATCCCTCCCACTCCCTTCGGTACAAAACGTCAATTGAATCGGGCTCTGCTACCTGGCGTAACTCAGAAGTAGCCTCGTAGCTTTGCATAATTCCATCGTCCAGCAAATCAACATTTGAAACGTTTAGGGTATAAATTCTCCCTGGAATCCCGTAAACATCATCCTGAGTAAGGTAAACTCCAGGATTTTCAGGGTCTTCACTTAACTCAAAAACATTATCTCCATCGGAAATGGATACGTTGGCTCCAGAAATTCCTATGGGAGCATACTCTCCATAATAGTCGCCCGTGCGCCTAACGGTTACTTTATGCTGGGTAGTATCAGTGGTAATCTCGCCATAAATAACGCATCGCGCGTAGGAACTATCAAGCTCAATATCGATTCGTTCAGTACACCCAGAAAGAAAGAACAAAACAGATAGAATGGCGATTGAAAGTATTTTCGTTTTCATTTCAGAAGTTTTTAGAACTTGAAGTTATAGGTTAACGAGGGTAGTATTGAGAATAGGTACGTTTTCTCAGCGTAGGTTTGCGAAGGATTATTCTCATCCTGAACGAAATTTATTGCCCAAGCATTCTTTCGGTTGTATGCATTGTAAATGGATAAATTCCATTCACTTTGCCACTTCCTACTCCCATTCCTCTTTGGTTTGTAAATCAAAGCTACGTCGAGCCTGTGGTAATCGGGAAACCTGTAATTATTTCTTGAGGAGTACAGGGGGATAATTGTTCCCAAAATCTCGTAGCGCCCGGTTGGGAACGTTGCAGGGATTCCAGTTGAGTAAATCCAGTTTGCAGAAACCGAGAACTGTGGAGTAACTTCGTAGTTTGCAACTATGGCAATATCGTGAGGTTTATCGGAAATAGCAGAGTATGGCTCGCCACCGTTGATTTCATCAATGGTTCTAAAAACACGTGAGAAGGTGTAGCTAACCCAACCATTCAAATTCTTGTAGTTGAAGTTGGTAAGAAATTCCATTCCGTAGGATTCGGCGGTTCCAATGCGCAGCTCCCCCTCCAGCTTATCGTTCATCAGTAAATTTGCAAAATCCTTAAAATCAACAACATTCTGCATGTCCTTGTAGTAAAATTCAACAGACGATTCCAGCGCATTGTTCAGGAAGTTGCGAAAGTACCCAACGGCAAACTGGTCGGAAACTTGTGGTTTAATATTCGGCGAAGCCGTAAACCATATATCCAATGGAGTACCCGCAGCCCCGTTCGTTGCCTGCTGTATGTACTGAACGGTTCTTGAGTAGCTCGACTTAACTGAATTCTTTTCGTTAATGGTGTAGTTTATACCAAATCTGGGTTCAAGGTTCGAGTACGTATTGAAAATCTCACCCTTCTTTCGGTAAACCGATTCTACAACCTCATAGTTTTCATCGAAAATATACTGCTCGTGGTTATTGCCAGCATTCTGCAGCACCGAAAGTCGCAACCCGTATTTCAGGGAGAGGTTATCGTTTACAGTTTGCTCGTTCATAACGTAAAATCCGTGCTCAAACGATAGATTCTCGGGCAAAATGAACTCGCCAAGAAGAGCCTCCTCTCCCACTCCTTTTGCCTTTGCCGGGCTTATTTCATGATATATTGACTGTCCCCCAAATTTGAAAGTATTATTTGTATTCAAAAAGTAAGTAAAGTCGAACTTCAGGCTATAATCGTTCATAAATGAATTCCATCGGAAAGATGTTGGCTCACCATCAGCTGTTCCCAAATAGTAGTTGTAGTTGCTATATATAGCTGTTGTGTTTAAAAAGAGTTTGGGTGTTATAATGTAATTCCACCTAAGAGTTGTTGTTTGGTTTCCGAAACCAAAACGAGCAAAGCTCGATCCAAAAATATCGCGACCGTAGTAGCCCGACAGGAAAAGTCGATGCTTATCGTTTATCCTATGGCTCAATTTTACATTCAAATCGTAAAAGAACAACGTATTATCCCTAATGTCCTCATTGGGGGCAAGGGGTAAAAAAACATCGGCGTAGGTTCTGCGCCCCGAAACCATAAAAGTAGTGTTCTCGGAAACCAACGGCCCCTCCATGGTTAACCTGCTTGAAATGGTTCCAATGCCTCCTGTTAACGAGAAGTTTTTTGAGTTGCCATCTTTCATTCTCACATCAAGCAACGAGGCTAAACGTCCCCCGCTGGAAGCGGGAATATCGCCCTTGTAAAGCTTAACATCTTTTATGGCATCGTTGTTGAATACCGAGAAGAATCCCATTAGATGCGATGCATTGTAAACAGTTGCCTCATCGAGAAGTATCAGGTTATGGTCAACCGCTCCGCCCCGAACGCTAAACCCCGATGTACCCTCAGCGGTACTCTGCACACCAGGAAGCAGCTGAATTGCCTTAATAACATCAACCTCGCCCATTAATGCGGGTATTCGTTGAATACTCTTAATGTCCAACCTAGCCACGCTCATCTCGTTTCGGGTGATATTCTCATTTGGCTTCCTGCTGGTAACCACCACCTCGTTTAACAGAACCGACTCCTCTTGAAGTTCAACATCAATGGTAAGATTCTCGTTCAGTTCCAACTTCTTCTCAATCGATTTATAGCCAACAAATGAGTAAATTAGGGTATAGTGCCCAGGCTCAAGCGATACAGAATAGAAACCGTAAACATTAGTTGCCGTTCCTCTGCTTTTTTCTGCCACCAGGATGGTAACACCGATTAACTCCTCCCCGTTGGAAGCATCCTTAACGTACCCGTTGACTGTTACCTTATTTGATATATCCGAATCGTTACTGGCCAAAACCAATTGCTGAAATAGAACCAACATAACAATAAGAGGCCAAACGAAGTGCTTCATTGTTTAAATATTATTATTATTTATAAAACAGAAGAAAGCAGAATTAGTTGATGTTGTGCCCATTTTTTTTGCTTGGCCTAGGGCCAAAGCTTCCAAACATCAACTTTAATGTGGCTGTAGGGCTAGAAAACTGACTCGACTTGTAAAGGCGAACATCCTCTCCTTCGCTATTGCGGTATATACTATTATCGGTAAAGAGTACAAACCTGTAACCAATGCCCAGGTTAACCTTAAACCAACGGGCTATATTTAGTTCAACATCAAATTCAGGAATAATTGTAGCGATTACATCGCGATGGTGCTCCTCCAAATCGTGAAACTCGATGTCCTTATCATTTAATGCAATTCTACCTGCTCCCAACCTTAAGTTTGTACCCCAGTGAACCAAGCTATTGGGCTTATGAATGTAGCCTAGCCACAGTCCGCCATGGTTGAAATGCAGCTTATTCTTGGTAAAGATTGGTTCCTCATCGGGGTTCACATTCGGGTCGAATGTTGAAGAGTAAATATCGTCGCGGGAATGGGTTGTTTCAAGATTCTGACCATAAATACCAACAAAGTATTTGTAGTTGAAAAGGAAGGCACCGCTTCCTCCTGATGAGTATGAGAAATCCCCATCAACCTGCGAAAAAACGTAGTTCGTATTCCCAAAACCTGAAACCTTCACTCTATTTAGATCAAGTAGATACTGAGCATCGTCCTGTGAGTATACACTCATAGCTGAAGTAAGAACTATTGCAAGATTACAAAACCAAGCAATAACTGTTATTTTTGTTTTCATTTTTTCAAGTTGTTGTTAATAGTGTGAAACACCTCTGTTTCGGGTTTTGGTATACGACCTATACCGAAAGTATGTTCCTGCCAACAAATCAACCACAAGCAAGAAAAGCAACCCGGCAAAAAATCCTATTATAAACATGGCCTTTAAATTTTTAAGTTATTAAACAATATATCAAATATTGTGCCATTATACATACTGTATTGTTATACCGAACAATTACAATACTTCAAGTTTCAAAACCCTAACATTATTAAACGTGCTGTTCGTTTTCGAACACTACATGTTCGTAATTGGAACGAAAAATTTGTTAAAAACTACCAAATTTTAGCGATAGCGAAACATTTAAGCTGTTAAAAGCATTTGAAGGAATATTAGAAAGTTCAGCTTTGGGAGCGTACCGGTAGCTAACTCCTGCTGAAAGTCTCATAAATCTTACCACATTCAACTCCGCTTCAATGCCAGGTTCAATTACAAAGAAGGGAGTGTGTTCAATCACATGAATTTTATAATCTTCATCCCCATCGGGATATTGTTTATCGCTAAACATTACTCCACCTGCTCCTATTAAAACGGGAACAGAAAAGTGCACAAGTTTGCTCGACCAGAAAATCCCCTCGAGCATCAAACCGCCGTATCCTCCCTGCAGGTAAAGGCTAGGATAGTTAACACCATCAATTACTAGATCGTTGTAAAGGGGAGAGTTAACAATCCCATATCCAGCTCCTCCAAGTACGAAGCAATGGTTAATAATAACACCCCCCCTACCACCTACCAACCAAATATCCTTACTGTCAAACGACGAAAATGCAACCCTAGGACCTCCATACCCACCAAAAGTTAATTTCTCGTCACCAAAAAGGGTTTGCATCTCTTCCTCTGGCTCATCCTGAGCCATTAAAAAGCTACCAGTGAATAGTAGTACAACTAATGTGAAAATCATTTTTGCTTTCATAACTAATATTATTTAATGGGTTAAAAGTTTCAATTTCATTTTCAAAACTAGTGCCAAACAATGTTAAACACTAACGATTAGAGATGAAACGGAATTTATCCGGAATGAACACGTACTATTTCGCGATGAACAAAAATTTCATTTCTAAGCAATATTTTATCACAAAATCGTAAGTGCTCGAATATAGTATAATCTCTTAAGGCATATATTACTTCTAAAAAAACTCTTTGAATCGTTTGCAGAAAAAAATTGAACTAGTATCAGAATTGAAAATTGCCAATCCATTTTTTTTAATAATTTTGTAAGTTCAGAAAAAATTGTGCCATTAAGAAACATAATTCAATATAAATCAACACTTAAACTTAAATTAAAATGTCGAACGTTAAACGTGTTTACACCTTTGGAAACAAGCAAGCCGAAGGCGATGCCAGCATGAAAAACCTTCTAGGAGGAAAAGGTGCCAACCTTGCCGAGATGAACCTTATTGGAGTTCCTGTTCCTGCAGGATTTACCATTACTACTGAAGTTTGTACAGAATATAATCAATTAGGCAAAGACGCTGTTGTTGAGTTAATTAAAACTGAAGTTGAAGCAGGTATTGCTGCAACAGAAAAAGTGATGAATGCTAAATTCGGATCAAAAGGAGAAGCTTTCCCTTTGTTAGTTTCAGTTCGTTCAGGTGCACGTGCATCTATGCCAGGAATGATGAATACCGTTTTAAACCTTGGTATGAATGATGAAACTGTAAAATTAGTTGCAGAAAAATCAGGAAGCGAAAAATTTGCTTACGATTCATATCGTCGTTTTATTCATATGTATGGTGATGTAGTTATGAATGTAACTGCAAAAGAAGGCGAACACGATCCTTTCGAAGTTGTTTTGGACAAAGTTAAAGAAGCAAAAGGTTATGCTTCAGATACCGAATTAACTGCTGAAGATTTAAAAGGAGTTGTTGAAGCATATAAAGCTGTTGTTAAAGAAAGAGCTGGAGTAGATTTCCCAACAAATCCATGGGATCAGCTATGGGGAGCAATTTGTGCTGTATTCGATTCATGGAATACTGAAAGAGCTATTCTTTACAGAAGAATGGAACAAATTCCTGACGAATGGGGAACTGCTGTAAACGTACAAGCAATGGTTTATGGTAACTTGGGTGATACATCTGCTACAGGTGTTGCTTTCTCTCGCGATGCTGCTACAGGTGAAAATATATTTAATGGAGAATATTTAATTAATGCTCAGGGTGAAGACGTTGTTGCTGGTATTAGAACTCCACAAGAAATTACTTTAGAAGGTTCAAAACGTTGGGCTGAGCGTAACGGAACCCCAGAAGATGTTCGTAAAGCTAAATTCCCTTCGCTAGAAGAATCAATGCCTGAACTTTACAAAGAATTATTTGATGTTCAGCAAAAATTAGAAAAACATTATCACGATATGCAAGATATGGAGTTCACCATTCAAGATGGTAAACTTTGGATGTTGCAAACACGTAACGGAAAACGTACAGGTGCAGCTATGGTAAAAATGGCTGTTGATATGTTAGCAGAAGGTTTAATTGATGAGAGAACAGCTATTCTACGTCAAGAACCTAACAAATTAGACGAATTATTACACCCAGTATTTGATACTAAAGCTATTGCTGCTGCAAAAGTTCTTTCAAAAGGTTTACCTGCTTCTCCAGGTGCTGCAACTGGTAAAATTGTTTTCACTGCTGAAGATGCAGAAATTGAAGCTGCAAAAGGTGAAAAGGTAATCCTTGTTCGTCGTGAAACATCTCCTGAAGATTTAAAAGGAATGTATGCTGCTGAAGGTATTTTAACTGAACGTGGTGGAATGACATCTCATGCTGCAGTTGTTGCTCGTGGTATGGGCAAATGTTGTGTTTCTTCTGCTGCTGGTATTTCTGTATCTCACACAGCATTAAAAATAAACGGAGTTGAATATAAAAAAGGTGATTTTATTTCATTAAACGGATCAACAGGTGAAGTTTACGAAGGTAAAGTTGCTACAATTACTCCATCATTACATGGTGATTTTGGTAAGATTATGGATCTTGCTGAAAAAAACACAAAAATGTATGTGAGAACAAATGCTGATACTCCTGCTGATGCAAAAACAGCACGCGAATTCGGAGCGAAAGGTATTGGACTTTGCCGTACTGAGCACATGTTCTTCGAAGGTGATCGTATCTGGGCTATCCGTGAAATGATTCTTGCTGAAGATGAAGCTGGACGTAGAAAAGCTTTAGATAAATTATTGCCAATTCAACGTGGTGATTTTGAAGGAATTATTGAAGCAATGGACGGATTTGGAGTAACTATCCGTTTACTTGATCCACCTTTACATGAGTTTACTCCAAACGATGATGCAACTCAAAAAGAAATGGCTGAGAAGCTTGGTGTTGACGTTAAATTAGTTAAAGAAAAAGTTGAGTCGTTACACGAATTCAACCCAATGTTAGGACACCGTGGTTGTCGTTTAGGAAATACATATCCCGAAATTACCGAGATGCAGGCTCGCGCTATTATCGAAGCAGCTTGTAACTTAAAAGCAAAAGGATTAAATCCTAAACCAGAAATTATGGTTCCACTGATTGGTACTGTAAAAGAATTCAAAATGCAGGAAGAAATCATCAGAGCTACTGCTGAGAAAGTTTTTGCTGAAAAAGGTGTGAAAGTTGACTACATGGTAGGTACAATGATTGAAATTCCACGTGCTGCATTAACAGCTAACGAAATTGCAGAACACGCTGAATTCTTCTCTTTCGGTACTAACGACTTAACTCAAATGACATTTGGTTATTCTCGTGACGATGCTGGTAAATTCTTACCAATTTATATCAATAAAGGAATCCTTAAAAATGATCCTTTCCAACAATTAGACCAAACAGGTGTTGGTCAGTTAGTTGAAATGGGAACAAAGAAAGGTAGGGCTACTCGTCCTGACTTAAAAGTTGGTATTTGCGGTGAGCATGGTGGTGACCCATCATCAGTTGAGTTCTGTCACAGAACCGGAATGGATTATGTTTCTTGTTCTCCTTTCCGAGTTCCTATCGCTCGCTTAGCTGCTGCGCAAGCTGCAATTAAAGAGAAATAGAAATATCTCGAATACAAAAAAAGCCGTTCCCCTATGAACGGCTTTTTTTATGAAAAATCAGCTCTATTATCCTACATAACCCTAAAATGGGATGCATTACTAGTAAAACCTGTAGGAAAGTTTTACCAGGAAGATATTGTGGGGATATTCATCAAAAAGGTCGGAAACTGTATTTTTAAAATTTGTACTATAATCTATATCAGAGTACTGTCGTCCTTGTGTCCATACTAAGAAAACTGTTGATCCCGGCTTGTACTCCCAACGAATTACCAAATTCGACTGAAAATCGCGGAAATTGAAATCAGGATTATCGAACGAGTAATCCGTAATCCCATCAACGTTTTCATCAACCATGTATACATCATCATCGGTGTTATAGGTAATCTGAGAATTGGAGAAAACCTCGAAGCGATCAGAAAACTTCTCTGCTCTGGAGTTAGTTATTTTTTTGAAATCGGAATATTTGCCTTTGGCAATAAATGGGCGACCATAATACTGAATTGAAAGATCGGGAGTTATACTCAGGTTTGCTCTAAACTCAAGCAAGCAGGTAAACTGGTCGATACTGGCATTCACATAGCTCACAATGTTTCCATATTCGAAGTTATCAACAAACTGTATCTTTTTGGTTGTTCCGTTCACAAAAGGAGAAACAGACAGCACAAGCGCTTTGCTTGGTTTATAGTTAACCCCAAATGCAAAGTGATACGACTCAGAGTTTATGCTTTTAAAGTAACTTGTACTAAATGTTGATGTTAATTTTTTCCTTCCATCGGTACTTACCCAAAAGTTCTCGTTCCAACCTCCAGGAATTATCAGAGCCGGGCCTCCCCTCAGAGCGGAGAAACTTAACGATTCACCCTGATGACCAACGTAGGCTCCTCCGTTCCAGTAGTTTTTAAACTGAGCATTAAAATTTACGTTTCCTCCCCAGTAACCACGCTCACCGGCAAAATTGTGCCCAGTCCATTGGTTCATGTTAAGGCTAAAGTTTCGGAATACCGAGAAGGGTTCGAAAATTCGGTAACCCACCCAGAAAACTTGAAAAATGTCGTCAACTGTTCTTACAAAACCAACATCGTTAATTTCAAACTCAGGCGATTTCCATGAAACAAACGCCATGTATCTCCATCGGCCCTCGCCACCCTTGCCAATCCCTAGCAATCCTCCGCAACCCGTTAAACTTGTGCGCGATGAATCAACGCTAACATGGGTTGCATCGGAACGCTGAAAATACCTACTCGATGCAGTTTGGGTTTCAACAATTGCCTCGGGGTTACCTTCAACCCTGCTAAATGCAGATTTAAAAAGTAAGTAGTAATTCTTGTTATTCCATTGATGCATAAAGTTAACTCCACCCGAAAACGCATTTTTATGCATAAAGTTCAGCTCATCATTGGTGATTTGCCGGTTGGTTGAAGTGAAAACAGTGGCAATGCGAGTGTTGCTCTCATTAAACTCCTTATTTGCGCTTGCCACAAGGTAGCTGGTAAGGGGCTCAACGGCTTCGTACCTGTAATCGCCATTCGAAAAAATTTCTGCTTCCTCTCGAGCGGTAATGGCCTCCATTATTCCAACCGAGAACCCCTTCTGGGTTTTACCAGTAACCTTTGCGGCACCTAGTATTGAAGTTGTTTCGGGAATTTTACTGTACTCATCATCCCCAATATCAGGATCGCCTTTGGGGTGGCGCCCTATTCTGCGTGAGTAGAATAGATTTTCAAGAGCGCCATCGCCATCGCCAGGAGAGAAGTTAAAATCGAATAAATTCTTCCCTTCGATGAAAAAGGGGCGCTTCTCGGGGAAATATGTTTCGAATGCGGTAAGATTTACTTCCGATGGATCGGCTTCTACCTGGCCAAAATCAGGGTTCACAGTTAGGTCGAGCGTAAAGTCGTTAGTTATTCCAATTTTTGCATCAAGTCCACCATTAAAAGAGTGTCGTTTCCCTGTAGCGAAGGGATTGCCTTCCTCTTCTTCAAATCGCTCAACTTGCCCCACCACGTAGGGGGCAATTTCAACCTGACGCTTAGGGTGTACACCCTTAATTCCTTTTAATATTCCGAACTGATGAACCCAGCCTGGGGCATCGCGGGGAATTGGTTGCCAGAGGGAAAGTTCGTCCTTGCGAAAAATGTATCGACCAACCTGAAGCCCCCACTCCTGCACTTCGTTATTGTTAAACCTAAGCTGGTTTAGGGGAATTTCAATTTCAGCAATCCAACCTTTGTCGTCAATGCTGGTTTTTGCACTCCAAATGGCATCCCAGCTAACGTCCTCGCTTCCTCCATCGGAAGTAATTAATTTTTCGTGCTTAACACCCGATGAGAAAACAATGAACGAAAAGGCAGTTTGATAATCATGATACGAATCGAACTCGATACCAATAGCATCGCCATCGCCCTCATCACGACGCGAAAGCCGACTCACAATGCTGTCAGGGTTTGTATCCCAGGAACGGATAGCTGCAAAAATACTATTGTTATTATACAGAATCTTAAATTCTGTTTTCTGCGATGGAGCCTTCCCATCGTAGGGTTGCTGCTGGGTAAAATTATCCTGCCATTCAACGGCTTTCCATGCTTCGTCATCAACAAAACCGTCAATTTTGGGTGCTTCACCCTCAATTCTATACGCCGTTGCAACTCGTTTTTCCTGCGAGTTTGCTGAAAAGGCAGAAACTATAGCTAGCAAACTCGCAATGAGTACTCTTATCCTTTTCAGCATTTTCATAATAACCCAGTTTTAAGTTGAACCTGTAGTCAGAATCTTACAAGAAAATTACTCGTACTTCAAAGTTATTGATGGATTCGTTCTTGCTGCTTTAAACGCCTGATAACTAACAGTTAATACTGCAATTAGGTACGCCAACAATGAAGCTGCAATAAAGATGGTTGGTGATAATTTAATTCTGAAAGTAAAATTTTCGAGCCAACCCTTCATTAAATACCACGCAATAGGCCATGCAACCAAAGTTGAAATTAAGAAAAGCCGATTAATCTCATTGAGTAGCAACCAAACCACGCTAGGAACGTTAGCACCCATTACTTTTCGAATACCAATTTCACGGGTTCGCTGTTCTGCTGAATACGAAGAAAGCCCAAGCAAACCGAGCGATGCAATTATAATTGCCAGTATACTAAAGCTAGAGAAGAGAATGCCAGCACGTTTCTCATCGCTATACTGATTATCAACAGCTTGGTCGAGGAAAAAATAATCAAAATCCTGATCGCCCACAAATTCTTTCCATTTGGCCTCTATCCTCTGTATTGTTTCTTTCCTATTTGCACTTCCAATTCTTATAGGAATATATGTGTAAACTGGATGGCTTGCAATAACCAGTGGGCTTACTTTTTGATGTAATGTTTCGTAGTGAAAATCTTCAACGACTCCAACAACGGTTCTCTCCTCCGTTCCATTCATCATTACAATTTGCCCAACGGCATCACCATCGAAACCAAATGCATTAACAGCAGCCTGGTTAATAATCATTGCTGATGAATCACTTGCAAAATCCCGGTTAAAGTAACGGCCCTCAACTAAACGTAAGCCCATCACCCTATCGAAATCGTAGTGCGCATAGAAAAAGTTGAATGAGTTCATCTCGTCACTTGGGGCACCCTGTTTTTGCATTACTGTGTTTCCAATTATTGTAGTTGGGAGTGACGAAGAGCGAGAAACCGCTTCAACGTTAGGAATCTTTTTTAACTCCTCAATGAATGCATCTCTTTTTTCCTGAACAATTGCGTAGGGCCTATTGATAACAAGAATGTTTTTATTGTTATAACCCAAATCCTTATTCCGTATGTACGAAATTTGGTTGTAAACAACAAAGGTTGAAACAAGTAAGCCAATTGTAATTGTAAACTGAACCACCACCAATCCGCCTCGTAGCAAACTATTCTTCATTCCAGTTCTGAGTTTCCCCTTTAGAACCTTAATTGGCTCGAAGCTAGCTAAAAAGAATGCGGGGTAGCTCCCTGCAGCAAAACCAACAATAAGTATTGTGGCTAAAACAATAGCTACTGTAGCTGCAACAGGTAATGAGGTTAAGGTAAGTTGTTTCCCTGCGATGCTATTAAAAGATGGTATAGCCAGGATAATAAGTATAACTGCAATAACTAACGAAATGGTAGCAACTGTAACCGATTCGGTTAAGAACTGACCAATTAACCTTGAACGTGTTGAACCAACAACCTTTCTTACTCCAACCTCTTTGGCTCTCTTCGCAGAGCGAGCAGTAGAAAGATTCATAAAATTTATAGCTGCAATTACCAGAATGAATATGGCAATAAGCATGAAAACATATACCATCGTGAGATTTCCACCTTTCTCCATTTCAAAAGCCAAATTCGACTTAAGATGAATACCGAGAAGTGGCTGAGTGAAGTACGAGTATCTGTTACCTTTACTTTCGAACTCCTCAGTGGAAAAACCAGCAAATTGTTCGAACTGTGGGCCTGCGTATGTGTTTACCAATTCCACAAACCTTTTGTCAACTTCCTTAGGGTCAAGGTTGTCCTGTAATAGAAGGTAAGTATAGTTATTATTGCCTATCCAAAAAGTGCTTTGCGCCATGGGTAATGTAACAAACGAGCAAGCAATGTCAAACTTCATGTGGCTATTACTTGGTATATCGGCAACCACACCCACTACCTCGTAGTTTGTTTCATCCTGTCCATACTTAACAATTTTCCCTATTGGGTTATCGTTCCCAAAGTATCGAAAAGCAGTGGACTCTGTCATTACCATTTGGTTTGGGCGTTTTAGCACATCGTACTTATCCCCTCGCAACAATGTGAACCCATCAAATACCTGGAAAAAAGTTGAATCAACGAAAAACACCTTTTTCTCAACGAAAGTTTTATCCTCGAAACGAACTACGGGTTCCCCTGAGAATGTGAAAACCCGAGTGAAATTTACAATATCGGGATAGTTATTTACTGAAGTTGGGCCAATTGGTACACAGCTAATGGGCCCAATCAGCTCTGTATCCTGAATTTTTGCATCGAGGCAAATTCTATGTATATTTTTTGCATTGGGATGAAACTTATCGTAGCTGAATTCATCAATAACATATAACATAATGAGCAGCGCGCTGGCAATACCTACTGCAAGTCCAAAAATATTAATTAACGAGTACCCTCTTTGCGATATAAGATTCCGAACGGAAACCTTTAGATAATTTAGAATCATGGTTGTTGGTTTTGAAATTATATTACAATAAAAATTCAACAAAAAACAACCACATTCTATGCCAATCGAATTATAATACTGATTTATATTGTATTACATTTTTATATAGCATAAAAAATATGTACAATTCCGTATATTTAATGTTCGAAAACGAACACTAAAGCCCCATTTTAAAACAAAAAACCCGCTTGTACATGACAAGCGGGCTTTTTGTGGTGCCACGTGGAATCGAACCACGGACACAAGGATTTTCAGTCCTTTGCTCTACCAACTGAGCTATGGCACCAGCGCAAATGCGGTGCAAATATATACGTTTTTTCTTTTACTCCAAACCTCATAGCACCAATTTTGAAAACTTTTTTTTAAAATAATAAAACAACCTTGCTCATTCAATTCATTTCCATTAGGTTTGCAAATTAATTTTTAGCCAATGGAATTCGAACTGTTCACGCTTCAAAACGGCATTAGGATAGCTCACAAGCACACTAATTCACCCGTGGCATATGCTTGTATTATGATTAATGCAGGGACTCGCGACGAGCTTGACCAGGAGCATGGGATAGCACACTTCATTGAACATGTATTTTTTAAAGGAACCAAGAGGAGAAAAGCGTTCCACATAATGAGTCGTCTTGAGGATGTTGGGGGCGAGCTAAATGCCTACACAACCAAGGAGGAAACCGTAATTCATGCCACTTTCCTAAAAAATGATTTTCATCGTGCAATAGAATTGATATCCGACATAGTATTTCATTCGACCTTCCCCGAAAAAGAGTTGGAGAAAGAGAAAGAGGTAATTCTCGATGAAATCAACTCATACAAGGACTCCCCATCGGAACTTATTTTTGATGATTTTGAAGAACTTATATTTCCAAACCATCCCTTTGGAAGAAATATTCTCGGGACTAAAAAGCATATTAAACGGTTTAACCGTACCCATATAGCTAACTTCATGGAACGAAACTACACCACGGACCAAATTGTTTTTTGTTCCATTGGTAATGTTCCTTTCTTTCGAGTAAAAAAATTGGCCGAAAGGTACCTGGGCTCTGTTCAAAAATCTATTCGAGAACAACAACGAACAGCAATAAATTCATACGTTCCGTACAGTTTATCGGTTAAAAAAAATACGTACCAGCAACACTGCATCGTAGGTTGTACGGCATACCATTTAATACATCCAAAACGCATTGGAATGTTTTTGCTGAACAACATACTAGGAGGGCCAGGACAAAATTCCAGACTAAACCTAAGTTTAAGAGAAAAAAGTGGGTATGCTTACAATGTGGAATCGAACTACACACCCTACACTGACACTGGGGTTTTTTCTGTGTACTTTGGATCCGACAAGGCAAACTTCAGTAAATCAATGGAGCTGGTTCAGCGAGAACTTTCCAGAATTAGGAATGAAAAGTTGGGCGTACTTCAACTTTTTAAGGCTAAACGCCAACTTATTGGGCAAATGGCCATTGCCAGTGAAAACAGTGAAATTCTTATGCTAAATGCTGCACGAAGCGTACTTGTTTACAATGAAGTTGACAATCTGGAGGAGGTTAACAAGCTTATTGAAGGAATTTCTTCAAGCGAGCTAATCAACATTGCAAACGAAATTCTTTGCGAAAGCAATCTTTCCACATTAATTTACAAGTAAATGAATCTGTTCAACTCCATAAACAACGATTTGGAAGAGTACATTCTGAAACACACCACACCTGAGGACGAAGTTTTGTATGATTTAAATCGTTTCACACACCTTACTACATTCCACCCCAGAATGCTAAGCGGATCTACTCAAGGGAAATTCCTTGAATTTATTTGTCGAATGCTAAACCCAAAACAAGTTCTCGAAATTGGAACATTTACAGGTTACTCCACAATTTGCATGGCGAAAGGACTTGAATTTAACGGTCATATCCACACCATTGAAGTAAATGATGAAGTGTGCGAGGTAAGTATAGATTATTTCCGAAAATCGGGGCTGGAAAAAAGGATTACTCAACACGTTGGAAACGCCCTTGAGATAATCCCTACATTGAATATAGATTTTGATCTGGTGCTCATTGATGGCGACAAACGAGAGTATCCAAAATACCTCGAAGCTGTAATGCCAAAAACTAAAACCGGAGGTTTTATTATTGCCGACAATGTACTTTGGGGAGGGAAAGTGCTCGATAACAATGCCAACGATCCCTTCACCCATGGTGTTCGAATCTTTAACAACATGGTTGCCACAGATTATCGGCTTGAGCAAGTTTTACTACCTCTTCGTGACGGACTATTATTAATTAGAAAGTTGCAAGAATAGAAAGTTCCTTTATACCTCACTGCCTTATATATTAAACAATCGTTTTTAAAAAAAGTACATTGTATGTTGCTTTATTCAAATAATTTGAACTAAATTGTATTTATAATGTTTAATGTTTTATTAAACAAAAAACAATATGGTTGTATATAGTATAAAGGAGCTATCGCTCCTTTCAGGAATAAAAGCCCACACAATACGTATTTGGGAAAAACGCTACAACGTTTTCTCGCCAAACCGTACCGACACGAACATACGAAGGTACTCAGAGGACGATTTAAAGCTGGCTCTCAATATCAGTTTGCTTCTGAAAATGGGATATAAAATTAGCCATGTAGCCCGAATGAGCAATGACGAAATAAGAAAAACCGTTGAGGAAGGAAACAAATACGTAAAACCACCCTCAGTACCTGAAGCTTTTTTTGTATCGGCCATGAACTTTGATCGTGAATCGTTCTCAAAAAAGATAGACGAAACCATTGAGGAAAAAGGGATGGAATGGACTTTTGAGAATTTAATTGTTCCTTTTCAACGTAGGATGGGTTTACTGTGGCAATCGGGAACCATTACTCCTGCCCAGGAACACTTTGCCTCAAATATTGTTCGCGAGAAACTTATTACCCAAACCGAAAAGCTTCCGAGCCCTAAAATTGATGCTTCCAAAATACTATTTTTTCTCCCCGAAGGGGATCTACATGAAATTGGAATCCTATACTTCGCATATCATGCTAAAAAGGAAGGTTTACATACAATATATCTTGGACAAGGCGTACCTTTATCTGATATCACTGAGATTGGGACCAATCATAACGTTTCAAACTTTTTTGTTTCAATCATCAATCCCCTTCCCGAGGAAGAGCTTGCAGCCCTTTTCAAGCAGCTTTTAAATTCGTTCCCAAAAGCATCGATTTTAGCAACTGGCTATCAGGTTGAACTCAATAACAAAATCATACCTAAGCAAGTAGTTAGAATTTCTTCTGCGAAGGAGTTTGTTAAGGTGATTAATTCTCGAATGAAATTGTAGTTCCAAAGTACTTTGCAATTAACATTGCTACCTACAAGCTAACAAACGTTAAAAACACCTTATTTTCAATGCATTATGTGTACGAATTTGTACACGAGTGTACAAATTCGTACATTAATATTTTCTTTAACAAGAAACCTACATTCCCTTTAACAAACTGCTTAATAACCAATTATAATTAATGGCATATAGTTAGTAATAAATTAATTGCATGAAACCTATTACTAACTAAAATCCAATGCCATGAAAACAAAAGTTTTTGCGTTAGTAGCGGTGATGATTTTCGCTGCAATCTCCTTTTCAAATGCTTCAAGCATAAAGGAGAAGGAAGTTAAAAACCTATCCACCTACCTGAACAACAGGATTGGTTTTCCTGAGGTTGCTCAGGAGAGGGGGATAGAAGGAACTGTAACCCTAATAGTTAGGGTTGATGAGAATCAGAAACTAAAAGTTTCTAACATTAAAGGTACCTGCTGTGAATTTGAGGATTACATTGTGGAGTACTTTAACAAACTAGAACAAAGGCCAGTTCGGTTCTCGAAAGAAATTGGCACAAAAAAACTAATTGTTAACTTTAATTTACTTTAGCAATGATAAACTGTAAAGTAAAAAACCGATGAATATACTCATCGGTTTTTTTTATTCAACTAGTTTTATACTCTCAACCTGAATAACTTCTCCACTTATCACATTATAAGCAAAGCACACAATATTCAAACTATTTATATTCCATTCCGCTGATAAAACAGCATTAACCATTATTGTTTGTGATTCCTCAGAACCTGCACCTCCCTCAAAAATTGTAGTCCCCCATGTTCCGTTAAGCGAGGTTCTGAACACATGATTATGAATGTAGTTATTATTGACTCCATCAGGAGTTTTCTGAGGAGAAATCAAGTCATCTTCAGTAATAAATACACAAACTTTTATCTCCTCAACATCCTGTAATGTTTTCGAAGTAACACTTACCGATAAACTTTTTGTTTCTTGATTATAATTTTTAGATACTATAAGTTGCAGTACTGGGCTGTTTTCAAGAATGTCATATGTTACTGCTCCCCATTCAGCTGGGTTAAGCAAAATATTACTGTTAACACTTGTTCTATTTACCAACCCGCTAGGGTAAGCTAAAACACCAAATTGTTCATTCAACTCTTCACCTACCTCTGTCCTGTATTCAACAGGAAACTCATCTGAAGTACGAGCGAACCATCCAGCATGATAAGCAATCACAATAAATCTGTCACCATAAACCTGATGAAGCTGCGTGGCAGTTTCTGCCCCTCCGGGGCAGTTAGGGCACTGGTGTCCTGTAAACTCTTCAAGCAGCACTTTCTGAACTACTTCTGCTGAGTCCGGGTTTTGAACAACCGGATTCATGTATGGCTCCTCTATAATATCACACGAAAAAAAAGATATGAATCCTATTAAGAATAAATACTTTAAAATCCTCATCTTGGGTATCGTTTTTAAAAAGTTTTGGAGTAGCTGATACCTGCTGCGTAGGCAGCAGGAACTTTCCTACACACACCACCAACGCAAATAACACCATCACTTTGCTTACCGTAAAAAAATGAAATGCGGTTCGACTCCTTGCTAACTGCCACATTAAATGAGTAGAAATGCTTTCGTAATTTCGCATCGCTATTCCCGTAGTTATACTGATCGGAAACGGCGAATGACCATTGTGGTGCAAAAGTGTACTCAACAAGCGCCATAGCCCAGTTTCCTTTATCCTGCTTGGTTGAAAGGTGTTGTAGTTCAAAACGTACATTTTGATTCTGTAGGAATCGGTACGAAACGTCGCCATAAACTACCCAAGCTTTAACCGGTTCCTCATCTGGGTGCCCCTCAATAATAGCCTTGTTGTAGAACTGATTTGCAGCTCCTGCAACGATCTTAACACTTTTTGATATTTTTCGGTTGATTTCAACCGATAGATCGTGGTAGTACTTTTCATCTCCTATAGAACCAAATTTTGCCGAGTAACCTTTGGTTCCCTGGGTTCCAATTTCCAATGTATCGTGCAACTTCTCTTTTTGAATTGAGTTTGCAATGGAAGCGTTAAAAACAATGTTTGTACCATACTTGCCCCCAACTTTTGTTCCTCTTCCTATGAAATAAGAAACTTGAGCTTTTGCTCCGACTTCACCCAAGGGTTGGGTGGCGTATGGATATTTTGCTGCCAAGCTATAGGTATGCTGATATGAAATAGCAGGAATGTAACTAATACTTAAATCGTTTCCTGTTGCTGTTCTGCTCGATCTAAAATCCATGTTATCAACGTATTTAGCCGACAACAAAACACCAATTCCTTTTTTAGAGTATGAACCAGACAGGATTACGGCCTGTCCATTCTTATAGATATTGTTATTGGTTGCCGACGGATCGTTTACTTTCCATGCATACTCAGCGGAAAAGAAATAGTTACCTGTGTACAGTGAGGTTCTTGACGCAAAAGCAGCCACATTCTCGGGAAAATTAAAAAGAGGATCCTTATCGCTTTGGTACCTACTAACTGCACTCGCTCCAATGGTTAAGTTTGTTGATGATTCGGGTAAAAGGGTTTGGAGCAGACTCCACTCGGCATCGAAACCGCGAACCGTTCCCGGTCCAACGTCCCAAAAAAAGCGTTGTTTACCAATCATCCCTTTCACTACCAACCCATTAGCAGGCCGAACCAGAAGACGAAACCCATCGAAAGCATTATCAATGCCAAGGTTTTTATCTTCGTATGCGCGAAGAATCAATCCGCTTCCGTACTGTTCGTAAAAATTCCCGATGGTAACCTCGTAGCTGTCATCGCTATAGGAGGCAAACCGGTGAGCTATTCCGAGCCCCTCGTAACGCGTATCGAAACCAACCAACGGGGGCTGGTAGGCTTCAAACCGAACTCCTGCATTAAAACCTTTGTACCGGTAAAAAACGTTTCCGTAAATATTGGCTCGTATGTACTCGGGAACCTCTGGTGCTCCAATCAGCGTATCGGTAAAGTAGTAGTTTGCCTCGGAGTAAATATTTCCCTGCACCGTTGCATTATCGATAAATTCCTGAGATTTCAGTTTTTGTAGGGGAACTAGTACTACTACCAAACAAACAAGAAATGTTCTTTTGTAAATTGAAAAGATCATGGCATTTTCTGGTTACTGAGCCAACTTTTTAACCTCTTCAAATAATTTATCCTCACTACCTTCGGTATAGTTCGTGTGCTGGTATACCACCTCACCCTTCCCATTGAGAATAAATGTATGGGGAACGTTGTTTACACCCATTGCACGTTTAAGGTCTCCGTTTGTGTCGAGGTAAAACTCATACTCCCAACCACGCGCGTTAATCAGGGGTCTAACACTGTTCACAGTTCTCGAATCGTCAACCGATATGGCAATTAACTTCACTCCGGTTTCCTCCTGCCAATCAACGTAAACATCGGCAATTGCCGATAATTCTTTAATACAAGGGCGGCACCATGATGCCCAGAACGAAAGGATAATTGGTTTCCCATCGTTAGAAATCTGGTTCGTTGAAAATGATTTCCCATCAAGAGTCTTTATCGTTACAGTTGGTAACGATTTCCCCTTTGTATCTTGAGCCATAGCAGTCAACGCTACTATGAGTAGAATTGCGATAAGAATAGCTGTTTTCTTCATTTGTTTCCCCTTAATGTTACTGGTTTACAATACAATTTTAATAACTATACTTGGAGTCGTTGTAAAAAAACAACGACTCCAAGTAAAAAATATTTAAGCAGAATAATACTACTTTACAATAAGTTTCTGTGAAAGTTTTGTTCCATCGAGAGTAGTTATTGAAACAATATACGCTCCCTTCTGCAATCCTAAATCGAAACGTTGGCTTTTTGTTTCGGAAATGTTCGATGAGTAAACGAGCGCACCTGTTATTGAGTATATTTCAACAAACGACATCCCTGTTTCCTCTGGCATCTCAAGCGAAAACGTTCCGTTGGTTGGGTTTGGATAAATGGAGAATCCTTTAAGAGTTGAAGATGGAATACCTGTTGAACCCTCTGTAATATCAACCATTTTTGATTGGTAAACCTGCTTGTTATCATCATTCTGAATGAAAACTACAAGTTCAAGATCATCATACTGTTCAACGAAAGTTGAGGTAAGATCTTGAGTAAGGGTAATACTATAGTCTTGTCCATCAATAAAATCGACGGTTGTACCATTACCATCAGGTAGCATCTTCATCATTACGTACTTAAACGATGTTTCCCCATTTGAACCAACATTCTCGGTTGTTTCTTTTTCCACAACTGCTGCATGAAGTTTCAGTCCTGATGCTGAGATGTAGGGAGAAACGTCAATTTTTGCAGTTACAGTGGTTCCGAGATAAGTTGCTTTCACAGATATTTCAAAGAAAGCTTCTTCATCTTCCAAATCATTTAATTGGGCATTAATTTCATTTTCAGATGTTTCAACTGAATTGCCTCCTGCAAAAAGCGAGGGTACTGATATTACACCGTAGTACACTCTTCGAGTTCCACCATCCTCATTATAGTATGGGTCGCCGGGTTGAGGCCAGCTCATCTGGTACTTAATAATTGACAAACGTTCAATGTTTGAGGAAAGGAAAGAATTGAACACCGAACCATTAAATGATGCACATGGGCCACAGGTTGAGCTGGTAAATGATTCGAAAAGCGGCATATTCACTGTAGTTTGCGAAGCAATATTCAACGTTTTCGATTGCGAATCGTTTTCCGTATCGTTATCATCGCCCGCACCATTGTAGTTTGAAACAAAAACTGTTAAGGTAAATGTTCCAGGAGTGGCTGCCCATGTTTGGTCGAATTCAATCTCATATGTATCTGTTTGTTCGAGATTCAATCCTGAAAAACTTTGGGTAACCACTTCTCCTCCATCTATCTGGTAGTTAACGTCGAAAGAGGTAACATTGCTTAAACCAACGTTTCTTACTACTGCTCCAATGGTCATATCGCCCTGGGCAAAGTAGTCGGGTGCTACAATGGAGCTAACGGTAATATCGTTGGAGAAAGGAGTAAACAGCTCCACATCATCGATAAACCAGTAATCGATTTGGTATGCATTTCCCGAAAGGAAGAAGCAAAACTGAAAGTTTGAAGAGCCAACATCGTCATTTGAAATGATGATATCGTGAAGTTCAGGTCCAATATTATCTTCAGGCGAAACGGACCAAACCGTATTCCATTCGCCAGAATTTGAACGAGTTGCCACACCAACGCTATATCCGGTACCATAGTGGTCAACAAACTGTCTGAAACTTAGCACCAGGTTTTCCACTCCCGATAGGTCAACGCTTGGTGAGATGAAACGAGTAGTTAAACTTCCTTGTGTGTACGTGAATTTAAGTTCCGGTGCCGAACCTCCGGCTATCGCGGAATTCGATAAAGTCCATTTAGTTCCATAGTTCTCAATAGTCCATCCCGTAGGTGGAAAGGTTGAACTAAAATCTTCAGAGAGATGCACGGTTCCATTCTTACCCTGTGCAAATGAAAAGATAGATAGTAGCAACCCTAATGCAAGCAAGTTAAGTTTCTTCATAAATAAGAATTTTGTTAACTAAAACGATTTAATTTGCACAAATATATATGCGAATATGTAAACATTTGCATATTTTTGTAAAAAAAATAATTATGAAACAGCTTTTTTACATTTTTGCAGGATTAATAATAGTTGCTACTTCATCTGTAAGTGCGCAAAACATTAAACTATTTTATAATGAGGAAGATATTAGTAATAGTGAGATCACAATAGATGGAACTCCATCCCGCGACTTAAAAGTAGTTATCAATATAACCAACACCTCATCGTCCGATATTCAAATAAAAATTAGAAAACGTGTAATTGAAAACATTGAAGGTAGTACAAACACTTTTTGCCTCGGTGAATGCTTCAGCCCCTCTGTGGAAGAATCTCCCAATCCTTTCACAATTGCCGCTGGGCAAACAACTACCTCAAGTGATTTCTACGTTGAGTTTTACCCCGATGGGAATGTTGGTACAGCAAAGATTGCTTACGAAGTTTTTAACATAAACGATGAAAACGACAAGGCAGGTGTTACTATTAACTTCAATATTCAGGAGGGTACTAGCATCGCCCACCTTGATTTATCTGCCATGATTTCTGCGTATCCAAACCCGGTTGAATCTAATATTTTAAACATCTCCTACTCATGCATGCAGCATGCTGATGCAAAGGTAACCGTAAGAAATATTGTTGGAGTAACCCTTCTGGAAAGGAAGATTGAACAGGAGAATGGAAAAATTATGATAGATGTAAGTTCGCTTCCAAACGGAATTTACCTTTACTCCATTGAACAGGATGGAAGAATAGTTGCCACAAAAAAGCTACTCGTAAATAAAAAATAAAAAAAACGCCCGGCAAATCCGGGCGTTTTTTTTGTGTGGCTGTTATACTTACAAAATATTTCTTATCTTCTTTTCCCATCGCCAGGCAGAGAGCAAAGCTTCACCAAGAGAGTTCTCGGGGTTCCATCCTAACTCATTGTTTGCCAACGACGTATCAGCCCAAACCTTCTCTATATCTCCTTCCCTTCGACCAATAAATTCATAGTTCAACTTAGTGCCTGTTACCCTTTTAAAAGTTTCAACTATCTCCAAAACAGTAATCCCTTTACCTGCCCCAACATTGAAAACTTCAAAATTTTGTTTACTCTTTCCCTCAATCATGCGCTGCAATGCAATAACATGTGCTTTAGCTAAATCAACCACATGAAAGTAATCGCGAATTGCAGTTCCGTCAGGAGTATTGTAGTCGTTCCCAAAAATCATTAACTTGTCCCTTACACCCGCTGCTGTTTGGGTTATGAAAGGAACCAGGTTGTCGGGTTTTCCCTGGGGCAACTCTCCAATTTCTGCTGAAGGATGGGCACCAATAGGGTTAAAATACCTTAACGCAACTACCTTTAAACTTTTACTGGCATGTACCGAATCCCTCAAAATATCCTCAGCAATTTTTTTGGTATTTCCGTATGGAGAAGAGGCAGGTTTATATGGCGACAACTCGGTTACAGGCAAGTTATCGGGCTGACCGTAAACAGTGCATGAGCTGGAAAAAACGAAGTTGCTAGCTGCGCAACGTTCATTTAATAAGAAAAGAAGGTTTAAAAGTGAAGTTATATTATTCTGGTAGTACTGTAAAGGTTTCTCAACCGATTCACCAACTGCTTTAAGAGCAGCAAAATGAATTACCGAGCAAATATCGGGATACCGATTAAACAAGCGAACCATCGACTCCATGTCGGCACAATCGGCTTTCACAAATTCTGGTTTTACGCCTGTGATTCGCTCAATTCCATTAAGTACATCAGCGCTTGAATTCGAAAGGTTATCGACAATAACCACCTCAAAACCAGCACTTATAAGTTCAACAGCTGTGTGCGAGCCAATGTATCCTGTACCTCCGGTAAGAAGAATTTTACTCATTTTGTGATTTTTTTTTATTTCCTGATATAAAAATGGTTTTGATGGTTAAGAATATTATTCTGAAATAAGCTGAAACACTAGGTTTTGATGCGTACCCAAGGCTAATTTCAATTTTTTTTGGCAAAATATTGTTTACATATTCTTCCTCTGGATTTTCTGAAAATGCAAGAATCTCATTCTCATTCACAAACTCTATGGAAGCAAAATCAGTTATTCCAGGCCGAACGCTTAGTACCTCCAGCTGTTTTTTGGTGTACAAATCAACGTACTTTTTTACCTCCGGTCGAGGGCCAACCAAACTCATATCACCCTTCAGCACATTAATAAGTTGAGGAAGTTCATCAATTTTATACTTCCGCATAAAACGCCCAACAGGCGTAATTCTGGAGTCGGCATTGCCCACCGTAATTTGCAAACCCTTATCGGAGTTTGGGAACATTGACCTAAACTTGATAAGCTTAAAAGGCTTCCTATTTTGGCCAACACGCTCCTGCTGGTAAAGGGAACGTCCGTGCCCATCGAATCTGATAATAATTGCAAAAACAATTAAAAAAGGGCTCAGAACTACAAGCCCAATAAACGAGAACAGAACATCGAAGAATCTAATGAAAATCATACTTTCGTTTGGGAGTGGCTGCAAAAAAAATGCAGTAGAAAACAGCAAAAAACATTACACCGGCTATACGCACCAGCATCGACTCGAAAAGTAAATTTAGGGCAACAATTCCAAGGAAAAGTACGGGTAAAAAGTCTTTCCTCTGTTTAACATAGCCGTAAACCGGGTAAACAAGAATTACCAAAAGCAGAAGCAATCCGGGAACTCCAAGCGCCAAAAGAGTTTGCAGGTACTGGTTGTGCGCATTGAACTCCTCCTCTACAGCCTTGTCCATACCAAAACGTTTGTATGCTTTCTTCAGCTCCTCCTTTGTATCGCCGCTTCCCACGCCAAATAGCCAGTTGTTGCCGATTGCTGAAGGGATGGTGCGCCAAATTTCTAATCGCATATCCCTCGAGGAAGGCTTGGTTTCAGAATCATTATCAACAATCGATTCAATATTCTGGTTAATTACAGCAAACCTGCTATTATAATGAATAAAAATGAAGCTGGCTGCTATAAGAAACGCTACAGATACCACTGCAATTGCAACCTTAAACCTTCTGAAAAATAGCCAGAACAATCCACTAACAATAGCCAATGTTCCTACCAGGATTCCAGCTCTGGACGAAAGAAGAATAATGAGAACGTACATAAAAACGATACCAACTGAACCAAAAATTATACTTCTACCGTTATTATTAGTTTTAAGATGGCTAAAAATAACTGATATTGAAAAAGCAAAATACATAGCAATATACGAGGGATGGTGCGAAACTGAAAACCTGTTGTAACGAAAGAAATTCTCCCAGTATGCATCGGGAGGAATTGGATTAAACGTGAATCTACCAACAACAATGGTTGACGAAAGGTAAAATGCATTTCCAAGCAAGTATAAACCTGAAACAATGCAGCCCGCAACGAATACCCATAAATACCATTTTTTGAATTCGGCTATTCGGCTTCCCGATGAAATAAATATAAGCGGGAACACCAGGAATGAAAGCTTCTGCTGAAGGTCGAGAAAACCGTAGTTGGCATTCTGCGTATAAAAAATCCCTACTGCATGAAGCACCCAGAATGAAGCCAGCAGAATCGCAAAGCGAGATTCCTTCAACTTCTTTAGTATATCCAACCAATCGCCGCTGAGTAACCACGCAAATGCAAGGATAGGAATAAGCGGAATTGCAATTTTTATGTTGATGGGAATGAAGAACACATTCGCCATTAATAGATACGGAATGGCTTTCCCAAAGAAATTATTTATTTGTGTTGTCAATTTTTTTGAATTATATGTAAAGTTACACTTCTTGTAAATATTTTAGTTCCTGAAATATGTTTTCAGCAATTCTTTCGCGGTTAAACTTTTCGAGAACAAATCTCCTCCCATTCTCCCCCATTTGCTGGGAAAGAGTAGGATTGTCTATTAAATACTTAATATTTTCAACCAGCTGGTTGCTACTTTCCGGTTCGTAAAACAAACCCGCAGTAGCCTGGTTGATAAAAAGTTCCCTAGCTTCCCCCTCTACACCCAAAAGTATTGGCTTTTCTGAAGCGCAAGCTTCAAATATTTTCGACGGGATTGCCCCCTTGAAAAGCTCCAGCCGCTTAAGCGGAACAATGCACGTGTCGGAATTTTTCAGGAAATTCAGGAGCTCGTTTCTTGGCATGGAATCGAAAAAATGGACATTCTCAACTGTTTCATTCTGCTTCCTTTCAACCAATCGTTTCTTTTCGGGCCCGTTGCCAACAAGGCAAAATTTCACTCTCCTATTGCTGTATTCAGTTAACTCTTTGGCAGC